>NZ_JBIBJI010000001.1:0-604971 GCF_042958345.1 Streptomyces sp. NPDC007983
CGGCCGGGGTAGCTGGAGTGGGCCCCCGAGGAGTTCGCGGCGAGCGCCGCGGGGGGCGGCGGGCGCCGCCCGGGGGGCGGCGGGGGGGGGCCCGGGGGGGGGGGGCCGCGGGGGGGGGGGGCGGGGGGGGGGGGGGCGGGCCCCCCCACGGCCGGTCGAGCGGCATAAGGCGACCCGAGAGAGTACGGGGCTCACCCAGCCGTGATCGGCTCCTGGAGTTCCGTCACCCACTCGTCGCGGTTCTCCGGGCACTCCAGGTAGATCTCCCGGGGGTATCCGGCCGACCGGTAGCCGTTGGCCTCGATCCAGCGGCCCAAGGTCTGGATGGTCGGCAGGACCGTCTCCATCGAACCCCGGTGGACGATCGTCGCCGCCTGCTCGACCGGCGGCAGGTCCACGACCCGCAGGCCGTCGTCCTCCCCCACCGGGGCCGCGACCTCGATCCCGGCGTGGATGAGGACACCGCCCTCCGGCGCGTCCTCGTAGTAGGCGACCCCGGGCCCGGTCGGCGTGATCCCCGCCGCCGCCAGGCGCGGGAGCAGTTCGGCGTACAGCGGCTGGATGACCGGTCCGATGGCGTCGAATCCGGTCGCCACGCCGGTCAGTTCGGCGACGCGCACGCCCGGCAGGCTCTTCACCGCGACTTCGTTGGACGACATCTGTCCCTCGCTCTCGATGGACCGGAGCCTCGCCTCGACCCGCACCAGCCGGGCCGCCGCGGCCGTCATCGCGGCCTCCAGGTCGGCCCGCCGCACCCGCAGCATGGTCCGCAGTTCCTCGGTGGTGACCTTCTCCTCCAGGATCTCCCGGACCTGCGAGAGGGTGAAGCCGAGGTCTTTGAGGGCGATGATGCGGTTGAGACGGGCGAGCTGGGCGGCGGTGTAGTACCGGTAGCCGGTGGCGGGGTCGACGCGGGCGGGGTGCAGCAGTCCGGTCGCGTCGTAGTGGCGCAGCATCCGGACCGACACCCGCCCGTGCCGGGCGAAATCTCCGATGGTGAACATGATGTCTCTCAGTCCACGGCCTCACACGGTGTCAGGGTCAAGCGCCCATGACCGGCTCGATGGGGCTTGACCTTACCCTCAGGGGCAAGGTTTAGCGTTCGTCGAGGTGAGAGACATGCGGATCGGTGAGCTGGCCCGCCGGGCGGGTGTGACGACCAAAGCGGTGCGCTACTACGAGTCGCTGGGGCTGCTGACGCCCGTACGGCTGGCCAACGGCTATCGGGACTACGGCGAGCACGACGTACGGCTCGTACGGGAGATCCGGGCACTCAGCGGTCTCGGGCTTCCCGTGGAGCGCACCCGGCCGTTCCTGGACTGCCTGGCGGTCGGCCACCAGCACGTCGACGACTGCCCGTCGTCGCTGGCCGAGTACCGGCAGGCGATCGACGAGCTGACGCAGCGCATCGCGGGACTCACGGCCCGCCGTACGGCGCTGATCGGGCACCTCCAGCAGGCCGCCCACCGCAACAGCCGCCTCGCCCCGCCCGAAGCGTCCGAAGCGCCCGAAGCGTCCGACGAAGGAGTGGCCCCGATGAACGACTACCTGAGCCTGCCCGCCGACCTGCCCGTCCCCGAGGACGACGGCGCGGCCGCCCATCTGCCCGGCAAGACCGTGCCGCCCCTGGAGCTGCGCAGCACCGCGGACACGACGGTCCGGCTCGACGCGCCGGTCCCGGGCCGTACGGTGCTCTACATCTACCCGCTCACCGGCCGACCGGGCACCGACCTGCCCGAGGGGTGGGACGCGATCCCCGGCGCCCGTGGCTGCACCCCCGAGACCTGCGGCTTCCGCGACCACTACCGGGAGCTGCTGGAGGCAGGCGCGGTCCGGGTGTTCGGCCTGTCCAGCCAGGACACCGACTATCAGCGCGAGGTCGTCGAACGCCTCCGCCTGCCGTTCGACATGCTCTCCGACCCGACGCACAGCCTGGCCCACACCCTGGACCTGCCGACGTTCGAGGTCAGCGGGCTGACCCTCTACAAACGCCTGACGCTGATCATCCGCGACGGCATGATCGAGCACGTCTTCTACCCGGTCTTCCCGCCGAACGAGCATGCCGACCAGGTGCTGACCTGGCTGCGCGCCACCCCTCCGACGGAGCAGGAGTAGTCCATGTTCACCGGTCTGAGCGCCTTCCCCCTCACCCCGATCACCGACGACGCCATCGACGAGAAGTCCTACGCCACCCTCGTCCACCGCCTCGCCGCCGCCGGGGTCGACTCGATCGGAGCGCTGGGCTCCACGGGCTCGTACGCCTACCTCACCCGCGAGGAGCGGGCCCGCGCGGCCCGCATCGCCGTCGAACACGCCGACGGAACCCCCGTCATCGTGGGCATCGGCGCCCTGCGCACCCGCCACGTCCTGGAGGCCGCCGAGGACGCGCAGAACGCGGGCGCGGCCGGCGTGCTGCTCGCCCCCATGTCGTACCAACGCCTGACCGACGACGACGTATTCGGCCTCTACGAGGACGTCTCGGCGCACCTCTCCGTCCCTCTGGTGGTCTACGACAACCCCGGCACGACCCACTTCACCTTCACCGACGAGCTGTACGCACGGGTGGCCACGCTGCCGCACGTGACGTCCATCAAGATCCCCGGCGTCCCGGCCGACCCCCCGGCCGCCCACGCCCGCGTCCAGCGGCTACGACACCTCCTGCCCGACACCGTGACCGTGGGCGTGAGCGGCGACGCCCTCGCCGCGACCGGGCTGAACGCCGGGTGCGACGCCTGGTATTCGGTGCTCGGGGGCACCTTCCCCGAACCGGCCCTGGCCATCACCCGCGCCGCCCGGTCCGGCGACGCCGACCGGGCCCGGGCCGAGTCCCAGCGCCTCCAGCCGCTGTGGGACCTCTTCACCCGGTACGGCTCCCTCCGCGTGGTCGCCGCCGCGGCCGCCTGCGGCCTCCCCCTCCCCCTCCGGGGCCTGGATGCCGAGGCCCGCGCGGAGGTCGCCGAGGTGCTCGGCCAGTTGGGGCTGAGCGCGTAACCGCACCCCTCTCAAGCACGGGATCAGCGGCCGGGCGCCAGCCGCCCCTCGATGCGCTCCCGCATCCTCACCGCACGCCCGTCGCGGTAGCCGTCCAGGAGGCGCAGGGCGTCGGCCCAGTGCCGATGGGCGGCTGCCGCATCGCCCTCCCCGGCGCCCAGCGAGGCGGCGAGGCCGTCGAGCGCGATGGCCTGCTGCCACGCGTCGCCGAGATCCCGCTGCACGGCGGCGGCCCGGCGGTGGAAGGCGGCGGCCTCGGCATGGCGGTCAAGGCGCTGGTACGTCTCGCCGGTGCCCTGCCAGGCGAGGGCTTCGCGGCCCCGGTCGCCGAGCCGGCGGTGCAGGGCGGCGGATCGCTGGTACGAGGTCAGAGCTTCGGGCGAACCGGCCAGCGGCTTGCTGTGCGTCGCCCAGGTAGAGTAGCCAGTAGCCTTCCGCCACGCGATCGCGTAGCTCCAGGGCGATGTCCACGGCGTCCTGCGCCGCTTGAACGGCCTCATCCGGCTCCCCGCGTTCGCGAAGCACCGCGCTCCGAAGCCGCAGGGCGTCGCCCGCGCTGCGCTTGTTCCCCGTCCTGCGGTGGACGGCCAGGGCCTGATCGAGTTGGTCCGCCGCTTCTGTGAGTCGTCCCGCCTCAAGGTGCCCCGTCGCCAGGTTGCCGCGCGTCACGGCTTCCCAATGCTCGGCGCCGAGGTCCCGGAACAGGTCCAACGCGTGCGCGAAATGGCCCTCGGCGTCGTCCAGCCGCCTCGTACGGAGCGCGATCAGGCCCAGCGCGTTCAGCGCGGCGGCCTCGCCCCGCGCGTCGCCCAGCTCGCGCCGGATAGTCAGCGCCTCCTGGTGTGTGTCCCCACTGTCCATGAGGCGACCGAGCTGACGGTAGGTGAAGCCCAAACTCTGCAGGAGCCCGGCTTCCCCGGCGCGGTCGCCGAGCCGTCGTACGGCTCCCAGACCGATCTCCCCCGCCGTCAGCCATTCCGCGACGGGAGCGGACGGCGCCCGAGCGCTCCAGAGCACGGCTGCCAACTGCCAGGCGTACCGGTCGAGTCCGGCCTGCTCAGCGGCACGCACGGCGGCGAGGAGGTTCTTCCGTTCGCGTTCGGTCCAGTCGACAGCCTGGCCGTGGTCGGCGAAGGACAGCGGGGCGACCTGCTCGTCCGCCGGGTCGAGCGCGAGACGGTCCCGGGCGGGCGCCATCCAGCCCTGTACGGCGTCGGCGGTGTGCAGATACCAGTCGAGGACACGCCGCAGTGCGGCGGTACGGCTGTCGGGCGTCTCCTCCAGCCGGGCCTGGTCCGTCGCGTACGCCCGGAGCAGATCGTGGAATTCGAAGCGGTCCGGGGCCGTCTGTTCCAGCAGATGCGCGCCGACCAGAACGTCCAAGGCCTGCCGGGCCTTCCGCACGCTGATTCCGGCGAGAGCGGCGACGGCCTCGACGCCGAACTCGGGCCCCGGATGCAGGCCGAGCAGCCGGAAGAGGCACGCCGCGTCCGGGGACAGTGCCCGATAGGACCAGGCGAAGACGGAGCGCACGGTGTCGGCGTCCTGCTCGTCCCCCGTGCTCAGCGCGTCCCACAGCCCCGACTCGTCCCGCAGATCGGCGATCAGCTCGTCCAGCCGCATATGCGGATGGCACGCGGCGCGCTCCGCCGCGATACGCAGCGCCAGGGGCAGGCGAGCGCAGAGCCGGGCGAGTTCGGCCAGCTTCTCCGCGTCGTCCTCGGACCGGTAGCCGGAGGTCACGGCCCGCAGGAGGGCCACGGCTTCCGGTTCGGGGAGGGTACCGAGGGTGATGCGGTGCGCCCCGTCCCGTACGGAGAGCCCGGACAGCCGCCCACGGCTGGTGACGATGACGAGACAGCGGAGTGACCGGGCAGCAGGGGCCGCACCTGGGCGGCGGTCGCGGCGTTGTCCAGGACGATGAGGATCCGGCGGTCGGCCGGCAGAGAACGGAACAGCGCGGCGGCCGACTCGGTGTTCACCGGAACCGCGTTCGCGGGAACGCCGAGCCCGGTGAGGAACCGGTGCAGCGCCTCCTGCGCGGTGACCGGCTCGCCCGGGTCGTAACCCCGCAGGTTGACGTAGAGCTGACCATCGGGGAAGCGCGCTTTCACCTGGTGCGCCCAGCGCAGGGCCAGTGACGTCTTCCCCGCGCCCGCCGTCCCCGCGACAACGCATAACGCGACGACGACCGCATCGCCGTCATCCCCTGCGGCCAGAATCGCGTCGAGGCGGTGCAGCTCGCCCGTGCGGTTGACGAAGCCCCTGACGTCGGCGGGCAGTTGTCGCGGAACGACGGTCGCGGGGCCGCCGCCCGGTGCCGGGCCGTTGTGGAAGTGGACTCCCCCGCTGATGGCGCCGGCCTGTATGACATCGCGGGCGGCGCCGGACAGATCGTTGTCCGTGCCTCCCGCGCGTCCCTCGCCAACGCCGTCCTTGCTGATCGCCCTACTCCGCTTTCATCCGCGGGGGAGGAAGGTGTGCTACACGACGCTCGACGTAGGACAGCACGTCCTCCCCGCCCTCGTACAGCTCCGCGATGAAACCCTCCCAGCACTTGATCAACTCAGGGTCGCGGAATCGGATGGCACCGTCCAGGACGTCTGCCTCGTTGTAGAGGACCTGGTAGAGGACCCGTCCACCGACCACGACCACCTCGGGCAGCGGGCCGTCCGCCTCCAGCACGCTCCACTCTCCGGGGCCGACGACGCGGATCTTCTTGCCCGCCTCGGCCTGTACGCGCAGCGCGTGCAACTCCCACCGCAGATAGGGGGTCAGTGGCTCTTCGACGACCCGGACGCGGTGGAATACGGTATTGCTCTCGCGATCCTGACGGACGCCCTCAAGAAGGCTCGCCCGCTTCTCCTCAAGGAGTCGCAGTGACTCCTCCCAGCGGCCCTGGCACAACGCATCCCAGCTGTCGCCCTTGTCCACGAAAGCCTGCTGCCGCTCGAACTTCCAGCAGTCCACATCGCGGATCGCGCCGCGAGGCAGCCGGAAGTCGCTCCGGTAGTCGGCGATGGCCAGCCGGTCTCCCTGGGACGGGTGCAGCTCAAGCACGCTCCGGTCATACATCGGCGATGTCCGGCTTCGCCGAGCGGAGCATGGCCCCTGGGATGATCACGAGGCGTTCGTCCGACCTGATGGTCACGTCTGCGGGCAGGTGCGATGTATAGGCGTCCGTGAGATCCCGGCCGACGATGGCGATGTCGCCGTTGTCCAGCTCCCAAATGTCGGGACAGCCGTCCTCGTCTTGCGTCGTGCCCAGCTCCTTGGCCGACTTGCCCAAACGCCGCGCGAATAACGCGGACGGATCGGCCTCCCACGGACCAGCCATAGAGCCTCCACCCCCACCTCGATCGCTACAGATCGTATGAATCGTGACTACGCGCAGCAAGGGTTACGCGCCCAGGTCCACCGAGTTCGGGCCATGGCCACGCGGCTGCCACGGCACCCGGCCCGCTGCGCGGCGCCCTCGCTAGGCCCGTGCATACCCTGCGGGCGCAGCTGACCCCTGGCCGCCTGCAAGGCGGCCAGGGGCCGGAGAGCGTGCTGAGGGTGCGTCAGGCAGTGCGGGCCGTTATGCGTCCGGCCGCCAGTCGAACGGGAAGTGCTTGCTGGACCCGCCACGGTACTCGCGGGAGAAGTCGAAGCCTTCGGCGTGGTCCGCACTCACCACACCCCATGTCGCGACCTGGCCGGGCCCCACCTCCGCCCCGGGGGCGTTGATCAACTGCACCCGGCGCTTGGGGTCCGAGGTCGGGCCGGTCAGCGCCGTGGCGCCCACGCTCACCTTGTCGGACACGGTCGCCCGCCAGTACGCGAGATCCGACGCGGCATCGAAGTGAATCGGGGCGTATTGCACGCTGCGCACGTCGCTGATCAGTGAACCGAAGGTGCCCGGCCACCCCCCGGCGTTGCCGCGGAAGATCTCCTCCAGGGCATCCCGCTGTGCGGGCGTCCCCTTCGCGTCGATGTAGAACATCGCCGTCATCGTGGCGTCAGGGTCGTCGACCCACATGTTCCCGGCGAACTCGCCGAGCGCCACGACGCCCAGGCCGTCAAGGCGCAGATCCCCGAAGTGCCCTTCATGGATCTGCCATACGAGCGTGAACAGGCAGGAGCCGTTCGTCGGAGCCTGCGCGAAGGTGCAAGGGCAGGGCATCGAGCAGCTGCAGACGTCGAACCACTCGCCCTTGAGGTGCCAGTTCGTCTCGTTCATCACTGTTTCCCCTTCCCCAGATACCCCGGTGGGGTATGCATCTGACGACAGGTTAACCCGCCGCCCGCGACCCGACAAGTACCCCCAGGGGGTATATAGACCGCCTCGCGGGGCGACAGTCCGGGACCGCGTCCGCCCCTCCCGGATCGCCGCTCTACGAGGCGTAGTCCTCGAGCTCTTCCGTCTCCAAGGTGATGCCGATCGGGTCGGGAATCTTGATCACCGCACCGTACGGGCGCGTCGTGAGGCTCCGGTACTTCCCGTCCTCCGGCTCGCAGTGCACGGTGACCGTGCAGTCGTCCCGGTCGATGAGGAGATACACCGGGATACCGGCGGCCGCGTAACCGTCACGCTTGTCCAGGCGGTCGCGCTGGTCCGTGTCCGCGTCGTTCGAGGTGACCTCGACGGCCATCAGGACGCCCTTGGGGTCCGACCACTCTCCATGGCCCGCGAAGTGCTTGCGGGGCGCCAGTGTGCCGTCCGGACGCGCACGGCCCTTGCGGTAGCTCTCCGTCTTCAGCCCCCGCTCCCGGTACAGCCACAAGTCCGGGCGCTGCTGCATGCACTTCTCGACGAGCCACATGATGATGTCGTCGTGATCCCCGTCCGGCGCGGGCTTGACCTCTAGCTTTCCGCTGATGAATTCGAGCGTGACGGTTTCCGGCGCCGTGCGGGCGAGCTGCTCGAACTCCTCGATGCTCATCTGCGGCCGGTCGGTGGTGCCAGGGGTCATGGGTTCGCCTCCTCGCCCGCATGGTGCCCCGGCATCGGGCGGCGCGTCCCGCAAGGTCAGTCGGTCATCCTTTCGCGTCGCGGGCGGCGGCTCGCAGCCGCTCGGCCCAGCCGTGAACATCGATGCCGCCCGGCGGCACGGGCGCCGTCTCGCCCCGGCAGGGGCGGCAGAGGCCGCCGGGGAGGGCGGCGGGTGGGCCGGGGCGGCCGCAGTCGGTGCACTCCAGGAGGCGGCTGATCGTGATCTCCGCACGCGGTTCCGGTTCCGGGACGGGCTCGGGCGGCAGCTTGGTCTCCAGCCGGGTACGGGCCAGCGCCGCCGGGCTGTGCACCTGCACAGGCAGGCCGGCCGTCAGCGCCTGGACGAGGCGGGCCGGGTCGTCGTCGCGCGCCAGCCAAGCCGCGGCGAGGGGTGCGAGCTTGGCGCAGTCGGCGGCCGACAGGGTCATGCGGGGGTCCGTACGCCCCAGGGACGCGAGGGCGTCGTACGCGGGGGCCCTGGAGGGGGCGGCGGGGGTCGTGCGCACGGCGGCGGGGCGGGATCCCGGGGCGTCGTCGCCGCGTACGAACGCCTCCCACCACTCCTCCCCGCGCGCCGTCCGCGAGAAGAACGTACGGGTCACCCAGCGCGCCCCGTCCTCCGTGATGTGGTGCTCACGGACGCGCCGCAGATGACCGGCCTCCGACAGCCGCCGCAGGGCGGTGGCGCAGGCCATCTGGCCGTAGTCGGGGAGGCACTTGGCGAGCGTCTTGGCGTCCATCGCGGCACCGTCCGGCAGCCGGTCGATGTACGCGGCGATCGACGCCTCACGCTTGGGCAGATGTGCGAAGTCGTCGGCGCGACGAGGGGATTGGCCGGGTGCGCTCCGCTTGCCGTAGCCGGGGTTGGCCAGGGGGTGTGCGGAGGCGTGCGGGGCAACGCTAAAGTCGGCTGAAGCCACGGATCGAGTCCTCTTCGATCTTGTAGGTCAGGCCCCGGATTGGTGTTGGCGCACCGCCGGGGCCGTTTGCTTGTTGCCGCGAACGCTAGACCGATACCACCGTGCGTGGCAAGCCGGTCACATTATGTGCATAGGGAGGGTGGGTGGGTTGTTCAACCCACCCGTTCCTTGGATAAAGCGCTCAGATCCCGGCGCCCGAAGCTCAGCGCCTCGGCGCTACGGCTCGAGGGTCCGGCACCAGTCGTCGATGGTGGTGACGTCCGCCTGGCGCGGGAAGAGCTTCTCGATGAGGAATCGGTGCACATCCGGGTCGGTATCCAGGCAGCCGTCCGCCAGGACGGTGAGGCCGAAGTCCAGGTCGGCGGCTTGGTACAGCGTGGCGAGCACGACGGCACCGGTGGCAATGCCGGTGAGTACGAGACTGTCGATGCCCCGGGCCCTGAGCACCAGATCGAGGTCGCTGCCCGAGAAGGCACTGGCGCGCCTCTTGGTGACCACGATGTCGCCCTGCCGGGGCGCGACGTCGGGGTGGATCTCCGTACCCGGGTCTCCCTCGGCGAACAGGCCGTCCCGTACGACGGCGCTCAACGCCTTGTTGCGGGTGCTCACTTCCGGGCCGCCGGGGCGTAGGCCGATGACGACGTAGATCACGGGGATGCCGGCCGACCGGGCCGCGTCGGCGGCGCGGGCCAGCCGCGCGAGGTATGCGGCGTCGGCCTCGGCGATGTCGACGATGGACTGTTGGACGTCCATCACCAGAAGGGCACTGTTCGCCATGCTGTCCTCTCTTGACGTCAGAGTTCTACGAATGGTGAGCGGGTTGTGCCCGAGCACCGTTCCTTAGATAAATGCGCATAGGTCTCGGCGCCCGAAGCTCAGCGCCGCCTACGATGACTGGTGACCGCAACTGGTCAGCTGATTGCCGCAGATTGACGATCGGGGCGCATGAAGATGTCAGGAACAGACTGGATGTCATCGAAGTCGGAGTTCGCCCAGCCGCCTGTCGATCTCCGTACCGATGTGCCGCACTCCGCTCGCGTCTACGACTACCTCATGGGCGGCAAGACCAACTACGCGCCCGACCGCGCCGCCGGTGACGCCTCGGCGCGGGCCTGGCCCAGTCTGCCGACGTCCATGAAGCAGGCCCGCCACTTCATGCACCGGTCGGTCCGTCATCTGGTGCGGGAGCACGGCATACGCCAGTTCCTGGACATCGGCACCGGCATCCCGACCCCGCCGAATCTGCACGAGGTCGCGCAGGAGACCGCCCCCGACGCTCGGGTCGTGTACGTCGACAACGACCCCATCGTCCTCACCCACGCCCGCCACCTGATGACGAGCACCCCCGAGGGACGTACCGAGTACATCGACGCGGACATCCGCGACCTCGACTCCATCCTCGGCGCGGATGCCCTGGGCAAGACCCTCGACCTGGAGCAGCCGGTCGCGCTGTCCCTGATCTCGATCCTGCACTTCGTCATGGACGAGGACGATCCGCAGGGTCTGGTGCGGCGGTTGATGGCGGAACTGGCGCCGGGCAGCGCGTTGGCCATCACCGTCTTCACCGGCGACACGGCCCCCGAGGAGGTCGCGGGGGTCGGCCGCGAGTACAACGAGCGCGGTATCCCCCTCCGGATCAGGGACAAGGCCGAGGCCGAGCGGTTCTTCGACGACCTGGAACTGATCGACCCCGGCGTGACCCTGCTCCACCACTGGCGCCCCGACGCCGCCACGGAGGGTGTCCGGGACGAGGAGGTCGCGATGTACGGCGGCGTAGCGCTCAAGCGGGGCTGACGGCGAAGGCTATGAACTCCGCCCAGGCGTCCGGGGCGAGGGTCAGTTGGGGCCCGGAGGTGTGTTTCGAGTCCCGGACGTGGATGGTCTGCGGGCAGGCGGCGACCTCTACGCAGGCGCCGCCTTCACTGTTGCTGTAGGTCGACTTACGCCAGGAGAGGGCGACCTCGACGCACTCGCCACCCTCGCTGTTGCTGTAGCTGGACTTGAACCACACGAGCTTGTCGCTCACAGTTCCTCCAACAGGTTTCTGATGTACCGCGCCGACTCCTCCGGGCTGAGGGCCTGCCGAAGGATCATGGCATGGCGCTGCGAAATCACGCTGACCTTCGTCGGGTCCGCGGACAACACGCCCGTGATCTGGCCCTCCTCGTATACGAGATGCTCGTGCTCTGGCGTCTCCAGCAGAACGAACGGACCAAAGAGCCCAGGGTGAGCGCCTTCGAACGTCAGGACCTGGATGGTCACGTTCCGCCGCTCACCTACTTCCAGCAAGCGCTGAAGCTGGCGCTTGTGAGCCTCCGCGCCCGCGATAGGGCGTAGAGCAGCCTCACCGATCACGAAGCTGAACGCCCTGGTCTGCTTGTCCAGCAACGACTGCCGCTCCAGTCGAGCCGCAACCCGCGCTTCGATGGTTTCGTCGTCAAGCGGCGGCAGATGATCGCCGATCAGCACATCCGCGTACTCCTTCGTCTGAAGCAGCCCCGGGATCAGCAGCGGCTGGTACGAAGAGACGGCGATTGCCTCGGTCTCATACCGCATGAAATCCTGCGAGTACGACGCGAACTTGTCCGGCTTCAGGTACTCCTGACCCGCCAGCAGCAGCCCCCGCGCCCCGAACATCTGGTCCGCCACCTGGAGCAGCCTCAGCGCGGGCTTGCGCCGCCCCTGCTCCATCGACTTCACCGTCTCGTACTCGTAGTTGGCCTCTTTGCCCAGCTCCTCGCGGCTCACCCCGGCCTGCATGCGCCACAGTTTGATCTGGTTTCCGCAATACCGCCAGGACATCGGCGACTGCGAACCACCCTCCATGACACTCATCGCGCCCTCTCTCCCATGAGGCACCTGCGGTACGCATACGCTGCGTACCGACGTCGTTACTGCGGCACGGTACGCCTGACCAGCAGCATTCCGGACATGAATGCACCAACTCCCCCACTTCCGATGGACATCGAATGGCGGCTCCCCCGCCACCCCCGCAGCGTCGGCCGGGCGCGGGCGCTGCTGCGTGAGCAGGCTCGTACGTGGCAGATCCCGGACACACAGGCCGAGGTCGCCGTGCTGCTGCTGAGCGAGCTGGTGACGAACGCCTGCCGCCACGCCCGCGTTTCCCCTGGCCGGGAGGTCCGCGCACGCTGCGTGATGCGTGACGAGAAACTGCGCGTCGAGGTGTCGGACGCGAGCGAGGTGATGCCTCAGCCCCGTCAGGCGACGCCGGACGACGAGTCGGGGCGGGGGCTGGCGCTGATCGCGGCGCTCGCGGACGCGTGGGACGCGCATCCGCGCGCGTGCGGGATCGGGAAGACGGTGTGGTTCGAGCTGAAGCTGATCGCGGCCACGTAGCGCCTACGTGAGCGCCGCGAGGCCGTTCGCCAGCAAGTCGAAGGCGTGCTCGGCGTCGCGCACAGCACCCGGGTAGCGCTCGTCGGCGGTCTCGCCGGCCACCAGGCGCTGGAAGTTGTCCGTGGACAGCGCCCACTGCACGGCGATGATCTGGACGGCGGCCAGGCGGGCGGTGAGGTCCGGCGCGTCCGTGGTGTCGCGCAGGGCCTCGGCGAGGGCGCGTTCGCCGCCCGCCTTGAAGCGCTGCATGCGGTCGGTCAGGGCCGGGGTCCCGAAGATCAGCTGGCTGAGCGCGCAGACGTCGGGGTGGTCGTTCATGCCGGTGATCGGGTCGCGGCGGCGCAGGCCGTCGAGGAAGTGGTCGCGCAGGGCGGCCAGCGGGGCGGTGTGCGCGGGGCGGGCCCGTACGACCCGGGCCGCCTCGGCCTCGTGGTCGGCCATGCGGTGCACCACGAGGTCTTCCTTGGTCGGGAAGTACGTGAACAACGTGCGCTTGGAGACCTCGGCGGCCTCGGCGATCTGGGCGACGGAGACCTCGTGGTAGCCGCATTCGAGGAAGAGGCCGATCGCGGCGTCCGAGATCGCGTCTCGGGTCCGCTGCTTCTTGCGTTCACGCAGGCCGGGTTGACTCTCGGTCGTCACCATGCCCACGTTACCGCACCGAACTGCACTTGGAATAGTTCTGCACTTGGTGTACTTATTTACCGAGTGCAGGAACACGAAGGGGAGCGTGGGATGAACGAGATCGAGACCGATGTCGTGGTCGTGGGGGCCGGGCCGACCGGGCTGACGCTCGCGTACGAGCTGGCGCTGGCCGGGGTGGAGACCTTGGTGCTGGAGAAGCTGCCCAGCCGCAACCAGCAGACGAAGGGCGGCGCGATCCATGCCCGTACCGCCGAACTGCTGGAGTCGCGCGGGCTGCTGGAAGCGATGCGGAAGCGGGCGTTCGACGGCCCTCCGGTCGGTGCGAACTTCGCGCTGCTGCCGGTGCCGCTGGACTGCGGGCCGTGGGACACGCGGCATCCGTCCCCGGTCATGCTCCCGCAGTGGGAGATCGAAGAGGTGCTGGAGGAGCGGGCCACCGCCCTCGGGGCGCGGGTGCGGCGGGACGCCGCCGTGACGGCCGTCGAGCCGGACGACGACGGCGTGACCGTCACGGCGGACGGCGGGCTCCGGGTCCGGGCGCGGTATGTGGTGGCGTGCGACGGGGGGCGCAGCACGGTGCGCAAGAAGCTCGGGATGCCGTTCCCGGGGCGGCCCGGGACGTATCTGGCGGTCCTCGCCGACATCCGGCTGTCGGCCGTATCGGCCCTGGTGCCGCGCGAGCGGGGGCACATCAGCACGCTGACGCGCCGGGCGAACGGCTACTGGGCCATGCTCATCCCGCTCGGCGACGACCGCTACCGGCTCACCTTCGGGCACGACGGGCGCGAAGACCAGGCGGGACCCACCCGGGACACCCCCGTCGGCGAGGACGAGATCGCCGCCGCGCTGCGGGCCGTCTACGGCGAGGAGACGGTGCTCGGCGGGGTGGACAACTCCTCACGATTCAGCGACGCGACCCGGCAGGTCGAGCGGTACCGGGAAGGCCGGGTGCTCTTCGCCGGGGACGCCGCGCACATCCACCCGGCGCTCGGTGCCCAGGGCCTGAACCTCGGCGTGCAGGACGCGTTCAACCTGGGCTGGAAGCTCGCCGCGACCGTGCAGGGCCGGGCGCCGGCCGGGCTGCTGGACAGCTACCACGCCGAGCGGCACCCGGTCGCGGCCAGGGTGCTGCACCACACCGCCGCCCAGCGGGTGCTGGCGGACCCGGACCCGAGCGAGGACGTGGCGGCCCTGCGGGACATCTTCATCGACCTGATGCGGCTACCGGACACCAACCGCTACCTGACGGGGCTGATCTCCGGCCTGGCCCTGCGCTACGACGTACGCGGTGCGCACCCCCTCGCCGGGCAGCGGGTCCCGGACGCCGACCTCCGCACCGACGCCGGTCCCACCCGGCTGTCGGCCCTGTTCGGCGCGGGGCACGCCGTGCTGCTGGACCTGGGCGGGGTCGTCCCCGACGACGTGACGCTGCCGGGACGCGTCGACCTCGTACGCGCCAAGTGCGCCACCGATCTGGGTGCGGGGGCGTTGCTCCTGCGTCCCGACGGCTACGTCTGCTGGGCGGCGGACGACGCCGAGGCGTGCCGCGAGGGGTTGCTGCCCGCGATCGCCGCGCACCTGGTCGGCTGATGCTCAGACCAGGCGGCGGGCCGTCGCCCAGCGGGTGAGTTCGTGGCGGTTGGAGAGCTGCAGCTTGCGCAGGACCGCCGAGACGTGGCTCTCCACCGTCTTCACCGAGATGAACAGCTGCTTGGCGATCTCCTTGTACGCGTAGCCGCGCGCGATCAGGCGCAGCACCTCGCGCTCGCGCTGGGTGAGGCGGTCCATGTCCTCGTCGACGGGCGGGGCGTCGGTGGAGGCGAAGGCGTCGAGGACGAAACCGGCGAGGCGCGGGGAGAACACCGCGTCGCCCTCGGAGACGCGGAAGATCGCGTCGACCAGGTCGGTGCCGGTGATCGTCTTGGTGACGTAGCCACGGGCGCCGCCGCGGATGACGCCGATGACGTCCTCGGCGGCGTCCGAGACGGAGAGGGCGAGGAAGCGCACCGGGCGCTCCGTGGCCGCCATCAGCGCGGCGCTGCGGCGCAGCACCTCGACCCCGCCGCCGCCGGGGAGGTGGACGTCGAGCAGGACCACCTCGGGGCGGGTCGCGGTGATCACGGTGACGGCCTGGTCGACGTCGGCCGCCTCGCCGACCACCTCGACCCCGGTACGGGCCGTCTCGCCGATCTCGGCCTGGACGCCGGTGCGGAACATGCGGTGGTCGTCGACGAGGACGACGCGGACCCGGCGCTGCTCCCCCGTCGCGTCCGTACCGCCCGTACCGCCCGCCGCCCCCGCGCCGCCCGTTGCCTCGGTCATGTCGTCGCCGCCCTCTCCATCTCCAGCTCCACTACCGTGCCCCCGTCGGGCGCGGACCTCAGCCTGGCCGTGCCGCCGTTGCGCTGCATTCTGCCGATGATCGACTCACGGACGCCCATGCGGTCGTCCGGTACCGCGTCCAGGTCGAAGCCCGGGCCGCGGTCGCGTACCGATATGAAGATCGTGGCGCCCTCGACTTCGGCGAACACCTGGACCGCCCCGCCGTCGCCACCGTACTTGGCGGCGTTCACCATCGCCTCGCGTGCGGCCTGCATCTGGGCGGCCAGCCTCTCGTCCAGCGGGCAGTCGCCGACCACCACGACCTCGATCGGGACGCCGTGGTGGTCCTCGACCTCCGCCGCCGTCGCCTTGACCGCCTCGGCGAGGGTGTCCGGTTCGTCCGCCTCGTCCTTGCCGGTGCCCTCCGGCTTGTACAGCCAGGCGCGCAGCTCCCGCTCCTGGGCGCGGGCCAGCCGGGCCACTTCGCGCGGGTCCTCGGCGCTGCGCTGGATCAGGGTGAGGGTGTGCAGCACGGAGTCGTGGACGTGCGCCGCGACCTCGGCCCGCTCCTGGGCTCGGATGCGCATCAGGCGCTCCTCGGAGAGGTCCTGCGTCATGCGGACCACGTACGGGCCCGCCAGCAGCGCGATGCCGACGAGCACGGCGAGCGAGGCCTGGAGGACGGCGCCCAGGTGCCGGGCCGAGCCCTGCAGGACGAGGATGCCGGTCACCCCCGCGCCGACCAGCACCACGCCCGCCCCCGCCCGGGCCAGCGGCAGCACCCGCTTGCTGCGGCTCAGCTCCACCCACTGGGCGCGGCGGGCGTTGTCGGCCTGCCGCCAGAACAGGGCGACGCCCGCCCCTACGAGGAGCAGCGGCCAGATGTAGGTGTTGGCGCGGCCCAGCTGAACGCCCTGGACGAAGATGCCCATGCCGATGAAGAGCGCGACCAGGGCGATGATCTGGCCGCGCTCCGGCCTGCGGGGCAGGATCCGGCGCCGGCCGTCGGGGCCGACGGTGGTGAGCGGGCGGGTGGTCGTCTCCTCCACGCCGCCGACGCCGAGGGGGACGATGAACCAGAACAGCGCGTAGAGGAGGGTGCCGAAGCCCTCCGCCATGATCAGCGCGACGAAGCCGATGCGGACCCAGGCGACCGGCAGTCCCAGGTGCCCGGCGAGCCCCCGCGCCACGCCGCCGAGCAGCCGGCCCTCGGCGCTGCGGTACAGCTTGCGCGGGGGTGGCTCGACGGGGGTGGTCGGGGGTGCGGCGGCGGTCATGCTCCGATCGTCACACGACCCCCGCGTTCCGGACATCAGGGTCGACCCTGATCGTCCCCGGAGCGGGGACTGCGCGGCGCCTGCGGCGGGCTTGTTCCCCGCCCCGCCCCTTCCCGCGGCACCGGATATGCGGCTCCGCCGCGTGGGGGGCGCTGCCCCGGGCCCCGCTCCTCAAACGCCGGAGGGGCTGGGTTGTGGGGCGTCTCCGCCCCGGGCCCCGCGTGGGGGCTCCCGCCCCCCACACCCCCGCTCCTCGGGCACCGGAGGGGCTGGGTGTCGGGCATCTGGGGCTGCCGGCCGCGCCCCGGGGCGGAGGGCCGACCTGGGTGTGCCCGGGTCAGGGGAGGTGCATGCCGTCGCGGACCTTGTCGAAGACCGGGCGGTACTGGCTCCACTGGTCTTCCGGCGCGCTCAGGTAGATCGCGTACTCCTTGTCGCCCTCGTTGCCGAAGCCCAGGTCGATCGCCCGGAACCAGCGGGCGCGGCCCTTGAACCGGAACTCCCAGATCGCCGCCGGCATGCCGCGGTAGGTGGTCTCCTGCAAGCGGGTCCGCTCGTACGCGATGACGGTGGGCTTCAGTTTGGCTTCGACGTCCTCGAAGTGCTTGACCTGGTCGTTGGACGCGAAGTCCAGGACGTTGACCGACAGCTGGACCATCTTGGTGGGGTCGAGGTAGCGGACCTCCTGGGTGCCGTCGAGCTTTCCGTCCGAGTCGGAGTCGGGCTGCCAGTCGTCGGGGACGGGGAAGGAGACCCCGAGGCCCTTGACCATGCGGTAGCCCTCGGGGACGGGGGACGGGGTGAACGACGGCGAGGGGGAGGACGAGGCACCGGGGGACGCGCCGGAGGCGGACGGGGTGCCGTCGCCCGTCTTCCACACGTAGACACCGCCCGCCACCACCACGACCGCCAGCGCCGTCCCGACGGCGGTCCACCGGGCCTTGCGGGGGCCCTTGGGCGGCGGGGCGGGGGAAAAGACGGGGGCGGGGACGGGCGTCGGCGGGGTGGGGTCCTGCTGCCGTGGCGGCTCCGGCGGCGGGGCCGGGGTCCGGGCCGTCGTCAGGACCATGGTCGTCGTGGTCGTCTGGTCGCCCTGTACCGGATACACCGTCGTCGAGGGCTCCGACGCCGGGCCGCGCAGCGCCCGTTCCGTCTGCTCCGCCGACGGCCGCTGCTCCGGCTCCTTCGCCAGCAGCGCCTCGATCAGCGGGCCCAGCGCACCCGCGCGCTTCGGCGGCTCCAGGGGGTCCACGGCGATCGCGTACCCGGTCTCGATCGGCGTCGGCTTACGGAACGGGGCCCGGCCCTCGACCGCCTGATAGAGCGTCGCGCCCAGCGCCCACAGGTCGGACGCCGGGCCGGGCTTGCGGCCGCGCACCCGCTCCGGGGCGATGTAGTCGATGGAGCCGACGACCTCGCCGGTCTTGGTGAGCGTGGAGGTGCCGGTGGCCATGGCGATGCCGAAGTCCGTGAGGACGACCCGGCCGTTGGCGCCGAGCAGCACGTTGCCGGGCTTGACGTCGCGGTGCAGCACGCCCGCCTCGTGGGCGGCGCGCAGGGCGGCGACCATGCCGCGGCCGATGCGGGCGGTCTCCTCGGGGGAGAGCGTTCCGCCCTCCTTGAGCAGATCGCCCAGGGTCGTGGAGGGCACGTACTCCATGACGATGCACGGCAGCCCCCCGTCGTCCACGACGTCGTGGACCACGACCACGTTGGGGTGCGCGATGCGGGCCGCGCTCCGCGCCTCGCGGCGGGTACGCTCGTGCATCGTCGTCAGTTCTTCCTCGCTGAGGTGCGGCGAGACGTGCAGCTGCTTGACGGCGACCTGACGGTCCAGCAGCTCGTCCTCGGCGCGCCAGACCGTACCCATGCCGCCGCGGCCGATCTGCTCCGCCAGCCGGTACCGTCCGGCAATCAGCCGCCCTACGTCCGACACCGCACTCCCCTCCCGCTCCACGGCGGCCTGCTTCCCCACGCATGGCGCGCATGTTCGACCCGCCACGATAGTCGCCGCGACATCGGGGATGATCTCAGGGAAGGCCCAGGGTTTCACCGGATGCCGCCGGAACGACCGTCTTGTCACGATGGACGCATGAACGATGCACCCACGGTGGCGGACGAAGGGGAGGGCGCGGCTGGTTCCGGAGGACCCCGGGGCACGCTGCCGCCGCCCTTCATGAGCGCGCCGCTGCGGCGCAGCCGCGACCAGAAGATGATCTCGGGGGTGTGCGGTGGGCTGGGCCGCTACTGCGACGTCGACCCGGTGATCTTCCGGGTGGTCCTGTCCGTGCTGGCCGTCGCGGGCGGGATCGGCCTGATCGTGTACGGCTTCTGCTGGCTGCTCGTCCCCCTCGGCGGGGAGGACGAGAACGAGGGACGCCGGCTGCTCTCCGGGCGTGTCGAGGGTCCGGCGCTCACGGCGGTGCTGTGCGCGCTGGTCGGCTGCGGGCTGTTTCTCTCGATGCTGAACAACGGCGGCGTCATGTCGTTCTCGTTCATGCTGTTCCTCGCGGTGGCGGGTATCGGTTATTGGTCGCACCACCGGCGGCAGGCGGAGAGCGGCGGCGCGGTGGATCCCGCCACGGCGCAGGCCGTCGCCGACGCGCCCCCGGAGGCCAAGGCTCCGCCGACGCGGGGCGGGCCGGGGCCGTCGTGGTGGCGGGATCCGATCGTCAAGGACGGTACGACGGGGCTGCCGGGCGCGGCGGGCGGACCGGGCGGACCGGGCACGGGGTATCTGTGGGGCCCGGACGAGGACCCGTACGACAAGGCCACGGCGTGGGCGCGGCGGGCCCGCCGGGTCCGCGACCGGTCCTCCATCGGCGGCTGGATCTTCCTGGTCGCCCTCGCCGCCGCGGCCACCGGCGCCCGGCTGTCCTGGTACTCCCAACCGCTCGGCACCAGCCTGCAGATCGGCCTCGCGAGCGCGCTGGCGGTCTTCGGGCTCGGGATGGTGGTCAGCTGCTGGTACGGACGGACGGGCGGCGGGACCGCCATCCTGACCGTCGTCACCTGCGCGCTGCTGGCCGCCGCCACGGCGCTCCCCCGGTCCGTCACCACCGACTGGTCCCGCGAGACCTGGACCCCGCCCTCCGCGGCCGCCGTGCGGCCCTCGTACGAGATGGGCGCGGGCGTCGGGGAACTGAAACTCGACCGCCTCCGGCTGACCGACGACCAGACCGTCCGGACCCGGGCCGAGGTGGGCGCCGGAAAGCTGGGCGTGACCGTGCCCCGGGACGCCCGCCTCGAGATGAAGATCCGGACGGGCCTCGGCGACATCCGGCTCCCGGGCGAGCGCATCGACGACATCGACATCGAGCCGGGACGGGAACGGACCGTGACCCTCGACCCGAAGGGCGGGGCGAGCGCGGCCCACGGAACGCTGGTGCTGCGGCTGTCGATCGGACTGGGCAACGTGGAGGTGAGGCGCTCATGAACCGGCATCCGATGGAACCGGGCAAGCTCGTGGCGGGGCTCTTCGTGCTGGGCGTGGCGGCGGTATACGGCCTGGACGCGGCCGGGGAGCGCGACGTGCGGTCGCTCGTACCGCTGGTCGTGCTGGTGTGCGGCTTGTGCGCGGCGGGCGTGGTGTCGGCCCTGACGTACGCCGCCCGCCGCAAGCGCGCCCGGGGCACGGACGGCTCCACGCCGTAGGGGACGCCGGGCCGGGGTTGCTACGCTCCCGCCGTGATCCTGCCGACGGTCGACGACATCCGCGCGCTGCACGAGGAGTACGCCCCGACGCGCGAAGCGTTCGAGCTCGTGTACACGCACTGCGAGATCGTCTGGAAGGTCGCTGAACAGCTGCTGGCCGCCGACGGCCACCGGCTCGACGCCGACCTCGTCCGCGCGGGTGCCCTCCTCCACGACATCGGCGTCTACCGGCTCTACGACAACAGCGGCCGGCTCCGGGCCGACGGCTACATCCGCCATGGCGTGCTCGGGCACGCGATCCTCCGCCAGGAGGGCTTCCCCGAGCGGCTGTGCCGCTTCTGTTCCTGCCACACGGGCGTCGGGCTCACGCGGCACGACATCGAACGCCAGGAGCTGCCCCTGCCGGTGGCCGACTACGTGGCGGAGACCGGCGAGGAACAACTGGTGATGTACGCGGACAAGTTCCACACCAAGACCACCCCTCCGGCCTTCCTCTCCTTCACCGCCTACGCCGCCCACGTGGGCCGCTTCGGCGCGGAGAAGACCGCCGCGTTCCACGCCCTGCGCGACCGCTTCGGCGAACCGGAGCTCGCGTCGCTCAGCGCGGCGTACGGACACGCGCGGACCTGAAGGCCCCCCTTGCCCGAAGGGGCGTGCTTACGTGAAGAGCTGTGAGTTCTGGCGGCGGCGGTGCTTGGTCCAGGCCGTGTCCAGGGACAGGTAGGGGGCGCCGGCGAGGATCAGGGGGAGCCAGGCCATCAGGTAGGCCAGGTCGTTGCCGTAGTAGTACGGCTCCGTCTGCCAGCTCACCGTCAGCCACAGGCTGAGCGAGATCAGCGCGCCGCCGAGGGCCGCCAGGCGGGAGAGGAGGCCGAAGAGGGTGCCGAGGCCGACGGCCAGCTCGCCGTAGGCGATGACGTAGCCGAAGGTGGTCGGGGAGTTCAGGGCCTGGTCGACCAGCCAGGGGACGGCCGAGGTGTCGCGCACCTGGGTCATCAGCTGACCGATCGAGCCCGCGCCGCTGTCGGCGAGGAAGGCCGAATCGGTGAGTTTGTCGATCCCGGCGTACACGAAGGTGACGCCGAGGAAGATCCGCAGCGGCAGCAGCGCGTAGCGGGAGGCCGTCTCCCGCACTCCGCCCGTGGGCGGGCCGCCTATGCCGCTCACCACGTTCACGCTGCCCGCGTCGCCCGCGGGGCCCCCTCCGACCGTTCGATCCGCATGCCTCATGACGCCCGCCTCTCCCATTGCGCAGTCATCAAAACCATACGGATGGCAGGGGCTTTTCACTCAGCCGAGGTCAGTGCCGAGTCAGTGCCGAGGTCAGTCCAGTACGTCGATCTGGTAGCGGTTCGTCTCCGCCCCCGACGCCGTCACCACCTGCACGTCCACCCGACCCGGCTCCACGTCCACCGGCACCGGCACGGTCAGGGCCGTATCGGTCGGGTTGCTGAAGCCGCCCGCCACCGGGACCAGGGGTACGTGGACGTGGACGGCGCCGATGCGGACGACCATGCGGGCCAGCCGGTCGGGGTCCTGCGCGCCCGGCGGGACGAAGCCGTTGCCGCGGATCTCGATGTCGTCGCCGGTGCGGATCGGGGCGTCGCGGTCGATGCCGCCCTCCTCGGGGCGGACCCGGACGACGGACAGCACGGTCGGGCGGCCGCCCTCCGCGTACTTGCCGGTCAGGTACATCAGGACGGAGACGACGGCGAGCAGCACCAGCCCCCAGGGCAGCTCCGGCAGCCGCCACGGTTCGCGGGCGAGACGGACGGCGGCGAAGGCGAGGGCGACCGCGTGGACGACGACGTACTGGGCGTCGGCGAAGCTGCCCCGGCCCGCGTCGTCGGTGAGGAGGTCGGCGGCGCGCGGGCGGACCGCGCGGACCTTCTGGAGCCGCTGCGCCCGCACCCGGGCCGCGACGACGAGCCGGGCGAGCACCGCGGCGACGCAGGTCAGCGCGGCGACCGTGAGCAGCCCGGCGGCGTGGCCGAGGGACAGGCCCCCGGCGATCCGGTCCCGGTCGCCGGGGTCGACGGCCAGTTCGACGGCCAGGACGAGCACCGAGAAGACGGCGAGCAGCAGCCAGGCGGCGGCGAGGGAGCGGGAGGTGGACATCCGGTTGTCCTCGCCGACGAGCGGCGCGAGCGGCCCGCCGTTGGCGTAGTGCAGCCGGGCGGTGAGGGTCAGCAGCACGCCGGTGACGAGGGCGGCGGCGAGCCCGGCGGTGCGGGCGACCGACCACCCGGCGCCGATCGCCGTCGCCAACTGCCCGATCAGCAGCGCCCCGACCGCGCCCCACACCACCAGCAGGGTGCGCCGCCACACCGCGTCGCGCCACGCGGTGCTCTCGGCGTGGCCGCTGTCGACGACCGTACGGGCCGCCTGGGCGAGTTCGTCCGACACCCACTGCCGGGACGCCCCCGCGGAGTGCGCGAGGGCGGCCGGAAGGCCCTCTCCGGCCGCGAAACGCTCCCGCATGGCCACGAACGCGGCCACCGCCCGCCGGTGGCCCTCACGGGCGCCCTGGGGGCATTCACAGCCCGCCGGACCGTGGTCCGCGTGGCCGTGTCCGCCGTGGCCGCCGGGCCCTCCCGCCGCCTTCCGCTTCGCCTTCGTGGCGTCTTTCGTCGTGTCCACCGCCACGAGGTCTCACCGCTCCGTCGTTCGCTCGTTCTGTACGTTCGTTCGTGCCGTCAGCGGCGCCCGGCGGGCCCCAACTGACATGGGTTGAGAGGGGATTGTGCCGCACGGCGAGGGGGCTCAGGTGAGCAGGTCCGGCTCACCGCGGGTGATCTGCAGGTACAGAGGTTGATAGTTGATCCACGCCACAAGATCGCTTCCGAGCTGCTCACGGGTCTGCACCGCGCTCCGGTGATCGATGAGAACCGGCTTCCCCGCCGCCTTCGCCGCCAGCTGCGCCTGACACGCGCGCTCCATCGTGATGAACCACCAGGCGGCCGCGTCGACCGAGTCCCCGACGGTCAGCAGACCACGATTGCGCAGGATGAGGGCCTTGTACGCGCCGAGCGCGGAGGCGATCCCGCGCCCCTCCTCCTCGTCCACGACGACGCCGGTGCTGCTGTCGTAGAGCCCGTGGTCCTCGAAGAAGGCGCACACGTCCTGGGTGATCGGCTCCAGCAGCTCACCGAGCGCGGACAGGGCCCGGCCGTGGACGGAACGGGTGTGGGCGACCGCCACCACATCCGGCCGGGCTCGATGCACGGAAGAGTGAACGACGAAGGCCGCCTGGTTGACGTGGTAGCGCCCGTCGACCACCTGGCCCGCCTGGTTGACGAGGATCAGGTCGCTCACGGTGATGTGGGCGAAGGGCATGCCGAAGGGGTTCACCCAGAAGTGGTCGGTCAGCTCCGGGTCGCGCACGGTGATGTGCCCGGCGACGCCCTCCTCGTACCCGTACCGCCCGAAGATCCGCAGCGCCGCCGCCAGCCGCTCCTTGCGGTACCGCCGCTCGTCGGCCGGGGAGGCGTGGGTGGGCGGCATGGTGATGTGCAGCTGGTCGGTGGGTATCGGCTCGGGGTTCGACCGCGGCATCGGCATCGTCATCGGAAGCTCCGCTCCTCTGGGGTGCTGGAGCGGAAGCTACCTCTGGGTATCGCAGGAGGCCAGGGGCGGGAGCCTCTTACAGCTGGTCGATCTCGGTGAGGTCGATGTCGATGGTGAAGGGGGCGGAGAGCTTGAGTTGGTTGTGGTGGAAGCCGAGGAGCCGGTAGGCGCGCTTTTCTTCGTCGAGCTCGAAGACATGGACCACGGGGCGTGCGTCCGAGTTGGTCATCTCGACGCGCCAGAAGTGCGGAATACCCGCGTTGGCGTACTTGTGCGGCTTGGTGTCGTGATCCCGGGCCTCGGATTCGAGGGAGACGACCTCGACGGCCAGGACCACATCGCCGACCTCGTAATACGTCTCTTCACGGCTCCGCACGGCTTCGGCGCGTACGACCGTGATGTCCGGCTCCGGACCATTGCGCTTGTCGATCACCACGGTCATCTCCCGCCGGACCCTCAGCTCGGGAGGCGCGGTCCGACGCAGCCCGCTCACCAGCAGATCAATCGCCATACTGTGAAAACTGCGCTGCGGACTCACGAAAACCAGACTCCCGTCGATCAGCTCGGTGTGCGGCGGGAGATCAGGCAGACTCAGCAAATCGTCCACGGTGTAGCCATCCAGCGGCGGCACAGGCCACGAGGTGGTGTGCAGCGGCTCAGCGGTCATGGTTCCTCCCATGGACGGGATTCTCGGCCGTGAGGCCAGCGTACCGAGCACGAACGCCGCTGCCGCCACCCAAACGAATGAGCGACGGCAGCGGCGTTTGACGATCAGATGATGATCAGGAGGTGATCACTCCCACTCGATCGTGCCGGGCGGCTTGCTCGTGATGTCCAGGACCACCCGGTTGACCTCGTCCACCTCGTTGGTGATGCGGGTCGAGATCCGCGACAGCACGTCGTACGGGAGGCGCGACCAGTCGGCCGTCATCGCGTCCTCCGAGGAGACCGGGCGCAGCACGATGGGGTGGCCGTAGGTGCGGCCGTCGCCCTGGACGCCGACCGAGCGGACGTCGGCGAGCAGGACCACCGGGCACTGCCAGATGTCGCGGTCCAGGCCGGCGGCGGTCAGCTCCTCGCGGGCGATCGCGTCGGCCTCGCGGAGCAGGTCCAGGCGGTCCTTGGTGACCTCGCCGATGATGCGGATGCCGAGGCCCGGGCCCGGGAAGGGCTGGCGGTGGACGATGTCCTCCGGGAGGCCCAGCTCCTGGCCGACGTTGCGCACCTCGTCCTTGAAGAGCCGGCGCAGCGGCTCGACCAGCTTGAACTCGATGTCGTCGGGCAGCCCGCCCACGTTGTGGTGGGACTTGATGTTGGCGGTGCCGGTGCCGCCGCCGGACTCCACCACGTCCGGGTAGAGGGTGCCCTGGACCAGGAACTCCACGGCCTCACCGGCCGCGCCCGCCTCGGCCACCAGCTCGGCCTGGGCCTGCTCGAAGACCCGGATGAACTCCCGGCCGATGATCTTCCGCTTCTCCTCGGGGTCGGACACCCCGGCGAGCGCGTCGAGGAAGCGCTGCTCGGCCTCGACGACCTTCAGCTGCACGCCGGTGGCCGCCACGAAGTCCTTCTCGACCTGCTCGGACTCGCCCTTGCGCATCAGCCCGTGGTCGACGTACACGCAGGTGAGCTGGTCGCCGATGGCCTTCTGGACGAGGGCGGCGGCGACGGCGGAGTCCACTCCGCCGGACAGCCCGCAGATGGCGCGCTTGGTGCCGACCTGCTCGCGGATGGCCGCGACCGACTCCTCCACCACATTGGAGGTGGTCCAGGTCGGCTCCAGGCCCGCGCCCCGGTAGAGGAAGTGCTCCAGGACCTGCTGGCCGTGGGTGGAGTGCATCACCTCGGGGTGGTGCTGTACGCCGTACAGCTTGCGCTCGTCGCATTCGAACGCCGCGACCGGCACCTGCGCGGTGGACGCGGTGACGGTGAAGCCCTCGGGCGCGGCCGAGCAGGCGTCGCCGTGCGACATCCACACCTGCTGCTGCTCGGGGGTGCCCGCGAAGAGCGTCGAACCCGGCTTGCTCACGGTCAGGTCGGTACGCCCGTACTCGCGCGCCCCGGTGTTGTCGACCGTGCCGCCGAGCGTGACGGCCATCAACTGGAAGCCGTAGCACATGCCGAAGACGGGAATCCCGGCCTCGAAGAGCGCGCGGTCGAGCCTGGGCGCTCCCTCGGCGTAGACCGACGACGGCCCGCCGGAGAGGATGATCGCCTTCGGGTTCTTGGCGAGCATCTCCGCCACCGGCATGGTGGACGGGACGATCTCGCTGTAGACCCGGGCCTCGCGGACCCGTCGGGCGATGAGCTGGGCGTACTGCGCGCCGAAGTCGACGACCAGGACGGTGTCGGGGGCGGCAGCAGGGGACGCTGATGGCACTTCGGCGGCCTTCCGGCGGTGGAACTGGAGGGTTGGACTTTCGATTCTAACCAGCCCATAATCGACGCCATGTCCACGCGCATGACCTTCGTCTTTACCTATGGCACCGGCCCGTCCGGCTGCCATGGTCGTGCTGCTTGAACTACTGACAAGCGACTTCCCAGGCGCCCCGGGCCGGTCAAGGCCCGGGGCGATGGTGCGTATGTCTTCGGGTCTCCCCCGGTTCCGGTCCCGCTCGGCGACAGAGTCATCGAGAGACAGAGACCAGGAGATACGGATATGAGCACCACCCCTGATGTGACCACCCCTGATGTGACCGACACCGCCGCCGTGATCGGTTCCGCGCGCGAGCGCATCGACGCCCTCGACGGGCGGATCCTCGACCTCGTCCGGGAACGGATGGGGGTTTCGGCCTCCATCCAGGAGGCGCGGATCGCGTCGGGCGGGCGGCGGGTGAACCTCTCCCGCGAGATGGAGATCCTCGACCGCTACCGCCAGACGCTCGGCAAGCCGGGCACGACCCTCGCCATGACGCTGCTGGAGCTGTGCCGCGGCCGGGCGTGACGCCCCTTCCGTCACCCGTACGGCGCGTGACCGGCCCGCGAACGGGCTCGTTGAGCCCGGTGCCGCGTCGGCGAGGTGACCGGTCGGCAGGGGACAGCAGCCCGGTCACCATCCATAGGGCGGTCGGTCCCGGGGACGCCCGGGACCGACCGTATCCAGTCGAAACGGTTGCGCCCGGAGCGTCGCATCGAGCACGATGCAGTGAGGGAAAACACCCCCGGCCAGCACCCGTCATTGGTCCGACCACGGTCTGATCACGAGTCCGGCCGCGCGGGCGTACGCCCCTGACGCACCCTCCTTCTTCCCCCGCCGATTCCCACCCGGAGCCCGCGGCGCAACCCCCCGGCGCCGCCCCTTCAGCACCGGCGCTGCCCTGACGCCGGTGCTGACCGCCTAGGGCCCCGGGACGCCCGACCCGCTCGGACGCCCCGGGGCCCTTCGCCTGCCCGGGTCACGTCTGTGGTCCCCGCGCGCCGCTCGGGCCGCTCGCACCCCTCGTGCCTCTTGTGCCCTCTGATGCGCCTGCGGATTCTGTGACCATTCTGTGAGCAACTGTGAAGGCAACCTTTCGGCCACCGGGATGGTCATGTACGTGCAAACCGAACGCACGGCCATTCCGCGCCCCCACCGCGACGGCCTTCCAGAAGAGGTCTTCATGGAGATTCGCCGCACACTGGTCGCCGCCGTAGCCACGGCCGCCCTAGCCCCCGCCGCGCTGCTCGCCGCGCCCGCCGCCTTCGCCGACAGCGAGCCGTCGTCCAGCCCGACGGTCATCGAGCCGAGCGACGAGCCGTCGGAGCCGCCGTCGGAGGAGCCCACGGACGAGCCGACGGCCGGGCCGACCGACGAGCCCACCGACGAGCCGACGGCCGGGCCGACCGACGAGCCCACCGATGAGCCCACGGACGAGCCGACCGATGAGCCGACGGACGAGCCGACGGACGAGCCCACGGACGAGCCGACGGTCGGACCCACCGATCTGCCCACCGATGAGCCGACCGACCCCACCTGCGAGGAGGAGTCCGACGAGGCGGCCGTCACCACCGAGCTGCGCGGGCTGCCCAGCAAGGTCGTGGCCGGTTCCGGGTGGGTGCCGTTCACCTTCCGCACCACCAACACCTCCGACAAGGCGATGAAGTCGGTGGACGCGTACGTGCAGATGTACGCCATCAGCAAGGACAAGCTCGACGACGTCTCGAAGCTCCTCACCGTGCAGTCGTACGACGAGGACTCCGGCACCTGGAAGGCCATCAGCGACGAGGCGGGCTACTTCGCCTCGATCGGCGAGCTGAAGCCCGGTGAGTACGCCGACGCCAAGCTGCGGCTGAAGGTCGACGCCAAGACCCCCGGCAGCTACGGCTTCGGCTTCGCGATCGGCGCGTACCACAACGAGGACGACGTCTGCGGCTTCTCCGAGGCCATGGAGTACGACTTCGACGTCCTGGTCGCGGGCAGCAAGCCGGGGCCGATCGACGACGCCAAGCCGAAGCCGGGCGACAAGGGCAACCGGCCCGTGCCGCAGGGTGGCGGCAAGGACCTGACCAAGCTGCCGGTGTCGGGGCAGCTCGCCTCGACCGGGTCTTCCTCCGCGCTGCCGATGATCGGGCTCATCGGTGGGGTGGCCATGGCTGTCGGTGGCGGGGCCGTGTTCGTTGTGCGGCGGCGTCGCGCGGCGTGAGCTTGAGTCGTAGGGTCACCCCCGGGCGGGGTGGCCCTACGGTGCTTCCCCCGGAGGTTCGTTGTCGGGTGCGGGTCCGTGGGTGGGCACAACAGTCAGGGCGGCGTAGGCCGTCTTCGGGACCGCGGGGGTGTTCGGGGCCACCGGGGAGACGCGGGCGTACGGCTCGCCCTGGGGTGGGCGGGGGTCCGGGTCGCCCTTGTTGGGCCACAGGGACATCGCCCGCTCCGCCTGGGCCGTGATCGTCAGCGAGGGGTTCACGCCCAGGTTGGCCGAGACGGCGGCGCCGTCCACCACGGCGATCCCGGGATGTCCGTACAGCCGGTGGTACGGGTCGATCACGCCCTCCTCCGCCGACGCGCCGATCGGGCAGCCGCCCAGGAAGTGGGCGGTCAGCGGGGTGCCCATCAGCTCACCGACGTTGCTGCCCGGGAAGCCGTTGATCGACTCGGCGAGGTGGCGGGCCGCCGCCGCGCCCTCGGGGATGTGGTCCGGGTTGGGCGTGCCGTGGCCCTGGCGGGCGGTGAGCAGGCCCTTGCCCGGGCCCTTCGGCTTGCGGTACGTGGTCAGCGAGTTGTCGTGGGTCTGCATGACCAGGCCGATGATGGTGCGTTCGGACCAGCGCCGGTTGGACAGGGAGCGCGCGGCGAGCGTCGGATGGCGCAGGTTGGCCGCGAGGAAGCGCAGCCAGCCCGGGCCACGGCCCTGCGGGATCTGCAGGATGGACATCATGCCCATCGCGTTGGATCCCTTGCCGTAGCGGACGGGCTCGATGTGGGTGTTCTCGTCCGGGTGGATGGACGAGGTGATCGCGACGCCACGGCTGAAGTCGGGCCGCTCCCCGCGCCGGGCGCGGTAGCGGCGGTCGGTGGTCTGGGCGCCGACCAGGGCCTCGGAGTTGGTGCGGGTGAGCATCCCGAGGCGGTCGGACAGCCGTGGCAGCAGGCCCCGGTCGCGCATGGTGTGCAGCAGGGTCTGGGTGCCGTACGTACCGGCGGCGAGGACGACGTACCGCGCTTGCAGCCTCTTCGGCCTGCCCCTGCGGCGCTTCGCGGTGGGCACGGTGGTGACGTGGTAGCCGCCGTCCGGGGCGTCGCGCACGGCGACCACGGTCGTCATGGGGTGGATGACGGCACCGGCCCGCTCGGCGAGGTGGAGGTAGTTCTCGTTGAGGGTGTTCTTGGCGCCTCGGCGGCAGCCGGTCATGCACTCCCCGCACTGGGTGCACGCCCGGCGGGCCGGGCCCGCGCCGCCGAAGTACGGATCGGGGACCTCCTCCCCCGGCGCGGCCTTCCCCGTGCCGTCGGAGTCCTCGCCGTCGCCGAAGAAGACCCCGACGGGCGCCATGTGGAACGTGTCGCCCACGCCCATCTTCTCGGCGGCCGCCTTGAGGTGGACGTCGGACGGGGTCATGGTCCGGTTGAGGCGGGCGCCGAGCATGCGGCGCGCCTGGTCGTAGTACGGCTCCAGCTCCTCCTGCCAGTCGGTGATGGCGCCCCACTGCGGGTCGCGGAAGAACGGCTCGGGCGGTACGTACAGCGTGTTGGCGTAGTTGAGCGAACCGCCCCCGACCCCGGCGCCCGCCAGCACCATCACCTTGCCCAGGAGATGGATGCGCTGGATGCCGAAGAGGCCGAGGGCCGGGGCCCAGAGGTAGTTGCGGAGGTCCCAGGAGTTCTTGGGCAGCGTCTCGGGCGTGAAGCGGCGGCCCGCCTCCAGGACGCCGACCCGGTATCCCTTCTCGGTCAGCCGGAGGGCCGAGACGGCTCCGCCGAAGCCCGACCCGACGACGATGACGTCGTAGTCGTACGTGTCGTCAGCAGCCTCTTCGGCGCGCTTGTCCTCTGACACGGGTACCTCCCCGTCGATGCGGTCGATGCGTACCGGTCAGCGCAGCCGCAGGGCCTTCATCGCGCGCAGGCTGCGGCTCATGAACTCCGCGTACTTCTCGTCCGTGAGGCCGAAGGACGGACCGAGCGGCATCATGCGCTGCTGGGCGACCGTCTGCGCCTCGGTGTACTTGAGGATGCCCTCGGAGCCGTGGCGGCGGCCGAGGCCGGAGTCGCCCATGCCGCCCATCGGGGACGCGACGCTGCCGTACGCGGCGGCGTACGCCTCGTTGACGTTGACGGTGCCCGCGCGCAGCCGGGCGGCGACCGCGCGGCCGCGCCGGCCGTCCTTGGACCAGACGCTGCCGTTCAGTCCGTACGGGGTGGCGTTGGCGCGCTCGATCGCCTCGTCCTCGTCGGTGAAGCGGTAGATGGACACCACCGGGCCGAAGGTCTCCTCGGTGCACACCGCCATCGGCGCCTCCACGCCATCCAATATCGTCGGCTCGTAGAAGTACGGGCCGATGTCCGGGCGGGGGCGGCCGCCGGCGACGACCGTGGCGCCCTTGGAGACGGCCTCCTCCACATGGCGGGTGACGGTCTCCAGCTGCCGCTCGGAGACGAGGGAGCCCATCTCGGCGCCGTAGGCGAGGGCCGAGCCGAGCCGCATGGCCTTCGTACGGGCCGCGAACCGCTCGACGAAGTCGTCCGCGACCGACTCGTGGACGTACAGCCGCTCGATGGAGATGCACAGCTGCCCCGCGGAGGCGAAGCACGCGCGGACCGCGCCCTCGGCCGCCCGGTCGAGGTCGGCGTCGCGCAGCACCAGCATGGCGTTCTTGCCGCCGAGTTCGAGCGAGCAGCCCACCAGGCGGGCGGCGGCGGCCTGGGCCACACCGCGGCCGGTGCGGGTGGAGCCGGTGAACGAGACGTAGTCGGCGTGCTCGACGACGGCCGGGCCGACGACCGGGCCGTCCCCGACGACGATCTGCCACACCCCGGGAGGCATACCGGCCTCCAGCATCAGTTCACGCGCCCACAGGGCGGTCAGCACGGTCTCGGTGTCCGGCTTCATGACGACCGCGTTGCCCGCGACGAAGGCGGGTATCGCGTCCCCGACCGACAGCTCCAGCGGGTAGTTCCACGGCACGATCTGGCCGACGACGCCGCGCGGCTGGCGCAGTTCGGTGACCTTGGTGAGCGTGGGGACGACGCCCACGTGGGACTTGGGACGCAGATAGGCGTGCGCCTTGCGGCCGTAATGGCGGGCGGCGAGGACGACGCCCTGGATCTCCTCGTGGGCGTGCAGCCGGGTCTTGCCGGTCTCCAGCTGGATCAGGTCCAGGACTTCCGACTGGCGGCGCAGCAGCAGGTCGTGGAAGCGCAGGAAGACGGCGGCGCGGGTGCGCACGGGGGTCGCGGCCCAGGCCCGCTGGGCCTCGCGGGCCTGCTCGAAGGCGGTGGCGACGTCCTCGGGGGTGGACTCGGGCAGCCCGGAGGCCAGGACCTCCCCGGTGAACGGGGTGTGGTTGACGGTACTGCCGCTGCCCACGACGCCCCGGGCGAGCCGGGCGACCAGCTCGGGGGTGACGACGTCGGCGGCGGTCCGGGTGCCCTTGGCGGCGACCGGGTTGCCGTCGGCGGGTGCCTCCGTCGCGGATGTGGCCTGGTCCTGTGCGCTGTCCTGCGAGTCGGTCATGGGGGCGAGGGTAGGCCCCGGCCGGGCGGTTTGGGTACCCGACGGTAACAATTTGTGGCCGCGGAACAGCGGCCCATGAGGCCGACGTTCAGATGCCCTCTATCGTCAGGTTCTTCACGACGTCCTCGTACAGCGCGTCCCCGGTCCCCCGGGCGTCGCCCCTGGCGGGCATGGTCACGGTCAGCTGCCAGGCGATGTGATCGTCGCTGACGTAGACGTGATCGCGGTTCAGGTAGAGGACGCGGTTCTCGTCGCTGGTGGTGCCGGGCTCGTAGAAGGTGGTGTTCAGGTCCTTCGCCGCTTCGCCCTGCTGCCGCGTGTCCTTGGCCTTCTCGCTGCGCGCCTCGTCCATCGTCGACAGGGCGCCGCTCTTGTAGTACGCGGCGATCTGCCCGGTCACGCCCGCGGCGTTCGTGATCTTCTGCTCCGGGCCGGAGACCAGCTTGGTCAGGGTGATGGTGTAGACGCCGCTGGGGTCGTCGAAGGTGACGCTCGGCGCGCGCTCGTCGCTGTCGTCCTGCACCCGCTTGTACGCGCTCGGCACCGCCAGCGAGGCGGCCACCACATCGCGCTCCTCGCGCACGGTCCAGCCGGACGGCAGGGGGTCCTCGGTCGCGAACGGCTTGGCGAGGACCAGCACCAGCACGGACGCGATCACCACGAGGGCGGCGCCCAGGCCGAACTGCGCCGTGCGGTTCCCGTGCAGGACGGGCGGGACGAAACGGCTGCCGCCGCTCCGGGCCGTCTGACCGCCGTACGCACCCGCGGTGAGGGCGGTGGGAAGCGGCTGCGGCGCCGGCCGTACGACCGACTCCAGCGCCTCGCGCGTCTCGGCCGCCGGCGGGCGCATGGCCGGGTCCTTGAGCAGCAGTCGCATGGTGATGGAGCCGAGTGCGTCGGGGCCTCGCGCGGGCCGCTGCGGTTCGGCCGACAGCACGGCCTGCAGGGTCGCGGGGGTGTGCGAGCGACGGAACGGGGACATGCCCTCGACCGCCGCGTACAGCACGACGCCCAGCGACCACAGGTCCGACGCCGGGCCCGGCCGCTGCCCGAGCACCCGCTCGGGCGCGATGAATTCGGGCGAGCCGACGAAGCCGCCGGTCTCGGTCAGCCCCTGTTCACCCTCGACCTGCGCGATGCCGAAGTCGGTGAGGACCACCCGGTCGCCGCGGCCGAGCAGCACATTGTCCGGTTTGACGTCACGGTGCAGCACGCCCGCCTCGTGCGCGGCCGACAGGGCGCCCAGCACGGCGAGCCCGATCCGGGCCGCCTCGCGCGGATCGAGCGTGCCCTCCGCCAGCCGGTCGGCCAGCGAGTCGCCGCGCACCAGCTCCATCACGATCCAGGGGCGGCCGTCCTCGACCACCACGTCGTGGACGGTGACGACGGAGGGGTGGTCGATCCGGGCCGCGGCGCGCGCCTCGCGCTCCATCCGCTGGTGGACGGTCTGCCGTTCGCGGTCCGGCAGATGGGCCGGAACGCGCGGCTCCTTGACCGCCACCTCGCGGTCCACGATCTGGTCGTGCGCCTTCCAGACGGTGCCCATGCCGCCGTGGCCGAGCCGCCCGAGGAGCCGGTAGCGGCCGCCGAGGAGCCGCCCCGGGCCGGGGCTCTGCCGCGCGCCGTGGGCGGCCGGGCGCGGGTCGCGCGGGTCGTACGGTGCTGCGGCGGCGGGGCCGTGGCCCGGCTGCGGGCCCGGCTGCGGGTCCGGTTGCCGGTCCGGGCGTGCGTCCGAACGTGGCCGAGGAGCGGCCGGTGCGCCGGGGTCGTGAGCGGGTTCGGCGCGCTGCCTGGATGCCTGCGTGGGCTCGTACGCAGCTGGCCCCGCCTGCCGTCGTGGCGGCGCGGGCGGCACCGCCTGCTGCGGCGGCCGCAGATCGTAGCTGCTGGGCTCGTTCGCCCGTCCCCCGTCGTTCGTCATGCGCAAATCATTACCTGGTCGGCGGTGAACACCGCCACCCACCGATGGGCCGCGCGGACGGCTCGTGACAAACCCGTTGCGACCGGGTCAGCCCGACGCCCCGGATCGGGCGAACGTGGCGACAGCCGTATCGAAGTAACGTTTCCCCTCGGACTTCTTCTCCACCGGGACAGAAAGCCACAGATCGTACATCTTGCCGCCCTCGTTCCAGCTCAGGTCGAAGGTCTGCCGCGAGCCGCCGTCATCGGCCGAACCGTCCCAGACGAACGCCCACAGCGCCGCCGGGTGCCCGTTGTGCGTGGTCCGGATGACCTGCCCGTTGCGGTACCCCTCGTAGCTGCTCGGCCCCTTGGCGTCCGCCGCCCGGCTCACGGAGAGGGGGCCCCTCGGGTCCGGCTCCTGGGGGTGGATGCCGATGCGGAACTCCAGGCCGGGCGAGTTGTAGTAGACCCGGGGCGACTTGTCCTGGCGGGCGAAGCCGTCCGGTACGGCGAGCGAGAACCCGGCCGGGTCGTGGACCAGCTCATACCCCTCGGGCACGCCGCCGGTGGACGCCTCGGGGGATGCGGACGCCTCCGGGTCCGTGGATGCCGTCGGGTCGGTGGACGCCTTCGGGGAGGCCGTCCGGTCCGAGGCCCGCGCGGCCGGTTCCGCGTCGCCGCCCGCGCTCGCGTCCTTGCCGGTGCCCTCCTCCGCGACCCGGGCCGCGCCGCGGTCACCGGCCGTCGCGCCCTTGCCGTCGTCGTCCAGCAGCGCCATCGTGCCCGCGCCCAGCCCGGCGAGGGCGACGACCGCGGCGACGGCCATCAGCACCGTACGGCGCCCGGGCGCACGGCGGCGCTGCGGTGCGGGGGCGGTCGAGGCGAGCGGGGTGGCCGCCGGGGGCGCGACCGGCGTGCCGGACTGCGTCGGGGTGCGTTCCACGGAGAACCCCGAGGTGTCCCCCGAGCCCAGGTACGTGCGCAGCATCCGCGTCGCCTCGTCCGCGCTCAGCCGCGTCCGCGTATCGCGCCGCAACAGCCCCTCGATGAGCGGCCGCAGCGGCCCGGCGGCCTCCGGCACGTGGACCTCGTCGTAGACGACGGCGTGCAGCACCGCCGCCACGGACTCCCGGTGGAACGGCGACGCGCCGCTCACCAGCGTGCACAGCAGCACGCCGAGCGACCACAGGTCCGACTCGGGCCCGGTACGGCGCCCCGACATCCGCTCCGGCGCCGTGTACTCGGGCGAGCCCACGAACGCCCCGGTCTCGGTCAGCGTCGTCGCCCCGTCGACCTGCGCGATCCCGAAGTCCGTCAGCACGACGCGGCCGGTGCCCGCCTCGACCAGCACGTTCGCCGGTTTGATGTCCCGGTGCAGCACGCCGCGCGCATGCGCCACCCGCAGCGCGTCCAGCAGCGCCGCCGCCACCCGGCCCGCCTCATGCGGCCCGAGCGGGCCCTGCGCACCCAGCTGGTCGGCGAGCGAGGACCCGTCGACCAGTTCCATGACGATCCACGGATGGCCGTCCTGCTCCACCACGTCGTGCAGGACGATCACATTGGGGTGCTTGATCTGCGCGACCGTACGGGCCTCCCGCAGCGCGCGCTCGCCGCGCAGCCGGTCGTCGGGGCCGAAACCGTCGTCCACGTGCAGTTCCTTGACCGCGACATCGCGGCCCAGCAGTTCGTCGACGGCCCGCCAGACCGTCCCCATACCACCGCGGCCGAGCCGTGAGACCAGCCGATAACGCCCGGCCAGCAGGCCGGTATTTCCCCCGTTGTTAGCCATGGGCTCATCTTGCCTCACGGCCCCGGAGGCGCTGCCTCCGGCAGGCGGCCCCGGCGCCTTGTGGGATGAGCCGCGCGCCGGGGGAACGCGAGCGTGCGCGCTCGCCCTCGGGGGCGATTGAGCGGACGGGCCGCGTCGGGGATCGTAGAGCGTGCCGATGTTACAGGGGCGGACCGCGGCCGCCCCGCATCGACGACCTACTTTTCGGGCACGACCGACGCTCGGGTGCCCACGCCTGACCGGCGAGTGAGCCGAAGGGGCGCGCCGCTGTCGAAAGGGAGAGCGCGCGCAGGCCCCGAGGAACGAGGGGCCGAGCACGGTCGACCGTCGACAGGGGGCACCTCCCAGCGGTAGCTGGGGGAGGCTTTTGCGCCCCGGAGGCGAACCGAGCCTCAAAAGAAAGGCAAGCCGCCCCGCGGCGGGGGTCCACGGGGCGGCGGCTGGGGGTGCGTCAGCTGGTGACGGGGACCTTCCAGGTGCGGGAGGCGGTCAGCAGCTTGCGCAGCGCGGGGTCTTTCACCGCGCGGGTGTGGTCCACGGCCTTGGCGGTGACGGTGTGGGGCCTGCCGTCGGACCGGATGCCGAGCGACGCGGGGGTGACGGTCTTCTTGCCGCGGGCCGCGGTGACTTCGGCGCCGTCCACGTACCAGGTGAGCGAGGCGGTCTTCGGCGCGTTCACCTTGAGGCTCGCCGCCCGCGCGAGGGGGGCGCCGGTGCCGGTGCGGCTGCTGAGCACGCTGGCGTGGCGGTAGAAGCCCGCGATCATCGCTTCGCGGCCGGGGAGGCTGTACTCGCGGCCGAGCGTGCGCATGATCGAGTTCCGGGTGGGACGGTTGAGGCCCTTGGGGTAGTAGCGGCTGCCCTCGTACGCGCCGACCGTGCCGCCGTCCGGTGAGGTGTGGCCGATCCAGCGGTACCACTTCCGCTTCTGCTCGGTGAGCTGGGCGGCGGTCAGCCTGGTGGCGTTGGGCTCGTCGGGTTCGGCTCCGGGGTAGGTGCCGTTCGTGGCGTACACGTACTCGTCGGCGAGGCGGCCGACGGAGTGGCCGGTCTCGTGGACGGCGACCTGGTCGGAGTCGGGGTGGTCGGAGGAGGCGGTGGCGATGCCGTCGTAGCCGACGCCGGAGCTGATCGTGTAGCCCGCGCCGCCGTACTTGGCGGAGTTGGACAGCACGATCACCAGGTCGGCCTGTGGCGCCTTCGCGGCGTACGACTCGACCTTGCCGGTGTCGACGCACAGCAGCCGCTCGGTGCCGTCGCACCAGAAGTAGGAGTCGAGGGCGGTGTCCTTGACGACGCCCTTGGACGGGTCGCCGGAGACCCCGGACTGGTTGGAGACGGCGTCCACGGACCAGACGTTGAAGAGGCTCCGGTAGGTGGCGTACGGCTCGACCGCGGAGATCTGCGCCCATTTGGAGCGTACGTCGGCGTGGAAGTCGCCCTGCTGCGCGGCGGTGTAGCCGTCGCCGACGAAGACGACGTCCACCTTGTCGGCCGGTGGGCCGTTCTCGATGACGGGTGCCACGTCGCCGTCGGCGGCGGTTTCGGCGGGGGAGAGCGTGCGGTCGCCCCGGGTGAGCCGGGCGGGGGTGGCGGCCGGGACCTCGGCGTGCCGGGGGTGGGCGCCGGGGCCGGTGAAATACTCCACCTCATGGGTGCGCCGGGCCCGCTCGGCGGAAGCTGCGGAAGCTGCGGAGGCGACGGAAGCAGCGGAAGCCGCGGACGCCGAAGGGGCGGCGGGGGCGCTCACGGTCGCGGCGAGCGCCGCCGTAAGCGCCACACCTCCGGCGACGACAGCGGAGCGTAAGGGGGTGTGGCGGTGTCGCCATCTCCCTCTGCGCACGGGGGCTCCCGAGGTTTGCTCCGTAAGCGGCCTGTTAAACATGATTAATTCGCCGCTCAACCTAAGGCCAAAGGAAGGCCCGAGCAACGGTAACTAGGGAAATCGCTAAACAAATCGACCATCAGGCCCTATGTCAGGGCTCGCACCCCCGGCCGAAGGTGACGCTCCGTACCCGCGGCGGCCAACCTGTCGTCCGCAAAGCCGGATCCGCATCCCGCCGGGAGCCTTATGGTCAAGCGGTACGTCGAAACGGCGGTCGGTGAGGAGCGGTCCCGGCTGACGGACGGTCGCCGTGGCGCCCGGCCCGTCCGGTGCTGCCCCTCACCTGCCGCATCTTATGCATCCTCATGTAGATGGACTGAGCCCGGCGCTCGAGTTACCGCCGGGGAGAAGAGGGCACGGTGGCCGAAAAGCGCGCCGGAGACGGTCGGGCGGCGGGGGCGGAGGGTACGGCGGAGATCGGGCGCCGGGTGTTACGGCTGCGCACGGAACGCGGGTTCACCCAGCGGCAGCTGGCCGAACCGGCGTACACCGCCGCGTATGTCTCCACGCTGGAATCCGGGAAGGTCCGCCCCTCCGAGGTCGCCCTGCGCCACCTCGCCGAACGCCTCGGCGTCACATACGAGGAGCTGGTCACCGGCCGTTCGCCGCAGGACGCGACCCGGCTGCGCGCCGGGCTCACCGACGCCCGGCGGACGCTGGCCACCGGCGACACCGAGGACGCGGCCGCCCGCTTCGCGGCGCTGGGCGCCGAGGCCGACCGGCTCGGCTTCGCCGACGAGCGGGCCGCGGCCCTGCTGGGGCTCGGCGACTGCGCCATGGAGACCGGCGAACTGACCGCCGCCCGCGACCACTTCGAGGCCGCCGAGAAGCTGCTCGCCGACGAGCCGCTGCCGCGCCGCGTCCCGGCGATCCGCGGCCGCGCCGTGGCCCATCTGCTCGCGGGCGAGCTGCGCTACTCCTGCTATCTGCTGGAGAGCGCCATCGACGAGCTGAACGCGTCCGGGCTGCACGACCCGAACGCCCTGCTGCTGCTCTACACCGCCGCGATCGCCCCGTACATGGACATGGGGGCGCACGCCCGTGCGGTGCGCGCCGCCGAACTCTCCCTCGCGCTGGCGCCCAGCGTCGACAACCCGGAACTGATCGCCCAGATGCATCGCGGGGTGGCCCGCACCCTCATAGCCGAGGGCCGCACCGCGGAGGCCGACGCCTCGCTGGCCAAGGCGCAGGAGCTGTACGAACAGCTGCGGCTGCGCACCGATCTGGCGCACTGCCACTGGATGCGCGGCTACGTCCACGCACAGGACGGCGACCTGGAGCGGGCGGAGAGCGAACTGCGCATCGCCCGCGACATGCTGGCGTCCAAGCGGGCCGCGCTGTTCATGGTGCAGGTGGAGGTGGAGCTGGCGGACGTGCTGCGACGGCGCGGCCGTACCGCCGCGGCGGAAGCGCTGCTACGGCCCCTGCTGGCGAGATCGGGCGGCTCCGGCGACTCCGAAAGCTCCGGCGGCTCCGGGGGCGGGCAGGAGGCGGTCGAACTCACCGCGGAACGCGGCGCGGTGCACGCGGGCGGCGCCCACCGGCTGCTCGGGCTGATAGCCGACGAGCGCGGCGACGCGGAGGAGGCGGAGGAGCACTACTGCGCGGCGCTGTCGCTGCTGGAGCGCACCGGCGCCGCCGGTGACCTGGCCGATCTGTGCCGGCTGCTGGGCGATCTGCTGCGGCGCGAGGGGCGGTTGGAGGCCGCGATGGACGCGTACCGGACGGGGCTGGGGCACCGGGCCGCCCCGGGCACCACCACGCTGGGCCCGGCCCCGGCCGAACCGCCCCTCCAGGGCGCGCGCTGACACCGGCCACCGGACCGCGCGGCGGTTGGTGCGCCCGCCGGGCCGGGGCCACTCGGGGTTGGTCAGGCCCCGATGGGCCGGTCCTCCCCCGGTAAGGGCCGGTCGGCACGGCACGGCGGGCGGGTCAAAGGGTGAGCAGGCCGCCGCGTGTGGGGGTCGCGGCGGCCTGCTGAGCGCCGTAACGCCCCGCTGCCGGCCCCGCACCGCGACCATTTTCGGCCACGGCGGTCACGGCGCGCCGAGAGGCCGTACGGCGCGCTGCTGGGGCGGGGGTTCGGGTGGACCCCGCGGAGTGGTGCGGCATGTGATCCACTCTGCCCGGCCGCGGCGGGGCGGACATCCGCCCCAGGTCTCCCCTCGCACCCCGCCGATCGGCGGGGTGATCCCCCCAACAGGGCGGAGGAGACCACTCCATATTGGTGCCGCGATGCGGCAGGCTGTGCGAACAATGCACATGACAGCTGAGGGAGGGAGCGGCCGGTGATCCGTGTTGCGGTGGTCGACGACGAGGCGCTCGTACGATCCGGCCTGCGGCTGATCCTGGGCACGGCCCCGGACATCGACGTGGTCGCCGACTGTTCCGGCGGAACGGCGGTCGAGACCGTGCTCGGCAGCGAGGCCGACGTGGTGCTCCTGGACATCCGGATGCCCGACGCCGACGGGCTCACCGTGCTCGGGCAGCTGCGCGCCGCGCCCCGCTCCCCCACCGTCGCCATGCTGACCACCTTCGACGCCCAGGAGTACCTGACCGCCGCGCTGCGCGCGGGGGCGGCCGGCTTCCTCCTCAAGGACACCGACCCGGAACAACTCGTCCGCGCGGTACGCACCCTGGCCCAGGGCGGCAGCGTCCTCGACCCCGGCGTCACCGGGGCCGTCATCGGCGGCTATCTCGCCGCCGAGGCCGAGGTGACCGCCGCCACCGCCGTCGACGCTCTCACCCCGCGCGAACGCGAGGTGCTCGCGCTGCTGGGCGAGGGACTGGCCAATTCGCAGATCGCCGAGCGGATGGGGCTCGCGCCCAGCACCGTCAAGGACCATGTGCGGGCGGTGCTCGGCAAGCTGGGCGGGCTCAACCGGGTACAGGCCGCCATCGTCGCCGACCGGGCCGGGCTGGTCACCAGCCGCCCGGGGGCGGGTGGGCCCCGGTGACCGTCATCCCGCCCGCGTCCGCACCGCCGTGGCGGCGGAGGCTGCCGGGGTGGGTGCGGCGGTGGGGGCCGCTGCTGGTCCCCGTCGTGTTCGCCGTGGCCGACGCGCTGCTCGTCAACGGCGTCACCCTCGGCCTGGAACTGAACGTCTCCCTGGTCGCGGCGGCCGCCCTGCTGCTGCGCCACCGCTTCCCGGCGCCGGTCTTCCTGGCCACCCTGCCCGGCATCCTCATCGGCTACATCTGGTTCGCGCCGATGATCGCGCTCTATACGGTGGCCGAACGCCGCCCCGGCCCCCGGCTGCTCGGCGTCTCCGCGCTGCTGCTGGCCGCCGCGCACTTCGTCCCGTGGCCGGTGTCCGACTTCGAGCCGACCGCGTACCGGGAGAACACGCTCACCCTGATCGACGCGTGCATCACCTCCGTCGGGCCCATCGCGCTGGGCCTGCTGGTGCGCACCCGCGGCGAACTCGCCGCCCGCCTGGACGATCTGACCCGCAGCCGCCGCCGCGCCGACGAGCTGATCGCCGAGCAGGTGCTGAGCACCGAACGCGCGCGGCTCGCCCGCGAGATGCACGACGTCGTCGCCCATCAGGTCAGCCTGATCAGCCTGCAGGCCGGGGCGGTGCAGATCAGCGCGGCGGACGCGCAGGCGCGGGAGGGGGCGCGGACGATCCGCGAGCTGTCCGTACGGACGCTGGACGAGCTGCGCCACATGGTCGGCATCCTGCGGGCGGCGGGCGGCGACCTGGAACAGCTCACCCCGCAGCCCCGGCTGGCGGATCTGCCGCGGCTGATCGAGCTGAGCGCGCTGGACGTGACGTACGAGGAGGCCGACGACGCACGGGTCGCGGGGCGGCCGGAGGCGGTGGAGCGGGCCGCGTTCCGCATCGTGCAGGAGGCGTTGACCAATGTGCGCAAGCACGCACCGGGCGCGCGGGTGACGGTACGGCTCGCGGAGGCGGCCGCCGAGGGGCGCGGGCTGCGGGTGGAGGTCCGGAACGGGCCGCCGGACGCCTCCGCGGTGGCGCCGGGGCTGCCGGGCGGCGGCCATGGGCTGGTGGGCCTGCGGGAGCGGGCGGCGCTGCTGGGCGGCACGCTCACGGCGGAGCCCACGGAGGAGGGGGGCTTCGTGGTGCTGGCGGACTTCCCGAAGGCGCCGCCACGGTCGTAGGGCGCGGGGGTCTGTTCCCCGCCCCTTGGAACGTTCAGGAACCGCTAGGCGGAGAGGGAGTCGGCGGCGCCCTGTTCGTCGTCGTCAGGGTCCGTCGCCACCATCAGATTGGGATAGACGTCGAACAGGCGGCGGACGCCCAGGGCCGCGAGGACGCGGTGCACATGGGAGCCGTGGGCGGCGTCCTGGGGCGGGAGGATCAACCGGAGCCGACCCGAGCACGACCGCATCAGCCGGCGCGCGGCGATCAGGACGCCGACGCCGCTGGAGTCGCAGAAGCGGACCTCGGACAGGTCGAGGACCAGAGAGTGGCGGCCTTCGGCGACCGCGTCGTGCACGTGCTGCCGGACCGCGGGCGAGGTCACGAGGTCCATCTCGCCGGAGACCTGCAGGACGACCCACTCCCCCCGTCCGTCCTCCATCACCTTCAACGTCACGCGCTCGAAGCCCTTCGCTCGCAGCTAACCGGAATTTGCTGTTCCAGGGCGGCTGCCCGCCCGGCCCCGCATAAAACTCCCCCAGTCTCACACCGCAGGAACGAGCCTATGCCCCGCTGAAGCGTTTCGTCTCGCCGATCCTGCGCACCGTGACCGGCCCAATACCATCCGCAGCCGTGTTGTGCCGCACTTTGCCGCATGGAGGCGCGTTGTGTCAGCCCCCGGCACTACATTCGATATGAAGGTGGGCATAGTGCCAGGAGACCCGGCCGACGAACAGGGATGGGGGCCGCATGGCGAACGACGCACCGCCCCGCTGGGACCGCAGGATGCAGCAGCGGCTGGCGCGCGGCGAGGCCGCCGCGCTCGGTGAGCTGTACGACCGCTTCGCCTCCCTGGTCCACCATCTCGCCCATCGCGTCCTGGAGGACGAGGACGCGGCCGACCGCATCACCCGCGAGGTCTTCGCCTACGTCTGGGAGAACCCGGACGCGTACGACCCCAAACAGGGCTCCCTGCGCTCCTGGATCGCCACCCTCGCCCACCGCCAGGCGGTGCACCGGCTCCGGTCGCGGACCGCCGAGGGCGCCGAGGACGACGGCGAGGGCGGCGAGGGCGGCGATGAGGCCGCCGTCGAGGAGGCCGCCGTCGAGAAGCGCATCCGCGACGCCTCCGTCGCGGCCCGCGCCGACTACATCGTCACGTCCATGCCCGCCCCGCTGCGCGCCGCCCTGGAACTGGCCTACTTCGACCGCCGCGACTACCGCCAGGCCGCCGCCGCCCTGGGAGTGACCGAGGACGAGGCCAGGCGCCGCCTGCGGCTCGGGCTCCAACTGCTGTCCACCGCCTACGTCCCACCGCCGCGCACCATGGCGCCTCCCGGTTACGGGCGGGCGCTGTGAGCGGCGCGGGCGGCCCGGAGCGGTACGACCCCGGCGACGGATTCGGCGACGACAGAGACGGGCCCGGCGACTTGCCGGGCATTCCGCCCGAACCGGCCGGGCCGCCCCGCATCCCGACCCCGCGATCCGCCCCCGAGGACACCAACGGCTGGCCGGGACCCTTGCCGCTGGTGCCCGAACCCGAGAACCCGGAAGAAGCGGAAAGCCCGGAAGACCCGGAAAGCCCGGAAGGGCTCAACAGCCCGGAAGAACTCAAGAGTCCGGAACAACCGAAGAGTCCGGAAAGCCCGCCCGAGGCGACCCCGGCGCCCCGGCGCACCGACGCCCGCACCGACCCACCGCGGCCGCCCTCGCACGACGTGCTGCGGTCGCTCCTCGGCGCCTGGGCGCTCGCCGCGTGCTCCCCGGACGAGACCGCCGCCGTCGAGAAACATCTCAACCACTGCACCTCCTGCGCCGAGGAAGCGCTGCGGCTGCGCCAGGCCGTGGGGCTGCTGCACGCCGAGCACAGCCTCGACCTCGACCCGCTGCTCCGCTCCCGGGTGCTGGCCGGGTGCCTCGGCCGCCGCCCGGCGCGGATACCGGTGCCGGGCTGGGCCGCCGCGTACGACGCGGAGGCCGCCCGGCTGGACGCGCTGCTGCGGGACATGGGCGAGGCCGAATGGCGCGCTCCGGTGCGGCTCAAGTGGTTCGACGGGCAGCGGCTCACGGGGCGGGACACCACCGTCGCCGGGGTGATCGGGCATCTGATGGCGGTGGACGGCGTCGTGGCCGCCTCCCTCGGGCTGCCCGATCCGCTCGGCGAGCACGCCCCCGGCTCGCCCGCGGCCCGTACGGACGCGTACTGGCACGCGGAGCCCGACGCCGCGAGCGGGGCCGGTCCGTCCGCCCTGCTGCGGGAGTTGTGGCGCGAGCAGGGGCATTCGCTGGTCCGTACGGTGTCGTTCGCCGGGCGCGGGGCCTCGGATCTCTCCGTCCCGTTCGGGGACTTCACGCTGCCGGTCCGCGACGCGTTCCTGGACCGCGCCTTCGAGTGCTGGGTGCACGCCGGGGACATCGCCGAGGCCGTCGACTACCCGTATGAACTTCCCTCGTCCGCCCACCTCAAGGCCATGATCGACCTGTGCGCCCGGCTGCTGCCCGACGCGCTGGCCGAGCGGCGCCGCGCCGGGCTCGCCGCCCCGCCGCGCCGCCTGGTGGAGGCGGGCGCCCCGGGCCGTACGCTCCATCTGGAGGTCGAGGGCACCGGCGGAGGCAACTGGTACATACCGCTGGACTCACCGGCCGCCGTGGGCACGGCGGAGGAGACGGTGGCCCACATCGCGCTGGACCCCGAGGCGTTCTACCAGCTGGCGGCCGGGCATGTGCCGCCGCAGGAGGCGGCGGTGGGGCAGCTGGGGGACGTGGAGGCGATCCGCGACGTGCTGTTCGCTGCGGCCTCGCTGTCGCGGCTGTAGGACGTGCAGGGCGCGACAGCGCGACGTCAGGCCGTCAGCCGAAGACGACCGTACGGTGGCCGTTCAGCAGCACGCGGCGCTCGCTGTGCCACTTCACCGCGCGCGCCAGCGCCTGGCACTCCACGTCGCGGCCGACCGCGACCAGCTGGTCCGGGGTGACCTCGTGGCCGACGCGCTCGACCTCCTGCTCGATGATCGGGCCCTCGTCCAGGTCGGCCGTCACATAGTGCGCCGTCGCACCGATCAGCTTCACCCCGCGCGCATGGGCCTGGTGGTACGGCTTGGCGCCCTTGAAGCTCGGGAGGAAGGAGTGGTGGATGTTGATGATCCGGCCGGACAGCTCCTTGCACAGGTCGTCGGAGAGCACCTGCATGTAGCGGGCCAGCACCACCAGCTCGACGTTCTCCGCCCGCACCAGCTCCAGCAGCTCCGCCTCGGCCTGCTGCTTGGTCTCCTTGGTGACCGGGATGTGCCGGAACGGAATCCCGTACGAGCCCACCAGCTCACGGAAGTCGGTGTGGTTGGAGACCACCGCCGCGATCTCCACCGGGAGCGCGCCGATCCGGGAGCGGAAGAGCAGGTCGTTCAGGCAGTGCCCGAACTTGCTGACCATCAGCACGATGCGCATCTTCTGGTCCGCCCGGTGGATCTGCCAGTCCATCCCGAAGGAGTCCCCGACCGCCGCGAAGCTCGCCCGCAGGTCCTCCACCTTCACCGGCGATACGGCGCGGAAGTGCACCCGCATGAAGAAGAGCCCCGTGTCCCGGTCCCCGAACTGCTGGCTGTCCTCGATGTTGCAGCCGGTCATGAAGAGGTAACTCGACACGGCGTGCACGATGCCCTGCTTATCCGGGCAGGACAGCGTGAGGATGTACTGGTCGGGAACGGAATGCGACTCGCTCATGACTCCATAGCGTCGCACACCCGCGACACTCCTCGGGACCGTCAGTCCTCGCTAGCCCGCCTGCGTCATGATCGCCAGCACCTCGAGGGTGCGCGGCGGCGCGTCCGGGTCCTCGCCGTCGTTGGTGGCCAGCCGCACATGGGCGTCGCGGGCCGCCCGCACCGCCTCCGGCCAGCCGTGGTGTTCGATGTACGCCGAGACCGGGGCGTCCGCGCCGACCTGGTGGAGGATCCTCAGCACCCGCAGCACGGCGACGTCGACGAGCGCCGCCTCCTGGGAGTCGCGGAAGATCGTTCCGACGTACTTCTCGGCGGACCAGTTGTCCAGCCAGGTGTCCTCGACCAGGCGGTAGACGGCGTCGGTGACATCGCCGTATCCGGGTTGCCCGGCCAGCCAGCACTCCTGCTGGAAGACCGGGTCAGAGAGCATGTGCAGCCCCGAGCGCACATTGGTACGCCAGCGCCACCACGGCATGTCGTTGACAGGCATACCGCCCATGGTGGTCGAGCGATGGCCGCGACGGGAAGACTTCTCCGAACCTTGCACAGTGATCGATCGTACGTTCTTCACACAGAGGGACGCATAACCCCCCGGGTGTTCACCTTTCCGATACCCGCGCGTTCCCCGCCATAGCGGATGTGTTCCGCCCGGAGCACCAGGCTCCCATACCATGACCGGACGGCGACGCCCCTCCCCCCGCACCCTACGAGCAGCCGCCGTCGCCGCACTGTGCACCGCAGCCGGCGCATCATCCCTGACCAGCTGCGGCTCGCTGCCGGGCATGACGAAGGGGGCCGACAACAAGCCCATCACCGTGATGACATGGGCCCCCGAGGGCACCAAGGCGACCAATATGCCGGGAATGCCCGCCATGGCGCAGGCGTACGCGCGCTGGGTCAACGCCGGCGGCGGCATCCACGGCCGCAAGCTCAAGGTGATCACCTGCAACGAGCGCAACGACTCGGTCCAGGCCGCGCGCTGCGCGCAGGAGGCGGGCAAGGCGAAGGCCGTCGCGGTCGTCGGTTCGTACAGCCAGCACGGCCGTTCGTTCACCTCTCCGCTGGAGGTCGCCGGAATCCCGTACATCGGCGGCTACGGGATGACCCAGGAGGAGTTCAACAGCCCGTACTCCTACCCCGTCAACGGCGGCCAGGCCACCCTGCTCGCGGGCAACGGCCGCCAGCTCGGCTCCCGCTGCGCACACGTCTCGCTGGTACGCCCCGACACCATCGCGGGCGACGAACTCCCCGAACTCCTCGACGCCGGGCTCAAGGCGGCGGGCCGCAAGCCCGCCCACGACATACGCGCCCCCGAAGGCGCGGGCGACTACAGCTCGCAGGCCACCACCGCCCTGGAGGACGTCGGCGCCGACGCCTCCCTGGGTTCCGCCGCCGCGGGCGCCACGCTGGAGAACTCCTGCGTCACCGCCGCGCTCGGCAACCGCACGGGCACCTTCTTCGACTCCTTCCGGCGCGTCCAGGAGGAGCACCCGAAGGTGCGGATCGCCTCCATCATGGGCAGCGTCCGGCAGTCCCTGGTCGACAGCACGGGCGGCAGCAAGAGCCCGCTGGAGGGGACGTACGCCACGGGCTGGTACCCGGCCCCGGACGATCCGCGCTGGGGCCCGATGAAGAAGGTCATCAACAAGTACGCCTTCGACGACAACCGCATCGACCCCGACGACGCCGGCACCCAGACCACCTGGATCGCCTACACCGCGCTGCGCTCCGTCCTGATGTCCCTGAACCCCGACGACATCAGCGCGCGCACCGTGCGCAACGCGCTGGACCACGGCCACAAGGTCGACACCGGCGGCCTGACGCCCCCGCTGCGCTGGGGATACAACGACCCGCTGAACGTGCCGGACTATCCGCGGATCGTGAACGCCGACGTCACGTACCAGGTGGTGCGCGACGGACGGCTGGTCGGGGTGCGCAAGGGGTTCGTCAACGTGGCGAAGACGCTGGAGCGGTACGGCCCCCGGGACTGATCCCGCTCCACCGGGCCGCCGGGTTCATCCGAACCCGGCGGCTTCGTCGGCTCCTGTGCCGCTGGTCAGAGCTGAGTGGCCTCGTGCTTGGTGAGGCCGTACTTCCCGGCGAGCGGGTTCCACAGCTCGGCCGCCTTCCGCTTGGCCGCGGTCGCCTCGCCGCTGGCCCGCTCGGCCGCCCCGACCCGCCCGGTCCGGCGGGCCTGGCCCTTCTGGCAGCCCTTCTTGCCACGGGCCTGATCGGCCCACGCCGCGTACTGGTTGTCGGCCTGCGCGGAGGACTTCCACGCCTTGGTCAGGGACGCGGTCAGCTCGGTGTGGTTCGGCAGCTTGTCGATGGTGAGCTTGCCCAGCCGGGTCACCAGGTCGTTGCGCTGACGGGCGGCCGTGCGCAGGTCCGAGGCGGCCTTGGGCAGGGCCTTGCAGGACTTGATGTTGTTCACGGCGTTGATCACCGCCGAGCGGCTGTTGTTGCTGTCCTTGAGCAGCGCGTCCAGCGACTTCGCCTGCGGCTCCGCGGGGTCGGCCGACTTGCTCGGCTCGCTCTCACCGGCGCTCGGCTCCGAACTGCCCAGCGTGGTGTTGTCGTCCTTCTTCTCGTCGTCGCCGCCCCCGCTGAGCGCCGCTCCGGCGGCGAGCCCGGCGATCCCGCAGCCCGCGACCACGATGCCGATGAGCACGGCGGGCGGCATCCGGCGACGGCGCCCGGCACGACCACCTCGGCCACCGTGCCCGCCGCCCGCGTCCCCGGGGGCCGGGGCGGGGGCGCTGAACTGCGGCAGCTGCTGCGTCTCGCCGGGAGAGTCGCCACCGGCGCCCGCTGCGGCGGCGCCGTCGGCCCGGAACAGCCCGTCGAACTCGGAGGGCGGCGGCCGGTCGCCCGGACGGCCGGGGCGGATCGCGAAGGGGGAGCCGGTGGGCTTCGGCGGCTGCTGTTGTTGTTGCTGCTGCTGTCGAGCGCGCCGGGACGGGGCGGGCTTCGGCGGCGCGGCGGCCGGGACCGGGGCCGGGAGTACGGCGGTCTCCTCGGCCGCCCCGGCCGGGGCGGCGGGCGCGGACTGCTGCGGGCGGCCACGGTGTGCGCCGCGGCCGGGGCGCACGGTGCGCAGCTGGGTGGTGGACTCGCCGGGCGCCTCGGCCTTGGCGGGCCGGTTCTCGGGCGGCAGCGGCGCGCTGGCGGAGGGCTGCTGCGGGGGCTGCGGCTGCGCGGCGTACCCGGCCCCGGTACCGGGCACGGGGGGTAGGTACTGGGTCGCCTCGGCGTCGCCCGCGGGCTGCGGCGGCAGCACCTGCGTCTCGTCGGCGGCACCGGCGTAGGGCTCGGGCTGCGGCTGTCTGTCCGGCTGCGGCTGTGCCTGCGGCGGCGGCTGGTAGGCGGGCGGCTGCGGGGACGCCTGCGGCTGTGCGTACGCGGGCGGCTGGGGCTGTTCCGGCTGCTGGTACGCGGGAGGCTGCTGCGGCGGCTGCGGCTGCTGGTACGCGGGCGGCTGATGCTGCGGCGACTGCTGCTGCGGCAGCGGCTGTTGCGGCGCCCAGCCCTGCGGCGCCCCGGAAGCCTGCTGCGGCCCCTGCGGCGCCCCGTACGCCTGGTCAGCCCCCGGCGGCGGCCCGAACGACTGCCCGGGGGTCTGCCCGGGGGTCTGCGGCGGCGGCCCGAACGACTGATCCGGCCCCGGCTGCGGCGGCCCGAACGACTGCCCGGGGGTCTGCCCGGGGGTCTGCCCGGGGGTCTGCCCGGGGGTCTGCGGCGGCGGCCCGAACGACTGATCCGGCCCCGGCTGCGGCGGGCCGAACGACTGCCCGGGGGTCTGCCCGGGGGTCTGCCCGGGGGTCTGCGGCGGCGGCCCGAACGACTGCCCCGCACCCTGCGACGACCCGTACGACTGGTCCGCCCCCGGCGGCAGCCCGTACGACTGCCCAGGCCCCGGCTGCGGCGACCCGTATGCCTGCCCCGAGGGACCGTACGGCGCGCCCTCGGGCGGCAGCGGGCCCGCGCCTGCGGGAGGCCCGGCGGGCGCGGGGGCCGCGCCCTGCGGTGCGTCCTGGGGCCCCCAGGGCTGTCCCCACGCCTGGCCACCGGCCGGGGCGCCGTGCTGCTGCCGCGTGCGGTCCGAATGGTCCGAGGGGTCCGAGGGCTCCGGGGGCCAGGGGTCACCCTGAGCGGGCAGCACAACGCCCTCACGGACCGCAGGCAGCTGCGGCTCGTCCCCCTGTCCGCTCTGCGTCACCGGGTCTCCTTGAATAAGCGATTACCGAATCGTCGGCTCACGCTACCGGTTACCCGCGAGGGTCGGCGCCCGCCGGAGGGAGAGACTGGTCACCGGCAAAAGCCCGGCACAGGCCCGGCGAGGACGCCCCGCGGGCCCTGTGACAAGGGCACACGACCCGCTCAGGCCGCCTGCACCTCCAGCCTCGCCCCGAACTCCCGTACCACCGGTTCGTCCCGGTACGGCTCCAGGCGCTGCTGGAAGTCGTCCAGATACTCCACGCCCCGGTTGGAGCGCAGCGTCTGGAGCAGGTCCACCGCCTGGCCGCCGACGTGGCACGCCTGCTCCACCTCGCGCCCCTGGACGTGCGCCGTGGCCAGCAGCAGGAGCCCGATGGCGCGGCGCCGCACCCGCCCCTCCGGGTGGCCCGCCAGGGCCTCTTCGGCGCGCCGCCGGGCGGGCTCGGCCTGGCCCAGGTCGCGGTGGCAGTGGGCCAGTTCGTCGGCCAGATACGCGTGGTCGAAGTGCTGGATCCACGGCGGCTCGTCCCCCGACGGCCCGCCGCTGCCCACCGCCCGCTCCATCGCGTCCAGGGCGCGCCCGGCCGCGTGCTGGCAGGCCGGGGCGTCCCCCATCAGCGCGTGCCCGCGCGCCTCGGCGGCCAGGAACATCGACTCGGCGCGCGGCGGTACCTGTCCCCGCGAGCCTTCCTGCGCGGCCTTGGCCAGCTGCGCGATCTCCCGGGGGTTGCCCAGCTGGGCGGCGAGGTGGCTCATGCTGGCGGCCAGCACGTATCCGCCGTAGCCCCGGTCCCCGGCGGCCTGGGCGAGCCGCAGCGCCTGGATGTAGTAGCGCTGGGCGAGCCCGGATTGACCGGTGTCGATCGCCATGTACCCGGCCAGCTCGGTCAAGCGGGCGACCGCCGCGAACAGTTCGCGGCCGACCGACTCCCGGTAGGACCCGGCGAGCAGCCCGGAGACCACGCTGTTGAGGTAGTGGACGACGACCGGGCGCACATGGCCGCTGCCGTAGCGGTGGTCCAGTTCGACCAGCGCGTCCGTGGTGGCCCGCACCGCGGCGACGTCGGAGCGGCCGACCCGGGCTCCGGCGGTGCGCGCGACCTGCGGGTCCGCGCCGGTGATCAGCCAGTCGCGGCTGGGCTCGACGAGCGCCGAGGCGGCGACGGTCGAGCCGGTCAGGAAGTCGCGGCGGCCGACGTCGCTGCGCCACAACTCGCAGACCTGCTCTATCGCGCCGAGCACGGTCGGCGAGAACTGCAGCCCCACGCCCGACGCCAGGTTCTTGCCGTTGGCCATGCCGATCTCGTCGATCGTGACCGTACGACCGAGCTTGCGGCCCAGCGCCTCGGCGATGATGCCCGGGGCGCGGCCCCGGGGCTGCTGTCCGCGCAGCCACCGGGCGACCGATGTCTTGTCGTAGCGCAGATCGAGACCGTGCTCGGCACCGCACATGTTGACCCTGCGAGCCAAACCGGCATTGGAGCACGCGGCTTCCTGAATGAGCGCCTGCAGCCGTTCGTTCGGCTGTCGCGCCACAAGCGGCCTAGCGGCCATGGTTTTACCCCCAGTGACTGCTGTGCGTTCTCGGCGGATGCCGTCCCTGTTGATCAGTTCCCCGCGGGTATCGCGGGTATACGGCGAATGCGGAACTTGCCCGTATTGACCACATAGACCGCTTGGTTCACGTACGTGCGTACGGCCGCGCCAAAACGCCCTCGTACGCCTGTCACGCATGGTGGTTACCCGCTCACACAGCCGGAACCCCATACGCGCCCCCGGTCATGCACCCATGCGCCCCGGTATGCCGTCCCCGCGCCCGGCGGAGCGCGGCCGTAACCCTTGTTGACGGCGGAAGTTGTCTTGGTCGTGGAAGAGACCATGGACGTGACAGGAACACCACATATTCCGAAGCAGCGCGGGGAGCGGCTGCTCGACGCCGCGGTGCGCTACGCCGAGGAACGGCACTGGGACGTGCTCGCCGGCGCCTGGCTGGACACCGTGAACGGCCTCCAGCGCTGCTCCTGCGGACAGGCCGGCTGCCCGGCCCCCGGCGCCCATCCGACCGCCCCGGACTGGGTGAACCAGGCCACCGGCAGCCCGGTCGTGGTGCGGCGGATGTGGGCCCGCGCCCCGGGCGCGTCGATCCTGCTGCCGACCGGCCGCACCTTCGACGCCCTGGACGTACCGGAGTCGGCGGGCTGTCTGGCGCTGGCCCGGATGGAGCGCCGCAACGTCGACCTCGGCCCGGTCACTTCCACCCCGGACCGCAGGATGCTCTTCTTCGTGCTCCCCGGCGCCGCCGCGAAGATCCCGGACCTGCTGCGGAACCTGGGCTGGCCGCCGTCCTCGGTCGACCTGGCGGCCCGCGGCGACGGGGACTACGTGGTCGCGCCCCCGACCCGGGTCGGACGGCACGGCCCGACCCAGTGGGCCCGTCGGCCGACCGCCGCCAACCGGTGGCTGCCGGACGCCGAGGAGCTGGTGAGCACGCTCGCCTACGCGTGCGGACGCGAAACCCGCGGCCGCGAAACCCGGCCCACCCCCGGCGCTGACGCGCCCCGGCGTACCTGACGCGCCCGGGCGCACCCCCCGTATCGTGGGCGCGGACGGGGACACGACCAGTCCCCGGACCAGCCTGATGGTGGAAGACGGGGTTTTCCGTGCCGGACGCACACGCAGACACAGACGTAGACGCAGAAGTAGACGCAGACGCACCCGCCGGGGCAGCGACCGAGCCCGCCGCCGCACAGCAGCGGCCCGCCGTGCAGGTGCGGGGTCTGTGGAAGCGGTACGGGGAGCAGATCGCGGTCCACGGCATCGATCTCGAACTGCCCGCCGGGCAGTTCATCGGACTCGTCGGCCCCAACGGCGCGGGCAAGACCACGACCCTGTCGATGATCACCGGGCTGCTGCGCCCGGACTCCGGCACGGTCGAGATCGGCGGGCACGACGTCTGGCAGGACCCGGCCGAGGTGAAGGCGCGGATCGGCGTGCTGCCGGAGGGGCTGCGGCTGTTCGAGCGGCTTTCGGGGCGCGAGATCCTCGCGTACACCGGGCGGCTGCGCGGCCTGCCCGGCGACGAGGTCGACAAGCGCGCGACCCAGCTGCTGGACGTCCTGGACCTGGCCGGTGCGCAGAACAAGCTGGTCGTGGACTACTCGACCGGTATGCGGAAGAAGATCGGCCTGGCCGCCGCGCTGCTCCACAACCCGGAAGTCCTCTTCCTCGACGAGCCCTTCGAGGGCGTCGACCCGGTCTCCGCGCAGACCATCCGCGGCGTCCTGGAGCGCTACACCCGCTCCGGTGCGACGGTCGTCTTCTCCAGCCATGTGATGGAGCTGGTGGAGTCGCTGTGTGACTGGGTCGCGGTGATGGCGCGCGGCAAGATCCGCGCGCAGAGTGCGCTGGCCGACGTACGGGGCGACGCACCGTCCCTGCAGGACGCCTTCCTGGAGCTGGTGGGCGCCCGCGCCCAGGGCTCCGGGGACAACCTCGACTGGCTCGGCGGCGGCGCCCGATGACGCTCGCCGATCCGCTCGACGCCAAGGGCCCGCTCGACAGCGCGGCGCCCGCTCCCCCGGCGGCCCCCACCGGCTCGCCGCTGCCCGTCTTCGTCCGGCTGAAGCTGTCGCTGATGCGCAACGCGCTGCGGCAGTCCGCGGGCCGCCGCGCCGCGTACATCACCTCGCTCGTCATCACCGTCCTCTTCGCCCTGCTGCAGCTGCTCGGCCTGGTGCTGCTGCGCGGCCACGACGGCGCGGACGCGCTGGTCACCGTGCTCGCCGCGGTCCTCGCGCTCGGCTGGGCCGTGATGCCGCTCTTCTTCCCCAGCGGTGACGAGACCCTGGACCCCACCCGGCTGGTGATGCTGCCGCTGCGGCCCCGGCCGCTGATCGGCGCGCTGCTGGTGTCCTCCCTGATCGGCATCGGCCCGCTGTTCACGCTGACCCTGGTGGTGGGCTCGCTCATCGCGATCGCGCACGGGGCGGCGGCCGCGGGGGCCGCCGTCCTGGCGGGCGTGCTGACCGTGCTGACGTGCGTGGCGCTGGCGCGGGCCGTCGCGACCGCCAACACCCGGCTGCTGAGCAGCCGCAAGGGCCGCGATCTGGCACTTCTGAGCGGTCTGTTCGTGGCGATCGGCGCGCAGTTCGTGAACGTGGGCGTGCAGAAGCTGTCCGGCCAGGGCGGGCTGGCCGTGCTGCGGCCCGCCGCGGACATCCTGCGCTGGGTGCCGCCCGCGACGGCGATCGACGCCGTGCAGGGCGTGAGCGAGGGCGCGTACGGGCTCGCCGCCGCCCAGTTCGCCCTGAGCGCGGTCGCGCTGGGGCTGCTGATGTGGTGGTGGTCGCGCAGCCTCGCGCATCTGATGACCACACCGGACAGCTCCACGATCCAGCCGGAGAAGCCGCGGCGGGGCGCCGAGGGGGCGGGCTCGTCCGCCGGCGCGCGCGGCCCGCTCGGGCGGCTGGTGCCCGCGGGGCGCAGCGGCACGGTCATGCTGCGCACCCTGCGGTACGCGGTGCGGGACCCCAAGTCCAAGGCCAGCTGGGTCAGCTCGCTGGGCGTCGGCCTGCTGATGCCCGTCATCACCTCCGTCCAGGGCAACGGCAACGTCTACTGGGCGTGCTGGGCCGCCGGGATGCTGGGCATGCAGATGTACAACCAGTTCGGGCAGGACTCCTCCGCCTTCTGGATGGTCGCCCAGACCATCTCCTCCCCGCGTGACGCCTATCTGGAGCTGCGCGGGCGGGCGTTCGCGATCGCGCTGGTCGGACTGCCGTACGTGCTCGTGGCGGTGGTGGGCTCGGCCCTCTTCATGCACGACCTGCCGGCCGTCCCCGAAGCGCTCGGGCTCGCGTTCGGCCTGCTCGGCGCGCTGTTGGCGACCGGCGCGCTGGCCTCGGCGCTGCGCCCGTACTCCATCCCGCAGGACAGCGCCAAGAACGTGGCACCGGGGCAGGCCTCGCTCGCCTGGATGGGCCTCGTCGGCGGCATGATCGCGGGCGCCGTGCTGTGCGCGCCGCTGCTGGGCCTGACGATCTGGCTGCACACCAGCGGGGCGCACAGCATGCTGTGGGTGCTGCTGCCGCTGGGCGTGGTGTACGGCGCGGCGATCGCGGAGGCCGGGCTGCGGCTGGCCGCGCCGCGGGCGGCGGGGCGGCTGCCGGAGATTCTGGCGGCGGTGAGCAAGGGCTGAGCCCTCGGCCATGACGTGCGGCGCGGGAGCGGGACTGGTCAGGTCCCGCTCCCGCGCCGTTTCTGGTGCCGTGTCCCGTACGGTGCCCCCCCCGGCGGAACGTATCTGCGCGTCTAGTCCAGGTACTTGCTGTAGACCCAGCCCCTGGTCCCGGGCTTGATGCCGGAGGTGGTCCGTTTGAGGATCTTTCCGTAGGACCAGCTCTTCGTGAATCCCCCCAGACCGCCGGTACGGCAGAAATACCGGAAGGAGTCTCCCCGGTACAGCGTCCCTATCGCGCGGTACTTGCTCCCCGGTCCGGTGCGGAATCTGGCGCCACTCGTCGCCACCTTGAAATTGACGTCCGGTGAATTGAACCGGCATGCCGAGGAGCCCACGGCGGACGCCGTGGGTGCCATCGCGACCGAGCCGCCCAGCATGAGCACCGCCGAGAGCACGACCATCGAGGCTTGATGTTTCAATTTCACGCGATCTCCCCCCGAGATCAGTGATTTCCTTACGTCCTGGTGTTAATGCGTGATGACGCGTGGCTGAGCGTAGCAGCAGCCAATCCGCAAGCGCCGTACTGGTAGACGCCATTGGTGCCGCGAAGGTTGAATTCCGGATGGGAATACCTTCATCCGCACCGGCGCACGCCTCGGATCCGGCCATCCACCGCCCTCGTGACGGGATCCACCGGGCGCGCCCCCTCCCTCCCCCATCGCCCCGCTACTTCCACACACTCGCACTCAGGCCGTCACAGTACGCACACAGTTGGCGACCCGGATGCGGAATTCCAGCCCCTAGGATCATCGATCGGGGAAGGATCACGCAGGGAGATCGACTTGCTGAACAAGACAACGTGGCTGCGCGTCGCTACGCCCGTTGCCGTACTGGCTCTGGCCCTCACGGCCTGCGGATCCGATGGCAAAAAGAGTCATACGTCCACGTCCCATAAGGACAAGCCCCATTCCCGATTCAACGGGGCGCACAAGAACGGCGCGCGCGGTGCGAGTGCGGCGGCGAAGGCCGTACTGAAACCGGGGCAGTCCGCTTGGCGGGCATTCAAGGAGGACACCGGCGTCAAGCCGTATTACTCGATCACCGCGCGGCGGATCGACGTCGGAACCGCCGCCGACGCCAAGACCCTGGTCCCCGATCCGAAGGACGCCAAGGGCAAGGTCCCCGCGACCGGCTATGTGACGTACCGGCATCTGAGCGGTGGCGCCGTCAAGGAATGGCCGCGGGTCGGCGACTACGCGGATGTGTACGCGGACGGGCGGCGCGGCACGAAGGTCATCGGCGGTGACACGCCGAAGGGGTGCGCCGACCCGGACGCCATCAAGAACTGGAAGAACGGCCAGAGCTACACCCTCTGCACCACCTTCCTCATCCCGGCGGACGCGAAGCGGCTGGAGATCGCCTGGACCGAGATCGGCGGCAAGCCGTTCGTCTGGAAGTTCCCCGCGCGCCGCTGATGCCGGTCCTGGGCTATACGGGTCCGGGCTGTGCGGGGAGGTGGGCGGCGAGGAACGGCTCCACCGCGCGGCGCCAGGCGTCCGGCTGGTCGTAGTGGACGAGGTGGCCCGCGTCGGCCACCTCCGCGTACTCACCGCGGGGCAGGACGCGGACCATCTCCTGGGCCTCGGCGCGGCCCAGCTCGCCGTCCAGGCCACGGACGACCAGGGTGGGGCACTCCACCAGGGCCAGCTCCTCCCAGTGGGCGTCATGGGCCCAGCCCGCCCGGGCCTTCAGCATCTGACGGCGGGAGAAGACGGGCCGCCAGCCGTCCGAACGCTCGGCCATGACCTCGGCGAAGAAGTCGCCCCGGGCGGGGTTCGGACGCTCCAGCAGCGGATCGTCCTCGCCGAACCACCTGCGGACGTCCGCGAGGGTCGCGAAGGGCACCGGCCAGGACCGGAACCAGTCGGTCCATTCGCGCTGCGAGGCGCCGCCGAGGGCCGAGGCCCGCATATCGCAGATGACCAGGGCCCGGACCAGGTCGGGGCGGCGGGCGGCGAGCTGCCAGGCCGTCAGGGCGCCCATGGAGTGGCCGATGAGGGCCACCGGCCCCAGCCCGAGCTGCTCGACGGCCGCCTCGGCGTCGTCGACGTACGTGCCGCGGTCGAACGGCCCGTCGGCGGGCTTCTCGCTGCGGCCATGGCCGCGCTGGTCGAGGGCGACGGCCCGGTGCCGGGTGGCGAGCCAGCGGGCGGTCCGCGCCCAGTGCGCGGCGCGGCCCATCAGCCCGTGGAGCAGCAGGACTCCGGGGCCGCCGCGCGCTCCCGCGCGGCCTCCGGCCTTGGGCGGGTCCGTGAACTCCCAGGCCGCGAGCCGCACACCGCCGGCTCCGGTCACGTCGATGCGTCGCACCATGTCGTCTGGCACCTCCATCCCTCTCCCGACCAACCCCAACCACCCCACAATATCGAACCTGTATTCGAACGCACCGCAAGTGCCGGGCAACACCCCTCATTCGAGTGACCACGCTCAAGGATTGGTCGCCTCCGCCGAGGGGAGACAGCTAGCGGGAGGCGGACTACTCGGGGAAGGAAGTCCGCGGGGGCCGACCCTGGGAGCTCGGGGCTCCGGGTCGCTACGGCCCCGGGTCGTAACGGCCGCGTTCGCGCGGCCCGCACGATCCGGGGCCCACCGGGGGGACATGGGGAAGCGGGGCCCCGGCGCCTCACGGCACCGGGGCCCTCGCGTTCGAACGCCCGCTCGGCATCGCTGCCGCTCGCCGGGCCCATAGGAGCCCCCTCCCCTGACTGCGAGCACGCTCGTGCATATGCGTCAGCGACAGGGTTGCACGGGTCGCCCGCGATCGCTCGATTTCCCCGAACTCCGGTGCCACCAAAACCCGTCACCGCAGGTAGCGACGTCGAACGACGGGAGGCCTATGCCGGGGGCCTCTGCGCCGCGCGGCGGGCCGGGGCACGCGCGGCAGCGGCATGCGGGCGCGGGGAGGGGCCCTGTGGGGTCAGGCCCTGTCGCAAGGATCTAGGGGGTGTCTTGTGGATCATGCCGGGCTCCCGACGCCTGGCACGGCACCTCGCGGCCCCGCGCTCGTCGCACGCAGCGCCGCTGCGCTCTCCTCACGCGGGTTGCGAGCCACCGCACCAGACGCCGCTCGCCGATCCGGCCTGATCCACAAGACACCCCCTAGCGCTTGGCCACGAAGACGTGGGAGGCGATGTCCGCCTCCAGCTCGGCCGCCTCGCCGCTGCTGCCGACCAGGACGCCGCCCGGGGACTCCGTCACGCTCACCACGGAGCCCGGCTGCACCCCGGCCCTGCGCAGCGTGTACATCAGCTGGGCGTCCATCTGGATCGGCTCGCCGATGCGGCGCACGACCACCGTCTTGCCCTCGGTGCCGGGCGCCAGCTCGCGCAGGCTCACCATGCTGTCGTCGAGGAACGGGTCGGCCTCGCCCTTCTCGCCCAGCTCGTCCAGGCCCGGGATCGGGTTGCCGTACGGCGACTCGGTGGGGTGGCGCAGCAGCTCCAGCACGCGGCGCTCGACCGCCTCGCTCATCACGTGCTCCCAGCGGCACGCCTCCGCGTGGACCTGCTCCCACTCCAGGCCGATCACGTCGACGAGCAGGCATTCGGCGAGCCGGTGCTTGCGCATCACGCGGGTGGCCAGGCGGCGGCCCTCCTCCGTCAGCTCCAGGTGACGGTCGCCCGCGACCGTCACCAGTCCGTCGCGCTCCATGCGCGCCACCGTCTGGCTGACGGTGGGGCCGCTCTGATCGAGCCGCTCCGCGATCCGGGCGCGCATGGGGACCACGCCCTCCTCCTCGAGTTCGAGGATGGTGCGGAGATACATCTCCGTGGTGTCGATCAGTCCGGACATGCGTGCCCCTTGATGTGTCGTGCGGTGGCCCTGAACCCAATTCTGACGCATCCCACCGACAAGAGAGCCGGATCGGCCACTGCCGCAGCGCTGGGTGGAGGCGGTATTGACAGCTTCGTGATCCACAACGCAACGTGATCCGCGCCACGAGGATGTGGACCCAAGTTAACACCGACACGAAGGGCCTCGGCGATGAGCCAGAGCAAGCCGGCAGGGCGCTTTTTCGACGCCGCGATCGGGTTGTTGCACAAGGTGCGGGACGAGGAATCCGAACGCATCGCCGCGGCGGGCGGCCTGATCGCCGACACGGTCACCGGCGGCGGCCGGCTCTTCGTCTTCGGCGCCGGCCACTCCTCCCTGCCCGCCCAGGACGTCGTCTACCGCGCGGGCGGGCTGGCCCTGATGAACCTGCTCCCGGTGCCGGGGGTGGTCGGCGTGGATGTCATGCCCGCGACGCTGGGCAGTGCGCTGGAGGGAGTCGAGGGGCTGGCCACGGCCGTCCTGGAGACCGGTCCGCTGCGCTCCGGTGACCTGCTGTTCGTCATCTCGCTGTCCGGCCGGAACACGCTGCCGGTGGAGATGGCGACGGGCGCGCGGGAGCGCGGGGCGACGGTGATCGGCGTGACGTCCGTGGCGTACGCGACGGCGACCACGTCCCGTAACGCGTCGGGCACCTTCCTCAAGGACCACTGCGATCTGGTCCTCGACAGCAAGATCGCGGTCGGTGACGCGGAGGTCACGGCGGAGGGCGTGGGGGCGCCGTTCGCCCCCGCGTCGACCGTGGTGACGAGCGCGCTGATGCAGGCCGTGGTGGCGGCGGGGGTGGAGGAACTGGTGGCCCGCGGCGTACGGCCGCCGCTGCTGCGGTCGGGCAACGTGGACGGGGGCCACGAGTGGAACCGCCAGGTGATGGCGGACTACGGCGACCGGATCTTCTACCGGCGGTAGAAGATCACCCGCCCTGGGCGAGGTCCACCGCGGCCGCGACCCGGGCCGCCACGTCCTCCGCGTACGCCGTGTCCGCGCGGTCGAAGGGGCGGCGGGCCGGGCCGCGCAGCAGGGTGAGCACGCCCAGGGTGCGGCCGCGGCTGCGCAGCACCGCGCACAGGGCGTGCACCGAGCCCTCCGGCCACTTGCGGGCCGCCGCCCAGCGCGCCGCCGCCGCCTCGTCCGCACGCGTCGCACTCGCCCGCACCGAACCGCAGCGCTCGGCCGCCTGGAGCGCCGGGTGGCCCTCCAGATAGGCCACCGGGATGCCGCCCGGGGCGATCGGGGAGCACGGGCCCGCGGCGCCGCCCGGCGTGGCCGCCGCCCGCACGAGACGGATCCGCTCGCCCCCGCCGGACCCCAGCGCGCCCGGCGGCACGGTCTCCGGGCGGTCCAGGACCAGGTCGATCAGGGCGTCGTCGGCGAAGCCCGCGAGCGCGAAGTCCAGGTGGACCGCGGCGGCCTCCATCGGGTCCTCGCACTCGGCCGCCGCCCGCGCCGCCCGGTGCAGCTGGTTGCCGCGGAAGCGCAGCCGCGCGCTCTCCTGCTCGTGCTCCTTCGGCTCCGTCACGTCCTGGAAGATCCAGGCCACCCCGAGCGGCACCGGCTCCTCGGTGAGCGGCGAGGCCAGCCGCAGGAAGCCGCTGCGCCAGCAGCGGCGCGCCGGGAGCGCGTCGTCCGGGGACTCGTCGGCCGCCTCGCGCAGCGTCACCCACAGCTCGGTGGGCGCCGGGGGCGCGCCCTCGGCGAGGACGTGCTGGACGGCGTTCTCGGCCTCCTCCACGCCCTGTTCGAGGAACTCGCCCAGCGGCCGCCCGAGCGCGGCCGTACGGCCCGTCCGCAGGGCGGCCGCCGCGTTGCCGTTGAGGACGGCCACCCGCAGATCGGCGTCGACGAGGACGACGCACCAGGACGCGTCCTCCAGCAGCGCTTCGCTCAGCGCGATCGACCGCTCCAGGTCCAGCTGCGCGTGCACCTCGCTGAACGCGCAGTACACCCCGGACGGGCGGCCGTCCGCGCCCGGCACCGCGGACGACTGGACACGGACCAGGACCCGGCCGCCGTCCTTGGTCAGCAGGGCGAACTCGTGCACCCGGCGGCCGGTGGCGCCCATGACCTCCATCAGCCGCGCCTCGATGTCCCGCGCGTCCTCCGTACGGACCGCCCACCCCGCCAGCCCCTTGCGCCCCACGGCCTCGGCCGCCGGCCAGCCGAGGATGCGCTCGGCCTCGCGGTTCCAGTGGGTGACGGTGCCGTCGGCGTCGAACGCGCACAGCGCGGCGTCCATGCCGTCCAGGAGCGCGGCGAGCAGGTCGGAGTCGTCCCGGCCGGGGCCGGTCGCGGGCATGGGCGCGGCCGCGGCCCCCGGCTGCGCCGGGACGGGACGGGCGGGACGCGCGGGTTCGGAGCGCTGCGGAGCGGTCACCGGACACCCCCTGCGGGACGTGGTGGACGTGGCTGCCTGTGATGGTGCACGTCGGAACATTGAACTCGAACGTGACGCGCACCACACCGGATTCCGCGAAATCGTTGCCTCCCGGAAATTCGCTTGTGTGCGCCGCGAGGCCGTTCCTAAGGTGTTGAGCACACGAGAAGGGAGGTGGTTCGGCAGATGTATCAAATCCGGACGCGTGAGGTGACTGCGGGCTAGCGGTCCGTCGTCGCGCTCAGCGCATTCGCCGGACCGGCGTACGAAGGATGTACGCAGCCGGCCAATCCCAAGCAGTCACCCGGCCCGCGGGTCGCCGGTACGTCCGACCGGCCCCCAGGCGCCCTCACCGGCGCCAGGGGACAGACCCGCGGGTCGTCTGCGTTTTCCGGCTGTGTGCCGAGGCCGCGAGTACTGTGCCCGCGCCGGGCCCCGGCCCCGGGCGCCGAGGGTGCCGGAGACCGCGCTGCGGAGCCGGGCCGAGGGGCACGCGGTACCGATCGTCCCCGACCAGCGCCCCCGGGACGTCCCGCACGCCTCACGGGGACAGGCGCTCGATCCGCCAGCCCTCCCCGTCCGGCGTCCGCACATACCGCAGCCGGTCGTGCAGCCGGTTCTCCCGGCCCTGCCAGAACTCCACCGCCTCCGGCACCACCCGGAACCCGCCCCACTCCGGTGGCACCGGCACCTGCTCGCCCGGCGGATAGCGGTCCACCAGCTCCGCGTACGCCCGGTCCAGCTCCTCCCGCGTGCCGACCACCGAGGACTGCGCGCTGGCCCACGCGCCCAGCTGCGAGCCGTGCGGGCGGGTCCGGAAGTACGCGGCCGTCTCGTCCCGCCCGGTGCGGTGCGCGACGCCTGTCACGATCACCTGGCGGGCGATCGGGTGCCAGGGGAAGAGCAGCGAGACGTGCGGGTTCCCGGCCAGTTCGCGGCCCTTGCGCGACCCGTAGTTGGTGTAGAAGACGAAGCCGCGCTCGTCGAAGCTCTTCATCAGGACCGTACGGGAGCTGGGGCGCCCGGCCGCGTCGGCCGTGCCGACGACCATCGCGTTCGGCTCGTACAGCCCGCTGCCCACCGCCTCCTGGAACCACCGGGTGAACTGCTGGAACGGGGTGTCCCCGAGGGCCGTCTCGTCGATGCCCGCCGCGCGGTAGTGCTCGCGCATGGCGGCCGGGTCGTATGTGCGCGCGGAGTAAGCCGAGGGGGAAGCCGGGGGCTCCGGGTCAACATGAGGCACGCGCATATCTTGCAACATCATCGGTCCACCGCACGGGCTGCCCCGAAAGAGCGATGCCTCCCTCCCCCGCGCCGGGGATCCGTAACCCTCCGCCCGCCGCACAAGCGGTGTGCCACTTCTCACGCGCCCCTGTGACTGGCGCGTCCACCGTGCCGTGGCCGAGCATGCGCCTGTCAGCACGGTGCCCGGCGCCGGTTTTCGCCCCTGTTGGGTGACCACCGCACGGACGGGGCACACCACCGGGTACCCGGCACGGACCGCGAGCCGTCGGCCGCGGAGCCGTCCGGGGCCGGACGACCCCCGATGACACCGTTCTCCGCCCCTCTGAAGCTCCATCCGCACCAGCCGTATCCCCGCACCACCCCGCACGCCCGCACCGACCCGCACAATCCGTACCAGCCGTTCCGACCACCCGTCGCCCACATCAACCACATCAACCACATCAAGAGGAGCCGCCCGATGTCCGACTTCGTACCCGGACTCGAGGGAGTCGTCGCGTTCGAGACGGAGATCGCCGAACCCGACAAGGAGGGCGGCGCGCTCCGCTACCGCGGCGTCGACATCGAGGACCTGGTGGGCCACGTGTCCTTCGGGAACGTCTGGGGCCTGCTGGTCGACGGCGCCTTCAACCCCGGGCTGCCCGCCGCCGAGCCCTTCCCCATCCCGGTGCACTCCGGCGACGTCCGGGTCGACGTGCAGTCCGCGCTGGCCATGCTCGCGCCCGTCTGGGGCCTCAAACCGCTCCTCGACATCGACGAGGCCCAGGCCCGCGACGACCTCGCCCGCGCGGCCGTCATGGCGCTGTCGTACGTCGCCCAGTCGGCGCGCGGGCAGGGGCGCCCGATGGTGCCGCAGCGGGAGATCGACAAGGCCGAGACCATCGTCGAACGCTTCATGCGCCGCTGGCGCGGCGAGCCCGACCCCAAGCACGTCGCCGCCGTCGACGCGTACTGGACCTCCGCGGCCGAGCACGGCATGAACGCCTCCACCTTCACCGCCCGCGTCATCGCCTCCACCGGCGCCGACGTCGCCGCCGCGCTCTCCGGCGCGGTCGGGGCCATGTCCGGGCCGCTGCACGGCGGCGCGCCCTCCCGGGTGCTCGGGATGATCGAGGAGATCGAGCGCACCGGCGACGCCACGGCGTACGTGAAGAAGGCGCTCGACCGGGGCGAGCGGCTGATGGGATTCGGGCACCGGGTCTACCGCGCCGAGGACCCGCGGGCGCGGGTGCTGCGGCGTACCGCCAAGGAGCTGGGCGCGCCGCGCTACGAGGTCGCGGAGGCGCTGGAGCGGGCCGCCCTGGAGGAGCTGCACAACCGTCGGCCGGACCGGGTGCTGGCGACCAACGTCGAGTTCTGGGCGGCGATCACGCTGGACTTCGCGGAGGTCCCGGCGCCCATGTTCACGTCGATGTTCACGTGCGCGCGGACGGCCGGGTGGAGCGCGCACATCCTGGAGCAGAAGCGGACCGGCCGCCTCGTCCGCCCCTCGGCGCGGTACGTCGGCCCTGGCACCCGCGGCCCGCAGGAGATCGACGGGTACGGGGACATGTCGCGGTAGCGGTAGCGCTAGCGGTAGGGGCCCATCAGCCCCTACCCCTCGCGGGTGCGGGCCGCGCCCAGCGCCTCGTCCAGGATGCGCGACCACTGCGCCACCACCCGCTCCCGGCGCGCGCTGTCGTCCGTCAGCAGATTGGCCAGGCCCAGGCCGCGGGCCATGTCGAGCAGCCCCTGCACGGCCTCCCGCACCCCCGGGACCGTCTCGTCGGCGCCCAGCAGCTCCACCGCCATGCGGTGCGTCTCGCGGCCGATACGGGCCTCCAGGACGGTCACCCGGGCGCCCAGCTGGGGTTCGTACGACGCGGCGACCCACAGCTGGAGCGCGGCCCGGAACAGCGGGCCGGTGTACAGGTCGACGAGTTCCGCGACGACCGCGCGCGTACGGGCCGTGCCCTCGCCCGCCGGGGCGAGGGCACGCAGCTCCGCCGAACGCTGCTCCGCGACCTGTTCGACCGCGGCCGTGAACAGGTCCTCCCGGGTCGGGAAGTGATGCTGGGCCGCGCCCCGGGACACCCCGGCCCGCTCCGCGACCACCGACACCGTCGACCCGGCCCAGCCGTGCTCGGCCAGGCACGCCACGGCGGCCTCCAGCAGCCGCTGCCGGGTCGCGCGGCTGCGGTCCTGCTTGGGGTCACGCGTACGCGGGGACGTACCGCGGCTCACTGACCGGCCTCCGTCGCCCACACCGGATCCCGCCGCTCCCGGAAGGCCGTCATCCCCTCCCGCGCCTCCGCCGACGCGAACAGCCGCGCCGACAGCTCCGCCAGCGCCTCCCCGTCCCGGTCGAACGCGCGCCGCACCTCGGCCGTCACCAGCCGCTTGGACTCCGCCAGGCCCTGCGGGGAGCCGCGGCGCAGACCGTCCAGCACCGGCGCGAGCGCCCCGTCCGCGTCCCCCTCCGGGTCCGCCACCGTCACCAGGCCGATCCGGGCCGCCTCGGCGGCGTCGAACCGTTCCCCCGTGAGGTAGTAGCGGGCCGCCGCGCGGGCGTCCAGGCGGGGCAGCAGCGGCATCGATATGACGGCCGGGGCCAGGCCGAGCCGAGCCTCGGTGAACGCGAAGCTCGCGCCGCGCCCCGCCGCCGAGATGTCGCACGCCCCGAGCAGCCCCAGCCCACCGGCCCGCACATGCCCGGTGACCCGCGCGACCACCGGCTTGGGCAGCTCCACGATGGCGCGCAACAGCTCGACCAGCCCCAGCGCGCCCGAAGCGGCCGGGGGTTCGCGCAGATCCGCGCCCGCGCAGAACGTGTTGCCGGTGTGCGTGAGCAGCACCGCGCGGACCTCCGGATCGGCCCCGGCCGCCGCCAGCCCGGCCCGCAGCTCGGCGACCAGACGGGCGGAGAGCGCGTTGCGGTTGTGCGGCGAGTCGAGGGTGAGCACCCGGACGCCCCGGTCGTCGGACGAGCGCACCAGTGGAACGTCAGGCCCGGCCGGGGCATCGGTCGGGGCATCGGTCGGGGCGTCTGTCAGGGGGTCGGTCATGGGCTGGTCGAACTCCTCTCCCTGGCGCGCAGTTCGCGCCGCAGGATCTTTCCGGCGGCCGAGCGCGGCACGCTGTCGGTGAACTCCACGCGCCGCACCTTCTTGTACGGGGCCACCTGCCCGGCAACGTAACGGATCAGCTCCTGCTCCGAGATCCGGGCGCCGGGCCCGCGCACCACGTACGCCTTCGGGATCTCGTTGCCGTCGCCGTCCGGCACCCCGATCACGGCGGCGTCGGCGACGGCCTCGTGCGCGATCAGCACGGCCTCCAGATCGGCCGGGGCGACCTGGTAGCCCTTGTACTTGATCAGCTCCTTCACCCGGTCCACCACGAACAGCCAGCCGTCCGCGTCCACATGGCCGACATCTCCCGTGTGCAGCCAGCCGTCCGCGTCGACGATGGCCGCCGTGTCGGCCGGCCGCCCCAGATAGCCCTTCATGACCTGCGGGCCCCGGATCAGGATCTCCCCGTCCTCCCCCGTCGCCACATCCCGGCCGCCGTCGATGCCACCGTCCAGGCCGACGACGCGCATCTCGGTGCTCGGCAGCAGCTTCCCCACCGTCCCCGGCGGAACGCCCTCCGCGTACCGGGGCACCAGATGGCAGCCCGGTGACAGCTCCGTCATCCCGAACGCCTGCAGCAGCGGCGGCACCCCCAGCCGCCGCGCGCACGCCTCCGCCAGCCGCGCGTCCAGCGGGGCCGCCGCGCTCAGCACGTACCGCACCGAAGACAGATCGTGCTCCGCCACCGCCGGATGCTTGGCGAGCGCCAGCACGATCGGCGGCGCCACGTACAGCGCCTGCGCCTCGTAGCGCTCGATCGCCGTCAGGAACCGGGCCAGGTCGAAGCGCGGCAGCACGATCACCGTGCTCCCGGCCCGCAGCGGGGCGTTCATGAGCGCCGTCAGCCCGTACGCGTGGAAGAACGGCAGCACCGCGAGCACCCGTTCGCCCGGCCACGTCGGCACCAGCGCCTCCGCCTGCGCCAGATTGGTCGCCACGCTGCGGTGCGTCAGCATCACGCCCTTCGGGCTGCCCGTCGTCCCCGACGAGTACGGCAGCACCGCCACGTCCTCCGCCGGGTCGATCTCCACCACCGGCTCCGGCGCCGTGCCGTGCAGCATGTCGCGCAGCGAACGATGCCCGCCCGCCTCGTCGCATACGAAGATCTCCCGCACCCCGCCCGCCTGCTCCGCCGCCTGCCGCGCCACCCTCAGCAGCGGCGACACCGTCACGATCCACGTCGCCGCCGCGTCCCGCAGCTGCTGGGCCAGCTCCTCCGCCGTCGCCAGCGGATGCACCGTCGTCACCGCCGCGCCCGTGCGCGTCACCCCGTAGAACGCCATCGGATACATCAGCGAGTTGGGGCTGTGCAGCGCCACCACCTCACCCTTGTGCACCCCCGCCGCCGCCAGCTCCGCGGCGATCCGGCGCACGGCGCGGTCCAGCGCGGCGTAGCCGACGCTCTCCCCCGTCACCCCGTCGATGAGCGCCGTACGGTCCCCGAACTCCTCGGCCGCGCGGCCCAGCACCGCGTCGTGAATGGGCAGATCGACGAGCGGGACGTCAGGAAACTCGCTGCGCAGCACCATGGCCGCTCCCCTCGGGTCGCTGTGCCTGCCTGTTGCCTTCCCGTCCGTACTGCCCCGGTCGCCCGATCAGTACGACTTCGGCAGCCCCAGCGTCTGGTGCGACACGAAGTTGAGGATCATCTCCCGGCTGACCGGCGCGATCCGCGCCACCCGCGCCGCCGTGATCAGCTTCGCCAGCCCGTACTCCTCGGTGAGGCCGTTACCGCCCAGCGTGTGCACCGCCTGGTCCACGGCCTTCACGGCCGCCTCCCCGGCCGCGTACTTCGCCATGTTGGCCGCCTCCCCCGCGGCCGCGTCCTCCCCCGCGTCGTACAGGTACGCCGCCTTCGCCATCATCAGCCGGGCCAGCTCCACCTCGATGTGCGCCTGGGCGAGGGGGTGTGCGATCGACTGATGCGCGCCGATCGGCTCCTTCCACACCTGGCGGGTGCGCGCGTAGTCCACGGCCTTCGCCAGGGCGTGACGGCCCATCCCCAGCGCGAACGCCGCCGTCATGATCCGCTCCGGGTTCAGCCCCGCGAACAGCTGCGCCAGCCCCGCGTCCTCGTCCCCCACCAGCGCGTCCGACGGCAGCCGTACGTCGTCCAGGACCACCTCGAACTGCTTCTCGTTCGCGGCCAGTTCCATGGGGATGTGGTGGTACGCGAAGCCGGGGGTTCCGCGCGGGACGATGAACAGGCAGGGCTTGAGCTTCCCGGTCCGCGCGTCCTCCGTACGGCCCACGATCAGGGTCGCGTCGGCGATGTCCACGCCGGAGATGAAGACCTTTCGGCCGGTCAGCACCCAGTCCGTGCCGTCGCGGCGGGCCGTGGTGGTGATGCGGTGCGAGTTCGATCCGGCGTCCGGCTCGGTGATACCGAACGCCATCGTCACGGTGCCGTCCGCCAGCCCCGGCAGCCAGCGCGACTTCTGCGCCTCCGTGCCGTACCGGGCGATCACCGTGCCGCAGATGGCGGGCGACACGACCAGCATGAGCAGCGGGCAACCGGCCGCGCCCAGCTCTTCGAGCACGATGGACAGTTCGGCTATGCCGCGCCCTCCGCCGCCGTACGCCTCGGGGAGGTTGACGCCGAGATAGCCGAGCTTGCCCGCCTCGGCCCAGAGGTCGGGGGTGGCGGTGTCGTGGTGGTCCCTGCCGAAGGCGGCCACGGCGGTGCGGAGGTCGGCCTGCTCCGGGGTGTCGATGGGGGTGTGCGCCTTGGTCATGTGCGGCTCCGTCCGATGTACGGGGTTCCGGCGGGTTCCGGCGGGGTTCCGGCGGGGTTCACGGCTGCTGTGCGGGCTCCTGCGCCGTGACGACGGCGAGCAGTGCCCCGACCTCGACCTGACGGCCCTGGGCGGCGTGCAGCGCGGTGAGCACCCCGTCGGTGGGCGAGACGACACGGTGCTCCATCTTCATCGCCTCCAGCCACAGCAGCGGCTGGCCCGCCTCCACGTGGTCGCCCACGGCGATGCGGGCGATCCGCACCACCGTGCCGGGCATGGGCGCCAGCAGGGAGCCCGGCGCGGTGCGGGCGGTGGGGTCGGGGAAGCGGGAGACGGGGGTGAGGGTGTGCGATCCGAGGGGCGAGTCGACATATATACGGTCGTCGTGGATCGAAACGTCGAATTGGCGCCGGACGCCGTCCACTTCGAGGGCCACGTGGTGCGGGAACGCCCGCAGCAGGATGAGGTCCGGGAAGTTCTCGGCGAGGAGGCCGTCGCGGGTGAGCCGGTAGCGGACCTCGTGCTCGGTGCCGTCCGGTGCGCGGTAGGTCTTGATCTGCGGCTGGGAGGGCACGTTGCGCCAGCCGCCGAGGCGGCCCGCCACGGTCGCGGGCCGGTCCGAGGCGTCGGCCAGCGCGGCGGCGAGGGCCGCCAGGGCGATGCCGTCCGCGTCGGCCCCGGTGAGTTCGTCGAGGTGGCGTTCGAGGAAGCCGGTGTCCATGCGCCCGGCCTCGAACTCCGGGTGCCGCAGGGCCCGTACCAGCAGGTCGCGGTTGGTGACCGGACCGTGGATCCGGGCGCGCTCCAGCCCGTGTGCCAGCCGCCGCAGCGCCTCGGCGCGGGTGGGCGCCCAGGCGACGACCTTGGCCAGCAGGGGGTCGTAGTGGACGCCGATCACGTCCCCGTCCGCGATACCGGAGTCGACGCGCAGCCCCGGCCCCGCCTGCCCCGGCCCGTCCGCGTACCGCCACGCCGGGACCGCATGGCCGCGCAGCCCCGTGACGTCGAGCCGCCGCATCACGCCCGCCTGCGGCCGCCACCCCCGGCCCGGGTCCTCCGCGTACAGCCGCGCCTCGACCGCGTGGCCGCGCGGGCACGGGGGCTCGGGGTCCAGCGGCTGCCCCTCCGCCACCCGCAGCTGCAGGGCCACCAGGTCCAGCCGCCCGTACACCTCCTCCGTCACCGGGTGCTCGACCTGGAGGCGGGTGTTCATCTCCAGGAAGTACGCGCGTCCCGCCGACGAGACCAGGAACTCGACGGTGCCCGCACCCTCGTACCCGATGGCCCGGGCGGCGTTCACGGCCGACTCCTCCAGCAGGCGGCGCAGTTCGTCGTCGAGGCCCGGGGCCGGGGCCTCTTCGATCACCTTCTGGTGGCGGCGCTGGAGGGAGCAGTCGCGGGTGCCGAGGGACCAGACGGTGCCGTGGGTGTCGGCCAGCACCTGGACCTCGACGTGGCGGGCGCCCTCGACGTACGGCTCGACGAACACCTCGCCGTCCCCGAAGGCGGCCGCCGCCTCCGCGCGGGCGGAGGTCAGTTCGGCGGGGAGCGCGGCCAGGTCGCGGACGACCCGCATGCCACGGCCGCCGCCGCCCGCCGCCGCCTTGATGAGGACGGGCAGGTCGCCGTCGGTGACCCGGTCCGGGTCCAGCGACTCCAGGAGGGGCACCCCCGCCTCGTACAGGAGCCGTTTGGCGCGGGTCTTGGAGGCCATGGCCTCCATCGCCCCGGGCGGCGGCCCCACCCAGCGGAGCCCGGCGTCGCGGACGGCGCGCGCGAAGGCGGGGTCCTCGGAGAGGAAGCCGTAGCCGGGGTGGACGGCGTCGGCGCCCGCCACCAGGGCGGCCTTGGTCAGCAGGTCGCCGCGCAGATACGTGTCGGCGGGGGCGTCGCCCGGCAGTCGTACGGCGGTGTCGGCCTCCCGTACGTGCGGGGCGCCGGCGTCCGCGTCGGAGTGGACGGCGACCGTGGCGATGCCGAGTTCACGGCAGGTGCGGATGACGCGGCGGGCGATTTCGCCACGGTTGGCGATGAGGAGAGATCGGATCACGGACATCACGACGGAATTTGTTCCTCACATCCGGAAGACGCCGAAGCCACCACGCGCCCCCTCGACGGGCGCGGTGTGGAGGGCGGAGAGGCAGAGGCCGAGGACGGTGCGGGTGTCGCGCGGGTCGATGACGCCGTCGTCGTACAGCCGCCCCGAGAGGAACAGCGGCAGCGACTCGGACTCGATCTGCTGCTCCACCATGGCGCGCAGGGCGGCGTCCCCGTCCTCGTCGTACGGCTGACCCTTGGCGGCGGCGGACTGGCGGGCCACGATCGACAGCACCCCGGCGAGCTGCTGCGGACCCATGACGGCGGACTTGGCGCTGGGCCAGGCGAACAGGAAGCGCGGGTCGTAGGCGCGGCCGCACATGCCGTAGTGGCCCGCGCCGTAGGAGGCGCCGATGAGGACGGAGAGGTGGGGGACGCGGGAGTTGGAGACCGCGTTGATCATCATGGCGCCGTGCTTGATGATCCCGCCCTGTTCGTAGGCGCGGCCGACCATGTAGCCGGTGGTGTTGTGGAGGAAGAGGAGGGGGATGTCGCGCTGGTTGGCGAGCTGGATGAACTGCGCGGCCTTCTGCGACTCCTCGCTGAACAGCACGCCCTGCGCGTTGGCGAGCACCCCGACCGGATAGCCGTGGAGGGTGGCCCAGCCGGTGGCGAGGCTGGCCCCGTACAGCGGCTTGAACTCGTCGAAGTCGGATCCGTCGACGATGCGGGCGATGACCTCGCGGGGGTCGAACGGGACCTTGAGGTCGCCGGGCACGATCCCGAGGAGTTCGTCCGCGTCGTACTTCGGCGGTTCGGCGGGCCCCGGGTCGGGGTGGGCCTTGCGCCAGTTGAGGCGGGCGACGACGCGGCGCGCCTGGTGGAGGGCGTCGGGCTCGTCGGTGGCGAAGTAGTCGGCGAGCCCGGAGGTGCGGGCGTGCATGTCGGCGCCGCCGAGCGATTCGTCGTCGCTCTCCTCGCCGGTCGCCATCTTGACCAGCGGCGGGCCGCCGAGGAAGACCTTGGACCGCTCCTTGACCATGATCACGTGGTCGGACATCCCCGGGATGTACGCGCCTCCGGCGGTGGAGTTGCCGAAGACGACGGCGATGGTCGGGATCCCGTCGGCGGAGAGGCGCGTGAGATCGCGGAACATGGCCCCGCCGGGGATGAAGATCTCCTTCTGGGAGGGAAGATCGGCGCCGCCGGACTCCACCAGGCTCACGACCGGGAGCCGGTTCGCCCGCGCGATCTCATGGGCGCGCAGCGACTTCTTCAGCGTCCACGGATTGCTGGCGCCGCCCCGCACGGTGGGGTCGTTGGCGCTGATCAGGCACTCGACACCGGAGATCACGCCGATGCCGGTGACGACGGAGGCCCCGACCGGATAGTCGCTGCCCCAGGCGGCGAGCGGCGACAGCTCCAGGAAGGGCGTATCGGGGTCCAGGAGCAGTTCGATGCGCTCCCGGACGAGCAGCTTGCCGCGCTTGCGGTGCCGCTCGACGTACTTCTCGCCGCCGCCCGCGAGCGCCTTGGCGTGTGCGGCCTCCAGCTCGGCCAGCTTGTCGAGCATCGCTTCGCGATGGGCCGTGTAGTCGGCGCCTGCGGGGTCGAGCGCGGACGCGAGCACGGTCACAGCAGAACCTCCGGTATGTCGAGGTGGCGGGCGCGCAGCCATTCGCCGACGGCCTTGGCCTGCGGGTCGAAGCGGGCCCGCTCGGCGACGCCCGCGCCGAGCAGGCCGTCGACGGTGAAGTTGAGGGCGCGCAGACGCGGGAGTTGGTGGCGGGTGACCGGCAGTCCGGCGGTCTCCGGGAGGAGTTCGCGGAGCCGGTCGGGGGTGAGGGTGTGGACCAGCCAGCGCCAGGCGTCGTCGGTGCGCACCCAGACGCCGATGTTGGCGCTGCCGCCCTTGTCGCCGCTGCGGGCCCCGGCGACCGCGCCGAGCGGCGCGCGGCGGGTGGGGCCGCCGTCCAGGGGTGGCGGCAGCGGGGGTTCGCCGGCGGGGCGCGGTTCTGCGAATTCCGGGGCCGGGGGGATCGCGACACGCGCGCCGTCCGGGAGGACGGCGATGTGCGGGACTGCGTCCTGCGGGACGTACGCCGCCTCGAACACCCCGTACGGCGTGGCCTTGCCCGGCGGGGCGGTGAGGTGGAAGCCGGGGATGCTGGCGAGGGCCAGTTCGACGGCCGCGCCGCTGACCGCCCGCCCCACCGTGTCCGGGTCGCGGTCGCGGACGACGAGCCGCAGCAGGGCGCTCGCCTCCTCCTGCACGGCCGCGTCGCGGTGGTCGGTGCGGGCCAGCGTCCAGCGGACCTCGGCAGGGCGGCGTTTGGCGAGGGCCGCCTCCATCTGGTCGCGTACGAGGGCGGCCTTGGCGTCGATGCCGAGCCCGGTGAGGACGAACACCACCTCGTTGCGGTGGCCCCCGAGCCGGGTCAGCCCGGTCTTGAGGGTGGGCGGCGGCGCCTCGCCCCGTACGCCGTGGATCCGCACCCGGTCGGGGCCGTCCTGGGCGAGCCGTACGGAGTCCAGGCGCGCCGTGACGTCCGGCCCGGGGTAGCGGGCGCCCGCCGTCTCGTACAGCAGCTGCGCGGTGACCGTGCCGACGGTGACGGCGCCGCCGGTGCCGGGGTGCTTGGTGATGACGGCCGACCCGTCGCGGTGGATCTCGGCGAGCGGGAAGCCGGGCCGCCGTACGTCGCCCAGCTCGGTGAAGAACGCGTAGTTGCCGCCGGTCGCCTGCGTCCCGCACTCCAGGACGTGCCCGGCGACCACGGCCCCGGCCAGCGCGTCCCAGTCGTCCGGCGCCCACCCGAAGTGCCAGGCTGCGGGCCCGGTGACGAGCGCGGCGTCGGTGACCCGCCCGGTGACCACGACGTCCGCCCCGCCGCGCAGGCATTCCGCGATCCCGCCGCCCCCGAGGTAGGCGTTGGCGCTGACCACGCCCGGTCCCCAGCCGCGCGCCCCGAGCAGATCGTCGCCCTCCACGTGCGCGACGCGCACCGGTATCCCGAGCCGCTCCGCGAGCGCACGGACGGCGTCGGCCAGCCCGGCCGGGTTCAGCCCGCCCGCGTTGGTGACGATCCGTACGCCGCGCTCTACGGCGAGCCCGAGGGTGTCCTCCAGCTGGCGCAGGAAGGTGGTGGCGTAGCCGCGCGAGGCGTCCTTGGCGCGGTCCCGGCCGAGGATCAGCATGGTCAACTCGGCGAGATAGTCCCCGGTCAGGACGTCGAGCGGCCCGTCGGTCAGCATCTCGCGCAGGGCGTCGAAGCGGTCCCCGTAGAAGCCGGAGGCGTTGCCGATGCGGAGGGGTTCCGGTGTGTCGCGTCCCGTCGTGGTCACGCGGCACCCCCGCCCGGCTTCCGCCCCCGGCCCGGTGGCCCGGCGAAGGCCTGGGCGATGTTCAGCCAGTGGTCGGCGTCGGGCCCCTCCGCCCGTACCGCCAGGTCGTCGCGGTGGGCGCGCTGCGTGACCAGGAGGCAGAAGTCGAGCGCGGGGCCGGTGACGCGCTGGGCCGCGTCCTCGGGGCCGTACGTCCAGATCTCGCCGCCCGGGGCGGTGAGTTCGACCCGGAACTCCTCGGCGGGCGGCTCCAGCCCGCGCGCCGTGTAGGCGTACCCCCGCGCCCGTACGCCGATGCGGGCCACATGCCGCAGCCGGGCGGTCGGCGTACGGCGCACACCCAGCGCGTCCGCCACGTCCTGACCGTGCGCCCACGTCTCCATCAGCCGCGCCGTCACCATCGACATGACGCTCATCGGCGGCCCGTACCACGGCAGCCGGGCGCCCGGCGGCTGCGCGGCGAGCACCCGCGCCAGCCGCTCCCGCCCCTCCCGCCACCGCCGCAACAACACGGCGGGCGCGTCCGCCGCCCCGCGCTCCGCGCCCTCGTCCACGAAACTCTCCGGCGCGGCGAAGGCCTTCCGCACCTCGTCCGCGAACCCCTCCGCGTCCTCGGCCGCCTGCACGGCCCGGGCGTCGGTCCAGGCGAGGTGGGCGATCTGATGCGCGATGGTCCACCCGACGGCGGGCGTCGGCGCGGCCCACGCCGCGTCGGACAGCCCGGCCACCAGGCCGTCCAACTCCTCGCCCTCGGCGCGCAATTCGCCGAGCAGAGCTTCCGTATCGGACACGCGGGACTCCCGGTCGTGATGCGACGGTGCGGAGCGTCGGGAGTGAGCGTGACAGCGCGGCACAAAACAATCAAGCACGCTTGCATGATTTTTGACAACACGTGTCCGTAAGACAGCGGTCCGCCCTCCGCTGCGCGCGGTGGAATGCCTGGCTGATGAAGACTGCGGCATACGGGTGGTTCCTGGAGGAGTCGACACGACCGTAGCCGCATCGCATCGGACGGGCAGATGCGGTCAAGTCTGGACAGCAAAGCATCAAGAAGGATCACTACAAAAATTGAGTCGACAATCTCTGTCGACGCTTAGTGTTGAGCGTCTTCCGTCTGTCAAAGTCAGCCTGACAGCCCCCTCAATTTCAGGAAGAGTTACGCAGTGACAGAAATCAAGCGGCCCGCGTTGATCGAGGTGCAGCGTGGGAGGGTCATGGTGTCGACCACATTCACGCCAGCCCAACTACACGCCGCAACAGACGTCGACGCCTACGACCCAGAGCGGGGCAACGACCCCGAGAACGGCTATCAACGCCGAGGGTCAGCTACTCGCATGGCACAAGCCGCTTCCTTCTACGGCGAGGGCGAAGAGAAGCGTCAAGGCCGGGTCTTTGAGGACCGGCACGGCTTGATGCCCAACCCGATCATCGCCAACATCAGACCGGCCGAGGACGGAGACCTCACGGATAACTTGGGCCTCGGCCTGCCACGAGGTGTGACTATCGAGTTCGCCTCCAACGAAGACCGCCAAAGGGTGCTCTCTGCCATCGAGGATATTGGCAGCATCACGGCGGCTGGGACGATCGCCCTTGACGAGAAGGCCATCACTTGGATCGTTGATGGGCAGCACCGGAGCGGGGCGGTCCGAATGCTCAGCGAGCGGAATCGACTGAGTAACGACTTCCCTGTGCCGGTCAAACTCATGCTGGGTTTCGACCGCAACGAGGAGATCAAGCAATTTTACTACATCAACCGGGAGGCCAAGAGCGTCCCCACCGATCTGACTGCTGAGCTTCTCCAGCGGATGGCCCGACAGGACAGCCACGAGGCTGAGTATCTCAGCGAGCGCAAGAACAAAGGCAGCCTCCTCGCGGGTGCCGCCATCTACGACGCGTTAGTGAGCAAGGGCAGCCCCTGGCTCACACGCATCCGCAAGCCGAACGAGAAGATCTCCAAGGACACTTCGATCGCAGTTTCCCAATTCATCAGCAGCCTGAAGCCGCTCCAGACTGCGCAGATGCCGCGCGAGCTGAGCCCGCAGGAGTGGGCGCTGATCATCGACGCGTTCTGGGAGGCGATCGCTCGCCTGCTGCCGACACCGTTCGACAAGACCGAGCAGCCGGGTGACTGGGTGCTGCTCAAGGCTACAGGCGTCAACACGATGCACCGCGTGTTGGCCGACTGTCTGCCGATCGTGATCCAGCGCGGCGCCAGGCTCTCAGACGTGCAGCAGTACGAGCAATTGCTGGCCGATCTGCCCACCCTGGCAGGCATCGTCATCGCCCCGGACACCGGAGTGGAGTACCAGGTCGATGGGGCCGAATTCTGGCGCTCTGCCTCGAGCGCCTCTCAATACACTGGCCGCTACGGCACTGACCGTCTTGTCGGCATGATCCGTGGCCTCATCGCCAAGACGAACAGCGCCATCACCGTCTAAACGGAGAGACTGAACCCGGGGTGTGATGGGAGGTCGAAGCCATACAACTGGTTTCGGCCTCCCCATCGGTTATACGGCGAGGTCAATCCGTTGGCCGGACCAGACGTGGCCCCTGTCGCGGATCAAGGCACCGGCAGGGATTCGTCGGTAAATCGCTCACCGTGGCTGGCTCACGGTCTTCCAACTACCGCCCTACGCGCCCGATCTCAACCCCGTCGAGGGCATCTGGTCGGCGCTGCGGCGCACCGTCTCGGCCAACCGGGCCTTCGCCGACCGTGATGGCCTGCTCACCGCTGTCCGATGGGGACCACGCCAGCTCCAGTACCACCCCGACGTCCTCGACAGTTCCCTCACCAGCCCGGGCCTCCAGCGCGAGCCCCCATGACGACACCACGCATTCAAGGTCAGTAATGCGTCACCTGGTCGCCCCTTGCCCCCTGTTCTCCCGCGGACCACCGACCCCGGCAGCGCACCGATCATCCCGGTACGTCTGGTCCGCCCGTACGTGGCCAGGTCTGCTGCCGGCGCCTCGGGACAGCCACCGGACGCTCGATACGGAGGGCAACTCGGCTATCTCCGTGGAGGGATCAAGCGGCACTCCGGCACCACTTTCAGGGTGACTGACCGACACTTCACCGCGTTTGACCAGGGGTACACGTCACCATGTCAAGGCAGGAAGGGAGTTGAGCATGGCAGACGACGGTCAGGACCACATCGGCACCCGGTTGCGCGACATTCGGAAACGCCGGGGGCTGACGCAGCACGGCTTGTCGGAAGCCTCTGGAGTCTCCGTCTCCTGGATCAGGAAGCTGGAACAGGGCGAACAGCAGGACACACGCCTTGAAACGGCTCGGAAGCTCGCCGCGGCTCTGGGCGTGTCCACCACGCGGCTCATCGCCGGACACCGCGAGGACGAGGCCGACGAAGCCACGAGGGAACGCTGGGAGCCGGTACGCCAAGCTCTGACCTTCTCGGCACCCGATCGTGGTGCCGACCAGGCTCCCACCAGGGAGGGGGTCAGCGCGGCGCTCACAGCGGCACTGCCTCTCTTCTCCGGCGACCGTTTCGCCGAGCTGCGTCCCATCCTCCCCGCGCTCCTACGCGACGCCGACGCGCTTGCCCACCTCGACCCACGCAATCGGCACCCGCGGGGGCGGTTACTCCAGCTCACCGGGTGGCTCATGGTGCAGACGCGCCAGTTCGACGCTGCCGAAGCGGCTCTCAACAGAGCGATGGACGACGCCGTGGACCAACTCGACGGCGCCGCCATCGCGAGCACACGCTGCTGGTTGCTTCTGAGGGAAGGCCGACTCGCCGAGGCCCGTGCACTGTCCGTGCGGTGGTCGGACGACATGGAGCCACGCCTGTCCCGCGCCACCCCCGCCGAACTGAGCGCATGGGGTTGGCTGCTCCTGCGCGCCTCAGCCGCCGCAGTACGAGACAACGAATCCGATGCCGCCAGGGAGACTCTGCGGCTCGCCCACGCGGCAGCGGTCGCCATGGGCCGTGAGTTCGCCCCTGACGGGGACTTCCTCCGTGCCTTCGGCCCGCTGACCGTTGCTTTCAAACGCGCGGAGAACGCGATGGTCGCGGAAGAACCGGATCATGTCCTCAGCCTGGCGGCACGCATCCCCACCAGCGGCCTCCGGCCCACGTCGAACAACCGGAACCGCCATCTGCTGGACGTGGCCAGGGCCCATGTGATGAAGCACCGGCCCACCGATGCCTTCGAGGTACTGCAAGGCGTCTGGTCCGACGCTCCGGAATGGCTACCCAACCAACGCTACGCACGAGACATCCTGAGCGACATCATCGCCGGTCGACGAACGATGACACCGGAGATGCGGACCATGGCCGACATGCTCGGCGTACCGGTGTGACGCCAAGTGGTACTTCCGTCCCTCGCCGGGCGAAAGTGCCATTGATCAGCAACTCAGCGCGACCATAACGTCACGGCACGGGAACATCGTCACCGAAGGAGCCGTACCGTGACCGCCAAACCACTCGGCCCCGAGGGCGAGACCGCCTTACGCCTGCTGCCGTGGTCCAGCCCGGACGGCAAGCCGTGCTACCTGGCGCCGGGCGACGGCTACAGCCCTCTGAGCCAACGGGCGGACGAGATCGAGGCCCTGCAGCTGAACATGGGCGCGCAACTCCTCCAGCACGCCCACGCCCTCCTCAGCGACCGAAAGGTGAGCTCCGGCGAACTCCGCTACCTGGGCCACCGGCTCACTGAGGCTCTGCGCGACGTGCTCCGGGTCGCCGAGAGCCGGGGCGGGCGACTGCTCGCGTACGGCGATGATGAGGGCGTCGACCTCGGCAACGATTCGGCCCGCAACCCATGACATCAACGCCGAGCTCAGCGCCTTCCCGTCGCACCGAGCACTACGGCCACTTTTTCTCGATTTTTAGCCCCGCCCGCTGCGGCCGGGGGTCAGCCGATCGCCGTCGGCCGCAGCGCGTCCATGACGAGGTCGATCAGCCGTCCGGTCTGCTCGGGGGCGCTGTCGACGGCCCCGGCGGCGAGGAAGATCCCCATCAACATCAGAACGGCATCCTCCGGTTCGACGTCGGCGCGGAGCGAGCCGGCTTCGGCTCCGGCGGCGAGGAGCGTGGCGACGGCGGCGGTGACGCGTTCCCGGGTGGCCGGTGTGGCGATCCGCCCCGAGGCCCAGCCCGCCCGGAGCGTGTCGAGCATGCTGCGCTTCGTCGCGACGAACGCCGCGTAGCGCTCCATCCACGCCCGGAGCGCCGCGTCCGGCGGAAGCTCCTTGAGCAGGGCGGGAACGCTGCCGGTGACGTCGTCGAGTTCGGCGGCGTACACGGCCTCCACCAGGTCTTCGCGGGTCGGGAAGTGCCGGTACAGCGTGCCGATGCCGACACCGGCCTCGCGGGCGATGCCTTCGAGCGCGACGGTGCCGTCGGCGGCCGCGAACGCGGCCCGGGCGACCCGGACGAGTCTGTCGCGGTTGCGCAGCGCGTCGGCACGGGGGGCGCGGGCGCCGCGCGGCTTCCCCCCGGGGGCGGCTCCTGCGAGGTCGTCGGAATCCAAAGCGGAGGCACCTCCGGTAAGAATGCTACAGTCGATGAAGCGGAGGTTCCTCCGCTTTCTTTATCGTCTCATGCGGAGGGAATCTCCCCCATGACCACGAACAGCACTCCCTCGCCTCGGCTCACGGCCACCGGCGCCCCGCGCGCCGGAGGGGCCGGAACCCTCGGAGGCCACACGGTCTCCCGTATCGGATACGGCGCGATGCAGCTCGATCGCCTGCGCGCCGACCGCGACGCCGCGATCGCGCTCCTGCGCCGCGCGGTCGAACTCGGCGTGGACCACGTCGACACCGCCCAGTTCTACGGCAACGGGTTCGTCAACGGGGTCATCCGCGACGCGCTGCGCCCCGAGGACGGGGTGCTGATCGTCAGCAAGGTCGGCGCCGATCCGGACCCGGGCGGCACCCCTCCGCTGCGCCTCGCCCAGCGGCCCGAGGAGCTGCGGGCGAGCGTCGAGGACAACCTCGCGTCCCTCGGCCTCGACCGGATCCCGGTGGTGAACCTGCGCCGCATGGACACCGGGCCGGGCGTGCGGGCCGAGGGCGACCAGGTGGTCGACCTCGACGATCAGCTCGCGGTGATGGTCGCGCTGCGGGACGAGGGCAAGATCGGCGCGATCGGCCTGAGCAGCGTCACCCCGGACGTACTGCGCCGGGCCCTTCCCGCCGGTATCGCCTGCGTCCAGAACGCCTACAGCCTGGTGTCGCGCGACGACGAGGAGCTGCTGCGGCTCTGCGCCGAGCAGCGGATCGCCTGGGTACCGTACTTCCCGCTCGGCGGCGCCTTCCCCGGCTGGCCCAAGGTGAGCGACGCCCCGGCCGTCACCGCCGCCGCCCAATCCCTCGGCCACACCCCCGCGCAGGTCGGCCTGGCCTGGCTGCTCCACCACGCGCCGAACACGCTGCTGATCCCGGGTACCGCGGACGCCGGCCATCTGGAGGCGAACATCGCCGTCGGGGAGATCAAGCTCGACGACGCCACACTGGCCGCGCTGGACGCCGTCGAGTCACGGTCCACCGACACCACGCCCGGCTGAGGTCATCAGGGGTGCCGGGGCAGCCGCTCCGCCAGGACCTCGGCCAGGTGGCGGGCCGGGCGTCCGCCGTCGAGCTGGTCCAGTTGGGTGCGGCAGGAGAAGCCGTCGGCCAGGACTTCGGCGTTCTCCTCGGCGTTGCGTACGGACGGCAGCAGCTGGTCTTCCGCACAGGCCACCGAGACGTCGTAATGGCCCGCCTCGAAACCGAAGTTGCCCGCCAGGCCGCAGCAGCCGCCGCTCAGTTCGCCGGTCAGGCCCGCGCGTTCGCGCAGGCGGCGGTCGGCGGCGTCGCCGAGGACGGCGTGCTGGTGGCAGTGGGTCTGGCCGACGACCGGGCGGTCGACCTTCGGGGGCTGCCAGTCGGGGGCGTACTCCTCCAGGGTCTGGGCGAAGGTCCGCACGGAGTCGGCGAGGCGGGCGGCGCGGGGGTCGTCGGGGCCGAGGAGTTCGGGGAGGTCGGTGCGGAGGGCGGCGGTGCAGCTGGGTTCGAGGCCGACGACGGGCAGACCGGCGTCCAGGGCCGGGGCCATGACGTCCAGGGTGCGCCGCATGACCGCGCGGGCGCGGTCGAGTTGGCCGGTCGAGACCCAGGTCAGGCCGCAGCAGACGGGTTTGGGGGGTACGACGACTCGTAGTCCGGCCGCCTCCAGTACGCGCACCGCCGCCTGGCCGACGGACGGGGACAGGTAGTTGGTGAAGGTGTCCGGCCAGAGGACGACGGTGCGGGCCGCCTCCGGGATGCCTGACCTCGGCCCGGCCCCCTCCACAGGACTCACGACGGTGCGGGCCGTCTCCGGGGAGCTGCGCACCGTACGCGCGTGGCCGCGCCACCACCGCGTGAACGGCTCGCGGGCCAGCTCGGGGATGTCGCGTTCGGGGGCGATGCCGCCCGCGCGCTTGGCCACGGCGGACAGAAAGCCGACCCCGGACGCCGCGTTGGCCACCGGGGCCGCCCGCAGGAGGGCGGCCGCCCGGAGCCAGACCGGGAGCCAGCCCATCGCGTAGTGGGCGGCGGGGCGCACCCGGCCCTCGTAGTGGTGGTGCAGGAACTCCGCCTTGTACGTGGCCATGTCCACCCCGACCGGGCAGTCGCTGCGGCAGCCCTTGCAGGACAGGCACAGGTCGAGCGCGTCCCGGACCTCCTCCGAGCGCCAGCCGTCGCGCACCACCTCGCCCGCGAGCATCTCGTGCAGCAGCCGGGCGCGGCCGCGGGTGGAGTGCTGTTCCTCGCCGGTCGCGCGGTACGAGGGGCACATCACGCTCGCGCCGGACACCGCCTCGTTGCGGCACTTGGCGACGCCGACGCAGCGCCGTACGGCGGCCGAGAAGTCGCCGCCGTCGTGCGGGTAGCCGAACTCGACGTCGACCGGGCGGCGCGGCAGGACGTCGAAGCGCAGGTCCTGGTCGAGGCGGCGGGGGCGGGCGAGGACGCCGGGGTTGAGGCCGCCCGCCGGGTCCCACAGGTCCTTGAAGCGGCCGAAGAGCCCGACCATCTCGTCCCCGTACATGCGGGGCAGCAGCTCGGCGCGGGCCAGGCCGTCGCCGTGTTCGCCGGAGAGCGAGCCGCCGTGGGCGACGACGAGGTCGGCGAGGTCGGTGGAGAAGTCGCGGAAGACCCGCACCCCGGCCTCGCGCATCAGGTCGAAGTCGATGCGGACGTGGATGCAGCCGTCGCCGAAGTGCCCGTACGGGGTGCCGCGCAGCCCGTGCTGGGCCATCAGGGCACGGAAGTCGCGCAGGTAGGCGCCGAGCCGGGCGGGCGGCACCGCGCAGTCCTCCCAGCCGGGCCACGCCTCGGCGCCGTCCGGCATGCGGGTGGCGGTGCCGGAGGCGTCCTCGCGGACCCGCCACAGCGCGCGCTGCCCGGCGGGGTCGGCGACCACGGTGTGGTCGGTGGTGGCGTGCGCGGCGGCGCGCGCTATCTCCTCCGCGCGGGCGTACGCCTCCTCGCGCCCCGCGCCGCCGACCTCCACGAACAGCCAGGCGGCGCCCTTGGGCAGCCCCGACGCGCCCACGACCAGGTCGGCGGCCATGCCCTCGACGGTGAGCGGCCCGTAGGGCAGCAGGGTGTGCGCGGCCTCGGCCGCCGCGGACTCGTCGGGGTAGCCGAGCACGGCGAGCGCCCGGGCGGCGGGCGCCTCGACGAGCCGTACGGTCGCCTCGGTGAGCACGCCGAGGGTGCCCTCGCTGCCGGTGAGGGCGCGGGCCACGTCGGCGTTCTTCTCGGGCAGCAGCTCGTCCAGGGCGTAGCCGGAGATGCGGCGCGGCAGCTCGGGGAAGCCGGTGCGCAGCAGCGCCAGATGGTCACCGGCGAGGGAGCGCAAGGCCTCGCGGAGCCGGACGGGGAGCGCGTCGAGCCCCTGGGCGGCGCGGACCCGCTCACCGCCGTACGTCAGGACGTCCAGCTCCCGGACGTTGTCGGCGGTGGTGCCCCAGGCGACCGAGTGCGAGCCGCACGAGTTGTTGCCGATCATGCCGCCGAGGGTGCAGCGGCTGTGGGTGGACGGGTCGGGGCCGAAGGTCAGGCCGTGGGCGCCCGCGGCGGTCCGCAGCTCGTCGAGGATCACGCCGGGCTGGACGACGGCGGTGCGCCGCTCCGGGTCGAGGGAGACGATGCGCCGCATGTGGCGGGTGAAGTCGAGGACGACGCCGAGCCCGGTGGCCTGCCCGGCGATGGACGTGCCGCCGCCGCGCGCCACCACCGGCACCCCGCGCTCCCGGCAGACGGCCAGCGCGCCCGCCACGTCGTCCGCGTCGCGCGGCGCGACGACACCGGCCGGCACGCGCCGGTAGTTCGACGCGTCCATGGTCATCAGGGCCCGGCTCGCCGCGTCGAAGGAGACGTCCCCACGGACGGCTCGGCGCAGCGCCTGTTCCAGTTCGTCTGCCTCGTGCTCAGCCATGTCCCCATGGTCCACGGCGAGGGTCCCGATGGATACGCCCACACTGTGCCGCAAGACCGTGATCATGGATCACTGTGCACGGGAGGCTCCGGGGCGCCGGTGTCAACATGAGGCCGCTCACCGTCCCCTTCCGTGGACGGATCGTCTCAGCGAATGGACTCCCCACTGAATGCCGGGTTGGGACGGATTAGGCTGCGGGCGTGGCTGAGATCCGGATTCCCGAAGACATCAAGCCCGCCGACGGTCGCTTCGGCGCAGGCCCCTCCAAGGTGCGTACCGAGGCGCTCAGTGCCCTCGCGGCGACCGGCAGCTCCCTGCTGGGCACCTCCCACCGGCAGGCCCCGGTCAAGAACCTGGTCGGCGCGGTGCGCGACGGCGTGCGCGAACTGTTCCAGCTCCCCGAGGGCTACGAGGTCATCCTCGGCAACGGCGGCTCCACCGCCTTCTGGGACGTGGCGACGCACGGCCTGATCGACAACAAGTCCCAGCACCTGTCCTTCGGCGAGTTCTCGTCGAAGTTCGCGAAGGCGGCCAAGCTCGCGCCGTGGCTGGACGAGCCGACCGTGATCTCCTCCGACCCCGGCACCCACCCGGAGCCGCGCGCCGAGGCGGGTGCGGACGTCTACGCCCTCACCCACAACGAGACCTCGACCGGTGTCGCGATGCCCATCCGGCGGGTGGCCGGGGCCGACGAGGGGTCGCTGGTGCTGGTCGACGCCACGTCCGGGGCGGGCGGTCTGCCGGTGGACATCGCCGAGACGGACGTCTACTACTTCGCGCCGCAGAAGTCCTTCGCCTCGGACGGCGGCCTGTGGATCGGGATCTTCTCCCCCGCCGCGCTGGAGCGCGCCGCCCGGATCCACGGTTCCGGCCGCCACGTCCCGGAGTTCTTCTCGCTGCCGACCGCGATCGACAACTCGCTGAAGAACCAGACGTACAACACCCCGGCGCTCGCGACCCTCTTCCTGCTCAACGACCAGCTGGAGTGGATCAACGGACAGGGCGGTCTGGACTGGTCCGTGCGGCGCACCGCCACCTCCTCGCGCACCCTGTACGGCTGGGCCGAGGAGTCCAAGCACGCCACCCCGTTCGTCACCGACCCGGCCAAGCGGTCGCAGGTCATCGGCACGATCGACTTCAACGAGGACATCGACGCCGCCGCGATCGCCAAGGTGCTGCGCGCCAACGGGATCGTGGACACCGACCCGTACCGGAAGCTGGGCCGCAACCAGCTGCGGGTGGCGATGTTCCCGGCCGTCGACCCGGCCGACGTCGAGGCGCTGACCGCCTGCGTGGACTACGTCATCGAGCACCTGTGAGGCGTGCGGTCTGAAACGGTCCGAAGAAGACCGAAGAAGACCGAAGGAGTACGGGCCCGGGGCGTATCGCCCCGGGCCCGTTCCATGCTCGGCTCCTACGACGACGGGCGGCGGCGGACCAGCCGCCGCAGCCCCAGGAACAGCACCAGCGCGCCACCGAAGGTGAGCGCGGCCTTCACCAGGTTGCCGTTCTTCTCGGCCTCGGAGCTCTGCCGCTTGCCGTCGGGGCGCGAGGAGTACTCCCCGTCCTTCTTCTGCTTCTTCGCGGTCGCGTCCGGCAGCAGCTCCCCGCCGAGGTCCACCGCGGTGACCTTGCTGCTCGGGCCCTCCGTGCCGTACATGAGCGTGCCGCCGTCGGGGGTGAAGGTCACCGACTCGCCCTGGCGCTGGAGCGGCAGCCCCGGCTCGTCCTTGAGCTCCTCGAGCTGCTGCGGCTTGCCGTTCCGCCAGCGGTACTCGGAGGCCGAGAAGTAGCCGCGGAGCACCAGCCGGCTGCCGTCCGGGGCGAAGGCGCCGTCGGTGACCTCCATGCCGAGGCCGGCGACCCGGCGGAAGACGTTGGTGCCCTGGGGGGAGAGCGTGGCGGGCGCCTCGTACAGCCCGGGGTCCTCGTCGCTCTTGCTGGCGATGTAGACCCGGCCGGTCTTCGGGTGGACCATCATCGCCTCGGCGTTGCGCGGCCCGCCCTGGTACTGGACGGTGAACTGGGTGGCGGTGACCGTGGTGTCCTTGAGGACCTTGGGCTCGGGGAAGCGGTAGATCCATACGTGCGGCCAGGTGCCGCCGAGGTTGTCGCCGATGTCACCGACGTACACGTTGCCGTCGGGGCCTATCGAGATGGCCTCCACGTCCCGGGGGCGGCCTATGCCGCGCAGGGTGACCCGGGCGACCGTCTTTCCGGTCCTGCTGTCGACGGCGTAGACGTACGCCCCGTCCGAGCTGTCGTTGTGCGTCCAGTAGATGCCGGGGTGGGCCCGGCTCGCGGCGAGCCCGCTGGACTCGGTGATGCGGGGGTCCTCGATCGTGAACGAGGACGGGGAGGAGTCGTCGGCCACCGCGGGAGCGGGGGTGGCGACGGGCAGAGCCGCCAGCACGGCGGCACCGAGGACGTACGGAAGCGGACGCATGGGCCCAAGCCTGCCATCCCGGCGGGGCGCGGACACCGCGATACGGCCGCAGGGGCGCGGTGGCGCGGCCGCGCCCCCTTCTGAATCACGGGCCGATAACGTACGTAAATCATTCGTGGCGACCGGACCGGTTAAATAACCCGCGGATTACTTGAATCCATCCGGGGATTATCTGCGCCGGAAATTTATCGGGCATTGACGGCATACTGGACGGGGGTATTGCTTTCCAGAATGGCCGCCTCTACGGTCTCTACCCATGAGCGAATACAGCCATTCCTCTTATGCGCAAACCGCGCCACCGCCGATGCATTCCGCCGGTACCCCGGGCGGAGGCACGGCGGCCGCACCGCCGAAGAAGTTCGCGGTGCTCGGGGCCGTCGGTGCACTTCTCGCACTGGCCGGCTCCTGTGTGAACTGGGTGGTGTCGACCTCCGACGCGGCCGACGGGGGCGTCAAGGGAATCGACGGCGACGGCATCATCACGCTGATCATCGCCCTGGTCGGGGCGGTGCTCATGCTCGCCGCCCTGGCCACCAAGAAGGGCGTGGTCCATCTGGTCGGCGCGGCCACCGGGGTCGCCACGGCGATCGTCCTCGCCATCAACATCGCGTCCCCCGAGCGCCTGCTCGCCCAGAAACTGCAGGACGAGGAAGGGGTGTCCGCGAAGGTCGCCGAAAAGGCGGCGGAGCAGGCCGCGAAGCTGTACGACCTCACTCCCGGACCCGGAATCTACATCGCCCTCGCCGGTGCGCTGATGATTCTGGTCTTCGGTGTCCTCGGATTCATGAAGACCCGCGCAGGCCGCTGAGCAACCAGCTGAGCGATTCACCATTCCGGAGATTCCGGTAGCCCGCTTTTTGACCGCGACGGGGGGCCAAAAAGCGGGCCTCCAGATTTTCCGGAATACGGCGTACAGCGACTGACAGGCCCGGGGCGGCGCTTGATTAGAGCGCACTCCAAGGGATTGGCTGGGGGTCATGGAGTACACGCAGCTCGGACGTACCGGCCTCAAGGTCAGCCGACTGGTCCTCGGCACCATGAACTTCGGCCCGCAGACCGATGAGGCCGACAGCCACGCGATCATGGATGCCGCGATCGACGCGGGCATCAACTTCTTCGACACCGCCAATGTGTACGGGTGGGGCGAGAACAAGGGCCGCACCGAGGAAATCGTCGGAAGCTGGTTCGGCAAGGGCGGCGGACGGCGCGAGAAGACCGTCATCGCCACCAAGGTGTACGGCAACATGGCCGCCGACGGCGAGGGCCCCTGGCCCAACACCGACAAGCTCTCCGCGCTCAACATCCGCCGGGCGGTGGACGCGAGCCTCAAGCGGCTGGGCACCGACCACATCGACCTCTACCAGTTCCACCACGTCGACCGCGCGACCCCGTGGGACGAGATCTGGCAGGCCATCGACGTCCTCGTCCAGCAGGGCAAGATCCTCTACGTCGGGTCCTCCAACCACGCGGGCTGGCACATCGCCCAGGCCAACGAGACGGCCCGGCGCCGGAACACCTACGGCCTGGTCAGCGAGCAGTGCCTGTACAACCTGGCCGAGCGGCGCGCCGAGATGGACGTGATCCCGGCCGCGCGGGAGTACGGCCTCGGCATCATCCCCTGGTCCCCGCTGCACGGCGGACTGCTCGGCGGCGCGATCCGCAAGGAGCGGGAGGGCGGCGCCGGTGCCCGCACCTCGGGCGGGCGCGCCGCGGACGCGCTGAAGAACCCGGCCGTGCGCGAGCAGATCCAGGCCTACGAGGACCTGCTCGACAAGCACGGTCTCGAGCCCGGCGAAGCGGCGCTGGCCTGGCTGCTGACCCGTCCCGGGGTCACCGGACCCATCGTGGGGCCGCGTACGGCCGAGCAGCTGGCCTCGGCGGTACGGGCGTCCGAGCTGACGCTGAGCGACGAGGTGCTGAGCGGGCTGGACGAGATCTTCCCCGGCCCGGGCCCGACGCCGGAGGCGTTCGCCTGGTAGGAGGCGTTTGGTAGTACGGCGCGGTCGCCGTGCGATGCGGAGGGGTGTGACGGAGGGGGTGTGACCGTGTGCGGTCACACCCCCTGCCTGTTCCCCTTGAATGTTCGGCGCCGCCCCGGCGGCTCATCCCCCCAAGGCGGCCGCGACGGCCACCACGACGAGGATCATCACCAGGGCACCACTCATGATCATGTTTCTGGTCTTCGGGTCCACACCCCGAGGTTAGCCGGGCCGCTCAGCCGCCCAGCGGCCAGGCCGCCACCACCTCGTACCGCGGCTGCGCCCCGGGCACCCCGGGGGCCGGCGGATGGCTGCGGACCAGGCTCAGCTCCCGCACCGTCCAGTCGCGGCCCGCGAAGCCGGTAAGGCCCTCGGCGAACGGCGCGAGGCCGGTGGTGGAGCGGTTGCGCGCGACGGTGAGGTGGGGGTGGTACGGGCGTTTCTGGTTCACGTCGATCCCGACGCGCCGGGCCCCCGCGGCCGCGGAGTCGGCGAGCCCCCGCAGGACGGTGCGATCGCCCTCCACGCCCGCCCACAGGGCACGGTCGGAGAACCGGCCGCCGCCCGCCAGCCGCAGCTGATGGGGGTGGCGGCGATGGGCGGCGCGGGCCATCCGGGTCTCCAGCTCGGGGCGGACGTCGTCGGTGACCTCGCCGTAGAAGGCCAGGGTGAGGTGCCAGCCGGTGCGCTCGGTCCAGCGGAGGGTGTCCGCGCCGGGCAGCCGGTGCAGTGCGTCGACCCGGACCCCCAGCTCGGTCAGGACCGGATCGGGCGGCAGGACGGCGGCGAAGAGTCTCATCGGATGAGGCTTCCCCCGGCCGGGCCCGCACCGAAACCGGACCGGAAGCCGACCGGAAGCGGGACCGGGACCCGGCCCGGCGGCCGTTACGCCGCCGGAGCCAGCCGCTCCTCCGGCACCCGCGGCACGAAGGCCACATACGGATGGCCGGGGCGCAGGTCCACCTTGAGGCGGAGGCCGCCCGCGCGGGCCAGGGCGAGGCCCACCCCGACCGCGGCGGCGGCGGAGATCAGCCCGCCGAAGGCGAAGCCGACCCGGGCGCCCCAGGTGTCGGTGACCCAGCCGATGAGCGGGCCGCCGATGGGCGTACCGCCGACGAAGACCATCATGAACAGGCTCATCACCCGGCCGCGCATCGCCGGGTCGGTGGCGAGCTGGACGCTGGAGTTGGCCGTGACGTTGAAGGTCAGGCTGAAGATCCCGACCGGCACCATCAGCGCCGCGAAGAGCCAGAAGTACGGGGTCACCGCGGCGGCCACCTCCAGCACGCCGAACAGCAGCGCCGCGCCGACCAGCAGCCGGCGGCGGGTGGTGACGCGGCGGGCGGCGAGCAGGGCGCCGGTGACGGAACCGGCCGCGATCAGGGTGTTGAGCAGGCCGTACGTACCGGGCCCGGCATGGAAGACGTCGTCGGCGAAGGCGCTGAGCCAGATCGGGAAGTTGAAGCCGAAGGTGCCGATGAAGCCGACGAGGACGATCGGCCACAGCAGATCGGGGTTGCGGCCGACGTAGGCCAGACCCTCGCGCAGCTGGCCCTTGCCGCGCGGCGCGCGCTTGACCGGGTGCAGCTCACTGGTCCGCATCAGCAGCAGACCGATGAGCGGGGCACCGAAGGAGAGGCCGTTGATGAGGAAGGCCCAGCCGCTGCCGACCGCGGTGATCAGGACACCGGCGACGGCGGGGCCGATCAGCCGGGCGGACTGGAAGTTCGCGGAGTTGAGGCTGACCGCGTTGCGCAGGTCGCGGGGGCCGACCATCTCGTTGACGAAGACCTGACGGGTCGGGTTGTCGACGACGGTGACCATGCCCAGCAGGAACGCGATCAGGTAGACGTGCCAGACCTGGACCTGTCCGCTCAGGGTGAGGGTGGCGAGCGCCAGACCGCACAGGCCCAGCGCTGCCTGGGTGACCAGCAGCAGCTTCCGCCGGGGGTACCGGTCGGCGATCACGCCGCCGTACAGGCCGAAGAGCAGCATGGGCAGGAACTGCAGCGCGGTGGTGATGCCGACCGCGGTGGAGGAGCCGGTGAGGCTCAGGACCAGCCAGTCCTGGGCGATACGCGACATCCAGGTGCCGGTGTTGGAGATCACGGCACCGGTCGCGAAGAGCCGGTAGTTGCGGACCCTGAGTGAGCGGAACATGCCGCCCTTTTCGGGGGCCGCCGTGGTGCCGGCGGAAGGGGAGTCGGTGTGCGGTGCGGGTGCGGAGTCTGCTCCGGGTCCCGTACTCAAGCTCGTTCGCCTCCTGGCTGCTCGGTTTTCTCCTACATGTGCGCGAGCTTCTCCAGGACGGGCGCGGCGGCGCGCAGCGTCTCCCACTCGTCCTCGGACAGCTGCCCGACCAGTTCGCTCAGCCAGGCGTTGCGCTTGCGCCGGCTCTCTTCGAGCATGACCTCGGCCCGCTCGGTCGGCGACACGACCTTCTGCCGCCGGTCCTCCTGGTGCGGCTCCAGCCTGACCAGTCCCTTGGCCTCCAGCAGCGCCACGATGCGGGTCATCGACGGCGGCTGGACGTGCTCCTTGCGGGCCAGCTCGCCGGGGGTGGCGGAGCCGCACCCGGCGAGGGTGCCCAGCACCGACATCTCCGTGGGGCTCAGCGACTCGTCGACGCGCTGATGCTTCAGCCGTCGCGACAAGCGCATCACTGCCGACCGCAGAGCGCTCACCGCGGCCGCGTCATCGAGGGGCGCCTCCGCCGGGGGCGACGGTAGGCGGGACGGATCCGGCATGGTCTTTAGCATAACTCATTACCTCGTCTAATAAAAACCCCGATACAGGTGTCCTCGCTCACTCACCCATACGAGTGAGCGAGGGCACCGGCATACCGGATCACACGACGCCGAGCGCCTGCTCGATCGGGTGGAGCAGGAAGTAGACCAGGAAGCACAGCCCCACGGCGGCCAGCAGCCACGGGATGTCCCGGACCCGCCGGGTCGCGACGCGCAGCAGCAGGTACGACAGCACGCCGAGGCCGATGCCGTTGGTGATGCTGTAGGTGAACGGCATCGAGATCATGGTCAGGAAGGCCGGGACCGCGATCGTGGAGTCGCTCCAGTCGATCTCCTTGACGTTCGCCGCCATGATCATGAAGCCGACGACCACCAGCGCGGGGGTCGCGGCCTGCGACGGGACGACCTTCGCGAGCGGGGTGAAGACCAGCGCGAGCAGGAAGAGACCGCCGGTCACCACGTTGGCGAGGCCGGTGCGCGCGCCCTCCCCGACGCCCGCCGTGGACTCCACGAAGCAGGTGTTCGCGGAGGCCGAGCCGAAGCCTCCGCCCGCGACCGCGACGCCGTCCACCATCAGGATCCGGCCCATGCCGGGCAGCTGGCCGCGCTCGTCCGTCAGCCCGGCCTCCTCGCCGACGCCGATGATCGTCCCCATCGCGTCGAAGAAGCCGGACAGCAGGACGGTGAAGACGAAGAGGCAGCCGGTGAGGATGCCGACCTTGTGGAACCCGCCGAAGAGGCTGATCTGGCCCACGAGCCCGAAGTCCGGGGTCGCCACCAGCGTGTCCGGCACGTTGGGCACGGTCAGGCCCCAGTTCGCGTCCGGGGTGGAGGTGACGGCATTGATCGCGATCGCGGCCAGCGTCATGACCACGATGCCGATGAGGATCGCGCCCCGGGTCTTGCGGACGACCAGGACGAACGTGAGCGCGAGACCGGCCACGAAGATCAGCACGGGCCAGCCCTGGAGCTTGCCCTCGATGCCGAGGCCCAGCGGAACGGTGGTGTGCGCCGCGTCCGGGTTACGGGTGACGAAGCCGGAGTCGACCAGGCCGATCAGGGCGATGAACAGGCCGATGCCGATCGCGATCGCGCGCCGCAGCCCGCCGGGGATCGCGTCCATCACGCGCTGCCGCAGCCCGGAGGCGACCAGGACCATCAGGACCACACCGGCGAGGACCACCATGCCCATCGCGTCCGGCCAGCTCATCTTGGGCGCGAGCTGGAGCGAGACGACCGCGTTGATGCCGAGGCCGGCGGCGAGGGCGATCGGGACGTTGCCGATGACGCCCATGAGCAGCGTGGTCAGGCCCGCCATCAGGGCGGTCGAGGTGACCAGCTGGCCGTTGTCCAGATGGTGGCCGTACATGTCCTGACCCGATCCGAGGATGATCGGGTTCAGCACGATGATGTACGCCATCGCAAAGAACGTGGCCAGACCGCCGCGGATCTCCCGGGACGGGGAGGAGCCGCGCTCGCTGATCTTGAAGAACCTGTCGAGGAAGGGCGGGTGGTTCATGGGCGGTGTCGGTGCCTGCTGTGCGGCATCGACCGGCTCGCTGGCCGAGGGAGACATGGACGGACCCCAGTGGTGGTGAACTCGTGAAGCGGGCCTCTTGGAGGATCGCACAGGACATTCCACCCAGACCCAGAACGGTTCAGTATGAATATATGAATCGCGGATCGCCAAACCGCGTGCCCCGCCCCGGCCCTCCCACGCCCACCGCGCCGCCAAGGCCCCGACCAGCACCCCCGTAAGCTGGACCCATGACGAAGTGGACACCCCGGCACGAAGCGCCTGCACCCCTGGAAGGCAACGTCGTCGCCACCATCACCGGCGGCACCCTCGTGTGGTTCGTCCTCTTCCTCGCCCAACTCCCGTTCTACGGCTGGTACGCCGACCACGGCCATCTGTGGTGGCTGTGGACCTGCCTGACCGGCGGCGGGCTCGGACTGCTGGGCATCTGGTACGTACGGGCGCGGGACGCGGCCATCCGGCGCTCCCCGGAGAGCGACGCCGACTGAACCCGCCCCGCGCTGTCGTGCCGTGTGTTACTTCACATCCACGTAGTCGCCGCCCGCCTTGACCGGCGGGGTCGTGCTGGTGCCCGCGAAGTTCCAGCGGAACCAGCCGTCCTGGGCCGCCTTCACGGTGGTCTTGAGCGCGCCGCGGCTGCCGGACTTCACCGTCTTGACGGCGGTGTAGGTGGAGCTGTCCGCCTTCCGGAACTCAAGCGTCACCGGCTGGACGGTGTAGCCCGCGAACGTGCCGGTCTCCCAGTTGGCGCGGGTCAGGGCGCCGGTGATCGTGATCGTCTTGCCCTTCTTGACCGGCTCCGGTGCGGCGTCGACGGTCAGCTTCGCGGCGCGCTGCACCGCGAAGGACCCGGCCTTGTCGGCGCTCAGGTAGTCGCCGTCCTTGGCGTCGATCCAGACATTGGCGTACCACCGGCCCGCGACGCTGTTGTCGATGAAGTCGACCTGCGGGTCCAGGGTGAAGGTCGCCTTGCAGGTCGAGGTGGTCGGGTCACCGGCCTCCGCGGCACACTTCACGGCGCCGGCCGGGGTCGCGTACCCGTACGACGGGCCGTCCAGGTACACATCGGCGCCCTGGATGCCCGAGTCGTCCTTCGCCGTCACCGAGACGGTGAAGGTCTTGGCGCCCGAGGTGCCGAGGACGGCGTTGCCCACGGCCACCTTGGTGATCGTCGTGTCGCCGGAACCGTCCGCGTGCGCCGCCGGCGCGGCGAGCCCCCCGAGAGCGGCCGCGGTCGCGGTGGCGAGCACGGCATAGGTCATGCGCTTGCGCATCTGCATCCCCCACAAGATGAAGAAGACTCCGGTGCGTTGACCTGCGCCGAGATGGACGCCGACGCGAACTCGGAGCCGAGTTTTGCGCAACTGTACGATTTTCACCGGCTTTTCACAACATCATTGGAGCTTCACATCGGCCCGCTTTTGATGGAACGTCACCTCTTTTGACCAACTGCTCAGTAACATGCGCGGTATGACCGGTCACCGTTTTCGCAGCGACGAAATCGACACCAGCAAGCCGCACTCGGCACGCATGTACGACTACTTCCTGGGCGGCAAGACCCACTACGAGGTCGACACCGAGGCCGCCCGGCAGGTCGAGGCCGTCTGGCCCGACGTCAAACCGTGGACCCGTGCCAACCGGTCCTTCATGCACCGGGCCACCCACTGGCTCGCCACCGAGGCGGGCATCCGGCAGTTCCTCGACATCGGCACCGGCATTCCCACCGAGCCCAACCTGCACCAGATAGCCCAGAAGGCCGCCCCGGACGCGCGGGTCCTCTACGCGGACAACGACCCCATCGTGCTGGCCTACGCCCAGGCCCTGCTGTTCTCCTCCGCCGAGGGCCGCACCGCCTACATGCACGCCGACATCACCGACCCGCGGGCCATCCTGGCCGCCGACGAGCTGCACGCCACGCTCGACCTGAGCAAGCCGGTCGCGCTGTCGCTCAACGCGGTGCTGCACTTCATCTCGAACGAGCAGAAACCGCACGACATCGTCCGGCAGCTGATCGAGCCCCTGGCGCCCGGCAGCTATCTGGTCCTCTCCCACGGCGCGCTCGACCCCCGTAACGAGGTCTCCGACGCGGTCACCCGGCTCTACCGGGCCAGCGGCATCCACGTCCAGGGCCGCACCCACGAGGAGATCCTGTCGTTCTTCGACGGCCTGGAGCTGATCGAACCCGGCGTGGTGATGCCGCACCGGTGGCGCCCCGGGAGCGAAGAGGCCAGGACCTCGGCGGAGGCCCTGGACCTGTGGATCTTCGCGGGTGTGGCCCGTAAGCCGTAGCCCTTGATGCGTGCCTAGTCGAACCAGCGGGCCCGGGCCAGTTCCTCGGTGCGGGTGAGGTCCTCCAGGAGGGCCGCCACCTCGAAGCGGCGGGCCCAGTGGCCCGCCGCCCAGGACAGGCCCGCCGCCACGCCCTCCACCGTCGAGGCGTGCAGCGTGCCGTTCACATAGCGCCAGTCCAGCTCGGTGCCGCCCTCGATCAGCAGCTCCTCGTGCTCGACGTACGACAGCGGCGCGTCCGGAAGCAGCTCCCGGACCGCCGCCGGGACGTCGTGCGTCTCGCCCTGCGAGGTCACCGGGGCCGGGTACGCCTCGCTCAGCCGCCGTACCTGGAACAGCTCCGCCAGCTCCGCCGCCCGCGCCGGACGCACCGGCAGCAGGGCGCGGCCGTCCGCCTCGGCCAGCGGCATCAGGTCCGGCGCGTCGGCGACCAGCACCCCGTCCGCGTCGACCACCCGCGGCTCGCCGTCCACCACGGCGCGCAGCTCGTCCGGCAGGGTCACCTGCTCGGGGTCGAGGTCCGCCAGCAGGCCGTAGAGCGCGTGCAGCTGGGCCGGGGTCACCGGGCGGTCCGGGTCGGCCAGCCGTGCCAGCAGCTCGGCCGCGCCGCCCGGCTCGTCCAGCAGCGCCGCCACGGAGGTCCGTACGCCGAGCGCCCGCAGCACCTGCTCGTCCTCGAACCCGGCCGCGTCCACCGCCTCGTACAGCCCGGCCAGCAGCGGATCGCCGCCGGCCGCACGCAGCCCGGCGGGGCGGCGGCCGTCCAGCACCGGGTGGCCGCGCAGCCACCACGCGGTGTACGAGCGCACCGACTCCGTCGTGCCGTCCGGCAGCAGCACCCGCACCGGCGCGGTCAGGGCGTCACGCAGCGGCGGCAGCGCGAGCATGGCCAGGGCGCGCGGCCAGGCGTCGTCGTCCACCAGGTCCAGGTCGCGCACGGCGACGATCTCGGTGGCCACCGGCGGCACCGGGGTCTCCGGCAGCCGGTCCAGCGCGTCCTCGCACCACACGTCCACGGCGTCCAGCACGCCGACGTCGTCCGGCTCGGCGAAGTCGCCCTCGCGCGGTTCCAGTTCGTCCGGATCCAGCACCACGTCGGTCGCCCGGACCAGGGTGAAACCGGCCAGCACGCCGACCGCGGCCAGCGGCTCCTCGCCCCAGCGCTCGGCGAGGTCCGCGTCGCACGCGGCCAGCTCGCCCTCCCGCATCACCTGTTCGAAGGCGCCGCCGGGGAAGACCAGTTCACCGGCGGGCGCCAGCTCGCCGTCCTCGTCCGGCAGCGCGAGCGCGGCCAGCCACGGCTCGTCGCCGGGCGCCAGCCGGGCCTGCTGGACGAGGCCGAGCACCGTGTCGGCCAGGGTGTCCGGGTCCAGCGCGGCGCCGGGCGCCGCGCCCTCCTCCGCGAACGGGTCGTAGTCGTCCTCCGCCTCCAGCGAATGCGCGACGGCGGCCCGCACCTGCGGGGTGGTCAGCACCGCGCGCGGGGTGGCGGGGGTCGCGCCCAGCTTCTCCAGCAGCGGATGCGCGGCCTCCGGATGCGCGACCTTCAGGCCGAGGCGGGCCAGGGTGCGGTGGGTCTCGCCCGCCGAGCCCTCGCCGCCCTCACCCCCGCCTTCCGTGCCGGTCCCGCCGTCCCCTCCGTCTACGTCGCCCGGCAGCGGCAGCAGCACCTGCCGGGGCCCGATCGTCGTCCGGCCGTCCGCCAGCGGCACAGGCAGGCCGCTCAGCCGGTCCGGGTCCGTACCGGCCAGCGCGTCGTACAGCCGCCGCCACCAGACCGGGGCGCGCTCGACGCCCGCCAGCCGGTCGATCACCTCGCCCAGCGGCACCCGGGCCACGTCCAGCACCCGCAGCTCCTGCCGCCGCTCGAGCCCGGCGGGCAGCAGCGTCGGGAACAGCTCGGCCAGCACCTCCACGGTCTCCGCGCCCGCCCCCTCCACGATCTCCGCGTCCCGGGGGCGCAGCGCGTACGGCTCGCCCTCGAAGGTGCCGCGCGCGAGGATCGCGGCGTCCCAGCCGAGGCCCGCGTCCGCGTCCGGCGCCGCCGCCTCCGGTTCGAGCGTGTCCGGCGCCGCCGCGCTCGGCAGGAACGGCACCCGCGGCAGCCGCTCCAGCACCCGCGCCCGCAGCTCCCCGTCCAGCTCGCCCTTGCCCAGCGGGCCCGGGACCAGGCCGATCGTGCCCGTCCCCACCGGATGCCAGTCGCGCAGCAGCGTCGCGTACGCCTCGGCCGCGCGCTCCACCAGGAATCCGGTGAGCGGGCCGGGCGCGGTGTGACGGCGGGTCGGCTCCAGCGGGAACGAGGCGATCAGCAGCGCGGGCAGCCCCAGCGGCTCGTCGGTCGGCGTCGGCGCGTGCACGACCGGCGCCGTCGCGGGCCGCACCGGCGCGCCCTCGGCGTCCACCGGCACCGCCCAGGTCACCGACCACACCGGGCGCAGCCGCTCCTCCACCGGGCGGTCGGAGAGCAGTTCCGGGTCCAGGCGGCCGCTCGCGCGCTCGGTGCGCCAGCGCGTCGTACGGCGGTCCTTGGCGCCCCCGGCCGCGCCGCTCCAGTCGCCCGTGTCGCCCGCGTCGCTCTTGCCGGTCTTGCCGGTCTTGCCGGTCTCGTCGGTCTCGTCCTCGATGACCGCGTACGGGCCCTCCTCGCGGCGCCGCAGCGTCCGTACGCCCTCGGCCGTCTCGACCACGACCTCGGCCAGCCCCGGCAGGGTCAGCAGCAGCGCGTCGTCCACCGCCGCCAGCAGCCGCTCCGCCACGTCCAGCGCGGCGCCGTCGCGCAGCGGCAGCACCACGACCGTGTCGTACCCCTCGGGCGCGGAGCCCTCGGCGGGCAGCGGCAGCCGCAGCAGCGGTACGTGACCGTCGCGGCGGCGCAGCTCGTCGGCGAGGCCGGGGCTGCGCAGCGCCGCCTTGTGGGCCAGTTCGCGGGCCTCCGCCAGCGACCAGCGCACCCCGCCCGAACGGCCCACGACCGCGGGCTCGTCGCTCACCGCGAGCACCGCCGCGAAGCCGACGCCGAACCGGCCCACGGCGCGCCCCGGGTCCTCGTCCCGCTTGGCGGACGCGCGCAGCGTGGACAGCGACTCGGCCCCGGCGGCGTCCAGCGAGGCGCCGGTGTTGGCGGCGACCAGCACGGCCGGTTCGCCGTCGGTCGCCGGGCGCAGCGTCAGCCGCAGCCGCCCGGGGGCGCCGATGCGGGCGGCGGCGTCGGCCGCGTTCTGGGCCAGCTCCACGACCAGCCGGTCGCGGTGGCCGCCGAGCGCCAGGTCCTCCTCCGCGTTGGCGTCCTCCCGGAAGCGGGCGGGCGACGCGGCCCAGGCGTCCAGCACGCCGCGCCGCAGCCGCGCGGTCCCGAAGGGGTCCACGTCCTCGGTCGCGCCTCGCACCATCGCCGTGCTGCTCACGTATCGCCTCCGGGTCCTGTGGGTGCCCCCACATTCCACATTGCTAGACCGCGAACGTACCCCCATCGCGGGCACGCACGCGTCCCGCCCTCCCGCGGCAAGCGAGGCGAACGCGGCGATCATGGCCAACGCGGCGGGGCCGGCGGGGCGGGCAGGTGTGACGGGCGCGACGGGCGCGACCGGTACGACGGGACAACCGGCGCGGGCGCCGGTCGTCCCCTGGGGCTCAGGAGTGGCCCAGCTCCTCCGCCGGGGCGTCCGGCTCCACGGAGCCGCCGGTGCGGTCCGGGTGGAGGGGCATCGGTTCGACGACCGTCTCGTCGACCACCGGCGCGGCCGGGCGCGGGGGCTTGGGCATGACGGCCGCCTCGGAGTGGGCGCCGCAGCCGTACGCCAGGGAGACGACCCGGCCGTCCGCCGGGCTGAACTCATTGGCGCACACACCGAACGCCTGCTTCAGCGAGCCCGCGAGGGGCATCAGGAAGCCGCAGGTCACGCACGTGCCGGGGGCCGCCTGCGCCATCGAGGACTTGGCGCCGTACGCCTCGTCCCAGCGGTCGGCGGCGACGTGCAGCCCGTAGCGGGACAGCACCCGGGCGCGGCGCATGCCCAGCTCCTCGGCGAGGGCCGCGATGGTGCCGGTGCGGGGCACGGCCGACTGGGCGGACGGCGGACCGGCCGTCACATCGGCCTCCTCCACCGCCGCGAGCTGCTGCATCTCCTCGGAGACGGCGGAGTTGGGCGGCGGGACGTCCTCGCCCGAGTAGCCGGGCTCCAGGCGCAGGTCGTCGGCCTCGGTGGGGAGCAGATCCCCCGGGCCCATGTCGCCGGGGCGCAGCCGCTCGCTCCACGGCACCCACTCCGGCGCGAGCAGCGCGTCGGGGCCGGGGAGCAGCACGGTCTCGGCCAGGGTGACGATCTTCGCGCGGGAGGCACGGGTGACGGTGACCGCCCAGCGCCAGCCGCGATAGCCCGCCTCGGCGCTCTCGAAGAAATGCGTGACGACGCGGTCGCCCTCGGCGATCGCGTCCACGTGCTCGCCGACCGTCCCCGGGTGGGCCGCTTCCGCCGCCGCCTCGCGGGCGAGTTCGACCGCCTCGGCGCACAGGCGGTCGGGGGTACGGCTCCGCATCGCAGCACTCACAGGATCGATTCTCTCTTCCACGCCGTCTCAGCCGTCGTCTGACGAGTGCGCCAGCCGTACGGCCGGACGGCGGGACTGCGGACGGAGCGGACCGTAGGACCGCGTCGACGTCCGCACCCGATCCGGCCTCGGGCGCACCTTGTACGTCCCATTCTGCGGGATGGCGACTCGGCGCATGGCCAGGAACGACCGTGGATGGCGCGTAACGCACGCTACCTTGTCCGGCCGCGCCGCCCCCACCCCCGTCTCATGTCCGGCGTTCGTGCACCCACCCGCCGGATGGTCGTTTCCGCTGGCCAGAAGGGTTTACGCGGGTGGAAGAAGAGGGAGTCATGGCTGGAAAGCCGTCGTAGGTCTCACGTTGCGGGCGGCTTGGCGGCACCATGGTCGGGTGGCAGGCATGCGGTTCCACGACGGCGGTCCGATCAGACGATCGGGCCGCCTGCTCGGCCGCGCGCTCCATCTGCCGTTCACCGCGACCGGCCGCGGCATCCGGCGGGCCACCCACGCCCACGGGGCGGGCGAGTCCGGGCTCGGCAAGCTGATCGAGCTGCACGCGGTCAACTCGGCCGGTGACATGCTGATCACTGTCGCGCTCGCCTCGACGGTCTTCTTCTCGGTGCCGACGGACGAGGCGCGCGGCCGGGTCGCCCTCTACCTGGCGATCACGCTGGCCCCGTTCGCCGTGCTCGCGCCCGTGGTCGGCCCGCTGCTGGACCGTATCCCGCACGGCCGCCGCGCGGCGATGGCGGGCTCGATGCTGACCCGCGCGCTGCTCGCGCTGACCATGGCGGGCGCGGTGGTGGGCGGCGGCCTGGAGCTGTATCCGGCGGCACTGGGCGTGCTGGTGGCGTCCAAGGGGTACGGGGTCGTCAGATCGGCCGTCGTGCCGCGGCTGCTGCCGCCCCGCTTCTCGCTGGTCAAGGCGAACTCCCGGGTGACCCTGGCCGGGCTGCTGGCGACCGGCGCGGCGGCCCCGGTGGGCGCCGGGCTGCATCAGCTGGGGCCGGGCTGGCCGCTGTACGGGGCGTTCGTGATCTTCATGGGCGGGGCGTTCCTGTCCTTCACCCTGCCGCACAAGGTGGATTCGTCGAAGGGCGAGGCCAAGGCGCGGCTGACGTCGGGCGATCACCACTTCGGGCACCGCGCGGCGGCGCCGAAGGCGGTGCCCGCCGCGAAGGCGCCGAAGGTGGTGACGGTCGCCGACCCGAAACCGGGCGGCACGGCGAACCCGGGCCCGGGCGGCGGGCCGTTCGGCGGCGGGCGGTTCGGCGACGGTGGGCCGTTCGGCGACGGTGGGCCGTTCGGCGGCGCCGGGCTCAGCGGCGCCGGGCGGTGGTTCGGCGGGTTCGGGCGGTGGTTCGGCGGGGGGCTCGCCGGGGGGTGGGCCGGGCGTGGCAAGAAACCCGGGCTGCGGACGGTCGGCCCGTCCGTCCTGCACGCCCTTCAGGCCTGCGCCTCGCTCAAGGCGCTGTCCGGATTCCTCACCCTCTACCTCGCGTTCCTGCTCCGCGAGCATCCGGTGGGCGGGCTGTCCCCCGAGTTCTCGCTCGGCCTGGTCGCGGTCGCGGCGGGCGGCGGCAACGCGCTGGGCACAGCGATCGGCGCCTGGCTGCGGGCGCGCGGCCCGGAGCGGATCATCGCCGTGGTGCTGACCTCGGCCCTCGGCGTGACCGTCTTCGCGGCGGTGCTGTACGGCACGGTGACGGTCGCCGCCGTGGCCGCGGCCGCGGGCATCTCGCTGGCGCTGGGCAAGCTGTCGCTGGACGCGCTGATCCAGCGGGACGTACCGGAAGAGGTCCGCACGTCGGCGTTCTCCCGCTCCGAGACCACCCTGCAGATGGCGTGGGTGGTCGGCGGCGCGGTGGGCATCTCGCTGCCCCTGGGCGGGGTGGTGGGCATGGCGGCCGCCGCGGCGATGATCGCCCTGGGCGCTGCCGTGAGCGTCCGGGGGCTGCTGTCCGCGGCCCGGGGAACCGCCGCGCACCCGCGGGTGGCGTGACGCCCCCGGTCCGTACGGGCGGCGTGACGCCCCCGGTCCGTACGGGCGGCGTGACGCCCCCGGTCCGTACGGGCGGGCGTGGGTCCGTACGGGCCGGTGTGGCCGGGCGCCGCGAATGCGCCACCCCGGCGCCGGGCGGCCGGAAGGGCCCGATAGCCTGCCCGCATGACCGCTGCGCTGTTTTCCAGGGGCAAGGGCCGCCGCGCCACCACCGCCGCCTGCGCCGTTGCCCTCGGGCTCATCGCCCTCTCCGCCTGCGACAAGCCGACTCCGCTCGCGACGGTGACGGTCGGTTCGAGCACCGTGACGGCGGAAGCGAGCAAGGGCTGCTTCGGCGACGGGAAGAACCTCGGCTCCGGCACGTTCAAGAAGTGCCTGTCCGCCAAGCCCGCCGAGACCGTCAAGGTGGGCGCCGGGGACAAGGTGCGGATCGGGGTGGACCCGGAGATCGCCGACTCCAGCTGGGGTCTGATCGCCAACAACCCGGTCATGGCCGAGGCGAGCAAGGAGACGTACCGCAGCTTCGACAGCGACACGCTCTTCGCGCAGCAGAACCCGCAGACCGGGCAGACCACCATGTCCAAGAGCGTCACCATCACCGTCGCCCAGCTCGGCGACGGCACCCAGGGCGTGAAGGGCATCTGGCGCTTCAAGCTCGAACGGGACAGCTGACGTCCCTTCACCCCGTTGACCTGGTTCGCGGCACGACAGCCGGGAGGCGCTGATGCGCGTACTCATCGTCACCGCCGTACCCGCGGAACGGGACGCCGTGGTACGCGGTACGGCTGACCCCGCGGAAGTCACCGAAGTCGCCGTGCCGGGCGGGGTGCTGCACCGGCTGGACGTGGGAGGCCCCGACGGGCCACCGCTCACCGTCGATGTGGTGGCCGCCGGGGTCGGCCCGGCCGCGGCGGCGGCCGGGACCGCCACCGCGCTGACCGTCGCCGCCGTCCGAGCGGCCCCGTACGACCTCGCCGTGTCGGCCGGTATCGGCGGCGGATTCGCGCCCCGCGCCCCGCTGGGCTCCGTCGTGGTCGCCGAGGCCGTCGTCGCCGCCGACCTGGGGGCCGAGACCCCCGACGGCTTCGCCGCCGTCACCGAACTCGGCTTCGGAACCGCCGAACACCGCCCGCCGCCCGCGCTCGTCGCCACCGTCGCCGGGGCGACCGGGGCGGTACGCGGCACCGTGCTCACCGTGTCGACCGTGACCGGCAGCGCCGAGCGGGCGGCCGCGCTGCTGCGGCGCCATCCGCGCGCCGCCGCCGAGGCGATGGAGGGCTTCGGGGTGGCCGAGGCGGCCGCCGCCCAGTCCGTGCCCGTACTGGAGGTGCGGGCCGTCTCCAACCCGGTCGGCCCGCGCGACCGGGCGGCCTGGCGCATCGGCGAGGCGCTGGAAGCGCTGGCGGAGGCGTTCGGGCGGGCCGTGCCCACCCTCGCCACCGCCCTCCGCACCCCGGCCCCGGACGTGGCCTTGGACTTGGATTTGGAAGGAAGCCAGCAGTGACCCCGTCGGCAGAAACCCCGTCGGCAGCCCAGCCGCTCACGATCTCCTACTCGCCCTGCCCGAACGACACCTTCGTCTTCGACGCCTGGGCCCACGGCCGGATCCCGGGCGCGCCCGCACCGGACGTCACGTTCGCCGACATCGACATCACCAACGGGATGGCCGAGCGCGGCGAGTCCGACGTGCTGAAGGTGTCGTACGCGGTGCTGCCCTGGGTGCTGGACGAGTACGCGCTGCTGCCGTGCGGCGGGGCGCTCGGGCGCGGCTGCGGCCCGCTCGTGCTCACCAGGGAACCGGGCGCGGCGAAGGATCTCGCGGGGAAGACGGTCGCGGTGCCGAGCGAGCGTTCGACCGCGTATCTGCTCTTCCGGCTGTGGGCCGCCGCCGAGGTGCCGGGCGGGGTCGGGGAGATCCGGGTGCTGCCGTTCCACGAGATCATGCCCGCGGTACGGGACGGCCTGGTCGACGCCGGACTCGTCATCCACGAAGCCCGGTTCACCTATCAGAATTACGGGCTGCACTGCCTGGCTGACATGGGCGAGCACTGGGAGCTGACCACCGGGCTGCCCATCCCGCTCGGCGCGATCATCGCCAAGCGCTCGCTGGGCGCGGAGCGGCTGCGGGAGCTGGCCGAGACGATTCGTACGTCGGTCCGGATGGCATGGGACGACCCGGAGGCGTCGCGTCCGTATGTCCTGGAGAACGCCCAGGAGATGGACCCGCGCGTGGCGGACCAGCACATCGGGCTGTACGTGAACGAGTTCACCGCGGACCTGGGCGAGGACGGTTACGCGGCGGTGCGCGGGCTGCTCACGCGCGCGGCGGCCGAGGGACTCGTACCGCCCCTCGGCCCGGACGCGCTGGAATTCGCGTAATTCCGTTCGCTTTTACGTTCGCTCGCTTACCGGCGCTTACGCCTCGGAGAGCTTACGGCTCAGACAGCTTGCGGCTCAGACATCGAGCTGATCGGCCACCGCCCGCAGCATCCCCGCGATCTTGTGGCCATGCGTCTTGTCGGGATAACGGCCCCGCTCCAGCTGCTGCGTCACGTTCTCCAGCAGCGTGGTCAAATCCTGGACGATCGAAGCCAGCTCATCCGGCTTACGCCGCTGAGCGGCCGCCACGGACGGCGCCGGGTCGAGAAGCGTCACCGAAAGTGCCTGGTCACCGCGATTTCCCGCCACAACACCGAATTCAACGCGCTGCCCCGGCTTCAGCGCGTCCACGCCGTCCGGAAGCACCGACGAGTGCACGAAGACGTCACCGCCGTCATCGCGGGAGAGAAAGCCGAAGCCCTTCTCACTGTTGAACCACTTGACCTTGCCGGTAGGCACGTCTGTCCTCGTCCTCGTCGCTCGTCGGAAAACACGGAAAAACAGCTCTGGATAGCACTACAGCGGGTCGTAAGACCCGCCACCACCAAGGCTAATGGTCCCGAGCCTGGTGACAAGACGTACCCGGGTGGTTCCGGGTGGTTGGTATGCGCGCTCTGGCACCGATCTACCCTGGAGCGGTGAGCAACGAAACCCCGCACCGTGGAACCGGTGAGAGCGCGCCCGGCGACCGGCTCGTACGCATCGGCGTGATCGTCTTCGCCGTCGGCGCGGTCGCCACCCTCGCCACCGTCGCGCCCCTGTTCCTGGGCGCCGATCCGCTGCCGTCGGCGGCGTACTTCGTGTGCATGCTGATGGGCGTCGGCTTCGCGCTCGCGGCGGCCGGGATGCTGCGGTCGATCGCGGCGCAGCGGCGGGACGCCGCGCGGGTCGCGCGTAACGGGTCATAACGTAACGGGTCATAACGGGGGCATCGGCCCCCGGCGCGGGGTCACGCCGCGGTGTGGCCCTCCAGCCACGCCGGGAACGCGGTCAGGTCGTCCAGCACGACATCCGCCCCCGCCTCGCGCAGTTCCTCCGCGGCGCACGGCCCGGTGGCGACCGCCACCGACAGCGCCTCCGCCGTCCGCGCGCCCCGTACGTCACCGGTGTGGTCCCCGACGTACACCGACGCCCCGTACTCGCGCAGCGCCTCCGCCTTGGCCTCCGCCCACAGCCAGCCGATGACCGCGTCCGCCTCGATGCCCAGATGGCTCAGGTGCAGCTCGGCGTTCGGCTCGTGCTTCGCCGTGACGACGATGGCGCGCCCGCCGGCCCGCCGCACCGCCGCCATCGCCTCCCGGGCGCCGCGCATGGCGAGGGTCGGGGCGATCGCGAACTCCGGGTACAGCTCCCGGTACAGATCGCCCATCTCCTCGATCCGCTCGTCCGGGAACCAGTGCGCCAGCTCCTGCTCCAGCGGCGGGCCGAGCCGGGTGATGGCGAGTTCGGCGTCGATGGGGGTTCCGGTCCGGGCGGACAGCTCCTCGTAGGCGGCCTTGATGCCGGGGCGCGAGTCGATGAGCGTCATGTCGAGGTCGAAGCCGACGGTCAGGGTCCGCGTGCTCGGTGCGGTGCCCGAAGCGGTGCTCGGTGCGGTGCCCGAAGCGGTGCTCGGCGCAGTGCTTGTCGCGGTGCTCGGTGCGGTGCTTGTTGCGGTGCTCGGTGCGGTGCTTGTTGCGGTGTTCGTTGCGGTGTTCGGTGCGAGGTGCGAAGCCATGCCCGTCATTGTGCCTGGCCCTTGCATACACTTAGCCTCGCCTAACCTACGACGACCTCACGCGCGAGAACCGAACGAGCGAACGGAAGCGATGTCTGCCGACCGGACCAGCAGCCGAAGTCCCAGAGCCGCGTTGGTCCGGCGCCGCATCGGCTGGACGACCGCGGCCGTCGTCGCCCTCCTCTTCGCGGTGCTGCTCAGCCTCGCCCTCGGCAGCCGCCAGATCGCGCCGAGCCAGGTCCTGGACGCGCTGCTGCACGGGGGCACGAGCGACGCGGCCGACATCGTACGGTCGCTGCGGCTGCCGCGTACCGTCGTCGGCCTGATGGTCGGCGCGGCGCTCGCCCTGGCGGGCACCGTGATGCAGGGCGTCACCCGCAACCCGATCGCCGACCCCGGTGTGCTCGGCATCAGCCAGGGCGCCTCGGTCGGGGTCGTCCTCGCGATCGCCTTCGCCGGGGTGCACACGCTCACCGGGTACGTGTGGTTCGCCTTCGCGGGCGCGGGCCTCGCCTCGGTCGCCGTCTACGCCATCGCCGCCAGCGGGCGGGGCGGCGCGAGCCCGGTCAAGCTCGCGCTCGCCGGGGCCGCCGTCAACGCCCTGCTGGTGTCCATCACCTCGGGCGTGCTGACGACGAAGGCCGCGGCGCTGGACGAGTTCCGGTTCTGGCAGATCGGCTCACTCGCGGGGCGCGACGCCGAGATCGTCAGCCAGATCTGGCCGTTCCTGCTGGTGGGCACGGTGCTGGTGGCCGCGGTCGCCCGCGGTCTGGACGCGCTGGCACTCGGCGAGGACGTCGCGAAGGGGCTCGGCCAGAACATCGCCGTCGTCCGCGTCCTCGCGGGCCTCGGCGCCACGGTCCTCACCGGCGTCGGCGTCGCCGCCGCGGGCCCGATCGCCTTCGTCGGCCTCGCGGTCCCGCACCTCGCGCGCGCGGTGGTGGGGACGGACCACCGCTGGGTGCTCCCGATGGCCGCCCTCATCGGCCCGGTGATGCTGCTGATATCGGACGTGGTGGGCCGTCTCGTCTTCCCCCCGAGCGAGGTCCCGGCGGGCGTCATGACGGCCCTGATCGGCGTCCCGTTCCTGGTCACGCTGGTGCGGCGCAGGACGGTGACGGCATGAGCCCGGCCGAGAGCGGCGTTGCGGAACGAACCGCCCGTCCCGCCCGCCCCGCCCGTCCCGTCGGCTACGGCCTCCTGCGCACCGGCCGCCGCGCCTCGTTCCTGCTGCACCGCCGCGCCGCCGTCGTCGCGCTCGCGCTGGCCGCCGCCACGGCGGCCGTGAGCGTCGCGTACCTGTGCCTCGGCGAAAGCCTCATCGGCCCCGCCGACGCCGTGAAGGCCGTCCTGCACACCCAGTACGGCATCGGGCAGCCCACCCCGAACGACCTCGTCGTCGGCACCCTCCGGCTCCCCCGCATGACCCTCGGCCTCCTGGTCGGCGCGGCCTTCGGCGTCGCGGGCGCGCTCATCCAGACCGTGGCCCGCAACCCGCTCGCCAGCCCCGACATCATCGGCGTCACCCAGGGCGCGAGCGCGGTCACCGTCGGGGCGATGACGTACGGCGTGACGGCCTTCGGCGTGCTGCCGTACGTCTCCGTCGCGGGCGGCCTGGCCGCCGCCGCCCTCGTCTACGTCTTCGCCTGGCGCGGCGGCCTCCAGGCCACCCGTTTCGTCCTCATCGGCATCGGGTTCGCCGTCGCGCTGCGCTCCATCACCCAGCTGTTCCTGACCAAGGGCGACTATCTCGTCGCCCAGCAGGCCAAGGTGTGGATGACCGGTTCCCTCAACGGGCGCGGCTGGGACGAGGCCACCCCGCTCGGCTGGGCGCTGCTGTTCCTGCTGCCCGCCGTCCTGTGGGCGGCGCGGGCGCAGCGCACCGTCTCGATGGACGACGACACGGCGACCGCGCTGGGCGTACGGCTCGGGCGGGTACGGCTCGGGCTCGCCACCCTCGGCATCGTCCTCGCCGCGATGGCGACGGGCGCGGCGGGCCCGGTCGACTTCGTGGCGCTGCTCGCCCCTCAGATCGCCCGCCGCATGACCCGTACCGCGCAGATCCCGCTCCTGTGCTCGGCGCTGACCGGCGCGTTCATCGTCGTCGCCGCCGATCTGCTGGCGCGCAAGCTGTTCGCGCCGACCGAACTGCCGGTGGGGGTGCTGACCGCCGCGGTCGGCGCCCCGTATCTGATCCACCTGCTGCTGACGTCCGGGGGACGTGGCCGCAGCGGCCGCAACGGAGGCACCACGGCATGACCGCATCACCATCCACGTCCGGGGCCACCCTTGGCCGGCTCGCCGCCCGCGAACTGACCCTCGCCTATGAGGACCGGACCGTCGTGGACGGCCTCGACCTGGTGATACCCGACGGCGAGGTCACGGTCATCGTCGGCCCCAACGCCTGCGGCAAGTCCACCCTGCTGCGCGCCCTCGGCCGTCTCCTCAAGCCGCGCGGCGGCGCCGTCCTCCTCGACGGGACCGATCTCGCCCGTATCCCCACCAAGAAGATCGCCCAGTCGGTCGGCCTCCTCCCGCAGACCCCGGTCGCCCCCGACGCGATCACCGTCGCCGACCTCGTCTCGCGCGGCCGCCAGCCGCATCAGCACTGGTGGCAGCAGTGGTCCGACGAGGACGAGCGCGCGGTCGGCGACGCGATGGAGCGCACGGATGTGACGGCGCTCGCCGACCGGCTGGTGGACGAGCTGTCCGGCGGCCAGCGGCAGCGCGTCTGGATCGCGATGGCACTCGCGCAGGAGACCGGTCTGCTGCTGCTGGACGAGCCGACGACATACCTGGACATCTCCCACCAGGTGGAGGTGCTGGACCTGGTCCGCCAGCTCAACCACGAGCGCGGCCGCACGGTGGTGGCCGTCCTGCACGACCTCAACCAGGCGGCGCGGTACGCGGACCACCTGATCGCGATGAAGGCGGGGCGCGTCGTCGCGCGCGGGCGCCCGTCGGAGGTGGTCACGGCGGAGCTGGTGCGGGAGGTGTTCGGGCTGGAGTCAGTCGTCGTACCGGACCCGGTGACGGGCAGCCCCCTCGTCGTCCCGGGCGCGCCCTGGCAGCCGGAACGGCCGGCGGACGACGCGGCAGGGGACGACCGTGGGGCGGACGGCGCGGGGACGGACGAAGCGGCGGCGGACGACCCGGGGACGGACGACGCAGGGACGGACGACCGTGCGGCGGACGACGCGGCGGCGGACGACGCGGCGGTGGGGGCCGAGCGCGGCTAGGGGGGTCGCAACGGTGGGGGCCGGGCGGCCGCTAGCCGGTTCCGCCGCGGCGGCGCGCCCGCCACACCAGGAAGAGCACCGTGGCGACGGCCGCGCCGCGCACGACCACCGGCCAGGTCTCGGTGAGCACGTCCTTCATCCCGTCCTTCGGGATCAGGTCGCCCCACTTGTCGTTGGTCCGGCCCCACACCCAGACCATCGCCCCGGCCGCCACCAGACCGGGCATGCCCATCACCGCCCACTTCGCCTCGGCGCGGGACAGCTTGCCGGTGCTGTACGTGAGCACCCAGCCGAAGGCGAGCAGAACGATGTTGCCCATCACGGCGCCCGCGACGAGCAGCGCGATCGCGAGCAGCAGCACCGGGCTGAGCCCCGCCGCCCAACCGGCCCGGGCGCCCACCTTGCCGGTGCCGCCCTCCGCCCCGGCGGACTTGCCGGGGCCGAGCAGGGTACGGCGCACCAGGCCGCGCCGGCGCGGCCCTTTCCCGCCGGTGTCCGCCCCGGCGTCCTCGACGGCTTCGGCCGCTTCGGCCTCGGCCGCCTCCTCCGCCGCGCGCTTCTCGGCCTCCCGCTTCTCCCGCTGCTCCTGCTCGACCGTCTTGCCGTTGCCGAGCAGTTCGGGCAGCTCGATACCGCCGACGAATCCCTCGACGAAGCCGAACTGGCCGTCCGGATGCTCGGGCTGGGCGAACGGGCCCGGCTCCACGTGCCACCAGTCCGGGTTGGACTCGCGCGGGCCCAACTCGTCCTCACCCGCCAGATGAGGCGGGGACGCGGCGGCGGACGAGCGGCCGGGGGGCTTCGCCCGGGGTGTTTCCGGCGCCTCGGGGGTCACGGGCATGTGCTTGGCGAGGGAGAGCGGGGTATCACCGCCCGACGTGCCGCCCGACGTGCCGTTCGGCTCGCGCGGCGAGGGCACCTTGTTGCTGAGCCCGGTGCGTTCGGCGAGCCCGGCCAGCTTGTCGCGGGCCGCCCGCGCCGCGCCCGACGTACGCGTACTCTCCCCGGCCTGACCGCCGCCGGAGCCACCGGACCCGCCCGCCGTGCCGTCCCCGCCGGAGCCACCTGAACCACTGGGCCTGCCGGACCCGCCGGACCCGCCGGACCCGCCCGCGGCGGCGACCACCTCGGCGGGCGTGCCCAGCTTGGCCAGGATCCGCTTCACTCCGGCCGGGCTGTCCGTACCGCCCGTCGACCGCCGGTGGTCGATATCGGCCCGCAGACCGGAGACCAGCCGCATCCGTTCACCGGACGGCAGACCCTGCTGCTGAGCCAGGTCCCCGACACGGCTCAGATAGTCGTAGACGAGCTTTTCGCTCTCGATCCCCACCAAGACCCCTGAGAATGCGCATGGTCGGCGTGCCAGACGGCACCGACGGTACCGTGCGGAGGCTGGATTCCGCCGCACCCCCGACGCCCGGCACCCCCGGGTAGTGTGGATCGAATGAGCAGCTCGCGTAATCGGGAGGCATGCGTGACCGCAGGGACCGGCCCAGACGCCAGCGGCCGCGCGGCACCCCGCACGCTGGCCGAGGAGTTGCGCACGCGCCCCGACGAAGCCCTCACCGCGCTGCTGCGCGCCCGCCCCGATCTGCTGTCCCCCGTCCCGGGCGACCTCACTCAGCTCGCCACCCGGGCGGGCACCCGCGCCTCGGTCGTACGGGCGGTCGAACGACTCGACCGCTTCGCCCTCCAGACCGCCGAGGCCCTGGCGGTCGCGCCGGACCCGTGTCCGTACGAGACGCTGAGCGCCCTGATGACGGGGGACGACGCCGCCGCCGCCGACGCCGATGCCCCCGCCGCCGCGCTCCGCGAGCGGGTCGCCGCCGAGCTGCCGCGCGCCGTCGCCACGCTGCGCGCGCAGGCGCTGGTCTGGGGTGGGGACGACCGGCTCCGCCTGGTCCGTACCGCCCGCGAACTGCTCGCCCCCTCCCCCGCCTCCCCTTCCCCGACCGGGCTCGGGCCCACCGTGCACGAGGCCACGGCCGGGATGTCGCCGGGGCGGCTTCAGGAACTGCTGGCGGCCGCCGGGCTGCCGGCCACCCACGATCCGGTGACGGCCGTCGCCGCGTTGACCGAGCTGTTCGACGACCGCGACCGGATGGCGGCGCTGCTCGCCGGGGCACCCGACGACGCGGTCGCCGTGCTCGCCAAGCTGACCTGGGGCCCGCCGTACGGGGAGGTGTCCGTCGCCTCCCCCACTCCGCCCGTCGCCTGGCTGCTGGACCGCGGTCTGCTGCTGCCGTCCGGTCCGCGCAACGTCGTCCTGCCCCGCGAGGTCGCCCTGCATCTGCGCGGCGGCCGCGCCCACCGCGTCCCCGAGCCGGTGGCTCCGCCGCTGGCGTCCACCGCCCAGCACGATCCACAGGCTGTGGACAAAGCGGCGGCCGGGCAGGCGTTCACCGCCCTGGCCACCGTCGAGGAGCTGCTGGGGGAGTGGGAGAGCGCCGGACCGCCGGTGCTGCGCGCGGGCGGGCTGAGCGTGCGCGACCTCAAGCGGACCGCCGTCGCGCTGGACGTCTCCGAGCCGGTGGCCGCCTTCTGGATCGAGCTGGCGTACGCGGCCGGGCTGCTGGCCTCCGACGGCGAGACCGACGAGCGGTACGCGCCCACCCCCGCGTACGACGACTGGCTGCGGCTGCCCGCCGAGCAGCGCTGGGCCGCGCTCGCCACCGCCTGGCTCGCCGCGACCCGTACGTCGGGCCTGGTCGGCGGGCGTGACTCCAGGGGCCGTACGTTCTCCGCCCTCGGCGCCGACCTGGACCGCTCCCCGGCCCCCGAGGTCCGCCGGCGGGTCCTCGGACTCCTCGCCACCCTCCCACCCGGCGCCGCCCCCGACCCCGACACGCTGCTGACCCGGCTCCGCTGGGAACGCCCGGCCCACCGAGCCCCGGCCGGAGCGGCGGGCCCTGCGGGGGCCCCGGGGCCGACCGCCCCCTCCCCCACCACCAGGGACGATCTGCGGTCACGGCTGGCGCGCTGGACCCTCGGCGAGGCCGAACTGCTCGGCATCACCGGCCGCGCCGCGCTCTCGGCCCACGGCCGCGCGCTCCTCGGCCCGGCGACCGAAGGGGCAACGGATCCGACCGCGCCAGCCACCGAGTCCGCGACGACCCCCGCGGAGGCCGCCGCCCTCGCCGCCGAGGCCGGGCGGCTCCTCGCCCCGCTCCTGCCCGAACCCCTCGACCACGTACTCCTCCAGGCCGACCTGACCGCCGTCGCCCCCGGCCCGCTGGAGCGGCCGCTCGCCGACGCGCTCGGGATCCTCGCCGAGGTCGAATCCAAGGGCGGCGCGACCGTCTACCGCTTCACACCCGCCTCCGTACGCCGCGCCTTGGACGCCGGGCAGGCCGCCGACGACCTGCACACCTTCCTCACCGCGCACTCCCGCACCCCGGTGCCGCAGCCCCTCACGTACCTGATCGACGACATCGCCCGTAAGCACGGACACCTCCGCATCGGCGCGGCCTCCGCCTATCTGCGCTGCGACGACGAGACCCTGCTCGCCGAGATCCTGGCCGACCGCCGCTCCGCGGGCCTGCGGCTGCGCCGCCTCGCCCCCACCGTGCTGGCCGCCCAGGCACCGCCGGACGCGCTGCTGGAGGGGCTGCGCGCCATGGGGTACGCACCGGCCGCCGAATCCGCCGAGGGCGACGTCCTGGTCACCCGCGCCGAGGCCCAGCGCACCCCGCCCCGTACGCCCCCCGCGCCGGTCCCGGACGGCCCGCCCGTCCCCGACGCCACCCTGCTGGGCGCGGCGGTACGCGCCATCCGCGCCGGCGACCTCGCCGCGACCGCGCCCCACAAGCCCCCGGCCACCACGGATGCCACGGCCGCCACCTCTGCTCCTACAGCCGGCGGCCGTCTCCCCCGCACCACCTCCGCCGACACCCTCGCCACCATGCAGGCCGCCGCCCTCACCGGCTCCGCCGTCTGGATCGGCTACGTCAACGCGGACGGCGCCGCCAGCCAGCGCGTCATCGCGCCGGTCCGCGTCGAGGGCGGCTACGTCACGGCGTACGACCACACCGCCGACGAGGTCCGCACGTACCCCCTCCACCGCATCACCGGCGTCGCGGAACTGGCCGACGAAGCGGGCTAGGCGAAGCGGATCAGGACGACAGCTCAGGCGGAGCTGCCCCGCCGCTGCCACCAGTGCCGACGGCGCGGGTGGAGGGCGTGACCGAGGCGGCGGCCGATGAGGACGTAGCCGAGCAGGGCGCCCGACGTGTTCAGGATGACGTCATCGACGTCGAAGGCCCGGCCCTCGACGATCGCGCCCTGTGCGGTCTCGACCAGCACCATCACCAGCGACGTCACCAGCACCACCCGCACCGCGCCCCGCGCCTTCGGCACGAGCATCGGCAGCAGCACCCCGAAGGGCGCGCCGAGCAGCACATTGCCGCCGATCTGCTTCACCGTGTCCCGGAAGGCGGGCTGGTTGACGTAGGTACGCAGCGAATCGCCGGGGCGCAGATTGGTGTGCACGAGATCGCTGGACCCCGGCGACGGCACGAGCGTGGCCTTGGCGAGCGCCGCCGCGAACCCGACCATGCAGACGAACGCCAGCAGCAGCACCAGCACCCGCCCGGCGCGGGAACCGAACGAATCGCGCTGCAGGGGCGGGGACGCCGAGGGCGCGGCGGAGGCCGGTGAGCCCTGTGGCTTACGGCCGGCAGCCTTGGCGGCCACCGCACCGGTCTTCTTGGCGGGCGCGCCGAACGGCTTCTTCTTCGCGCCCGACAACTTCGCGCCCGCCGACGCCCCGGCCTTCCCCTTCGAAGTACCCGTCGTGCTCTTCGTGCTCTTCGTCGGCGTCCTCTTCGTCGTCGCGCTCTTCGTCGTCGCGCTCTTCGTCGGCGTCCTCTTCGTCGGCGTCCTCTTCGTCGGCGTCCTCTTCGTCGGCGTCCTCTTCGTCGGCGTCCTCTTCATCGTCCGCCGGATCTCCCACCCAGCGATGCTGATCACAGGGACCTACCTCCCACCCTCGTTCCGGCCCTCCTCTGTGTCCCCGCTTGCCCCTGGCCGTGCGGAGTATCCCTGTGCCCCTCCGCCGTGCCCGGCCGATGAGGGACACTGGGGCTTTGGCCCCGGCGACACGAAAGGACTCAGGCGCGTGAACGGACCGCTCATCGTCCAGAGCGACAAGACGCTCCTGCTCGAGGTCGACCACGAGCAGGCGGAAGCGTGCCGCCGCGCCATCGCTCCGTTCGCCGAGCTGGAGCGCGCCCCCGAGCACATCCACACCTATCGGGTGACCCCGCTCGGCCTGTGGAACGCGCGCGCCGCCGGGCATGACGCCGAGCAGGTCGTGGACGCGCTCGTGGAGTTCTCGCGCTACCCCGTACCGCACGCCCTGCTCGTCGACGTCGCCGAGACGATGGCCCGCTACGGGCGGCTGCGCCTGCTCAAGCACCCCACGCACGGGCTGGTCCTGGAGACCAGCGACCGTCCCGTGCTGGAGGAGATCCTGCGGTCGAAGCGGGTCCAGCCGCTGGTCGGGGCCCGTATCGACCCGGACACGGTCGTCGTCCACCCCTCCGAGCGCGGCCAGATCAAGCAGACGCTGCTCAAGCTGGGCTGGCCCGCCGAGGACCTGGCCGGTTACGTGGACGGCGAGGCGCACGCCATCGAGCTGCGCGAGGACGGCTGGGCACTGCGCCCGTACCAGACCCAGGCCGTCGAGGGCTTCTGGCACGGCGGCTCCGGCGTCGTCGTCCTGCCCTGCGGGGCCGGGAAGACGCTGGTCGGGGCGGGTGCGATGGCCACCGCGAAGTCGACCACGCTGATCCTGGTCACCAACACCGTCTCGGCCCGCCAGTGGAAGCACGAGCTGATGCGCCGCACCTCCCTCACCGAGGAGGAGATCGGCGAGTACAGCGGTACGAGGAAGGAGATCCGCCCGATCACCATCGCCACGTACCAGGTGCTCACCACCAAGCGGAAGGGCATCTATCCGCACCTGGAGCTGTTCGACTCCCGCGACTGGGGTCTGATCATCTACGACGAGGTGCATCTGCTGCCCGCGCCGGTCTTCAAGTTCACGGCGGACCTGCAGGCCCGCCGCCGCCTCGGCCTGACCGCCACCCTCGTACGGGAGGACGGCCGCGAGTCCGACGTCTTCTCGCTCATCGGCCCCAAGCGCTTCGACGCGCCCTGGAAGGAGATCGAGGCGCAGGGCTACATCGCGCCCGCCGACTGCGTCGAGGTCCGCGTCAACCTCACCGAGACCGAGCGGCTGGCGTACGCGACCGCCGAGACCGAGGAGAAGTACCGCTACTGCGCCACCACCGCCTCCAAGCAGCGGATCACCGAGGCGCTGGTGGCCAAGCACAAGGGGCAGCAGACGCTGGTCATCGGCCAGTACATCGACCAGCTCGACGAGCTGGGCGAGCATCTGGACGCGCCCGTGATCAAGGGCGAGACGACCAACGCGCAGCGCGAGAAGCTGTTCAACGCCTTCCGGGAGGGCGAGCTGTCCGTCCTCGTCGTCTCGAAGGTCGCCAACTTCTCCATCGACCTCCCTGAGGCCACCGTCGCCATCCAGGTCTCCGGCACGTTCGGCTCCCGCCAGGAGGAGGCCCAGCGGCTCGGCCGGGTGCTGCGGCCGAAGGCCGACGGCCACCCCGCGGTCTTCTACTCGGTCGTCGCGCGCGACACCATCGACCAGGACTTCGCGGCACACCGCCAGCGGTTCCTGGCCGAGCAGGGGTACGCGTACCGGATCGTGGACGCGAGCGCGCTGCTCGCCGACGAGGACGTCTGAAGAGGCCGCCCCCGCCCATGACTTGTGTCATGAGCGACCGGTGATAGCCGACCCTGCCCCCAGCGGTCCCCGCCCGGAAGAATCCGAAGCCGGAAGACGCCGGAAGACGCCGGAATAAGCCGCACGAAGCCGAAAATGGGGGCCGGGGACCATGGGCATCAGCATCCTCAGACGACAGACCGCGACCACCGCACCGGATCTCTCCGGCATCAGACCGCTTCCGGTCTGGTTCTTCCTCTTCGAGGGCGTGCTGGGCGGCGCGTACGACCTGGGCAGGGCCTGGCACGGGGCGTGGATGATCCTCGTCGCGATCGGCGTGGTGAACATCGCCGTCGGCGCCACCGTGCTGCGGCGCAGGGCAAAGCTGGTGCGGGCCATGCTCAAGAAGGCGAACACCCGCAAGATCGCTGTCGGCCTGGTCGGGCTCCGCCTCGGAGTCCACCTCGTACTCGGCGCGCTCGGCACCCCGGTCACCTCGGTGGCCGGACATCTGGTCCTCGCCGTTCTGATGTCCGCGACGACGGTGACGCTGCTGTGGTTCAACCAGCGGGTCACCTTCCGCGCCCTGGGGCTCGCCTGACACGGTGCGCGTGCCTGACACGGTGCGCGTGCCTGACGCTCCATGGCAGCGGCAGGCACGGCCGCGTCATAAACCGTTCGCGCACCGTCCACGCCCTGGCTAGAATCCCCCGTCTGCCGCCTCCCGCCGGGGAGAGCCGCCGCCCGGACGGAAACCGGTCGGCATCTCGTCGTACGTACATACGTACCGACGTACGTATGTACGTACGCACCGCCGTGCCGCAACCCGCTTCGTGTACCCGCCGGAGGCTACGCCGTGCCCTCGCACGCCCCTGACCAGCCAGGACCCCTGACAGACTCGCTGACAGACTCGCTGACAGACCCGCTGCCAGACCCGCTCGCGAACCCCCTGGCGCGGGAACGCGCCCATCTCGCCGCCTCCCGCGCCGCCCTGCGCGCCATGCGCGCCGACGTGGAGGCCCTCGACCTCCGGGACGTCGCCGCCAACTGGGTCAACGCCGCGGCCCTGCACCACCAGGTCGCCGAGCGCATCAAGGCCCTCGCCGACCTCTCCCACACCCCGCTCTTCTTCGGCCGCCTCGACTATCTGCACGCACCGGGCGCGGAAGCGGCGGAGGGGGCCGACGGCGAGTCCTTCTACATCGGCCGCCGCCATGTGCACGACGCCGACGGCGACCCCATGGTCATCGACTGGCGTGCCCCCGTCTCGCAGCCCTTCTACCAGGCGTCCAAGAAGACGCCCATGGACGTCGCGCTGCGCCGCCGCTTCGGCTACACCGGCGGCGAGTTGACCGCGTACGAGGACGAAAAACTCTCCGACCCCGCCGAGGCAGAGCAGACCAGCAAGCTGCTCCAGTCCGAGATCGAACGGCCGCGCGTCGGCCCCATGCGGGACATCGTCGCGACGATCCAGCCCGAACAGGACGAGATCGTCCGCGCCGGAATCGGCGGCACCGTCTGCGTCCAGGGGGCGCCGGGCACCGGGAAGACGGCGGTCGGCCTGCACCGGGTCGCCTATCTGCTCTACGCCCACCGCGAGCGGCTGGCCCGCTCCGGCACCCTCGTGGTCGGCCCGAACCGCTCCTTCCTCCACTACATCGAGCAAGTCCTGCCCGCGCTGGGCGAGTTGCAGGTCGCCCAGGCCACCGTCGAGGACCTGGTGGCGCGCCCCGCCACGGGCGTCGAGGTGCGTGGCGCCGACGATGCCGACGTGGCCCGCATCAAGGGCGACGCCCGCATGGCCGAGGTGCTGCGCCGGGCCCTGCGCTCGCACGTCACCCCGCCCACCGAACCGTGCGTCGTGGTCCGCGGCTCGCGCCGCTGGCGGGTACCGGCGTACGAGATCGAGGAGATCGTGGCGGAACTGCTGGCCCGTGACATCCGCTACGGCGCGGCCCGCGAAGCCCTGCCGCAGCGCATCGCCCACGCCGTCCTGGTCCGCATGGAGCAGGCGGGCGAGGCCCCTGACGACCGCGTGCAGGACGCGGTCGCCCGCAACCCCGCCGTGAAGGCGGCCGTCAAGGCCATCTGGCCGCCCGTCGACCCCGCCAAACTCGTGCTGCGGCTGCTCTCCGACGCCGACTTCCTGGCCGCCCACGCCGACGGCATCCTCACCGCCGACGAACAGAAGACCATCCTGTGGGCCAAGCCGCCGCGCAGCGTGAAGTCCGCGAAGTGGTCCCCGCCGGACGCGGTGCTCGTCGACGAGGCCGCCGACCTCATCGAACGCACGCATTCCCTCGGCCATGTGGTCCTGGACGAGGCGCAGGACCTGTCCCCCATGCAGTACCGCGCCGTCGGCCGCCGCTGCACCACCGGCTCCGCCACCATCCTCGGCGACCTCGCCCAGGGCACCACCCCCTGGGCCACGGACAACTGGGAGGAGGCCCTCACCCACCTGGGCAAACCCGGCTCCGCCGTCGAGGAGCTGACTCAGGGCTTCCGGGTGCCGCGCGAGGTGATCGCGTACGCGTCGCGGCTGCTGCCCGCCATCGCGCCCGGCCTGTCGGAGGCCACCTCGATCCGTGAGGCGGCGGGCGACTTCGCCGTACGGGCCGTGGACCCGGCGGAACTCGACGCGGCCGTGATCGCCGCCTGCCACGAGGCCCTGACGCACGAGGGCTCCATCGGCCTCATCGCGGCCGACGCCCGCATCCCGGCCCTGGCCGCCGCCCTCGCGGCGGAGGGCCTGACCCACCTCGCCCCCGGCGAGGAGACCAGCCCCGAGGCCCGGCTGACCCTGGTGCCCGCGACGCTGGCGAAGGGTCTGGAGTACGACTACGTGGTGCTGGACGAACCGGCCGCCGTGGTCGACGGCGAACCCGACGAACGCACCGGCCTGCGCCGCCTGTACGTCGCCCTGACCCGAGCCGTCTCGGGCCTGACGGTGATCCACGCGGCGCCCCTGCCGGAGCGAATCGCGTCGTAGCCCCCGGTGGGTGGAGGTGGGCGCGGCCCCCGGAACGGGCCGCTCAGCCCACCGGCACCGGGGCGTCGAGCGCGAGGCGCCACTGTCCGACGGCGACCGCGTCCACCGAGCCGTGCCATCCGCCGGGCCGGGCCGCGCTGCCGATGTGGAAGGCGGTGATGCCCGCGGCGCGCAGCTCGGGGAGGTGGTCGAGGCGAAGCCCTCCCCCGACCATGATCCGCGCCTCGTACCCCGGCGCCCCGCCACGCGCGGCCTCGGCCCGGAGGGTCGGCAGGCCGTGGTCGACGCCATGGGCGGAACCGGCGGTGAGATACGTATCCAGACCAGGCAGCCCGGCCAGCCGCCGACGGAGCACGTCGCGGTCGGCGGCGCGGTCGATGGCCCGGTGGAAGGTCCAGCGGCTCTCGTCCACGCCCGGCCCGGCGCCGATGACCTCGACCAGGGTGGCAATGGCGTTCAGGTCCGCCAGACCGTCGGCATCGAGAAACCCGAGCACGAACTCGTCCGCACCCTCCGCGTGCAGCGCGGCGGCCTTGCGGCACAGCGCGTCGACGGCCGCGGCGTCCCCCGCCGCGAACCCGTCGCAGGCGCGGAGCATCACCCGCACCGGCAGATCCACCGCCGAACGGACGGCGGCGAAGGTCTCCCGGGAGGGCGTCAGCCCATCGGCGGCCATATCGGTGACCAGCTCAAGACGGTCCGCCCCTCCGGCCTCTGCCGCGATCGCGTCCTCCGGATTGAGGGCGATAACCTCGAGAATTGGTCTAGACATGCCGCATAGCTTGCCACACCGCCCACCACCCGCAACCCCGCACCCCACACAATGGGGCCATGTCCGACCACCCCGCGCTCCTCAACCGCTGGACGCTCCTCCTCAACAGCGCCCGCGACGCCACCTCCCCCGACCCGGACCCTTACGGCCGCGACCTCCTCTCCCGCTGGGCCGAACCCCAGCGCCGCTACCACACCACCGACCACCTGATCGCCGTGCTGGACCGCGTGGACGAGCTGCTGGAGCACACCGAGGCCCCCGACCCCGACGCGATCCGCCTGGCGGCCTGGTTCCACGACGCGGTCTACCTCCCCGACCGCTCGACCAACGAGGAACGCAGCGCCCGCCTCGCCGAACGCGCCCTCCCGGAAGCGGGGGTCCCAGAGGCCCGCGTAGCCGAAACCGCCCGCCTCGTCCGCCTCACCACCGACCACGACCCCGCCGAGGGCGACAGCAACGGCGAAGTCCTCTGCGACGCCGACCTGGCCGTGCTGGCGGGCTCACCCGAGGACTACAGCGCGTACGCGGCGGCGGTCCGCGAGGAGTACGCCTTCGTCCCCGACGACACCTTCCGCGAGGGCCGCGCCAACGTCCTCCGCCACCTCCTGGGCCTGCCCTGCCTGTTCCGCACCCGGATCGGCCACGACCGCTGGGAACCGGCGGCCCGCCGCAACATGACCACGGAGCTGGAGCTGCTGGGCGCCTAGCCATTTCGGCGATCCAGCGGGCGGCGGGCCAGACGTACAAGACAATGAGTCGCGTTCATGGCCGGACACTAAGCCTTGACCCATGGGTCAAGGGCAAGGCTCAGCTCTACATTGGCTCTGACGAGGCGACGCCGGCGACTTCAGTCTGCCGCTCATGCGCGTCGCAGGAATGACGGTTGCAATTCAAGCTAAGCGGTCGTTTCTGTTGGCTGCTGAGACCTAGGACGTTGGTCCGTGCCACAGCCCGATGTGCTTCATCGGGAGTATTGGTCGAATGGACGGGTGAATGATCTTGCGAGTGTGCCAGGGTCAGCCGTCCGCATGCGCTTGGCCAAGGAGAGGAACGTCTGGCTGTGCACTGTTCGTCCGGATGGATCTGCGCATGTGACGCCCGTCTGGTTCGTCTACGACACCTCCAGATGGTGGATCGGTGTCGATCAGAACTCAATCAAGGTCAGGAATGTCCAGACCGAACCGCGCGTCTCCCTCGCCTTGGAGGACGGCCGGTTCCCGGTCGTCGCCGAAGGCGACGTATCGCTGATCGGCGACCGGTTCCCGCCTGAGGTCGTGACCGCGTTCAAGGAGAAGTACGGGTGGGACGTAACCGCTCCCACTCGCCCAGGAGGTACACGGATGCTACTGGAGGTGCGTGTACGTCGTTGGTTGCTGACCGGCACAGCCCAGTGACTGCGACAACGGCTGCCTCAAACAACCGGGTCGCCAAGTCCGCCGTACACCGATGAACGAACTACAGCACCATGACAAGCGACGTCTAAGACACCTGGGTCAAGCGGCGGCGAACGCTCCACGTATGAGAGCGGTGACGAACAACGACCAGCCGTCTGTGGAGACGATCAGCTCCGGACCGTGCGGGTTCTTGGAGTCACGGACCGGGACAACGTCGTGAGTCTGGGCAAATGTGCGGGAGAACTCCACACATTGGCCGCCGTTGGCGTCGCTGTAAGAGGACCTGACCCACTCGGCAGCGGTGAGATCGAAATCGGCACTCATGCGCGGTACTCCTTCGCCAGCGTCTTGATCAGTGTCAGTGATCGGTCCGGGGACAGCGCATGCGCCCTGAGCAGATCATAGTCATCCAGGGCTGAGGCGACCGTCCGAGGAGAGTCGTGCATCCTCCCTCCTACCCGGGTCTCGGTGTAGAGCACCGTGGGCGAGTCCGGGAAGCGCAGCAATGTGAAGGGCTTCGTCGAAGCGGCTGGAGCGCCAGCCGAGAACGGCAGGACCTGAAGCGTGATGTGCGGTGACGCAGCAGCCGTCAGGAGGTACTCAAGCTGCCCTCCCATGACGTCGGCACCGCCTACGACCGTTCGTAGGCACGCCTCGTTCAGGATGGCCCATAGGAGCGGCGGCGTCTCCAACTCGAACACTTCACGCCGACTCAGTCGCGCTGCGACCTTGCCCTCGATCACCTCGGCCTCTTCCTGCGAGAAGTACGCGCGGAAGATAGCTCCTGCGTAGTCCTTCGTCTGGAGAATGCCGATCACGAGATTCGCCGAGTAGTCCAGCACCCGCGACGCCTTGCGCTCCAGGTTGAGGTACGGGGTGAACCACGAAGGATGGTCGCCCTCGTCGATCCTCCGGAGCATGTCCGCGAACAACTGCCCTGTGCCGAACGCGGTGTCGCACCCCTTCGCGAACTTCTCACTCGGTCTGGGCAGGAGCTTCCCGGCTTCCACCCTGCTGACGTACGCCTCCGAGTAGCCGGCCGCTTGGCCAAGGCGCTTCTGCGTGAGCTTGCGGGCGAGACGTACCTGCTTGACGTCACGGCCGAAGCGCTGGAGCGGATTCAAGTGAGCGGGTGGGGTTGTCTCGTCCACTGCTGTGACCTCTCGCTATCTGATCACGGCCAGCATCACAGCAGGTCGCAGACTTGCGCGCTGCCGTTTAAGGCGTCTCATTCTATTGGCTACCGCGTTGCCCTGGTCACCAATTGACTACACACGGTGCCCATCAGGGGATACCGGGAACAGCTGAGTGGAGCTGATGTCATGAACGGCCTACGCCTCCTGCCGTGGTCCGGCCCAGAGGGCAAGCCCTGTTACGTGTCGACTGACGACGACAACAGCCGGTTGAGCCGGAAGGCAGATGAGATCGAGGCGCTACAACTCGACATGGGAGCCCAACTGCTCGGGCATGCAAAGAGGTTGCTTGCCAACGAGAAGGTTGGCGTCGTAGAGCTTCGCTTCCTGGCCTGCCGACTGGCGGAGGCATTGACAGACGCGCTGCGGGTCGCCGAGAGCAGGGGTGGACGACTCCTCGCCTATGTCGAGGACGGCGCCCATGAACATGAAGTGGACACGGGGCACCTCTAACGGCGACCCGGGTAGCGGATCGGCTTGCGGCAGTCCGGGGCGGTGCCGGGCGGGAACTGGCCGTCGAGCGCGTAGCACAGGGCCGCGTGCAGGTGCTCCGCCGCGGTGGGGGTCAGTCGCAGCTCGGCAGTGCCGAGGCGCTGATCGCCTCTGCTGATGTGGAGAGGGAGGGCAAGGCCGCCGTCCTCGATGCGACGCACCTTCCACTCCGGGGCGTGGTTGATCTGCCATTCCGTCATGCTGGTCACTCACCGGTAATCGTGCGGGCGGTTGGTGTAGGTGTGGCCTGTGGGGGCGGTCCACGTGGTGGTGCCGGATTCGGAGTCGCGTTTCAGGGCCCAGCCGGGGTGGTGGGTTTTCATCAGGTGGTGGCGTCTGCAGAGGGTGGTGAGGTTGTCGGGGGTGGTTTGGCCTCCTGCGGTGGGGTCGGTGTGGTTGAAGGGTTCGACGTGGTCGAGGTCGCAGCGGTTGGCGGGCATGTTGCAGGTGGGAAAGGTGCAGTGGGCGTCACGGGCGATGACGTGGCGCTCGACTTCGGCGGTGGGCTTGTAGGTGGTGGGGTCGGTTTTGATCAGCATCCCGGTGGTGGGATGGGTGATCAGGCGACGCCAGACGGTGCCTTCGGCGAAGGCGACCCCGCGGGCCTGACCGGCGGTGATGTACCCATAGCCCTTGAGGTGGGCGGGGTCGTCGTTGTCACCGATCAGGACGTCCAGGGGGACGGTCACCTGGACCACCGCCGCCGAGCGGCCGCCTGAGGGTTCGGGGCTGCTTGCGGTGCGGTTGACGACGAGGTCGTAGAGCGCGTCGACCCGCTTCTGTTCCAGTGTGCGGCCCTCGTCGGGGAGGGTGGCGGCGTGGGTGTCGACCGCGGCGGTCATGGCTGCGGCCTGTTCGGCCGGGAGGACCGCGCCCCACATGGCCATGCCGTCGTCCTGCGGGTAGTGGACCATCTGCCGCTGTCGCTTGCGGGCTTGGTGCCGCTCCTCGGCGCCGTCGGGATCGGCTCGGACGATCTCGCGGGCCAAGGCGCGGCGGGTCTGGCCGGTGGTCATGGCCGGCAGCTTGTGCAGCACGGCCGCCTCGACCTGCTCCGCGACCTCGGGAGCGAGGACGGCACAGGCTTCGGTGACCGCTGCGGCCTGTAAGTAGGAGATCTCGCCCTGGGCCAGGAGGGCGCGTGTGGGCGGGTAACGGCTGGCCAACTGGCGTGCGACTTCCAGGCGCTTGGCGGCCGTCGTACCGGAGAGCTTCAGGGCACAGGCCACTTCCTCACAGGTGAAGTTCCAGGCGGCCTCGGTATTGCGATCCCATCCTGCCGGTGGGATCGAGGTCCAGGCGTCGGATTCCAGCGCGGCGAGAATGTCCGCCTGCTGGGCCTGGATCCAGGCGGCGTGGCGTTCCAGTGCCTTCAGGGCATCGATACGGCCGGTATGCGACAGCTCCTCCGCGCGCAGGACCGGCAGAACCGATGCGGTGTGCGGGCCCGGTGCGGTGGCGGCGAGGTGAGCGGCCCATTCGTCCAGGAGGTCTGGGCCATTCGATTCGTTGATCGTGTTCTCGGTCGCGTCCTCAGTGATGTCCTCGGCCATGGCGGTCGGCATGGCGATCGCTCCCCCCGTAATGCCTCAACACCCACCTCCCCTCGGCGGGTTCACATCTCGATTCTTCATCACTCTCCGTAACCACGCCAGGCCTCAGCCCCCCACGCCATCACTTCGAGTGAATGTTCGGGAGATGGGGAACGCCCCAGCCGAGGAATGGCCGACAGGCCGGCGGCGTTGACGTCGGCATGCCCATCGCCGTTTATGTACTTGGCCTGTCCGTCTTCGCCCTCGGGACCTCCGAATTCATGCTGTCCGGGCTGCTGCAACCCGTCGCAGCAGACATGGGGGTGACGATCCCCACGGCCGGGCTGCTGATATCGGCGTTCGCGATCGGGATGGTGGTCGGGGCGCCGGTGCTCGCGGCGGCCACCCTGCGACTGCCGCGGCGGACGACCCTGATCGCGCTGCTCGCCGTCTTCGGGCTCGGGCAGGTCGCGGGGGCGGTGGCGCCGTCGTACGGGGTGTTGTTCGCGTCGCGGGTGGTGAGCGCGCTCGCGTGTGCCGGGTTCTGGGCCGTGGGCGCCGCGGTGGCCGTCTCGTTGGTGCCGGTGAACGCGCGGGCGCGGGCCATGGCGGTGATGGTCGGCGGGCTCAGCATCGCGAACATCGCCGGGGTTCCGGCCGGGGCGTTCCTGGGGCAGCACGCCGGGTGGCGAGCGGCCTTCTGGGCGGTGGCAGGGCTGTCGGTGGTCGGGCTGATCGGGGTGATCGCGCTCGTACCGCGTACGGAGGCGCCGACCGGGGAGGACCGGCCGCGGCTGCGCGCCGAGTTGCGGATCTACCGGGACCGGCAGGTCTGGCTCGCGCTGGTCACCACCGCGCTGAGCGGAGGCGCGGTCTTCTGCCTGTTCTCGTATCTCGGGCCGCTGCTCACCGACGTGGCGGGGCTGGACGAGGGCTGGGTGCCGACCGTGCTGGCGCTGTTCGGCGTCGGCGCGCTGATCGGTACGGCGCTCGGCGGGCGGATCGCGGACGCGCACCTGTTCGGGACGATGTACGGCGGCATCACCGCCTCGACGGTGGTGCTGAGCGTCCTGGCGCTGACCGCGCACAGCCCGGTCGCGGCCGTGGGCCTGGCGCTGCTGCTCGGCTTCACCGCCTTCTTCACCGCGCCCGCGCTCAACGCCCGCATGTTCAACGTCGCGAACGCCGCCCCGACGCTCGCGGGCGCGACCACCACGTCCGCCTTCAACATCGGCAACACGGTGGGCCCCTGGCTCGGTGGCCTGGTCATCGACGCGGGCTGGGGCTACCCGGCAGTGGCCTGGACGGGCGCGGCCTTGGCCGGTACGGGCATCGTGACCACGGCGATCGCCGCGCGGCTGCACCGCACGGAGGGGGCGTCGCGCGTGATCGCCGCCGGGCAGACCTCGGCCCCTGCACGCGAGGCAGAGGCGTCCAGCCAGGTCCGGTAAGCCCTCAGCCGCGCGCCGCAGGTCCCCGGCGGCGGCGCAGGCCCGCCGCCGTAAGGCGCCGCAGCAGCTCCTTGCTGCCGACCTCCTCCGCCCCCGCCCGCACCGCCCGCGCGTAGAGGTCGCTGGGGACGTCGTAGTGGTCGCGGTCGAAGCCGCGGCGTGGGGCGCCGATGCGGGTGGCGAAGGCGTGGAGTTCGTCGTACGAGACGTCGCTCACCAGGTGGGACCACATGCGGCCGTGGCCCGGCCACGAGGGCGGGTCGATCAGTACGGCCATCAGAGGGTGGTCCCCAACGAGCCCACGGGGGCCACCGCAACCGCCGTCTTGCCGCAGACCCAGTGCGGGTCGGGGCCCAGTTCGGGTTCCACGTCGAGGGCGTGGAGATCGCCGCCCCGGGTGCAGACGGGGCACAGGGGCCAGCGGCCGTAGCGCTCCAGCAGGGCGTCCTGGACGTCCTGGGCGACCAGACCGGCGACGTACGCCACGCCTTCCGGCCATTGCTCGACCCACCAGCGGCGGTGCGTGATGGCGTCCTCGACGAGCGAGACGATGTCGGCGTGGGCGACGTCTCCCGCCGCGAGATCGGCCAGGACGAGCGCCCGTGCCGCGTGCAGTGCGTGTTCGAGCTTCATGGGTCCCATTGTCACCTTTGCTTCGCCGCGCCGCCTTCCCGCGCGGGGGAGGCGCATAAAAGGCCCTCCGCGCGCAGTCTTGACGGGCCTCGTGGCCGGAAATAGTTTTCAGATGTGAGTAGCAAGTTGAAGGAAACTTTCACTCCCCTCACCGACCCCGCCGTGCCCGCCCCCTCCGCGCTCGCGGCGAAGGTCCGCACCCTGGGCCCCTCCATGACCCGCTCGATGCAGCGCGTCGCCGAGGCCGTCGCGGGCGACCCTGCGGGCTGCGCGGCGCTCACCGTCACCGGGCTCGCCGAGCGCACCGGTACCAGCGAAGCCACCGTCGTACGCACCTCCCGGCTGCTCGGCTACCCCGGATACCGCGATCTGCGCCTCGCGCTCGCCGCGCTCGCCGCACAGCAGGCCGCGGGCCGGGCCCCGGCCGTCACGGCGGACATCGCGGTCGACGACCCGATCGGCGACGTGATCACCAAGCTCGCGCAGGAGGAACAGCAGTGTCTGGCCGACACCGCCGCGGGGCTCGACACCGGCCAGGTCGAGGCCGCGGTCGCCGCGGTCGCCGCCGCCCGCCGGATCGACGTGTACGGCATCGGCGCGTCGAACCTGGTCGCCCAGGACCTGGTCCAGAAGCTGCTGCGGATCGGCCTGATCGCGCACGCGCACGCCGATCCGCACCTGGCCGTCACCAACGCCGTACAGCTCCACTCCCACGACGTCGCGCTCGCGATCACCCATTCGGGGCGGACGACGGACGTCATCGAGCCACTGCGCGTCGCCTTCGAGCGCGGGGCGACCACCATCGCGATCACCGGCCGTCCGGACGGCGAGATCGCGCAGTACGCGGACCTCGTCCTCACCACCTCCACCGCGCGCGAGAGCGAGCTGCGCCCGGCGGCCATGTCCAGCCGCACCAGCCAGCTGCTGGTGGTGGACTGCCTGTTCATAGGCGTGGCGCAGCGCACGTACGAGAGTGCGGCGCCCGCCCTGTCCGCCTCGTACGAGGCCCTCGCGCACCGGCACGACCCCCGCCCGCGCCACCGCTGAGATCGACCGGCGCCCGCGCGCCGTCGCCACCACCCCCCACCGTCACGCTCACGTAGGGAAAGAGCCGCTTCGCCATGACTTCCGCCGCCGAGCAGCAACCTCAACAACAGCAGCAACAGCTCCGCGCCCAGCTGGAGACCCTCACCACCGAGGCCTTCCGCCCCGAACTCGCCGAGATCGACCGGCTCGACACCGTCGAGATCGCCCGCGTCATGAATGCCGAGGACGCCGGAGTTCCCGCCGCCGTCGCCGCCCAGCTCCCCCGGATCGCCGCCGCCATCGACGGCATCGCCGCGCGCATGGCGGGCGGCGGGCGGCTGGTCTACGCGGGCGCGGGCACCGCCGGGCGGCTCGGGGTGCTCGACGCGAGCGAGTGCCCGCCCACGTTCAACGCCCGGCCGGACCGGGTGGTCGGCCTGATCGCGGGCGGGGAGACCGCCGTGGTGTCGTCCGTGGAGGGCGCGGAGGACAGCGCGGAGCTGGCCGCCGAGGACCTGGACCGGATCGGGATCGGGCCGGACGACGCGGTCGTGGGCGTCTCGGCCTCCGGCCGCACCCCGTACGCCGTGGGAGCCGTCGAGCACGCCCGCCGCCGCGGGGCGCTCACCGTCGGGCTGTCGTGCAACGCGGGCTCGGCGCTCGCCGCGGCCGCCGACCACGGCATCGAGGTGGTCGTCGGACCGGAGCTGCTCACCGGCTCCACCCGGCTCAAGGCGGGTACGGCGCAGAAGCTCGTGCTCAACATGATCTCGACCATCACCATGATCCGGCTGGGCAAGACCTTCGGGAATCTGATGGTCGACGTGCGCGCCTCGAACGAGAAGCTGCGGGCGCGCACCCGCCGGATCGTTTCGCTGGCGACCGGCGCCCCGGACGAGCGGATCGAGAGCGCGCTGGCGGCCACCGGCTGGGAGGCCAAGAACGCCATCCTCACGATCCTCGGCGGCGTGGACGCGCCCACCGCCGAGAAACTGCTCGGCGAGGCGAACGGCCATCTGCGGGCCGCCCTCGAAGCAGCGGGGCACAACGGCAAGAAGCCATAACGGCAAGGAGCCACAACCGCAAAAAGCCACAACGGCAAAAGGCCGCAACGGCAGGAAAACACGGCGGCAGAAAACACGGCGGCGGGGCGGCACCCCTGGGAGAAAGGGTGCCGCCCCGCCGTCGTCAGTGGACGGTATGACCGACCGGCGCGCGGGGCGCCGAAGCCGATCAGAAGTCCATGTCACCGCCCGGCATGCCGCCCGGGGCGCCCGCCGGAGCGGCCTTCTCCGGCTTGTCGGCGATGACGGCCTCGGTGGTGAGGAACAGCGCGGCGATCGACGCGGCGTTCTGCAGCGCGGAGCGCGTGACCTTGGCCGGGTCGATGATGCCCTCGGCGATCAGGTCGATGTACTCGCCGGTCGCGGCGTTGAGGCCGTGGCCGGGGGTCAGGTTGCGCACCTTCTCCACCACGACGCCGCCCTCGAGGCCGGCGTTGACGGCGATCTGCTTCAGCGGGGCCTCCAGGGCCAGGCGCACGGCCTGGGCACCGGTGGCCTCGTCGCCCTCGAGCTCCAGCTTCTCGAAGACCGAGACGGTCTGCAGCAGGGCCACGCCACCACCGGCGACGATGCCCTCCTCGACGGCGGCCTTGGCGTTGCGCACCGCGTCCTCGATGCGGTGCTTGCGCTCCTTCAGCTCGACCTCGGTCGCGGCACCGGCCTTGATGACGGCCACGCCGCCGGCCAGCTTCGCCAGGCGCTCCTGGAGCTTCTCGCGGTCGTAGTCCGAGTCCGAGGACTCGATCTCGGCGCGGATCTGGTTGACGCGGCCCTGCACCTGGTCGGTGTCGCCGGCGCCGTCCACGATGGTGGTCTCGTCCTTGGTGACCGTGACCTTGCGGGCGCGGCCGAGCAGGTCGATGCCCGCGTTCTCCAGCTTGAGGCCGACCTCCTCGGAGATGACGGTGCCACCGGTGAGGATGGCGATGTCGCCGAGCATGGCCTTGCGGCGGTCACCGAAGCCCGGGGCCTTGACGGCGACGGACTTGAAGGTGCCACGGATCTTGTTGACGACCAGGGTCGCCAGCGCCTCGCCCTCGATGTCCTCGGCGATGATCAGCAGCGGCTTGCCGGACTGCATGACCTTCTCGAGCAGCGGGAGGAGGTCCTTCACGCTGGTGATCTTCGAGTTGACGATCAGGATGTACGGGTCGTCGAGCGACGCCTCCATACGCTCCATGTCCGTCGCGAAGTACGGGGAGATGTAGCCCTTGTCGAAGCGCATGCCCTCGGTGAGCTCGAGCTCGAGCCCGAAGGTCTGCGACTCCTCGACGGTGATGACGCCTTCCTTGCCGACCTTGTCCATGGCCTCGGCGATGAGCTCGCCGATCTGGGTGTCGGCGGCGGAGATGGAGGCGGTGGAGGCGATCTGCTCCTTGGTCTCCACGTCCTTGGCCTGCTCGAGCAGCTGGGCGGAGACGGCCTCGACGGCCTTCTCGATGCCGCGCTTGAGGGCCATCGGGTTGGCGCCCGCGGCAACGTTCCGCAGGCCCTCCTTGACCAGCGCCTGGGCGAGAACGGTCGCGGTCGTCGTGCCGTCACCGGCGACGTCGTCCGTCTTCTTCGCGACCTCCTTGACCAGCTCGGCGCCGATCTTCTCGTACGGGTCCTCGAGTTCGATCTCCTTGGCGATGGACACACCATCGTTGGTGATCGTGGGGGCGCCCCACTTCTTCTCGAGGACGACGTTACGGCCCTTGGGGCCGAGGGTGACCTTGACGGCGTCGGCGAGCTGGTTCATCCCGCGCTCGAGGCCGCGCCGCGCCTCCTCGTCGAACGCGATGATCTTGGCCATGTGAAGTGGTCCTCCCAAGACGGGGTGGATTGCTCCGGACCGCGCCTGGCGCCCGCGACGGACGGCCTGCCTACCGTGCGGTTCCTTGCCCCGCGCGGCGTCGGCGAGCCTCACCGACCCGATCCTTCTGTCACTCTCACCTTCAGAGTGCTAACGCAATAATTAGCACTCGCCCCATGAGAGTGCAAGCGCCCGACGGGCGTCAAGGGAGCCTTGAGGGCCGACCCGCGTACCAACCCGCGGACATGCCAGAGGGCCCGCCCCCTCGCGGGGTACGGGCCCTCCGGTATTTCAGTCAGCTGCCTCGCGTTCGGCGCGTCAGCCTACGGCCACGCGGACCATGTCCGCCTGCGGGCCCTTCTGGCCCTGCGAGATCTCGAACTCGACCCGCTGGCCTTCCTCGAGGGTGCGGTAACCGTCCATCTGGATCGCACTGTAGTGGACGAACACGTCCGCACCACCGTCGACCGCGATGAAGCCGTACCCCTTCTCCGCGTTGAACCACTTGACGGTGCCCTGAGCCATTCCTAACTCCCCTATTGCTGGCCCTTGCGCAGGACCGCACTCCGCGGACCCGGGTCAGACCTCACCCCCCGAGTCGAGGGGGGTGTGCGCCGGAACGCGTCGACCGCCGCTGAATGTATCCGTCCCAACGCCCTCTGCAACAGGTCAATTGGACGAGAATTCTGGGCACGGCCGATCGGTAATAAGTGGAGAATTCCTGTGAAGTTCGGGCAAACCCGGCGGGACATAGGGTACCAACCCGACAAATCGCGCACACAGTTTGCGCACAAGTTGACGAGTTCTCATATGCGGTTCCGGCGCCGGGGCCGATGGGGAAGCCCGCGCCCCTTGGTCGAGGCGGGGCAACTCTATCGCGATTCCACACACGGAATCGCCCCGTCCGCTTCTTCCCGGACGGGGCGATTTCCAGAGGTGAGAGGGGTGATGGGGCGTCAGCAGCCACCCGCGACGGCGGGGATGATCGACACCCCGGCGCCGTCCGGCGTGGCCGTGCCCAGGCCCTCGGCGAACCGCACGTCGTCGTCGTTGACGTAGACGTTCACGAAGCGGCGCAGCTTGCCGGTGTCGTCCAGGACGCGGGCCGCGATGCCCGCGTGGTTCTTCTCCAGGTCCGCCAGAACCTCGGCGAGGGTCGCGCCCTCGGCGCTGACCTCGGCCTGGCCGCCGGTGTAGGTACGCAGGATGGTCGGGATTCGGACGTTGACGCTCATGCGAGGCCAGCCTCTCGGAACGAGTCAAGGGTGGGTCGGATGATGGCGGAGGGACCCGTGGTGGGGGCCACCGCGTCGAGGGTCTTGAGGCCGTCGCCGGTGTTCAGGACGACGGTCGTCAGGGACGGGTCGAGCAGCCCGTCCTCGATCAGCTTCTTGGTCACGCCGACGGTCACACCGCCCGCGGTCTCCGCGAAGATCCCCTCGGTGCGGGCGAGCAGCTTGATCGCGTCGACCACCTGCTCGTCGGTGACGTCCTCGACCGCCCCGCCGGTGCGGCGCGCGATGTCCAGGACGTACGGACCGTCCGCCGGGTTGCCGATGGCCAGCGACTTGGCGATGGTGTTCGGCTTCTGCGGGCGCACCACGTCGTGGCCCGCCTTGAAGGCGGTGGAGACCGGGGAGCAGCCCTCGGCCTGGGCGCCGAAGATCTTGTACGGCCTGTCCTCGACCAGACCGAGCGCGATCAGCTCCTTGAGCCCCTTGTCGATCTTGGTGAGCTGGGAGCCGGAGGCGATCGGGATGACGATCTGGTCCGGCAGCCGCCAGCCGAGCTGCTCGCAGATCTCGTACGCCAGGGTCTTGGAGCCCTCGCCGTAGTACGGCCGCAGGTTGACGTTGACGAAGCCCCAGCCCTCGCCCACCGGGTCGCCGATCAGCTCGCTGCAGAAGCGGTTGACGTCGTCGTACGTGCCCTCGATGCCGACCAGGTCACCGCCGTAGACGGCGGCCATGACGACCTTGCCCGCCTCCAGGTCGTGCGGGATGAAGACGCACGAGCGGAAGCCGGAACGGGCGGCCGCGGCGCCCACCGCGCCGGCCAGGTTGCCGGTGGAGGAGCAGGACAGGGTGGTGAAGCCGAAGGTGCGGGCCGCCTGGACGGCGATGGCGACGACCCGGTCCTTGAAGGAGTGGGTCGGGTTGCCGGAGTCGTCCTTGACGTGCAGCTCGCCGGTGATGCCCAGCTCACGGGCGAGCCGGTCGGCCTTGACGAGCTGGGTGAAGCCCGGGCTCAGGCTGGGGAGCGTGGCCACGTCGGCGGGGACGGGCAGCAGCGGCGCGTAGCGCCAGATGTTGTCGGGACCGGCCTCGATCTGCCGCCGCAGCCCCTCGGGGTCGCCGCCCGGAAGGTCGTACGCGACCTCCAGCGGCCCGAAACACGACGCGCAAGCGAAGATCGGTCCGAGGTCGAAGCGCTCACCGCACTCGCGGCAGGACAGGGCGACGGCGGGACCGAACGCGGCGGAAGCGGAAGACGCCGGGGAATCAGCGGCGGCGGAGTTGGTTGAGCTTTCTACGGATTGCACAGCCATGGAGGCGAGGCCCTTTCTCCTCATCTTCCTCGGGACGCATTTCGCCACGAGACGGAATTGGCACCTTCCCGAGCTGGGAGCCTCGCTGCAGTGAACGAGACCAGCTGGAGGGTTGCCGGGGCTTCAACGGGCCGTTCCCTCTGCCCCTCTGGATGAGCGGTATGGCCGCCGGGCCGTACCCGGGGCGTTTGTCCGCACGGTGCCCCCGACATACGAAGGTCATGTGCGCTGTTCAAGACTGTAACCGACGGCCCGGAGGGTTGAACCAGCCGTCCGAACCGCGAGATGGATCACAACGATCACGGCAAGCGAACACAGCAGGGAGACAAAACAGGTGCTGGATGAGGTGGAGCGCTGGCTGGAGCACCGCTCCTGGTCGGCCGACGACCGTCCGCTGGACCACCTGCTGGCCGCGAAGCGCCACACGGCGACCAGCGTCAGCGTGGTGCTGCCCGCGCTGAACGAGGAGGCGACCGTCGGCGAGATCGTCGCCGCGATCCGCCGCGAGCTGATGACCGAGGACATGCCGCTCGTCGACGAGCTGATGGTGCTGGACTCCGGCTCCACGGACCGCACCGCCGAGGTCGCCGCCGCGGCCGGGGCGGCCGTGGTGCACCGCGACACGCTGCTGCCCCGGCTGCCCGCGCTGCCCGGCAAGGGCGAGGTGCTGTGGCGGTCGCTGCTGGCGACCAGCGGCGACATCGTCTGCTTCATCGACGCCGACCTGCGCGAATTCGACGCCCGCTTCGTCTCCGGGATCGTCGGGCCGCTGCTCACCGACCCGGAGGTGCAGCTGGTCAAGGGCATGTACGACCGGCCGCTGCGGGACACCGCGGGCCAAGGCGGACGGGTCACCGAGCTGGTCGCCCGGCCGCTGCTGAACCTGCACTGGCCGCAGCTGGCCGGGTTCGTCCAGCCGCTGGGCGGCGAGTACGCGGCCCGGCGCTCGCTGCTGGAGCGGCTGCCGTTCCCCGTCGGGTACGGGGTCGAGCTGGGCCTGCTCGTCGACGCGCTGCACACGGTCGGGCTCGACGCCCTCGCCCAGGTCGACATCGGCGTGCGCAAGCACCGCCACCAGGACGGCAAGGCGCTCGGCAGGATGGCCGCCGCGATCTACCGCACCGCCCAGCTGCGGCTGGCCCGCGGCCACCTGGTGCGGCCGCGGCTGACCCAGTTCGAGCGCGGCGAGAACGGCTTCGAGCCGCGGACGACGGCGGTCGACACGGAGGAGCGGCCGCCGATGGTCGAGATCCCGGAGTACGCGGAGCGCGGGCGGCACAGCGTCGCGTAACCCTCCCGGGCACGGGAAACCGTACGTACACCTCCCCCGGGACGCACAGGCCGACGCGCGCGCCGTAACCCTCCCGGGCACAAGAAACCGCACGTACACCCCCCCCGGACGCACAGGCCGACGCGCGCGCCGTAACCCTCCCGGGCACAAGAAACCGCACGTACACCCCCCCGGCGCACAGGCCGACGCGCGCGCCGTAACCCTCCCGGGCACAAGAAACCGCACGTACACCCCCCCGGACGCACAGGCCGACGCGCGCGCCGTAACCCTCCCGGGCACAAGAAACCGCACGTACGTTTGCGCGCGGTGCCCGATGGCTAGGCTCGCGACATGGCCGTTGAACGCAGCGCACCGATCCTCGTCGCGTCCAACCGCGGCCCGGTCTCGTACGCGCTGGACGAGGACGGTTCGCTCGTCCCCAAGCGCGGGGGCGGCGGGCTGGTCTCCGGGCTGAGCGCGATCGGGCCCGACGCCGGTGCCGTATGGGTGTGCGCCGCCCTCGGCGACGGCGACCGCGAGGCGGCGCGCCGCGCCGGGGCCGGGCACCTCGACCCGGAGCACACCGGCGGGCAGCAGGTGCGGATGCTGGACATCGCGCCGGACGTGTTCGCCGCGGCGTACAACGGCGTCGCGAACTCGGTGCTGTGGTTCGTCCACCACCTGCTCTACCAGACCCCCGTCGAGCCGGTCTTCGACGCGGAGTTCCGCGCCCAGTGGGCGGCGTACGAGACGTACAACGCGGCCTTCGCCGACGCGCTCGCCCAGGAGGCGGCCGAGGGCGCGGTCGTGCTGGTGCAGGACTACCACCTGGCGCTGGTCCCCGGGCTGCTGCGGGCGCGCCGCCCCGATCTGCGGATCGGCCACTTCTCGCACACGCCCTGGGCGCCCCCGGACTACTACCGGCTGCTGCCGGACGATGTCGCGGCGGGCGTGCTGCGCGGCATCCTCGGCGGCGACCGCGCCGCCTTCCTCACCGGGCGCTGGGCCGCAGCGTTCGCCGACTGCTGTGCGGCGGTGCTGGGCGCGGAGGTCGTCCGGGGGACGGACGGCTCCGCGGCCGCCGTGCGCTTCGAGGGCCGGGAGACCCGGCTCGGGGTGCACGGCCTCGGCGCCGACGCGGATTTCCTGCGGGAGCGGTCGCGGGCGGCCGATGTCGACGAGCGGCTGGCGGCGCTGCGCGAGCAGATCGGACCCGGCCGGAAGACGATCGTCCGGGTGGATCGCACGGAGCTGTCGAAGAACATCGTGCGCGGGCTGCTGGCCTACCGCCGCCTGCTGGAGACCCGCCCCGAGTGGCGCGAGCGCGTCGTCCACGTGGCCTTCGCCTATCCGTCCCGCCAGGACCTCGCCGTCTACCGCGACTACACCGAGCGGGTGCGGGTGCTCGCCGAGGAGATCAACGCGGAGTACGGGACGGAGGGCTGGCAGCCGGTCGCGCTCCATGTGAAGGACGACTTCGCCCGCTCCCTGGCCGCCTACCGGCTGGCCGACGTGGCGCTCGTCAACCCGATCCGGGACGGCATGAACCTGGTCGCCAAGGAGGTGCCGGTCGTCTCCGAGCGGGGCTGCGCGCTGGTGCTGTCACGGGAGGCGGGGGCGTACGAGGAGCTGGGCGCGCACGCGGTCGTGGTGAACCCGTACGACGTGGAGGGCACGGCGCGGGCGCTGGACGAGGCGCTGCGGACGCCGGAGGACGAGCGGGCGGACCGCACCAAGCAGCTGGCCGCCGCGGCGACGGCGCTGCCGCCCCGCGACTGGTTCCTGGCGCAGCTGCGGGCGCTGCAAGACGCCCCCTAGCGGGCGACCGCCTCCGCCAGCGCCTCCAGCAAGGCCACCACCCCGGCCGGGCCGTCGACCACCACGTCCGCGCGCTCGGCCAGCTCCGTCACCTCCGTGCTGCCGCTGCACACCAGCAGCCCCGGCACCCCTTCCTTCCGCAGCCGCTCCACGGCGGCGAACGCGGCCAGGTCGCCGAGGTCGTCGCCCGCGTAGAGCACCGCGCCCGCTGACGTCTCGCGGACGTACTCCAGCAGCGCGACGCCCTTGTCCATGCCCGGCGGGCGCAGTTCCAGGACGAGTCGGCCCGGTTCGACGATCAGGCCGTGGCGCTCGGCCAGCGCGTGCAGCGGGGCGCGGAGCTGGTCGAAGGCGGCCTGGGGGTCCTCGGTGCGGCGGGTGTGGACGGCGACGGCACGGCCCTTGTCCTCGGTCCAGGTGCCCTGCCAGGCGCCGTTCGCCTCCAGGACACCCGGCAGTTCGGACCGGACGGCGGCGATGCCCGGGTGGGGTTCGGGGGCGCGGACGGTACGGCTGGACGCGTCCCAGCGCTCGGCGCCGTAGAGGCCGAGGACGACGAGGTTGGCCGGGGCGCCGCTGTCGGCGAAGCCGCCGTAGCGCACGGCGACCTCGGCCGGGCGGCCGGTGATCACCGCGAGGGAGCGCAGCCGGGGGCCGAGCGCGGAGAGGGCCGGGACGGCGCCGGGGTGGGCGCGGGCCTGGTCGGGGTCGGGGACGATGTCGGCGAGGGTGCCGTCGAAGTCGACCCCGACGACGGCCCGGTCGGGCCGGTCCAGGAGGGCGGCAAGGCCCTCGCGGCCGGCGGCGGTGACGGGTACGGGAAGGGGGTGGCTGCCCATGCGGCGACCCTACCCGCCCCCGCCCACCGGCATCCGTAGCGGCGACAGGCGTCGGCCACCCGGGGACCCCGGGCGGGCGGCGGCCCTCAGCGCCGTTCGCGCCGCTCGTCGCGCAGGCGGCGCAGCCGGTTGACCGTCACCGGATCGTGCTCCAGCGCGCGCGGATCGTCCAGCAGGGCGTTGAGCAGCTGGTAGTAGCGGGTCGGGGTGATGCCGAGCCGTTCCCGTATGGCCCGCTCCTTGGCGCCCGGCCCCGGCCAGCCGCCGCGCTCCACGGCGAGCACGGCCAGGTCCTGTTCGGAGAGTTCTTCGGCGGTCACGGCTTGGACGTCTCCATGGCGTCCGCCGCGCGCTGGATCTCGCCCAGGACGCTCGCCGGGTCGCCGCCGCTGCCCACCGTCGAGCCGATCTTCTCCTTGATCATCTTGCTGATGGTCGCCCAGGAGGTCTTGTCCGCCGGGTAGAACTGGGCCCGGTCCATCTGGTCGAGGAAGCGCCACAGCTTCTTGTGCTCCTTCTCGTGGCGCATCGTCGCGGAGACGGACGTGGTGACCGGCAGCAGGTCGTACTGGTCGGCGAAGTCGAGCACGTTCTTGTCCTGGTAGACGAAGTCGAGGAATTCGCCGATCTGCTTCCGCTTGCCGTTCGCCTTGAAGGCCATCAGCCAGTCGGCGACGCCCATCGTCGAGGACGACTTGCCGTGGCGGCCGGGCAGCGGGGCGGTGGCGTAGTCGATGTCGTGGCCGGACGCCTGCTGCATCAGGGTGGGGTGGCCGTTGAGCATGCCGACCTCGCCGCGGGTGAAGGCGTCGAAGACGTCCTGGCGGTTGGTGCGGGCCGGGGAGCGCGGTCCGGTCAGGCCCTCGCCGACCAGCTCGTCCCGCAGCCATTCGAACGTCTCGATGTTGGCGGTGGAGTCGATGGTGTAGCTGCCGTTGGAGTCGGTGTAGCCGCCCCCGCCGCCGAGCATCCACATCAGGGTCTCGGCCTGCGACTCCTCGGGGCCGAGCGGAAGCCCGTACGGGATCTTCACCCCGGCCGACTTGAGCTGCCGCGCGGCGTCCTTCAGCTCCGCCCAGCTGGTGGGGGCGGCGGATATGCCCGCGTTGTCGAACAGCTTCTTGTTGTAGAAGAGCAGCCGGGCGCTGGAGACGAAGGGCAGCCCGTACTGCACCCGGCTGACCTCGCCCGCCTGGGCGATCGAGGTGATGAAGGAGGCCTGGGTGGGGATGGAGAGCATCTGGTCGGCGCGGTAGAGCTTGCCCGCGGCGGCGTAGTCGGCGTACGCGCCGATCTGCGCGATGTCCGGGCTGTCGCCGTCCTTGACCATGTCGGCGACCTTCTTGTCGACTTCGGTCCAGCTGTAGACCTTGGCGTCGACCGTGATGCCGCCGTGCTTGGCCTCGAAGGCCCGGGCCAGCTTGTCCCAGTACTTCTGGGAGGTGTTCTCGGCGTTGTCGCCGTAGTCCGCCGCGATCACCTTCAGGACGTTCCCGTCCGATCCGGAGCTGTCGCTGCCGCACGCCGACAGCGTGGGCATCGCCACCGCCGTCGCGGCCCCAGCCGTCGTCAGACTCAAGAACCGTCGCCGCTGCACTGCCTTTTCCCACCCTATGGCTTGATTCATCCTCCGCGGGTGCTTCTCGCGAAGGTCGAGCGAGTCTGCCTTGCAAACCTCCACAAGGTCTACACCATGGGCGTATCGCTTCGGTATCGGACCTCTCCTTACCAGGTCAGACGTATCGCACACCCCTACGTGTGATGTGTCACGTCGTCACAACTCGCTTACCTGCGCACAAGAACCGCCCGGCGAGTGGACTAGACCTCTCATGGTGGATCGCGGGAGACTGTCCCCGTGAGACACGTCATCGCCCTCGATGTGGGCGGCACCGGCATGAAGGCCGCCCTGGTCGGGGCGGACCGGACACTCCTGCACGAGGCCAGGCGGCCCACCGGGCGGGAGCACGGGCCCGAGGCCGTGGTCGCCGCGATCCTCGACTTCGCCGCCGAGCTGCGCGCCATCGGCGAGCGGCGGTTCGGCGAACCCGCCGCGGCCGCCGGGGTCGGCGTGCCCGGCCTGCTGGACCACGACCGCGGCGTCGCCGTCTTCGCCGCCAACCTCGGCTGGCGCGACGTACCGCTGCGCGCGCTGCTGTCCGAGCGGCTGGGCGGCGTCCCGGTCGCCCTCGGGCACGACGTACGGACCGGCGGCCTGGCCGAGGGACGGCTGGGGGCGGGCCGGGGCGCCGACCGGTTCCTGTTCGTGTCGGTGGGCACCGGGATCGCGGGCGCCATCGGCATCGAGGGCCGCCTCGAACCGGGGGCCCACGGCGACTCCGGCGAGATCGGCCACATCGTCGTACGGCCCGGCGGGGCCCCGTGCGCCTGCGGCCAGTCCGGCTGCCTGGAGACGCTGGCCTCGGCCGCCGCGGTGGGCCGCGCCTGGGCGGCGGCCGGCGGCGGGCCCGGCGCGGACGCGGCCGACTGCGCCAAGGCCGTCGAGTCCGGCGACCCGCGGGCGGCGGCGGTGTGGCGGGAGGCGACCGGCGCCCTCGCCGACGGCCTGGTGACCGCCCTCACCCTGCTGGACCCCGAACTGCTGATCATCGGCGGCGGGCTCGCCGAGGCCGGGGAGACGCTGCTCACCCCGCTGCGCGCGGCGGTCGAGGAGCGGATCACCTTCCAGAAGCTCCCCCGCGTCGTCCCCGCGGCCCTCGGTGACGCCGCCGGCTGCCTGGGCGCGGGACTGCTCGCCTGGGATCTCATCGCCACGCGGTCGCCGCACCCCGAGCAGTCCTCCACGTCCCCCTCTCCCCACGCGCGGTCCGCGCAGTCCACGGAGGTATCCGGCTGATGGTCCAGCGAACGGTTCTCACAGGCGCCCGGGTGGTGCTGCCGACCGGCGTGGTCACCGACGGACGGCTGACGGTCGAGGGCACCCGCATCGCCGGGACGGCCGCGGGGGCGCCGCTGAACGCGGGCGACGCCGTACGGGATCTGTCCGGCTGCTGGATCGTCCCCGGCTTCGTCGACCTGCACCTCCACGGCGGCGGCGGCGCCTCGTTCTCCACGGGCACCGCCGAGGAGGCGCTGACCGTCATCCGGACCCACCGCGCGCACGGCACCACCACGATGCTCGCCTCCACCGTCACCGGCGACCTCGACGACCTCGCCCGGCAGGCGGCGGTGCTCTCCGAGCTGGCCGAGGAGGACGAGCTGGCGGGCATCCACTTCGAGGGGCCGTTCATCTCCCCGCACCGCTGCGGCGCCCACCAGCCGTCGCTGCTGCGCGACCCCGACCCGGCGGACGTGCGCAAGCTCCTCGACGCGGCGCGCGGCACCGCGCGCATGATGACGCTCGCGCCCGAGCTGCCGGGCGGTCTTGAGTCCGTGACGCTGCTGGCCGACAGCGGCGTCCTGGCGGCCGTCGGCCACACCGACTCGACGTACGAGGCGACCCGGGACGCCGTGGAGGCGGGCGCGACCGTGGCGACCCACCTGTTCAACGCGATGCCGTCGCTGCTGCACCGCGAGCCCGGCCCGGTGGCCGCGCTGCTGGAGGACGAGCGGATCACCGTCGAGCTGATCAACGACGGGACGCATCTGCACCCCGCCGTGCTCCAGCTGGCCTTCCGGCGCGCGGGCGCGGACCGGGTCGCCTTCATCACCGACGCGATGAGCGCGGCGGGCATGAGCGACGGCCGCTACGCGCTCGGTCCCATGGGGGTCGAGGTCAAGGAGGGTGTGGCGCGGATCAGCGACGGGCCCACGGCCGGGTCCATCGCGGGCTCCACCCTCACCCTCGACCACGCCTTCCGGCGTGCCGTCACGGTCGACGGGCTCGGCGTGGACGAGGCGGTCCGGGCGCTGTCCGCGACCCCCGCGAGGGTGCTGGGCCTTGAGGACCGGGTGGGGTCGCTGGAGGCGGGCAAGGACGCGGACCTCGTCGTCCTCGACGCCGACTTCCGCCTGCGGGGCGTGATGCGTCGCGGTGCCTGGGTGGTCGACCCGCGCTAGAGCCGCCGCCCCCGCTCGCTCATGCCCCGTAGACCACTAATTGGCCGATTTCGCACCATGATTGGGCGTCCCGGTCACCCCAAAAGGGTGGGCCGGGCGCCGCGCCTTTGGCATGATCGCTCACGCGCGGGGCGCCGCTCGGCACCCGGCCACACGCTTCAGCACAGGAATCTCCGTCCGGCGGGGGGACGGGAAGGGAGATGCCGGGTGATCCTGACGGTCACGCTCAACACCGCCCTCGACATCACCTACCGGGTGCCTCGGCTGCGCCCCCACGCCAGCCACCGCGTGACCGAGGTCACCGAGCGGCCCGGCGGCAAGGGCATCAACGTCGCGCGCGTCCTCGCCGCACTCGGCCACCACACCGCCGTCACCGGCTTCGCCGGAGGGGTGACCGGCACGGTGGTCCGTGAGCTGCTGGCCGCGGAAGCCCCTGCGGGTACGGACGCGGGCACCGGCGGCGGGCGGATCACCGACGCGCTGGTGCCGATCGCCGGTACCACCCGGCGCACCATCGGCGTCGTCGACACCGCGTCGGGCGACACCACCCAGCTCAACGAGGCCGGACCGGCCGTCACCGCCGCCGAATGGGCCGCCTTCATGGACGCCTACGCCCGGCTGCTGCGCGAGGCCTCGGCGGTCGCCCTGTGCGGCAGCCTCCCGCCCGGCGTCCCGGTCGGTACGTACGCCCAGCTCATCCGCGAGGCCCGGGCCGCGGGCGTCCCCACCCTGCTGGACACCAGCGGCGAACCGCTGCGCCGCGGCGTCGCCGCCCGCCCCGACATCGTCAAGCCCAACGCCGAGGAGCTGGCCGGGCTCACCGGCTCCACCGAGCCGCTGCGCGCCGCGCGCGACGCCCGGCGGCGCGGGGCGCGCGCCGTGGCCGCCTCGCTCGGCGCGGACGGTCTGCTCGCGATCACCGCCCAGGGCGCCTGGCAAGCGGCCCCGCCGGAGCGCCTGACGGGCAATCCGACGGGCGCCGGGGACGCGGCGGTGGCGGGGCTGCTGTCCGGGCTGGTGGACGAGGTGCCCTGGCCCGAGCGGATCGCCCGCGCGGTGGCCCTGTCGGCGGCGGCCGTACGGGCACCGGCGGCGGGCGAGTTCGACCGGACGGTCTACGCGGAGCTGCTGGACCGGATCGAGGTCACCGAGCACCCGACCGCGGCCTGAGGCCGCGGCCGTACGGGCAGCGACGGCGGGACGGACCCGCCGCCGGGCCTGCCTCAGCCCCGCTTCAGCCACATCTGGTCGAGGTTGACGTCACACTTGTCGCCGTCGCCGCACGACAGGGTGATCGTGTTGCTGCCCTGGCTGAGCTGCACGATGGACCATGAGTACGTCCAGCCCTTCTCGTAGTCGCCCTTGGGCGCGTTGGAGAAGTTCTTCATGCTGATCGGCCGGTCCGACTTCTTGCCGTTGACCGTCAGCGACAGGGACTGGTCCTCGCCGGGCACGCCGTAGCGCACGTACAGCTTGTACGCCTTGGCCCGGTCGACGTCCACGTTCCAGGTCGCCGAGGAGCCCGGGGTGTTGAAGCCGCTGACGTAGGTGCCGCCCTTGCCCTTGGCGCCCTTGACGTCGCTCGCCGGGGCGGCGCCGCCGCCGAGCTGCATGCTGGCCGCGTCCTCCTTGGGCAGCTTCCCGGCAGGCTTCTTGGAGGGCTCCGGCTTGCCGCTGGGCTCGACGCTGGACGCCGCCGTGGGCTTCCCGCCCGCCTGGTCGCCCTGGTCCTTCTTGTCGTCACCGTTGGTGAGCATCGCGACACCGATGCCGACGACGACCACCGCCACCACGGCGACGGCGCCGATCAGCAGCCCGCGGTTGTTGGGGCCCCGGCCGCCACCGCGCGGGGCGGGGGCGGGCTGGCGGGGGCTGCCGCCGCCGGGCAGCGTCTCGGGGGCGGCGTAGTGGGCGTTCTGCTGCCCGTACCCCTGCTGGCCCTGCTGGCCGTAACCCTGCGGCTGCTGGTTCGGGATCTGCTGGCCGTAGTTGCGCTCGCCGACCGCGCGGACGTGGTTGTACGAGGTGCGGGGCACCCCCGGCTGCTGCCGGCCGGCCGGGCCGGGGTAGCCGTACCCACCGGTACGGGCGGGACCCGGCTGACCCGACTGGCCACCCTGTCCGCCCTGTCCACCCTGATCGCCCTCCGAGCGGTACAGATAGGCGAACGGGTCGTCGTTCTCCGGTGTGTCCGAGCCGTTGTTGCCGGCCGTCATCCCTGGTCACTCCCCTATGCATATGGCCATCGGCGCTCAGGTGTGCGTACGCGCCACGACAGCTCATATCAGGGCCGACAGGGCCTCAACAGGGCGTGGGCTATCCGGATGGCCAATATTCATGATCGGTTCACTGTCGGCGGCAGGGCCGCATCGACGCAGCGTACCTCGATCGGGGCGGGGCGGGCTGCCGCCCGTCCCGGCCGAGGCCCGCACGGACCTCACCCGGCTCGTCTGCGCTCCTTCGAACGGGACCGTTTCTCGACGTACATGCGCTGGTCGGCGGATTGCAGAACCTCCTCGGCCGACATGCCGCAGCCCGCCCAGCCGATCCCGAAACTGGCCCCCACGCGCACGGCACGGCCGTCGACCCGGATGGGCGGCAGGATCGCGTTGCGCAGCCGGACGGCCAGGTCCTGGGCGTCCGCCCGGCCGAGGCCGTCGGCGAGGACGACGAACTCGTCACCGCCGAGCCGGGCGACGGTGTCGCCGTCCCGCACCCCGCTGGTGAGCCGGCGGGCGACCTCGATGAGGACCGCGTCACCCGCGTGGTGGCCGAACCGGTCGTTGATCGACTTGAAGCCGTCGAGGTCGCAGAAGAGGACCGCGAGCCCCTTGTGGCCGTCGTCGACGTCGTCGTCCTCATTGGGCGCGAAGGTGTGCACATGGTGGTCGAACTGGACGCCGCCCGCGGCGAGCGGGGGCCGGGAGCCGAAGCTCTCGTACTGGTCGAAGCCGGGCGGGAAGCCTTCGGCGAGAAGGGTCACCCCCTCACCGCCGTCCGCGGGTCGCGGCCCGTCGGCGAACTCCGCGCGGCCCCCCGGCGGCGGATGGGCGCACAACCTGCTGCCGAGGCGGGCGCGCAGCTCGGCGCTGTTGGGCAGGCCGGTCAGCGAGTCATGGCTGGCGCGGTGGGCGAGGGCCAGCTCATGGCGCTTGCGCTCCTCGATGTCCTCGACGTGGGTGAGCAGGAAGCGCGGGCCGTCGGCGGCGTCGGCGACCACCGAGTTGCGCAGCGACACCCAGACGTACGTGCCGTCGCGGCGGGCGAGCCGCAGCTCGGAGCGGCCGCCCTCGTGGGAGGTGCGCAGCAGTGTGCCGATGTCCTCGGGGTGGACGAGGTCGGCGAAGGAGTAGCGGCGCATCGCCGAGGCGGGGCGGCCCAGCAGGCGGCAGAGGGCGTCGTTGGTGCGCAGCAGATGGCCGTTCTGGTCGCCGCCCATCTCGGCGATGGCCATGCCGCTGGGCGCGTATTCGAACGCCTGGCGGAAGGATTCCTCGCTGGCCCGGAGGGCCTGCTGCTCGCGCTCCAGGCGCAGCAGGGCGCGCTGCATATTGCCGCGCAGCCGGGCGTTGCCGATCGCGATGGCGGCGTGGAAGGCGTACATCTGCAACGCCTCGCGCCCCCATGCGCCGGGGCGGCGCCCGTTGCGCGGCTTGTCGACGGAGAGGACTCCGATCAGCTCGCCGCCGGAGGCGCCCGCCGCGTGCAGGGGGGCGAACAGGCGGTCCCTGGAGTGCCACTCGTCGGCGAAGCGGGGCTCGGGGCCGGTGGTGTGCCACTGCGGCACGTCGTCATCGTCGAGGACCCAGCCCTCGGTGTGCGGGATGAAGCGCAGATCGCCCCAGCGGTCGCCCATCGACAGCCGGCGGTCCCAGGAGGCGCGGGAGCCGACCCGCCCGGCCATCAGCGCCTCGGCGCCCGCGCTGCCGCCCACGGCGGCGACCACGAGGTCACCGTCCGGACGGACCAGATTGACGGCCGACAGCTCGTAGCCGAGCCCGGCTATGACGCCGTCGGCGACGGTCTGCACGGTGTCGGCGAGGCTGCGCGCGGTGTTCAGGTCGGCGACCACCTGATGCAGCTGCCGCAGGGTCGCAAGGCGGATATAGGGCTCCGACTCGGCCTCCATCGCTCGCACTCCCCCGAGACCTCGACAGCAACTCCTGGCTTCCTTTGTCGTCCGATTGCCAACGGCCACTGAATCACAGCGAGCTGCCCACCCGGTACACAGGGTCAACAATTACCGGCTGCTGTGACTCATGTCACAGACCGTGTTCGCGGCCCGCCAGCACCGGGTGGGAGCGCTCCTATTTTTTTCTGAAAGCAAATTCCGCAAGCGGGCCGCCTACGGCCGCAGACCTACGTCCGGACTGGTCCGGTGGCCCGATGCGGAGGGCGGCGCGACCTGACTAGCGTGTAGAACGTGTTTCAGACGACGCCTTCCGCTCCCGCCCCCGCCCCGACCCCGGCCGGGCCCGCCGTCCCGCATGCTGGTGGGGTGAGTGAGGACGACTTCCGCGCCGCACTGTCGCGGCTCGCGGCGGGCGTGGTGCTGGTGACGGCGCACGACCCGGAAGAGGGGCCGAGCGGTGAGGACGTCGGCATGACGGCCACCGCGTTCATGTCGGTGTCACTTGACCCGCCGCTTGCGATGGTGAGCGTTCGCAACGGCTCCCGGCTGGACGAGCTGCTCGAACGACAGCCGCTCTGGGCGGTGTCGGTCCTGTCGGAGAGTCAACGGACCACAGCGGGACGATTCGCCATGAAGGGGCGCATCAGCGACAGGCTGTTGTTCGCGGACATGGCCGTGACGCGCGGCGCGGAGTCCGGCGCTCCGCTGGTGTCCGGGGCGCTGGCGACGGTCGAGTGCCGCACCGAGCAGCGAGTGCCGGCCGGTGACCACACCCTCGTGATCGGCCGGGTGCTGTCGGCGGCGACCCCGAGCACGGAGGGCGGCCCGCTGACGTACTTCCGCGGCCGCTACCGCACCCTCGAATAGCCGCTGCCGCACCCTCGCACTCTCGGACAGGAGGGACCGTCCCCGTCCCTCAGTCCCAGCCGCGTCCCCTCAGTCCCAGCCGCGTCCCGAACGACCGCGCTTGGTGTCGCCCCGCTTCTTCTTCTCCCGCAACCGGCGCTCGTTGATGCCGCGCGGGATCCGGGTCGGGCGGCGCGGCTTGGGCGGCGGCGCGCTCGCCTCCGCGAGCAGCGAGGCGAGCCGGACGGCGGCCGTCTCGCGGTTGCGCCACTGGGAACGGTGCTCGGACGCCCGTACGGTGAGCACCCCGTCGGCCAGCCGCCCGGCCAGCCGCTGCAGCGCGCGCTCCTTCCATACGGGCGGCAGCGCGACGGTGGCGGCCAGGTCGAAGCGCAGCTCGACGGAGGTGTCACTCGTGTTGACGTGCTGTCCGCCGGGCCCGGACGACCGGGAGAAACGCCACATCAGCTCGGCCTCCGGCAGGGAGACCGAACCACGGATGACATAGGGCCCGGACATGGCTCCATGGTCACCTGCCGACCCCCGCGCCGTCATCCCGTTTTGGCGGGGCGCGGGGCGGGGCCCACGGGACACCCATCAGGGTTTGGCAAAGAAAGTAAAGGTATCTGGAACCTGCCGGTGCCCTGATGGCGTTGTGGAGGATGACGGCGACTTCGCCCGGAGCCTGAAGGACGAAGCCCGCCGACTCGAACCATCGAGACCACGAAAGGGACTCCCCATGGCTGTAAGCCTGTCCAAGGGCGGCAACGTCTCGCTCACCAAGGAGGCACCGGGCCTGACCGCCGTCACGGTCGGCCTCGGCTGGGACGTCCGCACCACCACGGGCACCGACTTCGACCTGGACGCGAGCGCCATCGCCGTGAACGCGAACGGCAAGGTCTACTCCGACCAGCACTTCGTGTTCTTCAACAACAAGGCCACCCCGGACCAGACCATCGTCCACACCGGTGACAACGTGACCGGTCAGGGCGAGGGCGACGACGAGCAGATCAACGTCAACCTGGCGGGCCTGCCCGCCGACATCGACAAGATCGTCTTCCCGGTCTCGATCTACGACGCCGAGTCCCGCAGCCAGAACTTCGGCCAGGTGCGGAACGCGTTCATCCGTATCGTCAACCAGGCCGGTGGCACCGAGATCGCCCGCTACGACCTGAGCGAGGACGCCGCCACCGAGACCGCCATGGTCTTCGGCGAGCTGTACCGCAACGGCGCCGAGTGGAAGTTCCGCGCCGTCGGCCAGGGCTACGCCTCGGGCCTGGTCGGCATCGCGCAGGACTTCGGCGTCAACGTCTGAGGTTCCCAGCGCTCGAGCTTCCCAGCGCTCCACGCGGCGAGGGCCGCCCCCACCCCAGGGGGCGGCCCTCGCCGTATTTCCGGATACGTACGCATCAACCGGGCATTGCCACGCCATGCCTGACTGACCGAAATTTGCCCTGCTTGAATAACGAACGGTCAAATTCTTGTTACGCACCTGTCAGAACGGATCGTTCGATGACAATCTCTGCTCGGCTCACCGCGCGTCATTCCTGACTCCGCGGTAGCCCTGGTTCGCATTTGGCACCTCACGCACCACTCCTGCTCGACCGGGCGGCCCACCCACGGCTGTCCGCACCCCCTACGCAGGGCCGCGATCCCGCGGCCCCTCAGCAAGGAGACCGAGTGAGACCTCACGCTTCCTCCCCCCGCAAGCAGGCCATCCGCGCGGCCGCGTTCGTCGCCTCCGCCGCCATGGTCGTCATCGGCGTCCAGACCGGCTCGGCCACCGCCCAGCCGGACAACTCCCGCGAGGCAGGCGCGACCGCGCTGCAGCTGACCCCCGCGGAGCGCACCGCCTCCATCAAGGCGGCGCAGGCCGACGCCTCCGCCCAGGCCGACCACCTGGGGCTCGGGGCCAAGGAGAAGCTCCTCGTCCGCGACGTCATCAAGGACGCCGACGGAACCGTGCACACCCGCTACGAGCGCACCTACGACGGGCTGCCCGTCCTCGGCGGCGATCTGGTCGTCCACGAGAAGCCCAGCGGCGCCCGTACCGTCACCAAGGCGACCAGCGCGACGATAGCCGTGCCCGGCACGGACGCCGCGGTGTCCGCCTCCGCCGCGTCCAAGGCGGCGCTGAAGGCCGCGACCGCGTCCGACTCCGGCGAGAAGGCCAAGGCGCCGCGCAAGGTGGTCTGGGCCGAGTCGGGCAAGCCCGTCCTCGCCTGGGAGACCGTCGTCACCGGCACCCAGAAGGACGGCACGCCCAGCGAGCTGCACGTCATCACCGACGCCGCCACCGGCAAGAAGCTGGCCGAGAACGAGGCCGTCGAGACCGGCACCGGAACCAGCAAGTACAGCGGCACGGTCACCCTCGGCACCACCAAGAGCGGTTCCACGTACAGCCTCACCGACTCCACCCGCGGCAACCACAAGACCTACGACCTCAACCAGGGGTCGTCGGGCACCGGCACGCTCTACACCGACGCCGACGACGTCTGGGGCGGCGGCCGCCAGACCGCGGGCGTGGACGCGCACTACGGCGCGGCCGAGACCTGGGACTTCTACAAGAACTTCCTGGGCCGCAACGGCATCAAGAACAACGGCGTGGGCTCGTACTCCCGCGTCCACTATGGCAACAGCTATGTGAACGCCTTCTGGCAGGACTCCTGCTTCTGCATGACGTACGGCGACGGCTCCGGCAACTCCAACCCGCTCACCTCGATGGACGTGGCCGGCCACGAGATGTCCCACGGCGTCACCGCCGCCACCGCCAACCTCAACTACAGCGGCGAGTCCGGCGGCCTCAACGAGGCCACCTCGGACATCATGGCCACCGCGGTGGAGTTCTACTCGGGCAACTCCTCCGACGCCGGTGACTACCTCATCGGCGAGAAGATCAACATCAACGGCGACGGCACCCCGCTGCGCTACCAGGACAAGCCGAGCAAGGACGGCGCGTCCAAGGACTACTGGTCCTCGACGCTCGGCAACGTCGACGTCCACTACTCCTCCGGGCCCGCCAACCACTTCTTCTACCTGCTGTCCGAGGGCAGCGGCGCGAAGACCATCAACGGCGTGAGCTACAACAGCCCGACGTACGACGGCTCGAAGATCACCGGAATCGGCCGCGACAAGGCCATCAAGATCTGGTACAAGGCCCTGACCACGTACCTGACCTCCACCAGCAAGTACGCGCAGGCCCGCACCGCCACCCTCAACGCCGCGCGCGACCTCTACGGGGCGAGCAGCACCGAGTACAACACGGTGGCCGCCACCTGGACCGCGATCAACGTGAAGTAGCCCCACCTCCCGCCCCGCGGCGACCCACCTGCCCGCGGTAAGCGGAACGGGCCGCACCGGCGATGCCGGTGCGGCCCGATGCGGTCACCCTGAGTTCCTGTCGTAGCCGCTGATCGGCCCTTACGCTGCTCCCATGACTCAACACGTACGCGGCGTGGTGGCCCCCGGCAAAGGCGAACGGGTCCGCATCGAGACGATCGTGGTGCCGGACCCCGGCCCCGGCGAGGCGGTGGTGAAGGTCCAGGCGTGCGGCGTCTGCCACACCGATCTGCACTACCGGGAAGGCGGCATCAACGACGAATTCCCGTTCCTCCTCGGGCACGAGGCGGCGGGCGTCGTGGAGTCCGTCGGCGACGGCGTCACCGAGGTGGCCCCCGGCGACTACGTCATCCTCAACTGGCGCGCGGTGTGCGGCCAGTGCCGGGCCTGCCGCCGCGGCCGCCCCTGGTACTGCTTCGACACCCACAACGCGTCCCAGCCCATGACGCTCACCGACGGCACCGCCCTGACCCCCGCCCTCGGCATCGGCGCGTTCGCCGAGAAGACGCTCGTCGCGGCGGGCCAGTGCACCAAGGTCGACCCCGCCGCCTCCCCGGCCGCCGCCGGGCTGCTCGGCTGCGGTGTGATGGCCGGCATCGGCGCCGCCATCAACACCGGCAACGTCGGGCGCGGCGACGCGGTCGCGGTCATCGGCTGCGGCGGAGTCGGCGGCGCCGCGATCGCCGGGTCCCGGCTCGCGGGCGCCGCGAAGATCATCGCGGTGGACGTGGACGACCGGAAGCTGGAGCAGGCCCGCTCCCTCGGCGCCACCCACACCATCAACGGCAAGACCGCCGACGTCGTCGAGGCCGTCCGCGAACTGACCGACGGCAACGGCGCGGACGTGGTGATCGAGGCGGTCGGCCGCCCCGAGACGTACCAGCAGGCGTTCTACGCCCGCGACCTGGCCGGCACCGTCGTCCTGGTCGGCGTGCCCACCCCGGAGATGAAGCTCGAACTGCCGCTGATCGACGTCTTCGGACGCGGCGGCGCCCTCAAGTCCTCCTGGTACGGGGACTGTCTGCCCTCCCGCGACTTCCCCCTGCTGATCGACCTCTACCAGCAGGGACGGCTCGACCTGGACGCCTTCGTCAGCGAGACCATCGGGCTCGACGACATCGAGGCGGCGTTCGACAAGATGCACCGCGGCGACGTCCTGCGCTCGGTGGTGATGCTCTGATGATCCCTGGTGGTGACACCGCGATGGCCCCTCCGCCCGTACGCATCGACCATCTGGTCACCTCCGGCACCTTCTCGCTGGACGGCGGCACCTGGGACGTCGACAACAACGTCTGGCTCATCGGCGACGACCACGAGGTGTACGTCATCGACGCCGCCCACGACGCGGACGCGATCGTCGAGGCCATCGGCGACCGCCGGCTGCTCGGCGTCATCTGTACGCACGGCCACGACGACCACATCGACGCTGCCCCGGACGTCGCCGACCGCACCGGCGCCCCGATCCTGCTGCACCCGGACGACGAGGTGCTGTGGCGGATGCGCCACCCCGACCGCGCCCCGGACAAGCCGCTGGCCGACGGCGACGTGCTCACCGTCGGCGGTACGCAGCTGCGCGTCCTGCACACCCCCGGCCACTCCCCCGGCGCGGTCTGCCTGCACGCCCCCGCCCTGACCACCGTGTTCTCCGGGGACACCCTCTTCCAGGGCGGGCCGGGCGCCACCGGGCGCTCGTACTCCTCGTTCGACACGATCATCGAGTCCATCCGGGAGCGGCTGTTCGCCCTGCCGCCGCAGACCGTCGTCCGCACCGGGCACGGCGACCCGACCCTGATCGCGGACGAGGCGCCGCACCTGGAGGAGTGGATCGCGCGCGGCCACTGAGACGACGTCGAAGCGATGACGCCGAGGGCGCCCGGCCCCACCACCCGGGCGCCCCTGCCGCCGTATCGACCAGGCCCCGCATGACACCATCAACCCCGTGATCGACCTGGGCTACTCCCTCTCCCGCCGCTTCCCGGACCCGCCGCAGACGGACTACCGGAGCGCGGACACCCGCGCACTGCGCCACGATCTGTTCTGCGGCGACGTCTATCTCGCCGACACCGTGGCCGACCGCGAACTGTCCACAGCCTGGGGATGGGTTCCGGTGCTCGACTTCGCGTGGGCCCTGTGCGACATCGTGGAACGGCTGGACCGCGACCCGCGCGGCAACCGGTCCGCCCGCCGCATCCACGAGGAGCTGGACTTCACCGAATCCGCCGACCGCATGCTCTTCGAGCGCCGCTTCGGCTGGGTGGACATCACCGCCGACTGGGTACCGCTCGAAGAGGCGCCGCTGACCTTCCAGCACTCCGCCCTGCGCCGCGAGGCCCGCGACTTCCTCCAGGACCTGATCGCCGACCTCGTCGACATGCACGAGGGGCTGGGCGACAACCCGGCGATCTGGGACCTCCAGGCCCGCTTCCCCCGCGTCTGAGCGCATGGACCCTTGCCCCACGGACCCTTGACTTGAACCAAGGTTGAAGTCGGAGGCTGACGGCATGCCGCGCACCACCACCACACGGTGCGCCTCAAGCCTCCGGGAGACGCCATGCACGCCGTACGCCTGCACGCCTTCGGCCCCGCCGCGAACCTGACGTACGAGCGGACCGACGACCCCGAGCCCGGCCCCGGCCAGGTGCGCATCGCGGTCGCCGCCGCCGGGGTGCATCTGCTGGACACCGCCCTGCGCGAGGGCCTGACCACGGCCGTCCACGCAGCCCCCGAGCTGCCCACCATCCCCGGCCGCGAGGTCGCGGGCACCGTGGAGGCCCTGGGCGAGGGCACCGACCCGGCGTGGCTCGGCAGACGCGTCGTCGCCCACCTCGGCATGGTCCCCGGCGGCTACGCCGAACTGGCCGTGACGCATGCCGCCAAGCTGCACGTCATACCGGAGGCACTGGACGCGGCCCAGGCCGTCGCCATGATCGGTACGGGGCGTACGACCATGGGCATCCTGCAGTTCGCGGAGCTGTCGGCCGACGACGTGGTCCTGGTGACCTCGGCGGCGGGCGGCATCGGCCAGCTCCTGGTCCAGTACGCGAAGCACGCGGGCGCCACCGTCGTGGGGCTCGCGGGCGGCCCGGCGAAGCTGGCGCGCGTGCGCGAACTGGGCGCGGATCTCGCCGTCGACTACGACGACCCGGCCTGGCCACAGCACGTACGCACCGCGCTCGGCATCGCGCTTGATGCGGACCGTCCCGCCACCGTCCTGTTCGACGGGGTGGGCGGCGAACCGGGCCGCGCGGCCGTGGACCTGCTCGCTCCCGGCGGCCGCCATCTCGTCTTCGGCTGGTCGTCGGGTGGTCTGCACGGCGGCGGACCGCTGGAGTTCACCGAGGCGGAACTGGCGGCGCGCGGCATCACCTCGCGGTCCGTCCTCGGCCCGCCGATGCTGGAGAAGGCGGGCGGTCCGGACCCCATGCGCACCCTGGAGGAGCGCTCGCTCGCGGAGGCGGCGGCCGGCCGCCTCGTACCGTCCGTACACCGCTTCCCCCTCGCCGAGGCGGCCGCGGCGCACCGGGCTCTGGAGACGCGGGCGACGATGGGGAAGGTGGTACTGATCCCCTGACCCAAGCGGCTCACCGGGGCCCTACTTCGGCACGCTGGCCCCGACATCGTCCAGCACCGCGTCCGTCACCAGCCCGGTGTCCTCCAGCACCGTCATGTGGTCCATCACGGTGTCGTTGGTCACCTGGGCCAGCCGCCGGACCAGATGGTTCTTGGTGGCGGCGCGGACCTCGCCGATGGTGATGAAGATCTTCCCGTGCGAGGCGCGCAGCAGATCGACGAAGAGCTGGTCGAACTTCTCGCCGTCGGCGGCCTTCAACTGCTTGACCCACTCCTGCTGTTCGGCCGAGGCCTCGTCCGGTATGGGCGACGACAGCGCCTTCGCGTCCTCCCGCACCAGCTGGTCGAGCTTGCTGTGCCCGTCGAGGAGATGCGTCCCGGCCCGCTTGATCGCCTCGCTCGAGGCCTGGCTCTGCGCCATCCGCCCGGCCGGGATCTCCCACAGCCCGGCCTGCCGGACCTTGACCAGGAACGTCTTGTCCAGCTCGCTCAGCGGCCCGGAGTTGGCGGCCTCCGCCCCCGACGCGGCGGCCGCCCCGGCCCCACCGTGCGCGGACGGCATGCCGCTGTCCGTCACCGACTGACTCCCCCCGTCATCCGCCTGGGAGACCCAGATCCCCGCCCCCGCGACCACCGCCGCCAGGGCGACACCGCCGGCCATCATGCGGCTGCGGTTCGATGCTGCGCGGCTGCCACGCCCGTGAGTTGTCATCGTGCCTCCTGGTGGGGGGGTGCTGGAGTACGCGAAACACTAAACTTTGCCTGCTGCAAAAAACTGCGTTCGTCAGGAGTGCACAAAAGCGCCCACACCGCGCCCGGCTTCCCCCTACACTCCCGCGCCCCCAGGGGGTGTCGTGCGGCCCGCCGTGCTCTGCGGACGCGCACCATGGCCGACACCCCTCGGCCATGCGCGAGGCGGCTATCGCCCTACCGCGGGCGTCTCCCGATGCGCCGCGTCCATGATCTGCCGCATCTCGGCGAGCGCAGACCCCAGCGCCTCCCGGTTGGTCGCCTCCTCCGCCACGACCTCCAACTCCCGCAGCCGCGCGGCCCGGGCCGGATACCGCTGAATCGCGACGAACTCACCCCACCACTGGAGGAACGTACGCAGCGGAGAGATCGTGCCGTTCCGCGCGGCCTGCTCGACGGCCCGGTCCAGATGCTCGACGAAGGCCGGCAGCTCCCCGGGCGCGATCCGGGCGACCGCCGCCCGCAGGGCCGACGGGGTGAGGACCGGCATCGGGATCAGGGGCCCGTCCTGGGCGGAGGAGGACTGCTCGGTCATCACCAAATCTCCTGAACACACCATCAAGCGATCGCCGTTCGCGAGCCTACGCCCGCGTCCCATCCGCCACACGCCTCTGACCTCTATTGATCGTTTCCCCTCGCCCCGGAAGCGGAAATTGAACGCCCCGGACGACCTTTGTCCGCCTCGCGAACCGCCGAGTGGATGAAGCGTCGGAGAACACTGCGCGGCGCATCCACGAGGGTTTCTGGAACGACGGCTCCGCGTTATCCGAATTGCCGCCGTCTGTCCGGGCTGGGCCGGCTTCGGCGGCCGTAGCGTGAGCCGCCCGTGGCCGTTGAGCCCGAGGTTCCGTCGGTTCCCCCTCGTGAGGATGACGCAGGTCTGATGCAGGTCAGGTTTCAGCAGCCGCTTCCCCCGGCCGTCGACTCGCCCGGACGCGGTGGGACCGCCGTGGCCGGGCGCGCCGGCAGCGACTCCCCGCCGCGGACGGCCCCACCGCGGACGGCCCCGACGCGCAAGGTGGCCACCGTCGGACGGGCCCGGCCCCGGCTGTACGTCGTCGACGGCATCCGCCTGGTCGCCGCGCTCATGGTGGCCCTGCACCACTACGCGGGCACCAACCGGGCCAACCAGCCGGGCAACGCGATCTGGGGCCGCCCCGCGTCCGAGATCATGCCCACGCTGTTCCACTTCGCGTCCTTCGGCTGGATCGGCGTGGAGATCTTCTTCGTGATCAGCGGCTTCGTGATCTGCATGTCGTGCTGGGGCCGCACGCCGAAGGACTTCTTCGTCTCCCGCGTGATCCGCCTCTACCCGGCGTACTGGGTCGGCGTGGCCTTCACCACGGTCTCCATGATCGTCCTGCCGGGCGTATGGGAACGGCCCCCGGGGCGGGACATCCTGCTCAACTTCACCATGCTGCAGTCGGGTTCCGACGTGCCCGACGTCGACCTCGTCTACTGGACCCTCTGGTCGGAGCTGCGCTTCTACCTGCTCTTCATGGTCGTGGTCGCCATGGGCCTGACCTACCGCAGGGTCGTCGTCTTCTGCTGCGTATGGGGCGCGGCCGCGATGCTCGCCCCCGTGTCCAAGTTCCCGCTGCTGGTCCTGGCGGCCGACCCCAGCGGCGCCTGGTACTTCATCGCGGGCCTCGCCCTCTACCTCATGCACCGCTTCGGCCAGGACCTGCTGCTCTGGGGCATCCTCGCCATGGCGTGGCTGATGGGCCAGCGCGAACTGGCGATGCGGGTCGCGTTCGAAGACGTCTCCAGCTGGCGCGGCTCCGTCCTGATCTTCACGGTGTTCCTGCTCATCATGGTGGCCGTCGCGCTCGGCTTCACCGACCGCATCCGCTGGAAGTGGCTGGTCACCGCGGGCTGTCTGACCTACCCGCTCTACCTGATGCACTACGTCGCCGGCGTATCGCTGCTCAGCCGCCTGCACGACACCATGGACCCCCGCCTGCTCCTCGCCCTCGTCATCTCCGGCTTCCTGGCCCTGAGCTGGCTGGTGCACCGCTTCGTGGAACGCCCGGCGGCGCGGCTGCTGAAGCGCGGGCTGGAGTCCTCCTTCACCAGACTCCGCTCCTTCGGCCGCGCGGCCTGACCCGCTTCCGTCTCAGCCTTCCGTCTCAGCGAAGCAGCAGGTCGATCACCCCGGTCGTCCCCTCGTCGCCGTGTCCCGCCGCGAGACGGCGTTCCATCAGCGCCATGAACGGGCTCAGCAGCTCCGCGCTCACGCCCTGCTCCTCGGCGGTGCGCAGCAGCGTTCCGTTGCCCTCCACCATCATGGCGAGGTTCGACGTCACACCGAGGGTGTAGTCGCCGGTCTCCAGGTGCGTGGCGACCCCGTTCGCGTACGGGGCCATGGCGGTGAGCCACTCGATGAGCAGTGCCGCGAACTCCCGCGGGGCGGCCTCCGTACCGCGCATGAGCGCGAAGGCGTGCGACACCCCGGCGAACATGCCGGTCATGGCGCTCAGCAGCGCCACGTCGTGCAGAGCGGCCGAACCGGGGTCCACGCCGACGTACCGGGTGGCCGCCGGGACGGCCAGCGCGTCGCGGTGCGCCGCGAACAGCTCCGACGACCCGCTGTAGAAGACGTACGCGCCGGACTCCGCGGAACCGATCATCGGCGGCACGGCCATGATCCCGCCGTCCAGATAGCGGGCGCCGCGTCTCTCCACCCACGCGGCGCGTTCACGGGCCCGGCCGGGGGTGCTCGTGGTGACGTTGACGAGGTCCTTGCCCCTTAGGTCAGCGCCGTCCAGCACCTTCTCGACCGAGGCATCGTCGAGCAGGCAGACGACCACGAGATCGCTCGCCGCCACCGCTTCGCCCACCGTCGCCGCGACCGTCGCCCCCTCGGCGGCAAGCGGCTCGGCACGGCTCGCGGTGCGGTTCCACACCGTCACCTCGTACCCCGCGTCCAGCCACGCACGAGCCATCGCGGTGCCCATCGCGCCGAGGCCGAGCACGGTGATCCTCTTTCCGTCATCTCTCATGCGGCTCAGGCTCGTCGCTGGGCGCTGGGATACTCAAGTACCCACTTCGGAGTGGGTGGTTACTCTGGCGTGAGCGACGAGGTGGAGGGGTTGGGCATGCGGACCACGCGGCGACCGGGCTCGTACGAATGCGGGATCGACGCGGCGATGGACGTGATCGGCGGCAAGTGGAAGGTCCTGATCCTCTGGGCGCTCGAGGTCCGCCCGCACCGCTTCGGCGAGCTGCGCAGGGGGCTGCCCGGGGTGACCGAGAAGGTCCTCACCGACCAGCTACGGGAACTGGAGCTGGACGGCATCGTGCACCGCGAGGTCTACGACGAGGTGCCGCCGCGCGTCGAGTACTCGCTGACCGCGCTCGGCACCTCGCTCAACGAGGCCCTGGCCCCCCTCGGCGCCTGGGGCCGCGAGAACATCCTCGACGGCGCCCACCACGACTGACTCCGGCTTCTCCGTAGCCCCTCAGCTGCTCGGCCCTACCGCCACGCCGTCCACTTGCTGCGATTCCACCGCCCTCCCCGGCACCAGGACGGCAAGGGTGCTGCGCGCTTCACGCCGCAGCGAGCGGCGCCGCGCGAAGGTCGCAGTAAGGGCGAGAATCGAGATCGTGGCCCCGTAGAAGACGGCAACGATCGTGGAGAGGAGCCCGATCGTCATCGGGCACGCACCTTTCTTCCCCCGCTCGGCCCGCCCAACTCACGCTCCAGGGCAAGGCGTTGATGCGTTTCCCCTCCACCATACGCCCGCCGTCAACCGGTCGGTACCCGTTGCCGGATGGCGGAGGCGAGGAGCGTCAGCTTCTCGGCGCTGTCGGTGCCGGGGTCCGGGTGGTGGACGACGAGGGTCTGCCCCGCCGTACCGCCGATGCCCAGCCGCTCCCGGTTGAGCAGCAGGCCACCGACCTGCGGGTGATCGATGCGCATGGGTACGCCTTCGCATACGTGCACATCGTGGCGGGCCCAGAGCCGGCTGAAGCGGGGGCTGGCGAGGGAGAGTTCGCCGACCAGCTCGATGAACCGGGGGTCGTCCGTGTCGGTGCCGACGGACTCGCGGAAACCGGCGACCAGTCCTGTGGTGGCGTTCTCCCAGTCCGGATACAGGGCCTGCTCGGCGGGGTCGAGGAACAGGTCCCGCAGACGGTTGGCCCCCGCCACGAGGCGCGGCGACAGCGCGGTCGCCAGGACGTTGGCGGCGAGGACGTCGAAGTAGCGGCCCTCGACGTACGCGGGCAGCGGGAGCGTGGCGACGAGCTTGGCGGTGCCCGCGGGGACGGTCTCCTCCGGAGGCCGGGCCCGACGCCGACGGGGCCTGCCGGCGCCCAGCCGCAACAGATGCGCCGTAGCGTCGTCGTCGAGCAGCAGCACCCGGGCAAGGGACTCCAGGACCTGCACGGAGGGGTTGCGGTCGCGGCCCTGCTCCAGGCGCAGGTAGTAGTCGGCGCTGATGCCCGCGAGCATCGCGACCTCTTCCCGGCGCAGCCCCGGCACGCGCCGTGGCCCGAAGGCGGGGATACCGGCCTGTTCAGGGGTGACGAGCTCACGGCGGGCGCGCACGTAGTCGCCCAGCAGGTTCGGTTCGCCGGTCATGCCTCGACCGTAATGCGTCTTCTCGCGACGGGCCTGGCCCTGTCACCCCCAGGACCGCGGGGACCCTGGCCCGCCCGGAGCCCGGGCACCAGCCTGATCAGCGACCCGGACATCCACGGCGAGGAGCAGCCCATGTCCACGTATCTACTGATCCACGGCGCCTGGCACAGCGGCCGATGCTGGGAGCGGGTGGTCCCGCTGCTGACATCGGCCGGCCACCGGGTGCTGGCGCCGTCGCTGACGGGCTACGGCGACAAGGCGCATCTGCTCGGCCCCGAGGTAGGGCTCGACACACATGTCGACGACATCGTCGGCCTGATCACCGAGGAGGACCTGACCGAGGTGATACTCGTCGGCCACAGCTACGCCGGGCTCGTCATCTCCTCGGTGGCCAACCAGATCCCGGACCGGATCGCGCGCTTGGTCTACCTCGACGCGATGGTCCCGGAGGACGGCGAGAGCGCGGCCGACATCATGCCCGTCACCCAAGGCCTGATCGACCTCGCCGTCGCGTCCGACAGCGGCTGGCGAGTCCCGCCACTCCCCGAGCTGCCGCCGCCCGCGGGCCTGTTCGGGGTCACCGACCCGGCGGACGCCGCGTGGCTCCGCAGCCTGCTGTCGGATCAGCCGGTGCGCTGCCTCCAGCAACCGGTCCGCCTGGACAACCCGGCCACGGACGCGATCCCCCGGACGCACATCCACTGCGTCACCGGCAAGCCGGAAGCCTACGCCCGGCGCCCCGTCCCCCCGATACAGCCCAACGGCACCCCGGCCCAGGTGTGGGAACTGCCGACCGGCCACGACTGCATGATCACGATGCCGGTAGAGCTGACCGAGCTGCTGCTCAGGCTCGGCCCAAAGCACTGAGACCCCACCGACGTCAAGCCTGGTGAACCGACTCGTACAGCGCGCGGTCGGCGAGCGGACGCATCCCGGGCGCGGACCTCTCGACCGGCGGCTCAGTGGGCAGCCGGACGCGCGCAGAGGGGCGGGACCCGGTGAGTGGGCCCCGCCCTTCTGCGTCGTTGTGGTCAGGAACTCATGGCCGCAGTTCGGGCCAAGCGGCTCACTCGGGGTCTTCGACGTCGTCGTCAGACTGGAGACCTTGAGTGGGGGGCAGGTCAAGAGTCCCGGTGGGGTTGGTGCATCCGGGGACGCTGCCTTCGGGGGCGCAGTTGTCAGGGGTGTTGTTGACGACCTTGGTGTGGGTGAGCGTCACCTGACCGCCCGACTGGTTGTCGATGCCGCCGCCAGCGGTGATCGCCGTGTTGCGTGTGATCAGGCTGTCGACCAATGTGGCGGTGGCGTTGGGGCCGAGGTTTGAGAGGCCCGCGCCTCTCACGGCGATGTTGTCCTTGAGGGTGGTCGACTTCACATTCAGGGTGGAGGTGTTCACGTTGCGGATGCCACCACCCTCAATGCCGGTGTTGCCCCTGATCGATACGGACTCCAGGGTCGCGGTGCCCAGTTGATTCTCCAGACCGCCACCATTGCTGGTGACGGCTCGGTTCTTGATCAGGGCCCCGCCCTTCATCGTCATGGTGCCGTTACCGGTGGGTGTGCCGTTACCGGTGTTGAGGACTCCGCCGCCGAAGCTGGCCGCGGTGTTGCGTTCGACGGTGGTGCGGTCGAGGTGGAGCTGTCCGCCGTTGTTGGAGACGCCACCACCGGTAACCGCGAAATTGTCCTTGAAGACGGTGTTGTTCAGGTTCAGTGTGCCCCGCTCGTTGAGGGCTCCGCCGCCAGAGTCGCTGCTGACGCCGCCGCTGACCGTGAGCGACTTCAGGGTGAGCGTGCCACCGGACACCACGTGGAAGATGCGGAAGCTGTCCGTGGCGTCCGGGTCGCGTCGGATGGTGGAGCGGTTGCCGGAGATGGTGACATCCCCGGTGATCTCGGGAAGCCCATCGTCCGGGTTGTCCGGCGTGGTCAGTGTGTAGGTGCAGCGGGATGCAAGCGTGATGCGACCACCGTTGGCGTTGGCCTGGTTGATTGCATTCACCAGGCCGGGGATGTCGTTGCACCCCACTCGAATATCTTGGGCGGCACTGGCCGACCCGGTCGGCAGGACCGCGAGGGAGAGTCCCGCACCGACCGCGACGGTCATGGCGCCGGACCGCGAAATGAACCTCATCGCTACGCCTTCCTCAGCGCTGGAGTGAAGCGGCGCATCACCGGCATCAGCGGTCATGCTGGTGAACCGGGATGGCTAGATGACGTTCTCTTTCTAACGACAGGTGATCGCGCCCTCACCTGGTGTGCCGCCAAACGGGTCCGGTCGTTGCCTCAGTGTTCGCTGCTCGTGGCGGTCTGGGGGGCCTCCGTCGGCGCAGGCTCGCCGGCGCAGCATGCGTCGGCGGTGTCGAGTGCCGCGCTCTTGCCCATCTGACCGGCGTCGCCCTTCACAACGTAGATCTCCCAGGGCTCCTTGCCCGGGCCGTGGACCCAGACCTTGTCCTGGAGGGCGTAGCAGCACGAGGTGTCGTTCTCCTCGAAAGTGGCGAGCCCTGCGTCCTTGAGGCGATCGGTGGCGGCGCTGACCTGGTCGGCGGAAGTCACCTCGACGCCGAGGTGATCCAGCCGGGTTTCCTGGCCCGCCTCGCCCTCGATCAGGACGAGCTTCAGCGGCGGCTCGGTGATCGCGAAGTTGGCGTAGCCCGGACGGCGCTTACCTGGCTCCACACCGAAGAGCTTCGAGTAGAACTCCACCGAAGCGTCAAGGTCGGGCACGTTAAGGGCGAGCTGAACACGAGACATGACCGTCCCCCATCTCGTTACATCGATGTCCTTCGATTCAAGATTGCGCCTTGGATCGAAAGACGTCAACATAGAAGCATGTCGAAACAAGACCTCACGGTGCTCGGCCAAGACGGCGTCGACGGCTGCTGCCCAGGACTGCTGACCGCTCCCCTGGACGAGGCACAGTCCGTCGAGCTGGCGAAGGTGTTCAAGGCGCTGGGCGATCCGATCCGGCTGCGGCTGCTGTCGATGATCGCTTCCCGGGCCGGGGGCGAGGTCTGCGTCTGTGATCTCACCCCTGCCTTCGACCTCTCGCAGCCGACGATCTCCCATCACCTGAAGCTGCTGCGGCAGGCCGGGCTGATCGACTGCGAGCGCCGGGGCACCTGGGTCTACTACTGGCTGCTACCGGAGATGACCGACCGGCTCGCCGGCATCCTCACCCGCCCCGCCGGGCAACCGCTGCCCGACCGTGCCGGGACGGCGGTGGACGCCTGATGACCGCCGAGACCATGACCGCGCCGGTTGCCGCGCGCCTGTCGTTCGTGGACCGCTTCCTCGCGGTGTGGATCCTGCTGGCGATGGCCGCCGGACTGGGCCTGGGACGGCTCGTTCCCGGGCTCGGCGACGCCCTGGCGAAGGTGACCGTCACCGGCGTCTCCCTGCCGATCGCGCTCGGCCTGCTGGTGATGATGTACCCGGTCCTGGCCAAGGTCCGCTACGACCGCCTCGACACGGTCACCCGGGACCGACGCCTGCTGATCCCCTCGCTCGTACTGAACTGGGTCCTCGGCCCGGCGATCATGTTCGCGCTCGCCTGGCTCCTCCTGCCGGACCTGCCCGAGTACCGGACGGGCCTCATCATCGTCGGCCTGGCCCGCTGTATCGCCATGGTCATCATCTGGAACGACCTGGCCTGCGGCGACCGTGAAGCCGCCGCCGTCCTCGTCGCTCTGAACTCCGTCTTCCAGGTGATCGCCTTCTCCGCGCTCGGCTGGTTCTACCTCACCGTGCTGCCCGGCTGGCTCGGCCTGGAACAGACCGGTCTCGACATCAGCGTGTGGGAGATCGCCCGCAGCGTGCTGATCTTCCTCGGCATTCCGCTGGCGGCCGGCTTCCTCACCCGACGGCTCGGCGAGAAGGCCAAGGGCCAGGCCTGGTACGAGTCCAAGCTCATCCCCAGGATCGGCCCCTTCGCGCTTTACGGGCTGCTGTTCACGATCGTGCTCCTGTTCGCCCTCCAAGGGGACGCGATCACCTCACAACCGATGGACGTGGCACGGATCGCGGTACCGCTCCTGATCTACTTCGCCGTGATGTGGGCCGGATCCATGGCACTGGGCAAGGCCGTGGGCCTGGACTATCCCCGCTCGACCACGCTGGCCTTCACCGCTGCGGGCAACAACTTCGAACTCGCCATCGCCGTCGCCATCGCCACCTTCGGCGCCTCCTCCGGGCAGGCCCTGGCCGGAGTCGTCGGCCCGCTCATCGAGGTCCCCGTCCTGATCGGCCTCGTCCACGTCGCCCTGGCCGCCCGCCGCCGCTTCCCCCAACCCACCGCCGAGGCCACCGAGCGCACGCCCAACGAGGAAGGCGCCGCCCATGTCTGACCCCCAGAAGCGCGAGAAGCCGTCCGTGCTGTTCGTCTGCGTCCACAACGCGGGCCGCTCCCAGATGGCCGCCGCCTTCCTCACCCACCTCGCGGGCGACCACATCGAAGTCCGCTCCGCGGGCTCGGCACCCGCCGAGCACGTCAACCCCGCCGTGGTCGAGGCGATGGCGGAAGTCGGCATCGACATCGCGGCAGAGATCCCGAAGGTCCTGACCGCCGAAGCGGTCCAAGCCTCCGATGTCGTCATCACCATGGGCTGCGGCGACGCCTGCCCGTACTTCCCCGGGAAGACCTACCTGGACTGGAAGCTCGACGACCCGGCCGGCCAAGGCGTCGCGGCGGTACGACCGATCCGCGACGAGATCCGGGCCCGCGTCCAAAGCCTGATCGGCGAGATCGTCGCCGAAGACCCCCGGTGACCGGCATACAGAGTCGACCATGAGCTGCGCACGACGGAAGCGCTCCACGCTGTGGAACTCATCGCCCAGCCGATCCGTGTGCACCTCGGCGTACACGGACAACAGTTCCGAGCGGATCTCTGCGAGCCCAGCAGCGTCACGGCACTCGATCGTCGAGTCCTCCAGGTCACCCCTCCATGTGCCGTGCCCGCCGTAATAAATCGCTGCTGCTGATACGCGTTGCTGTCGGCCGATCGCACGTCGTAGGTCCACAAACCTGTCCCGTACGCGTTCGCTTTTGCACCCGATCATTCATGGCAGAAGCTCGGGAAACCTCCGAAACGGCTTGTTCAAGGCTCGGAGGCCGATCGCCACCAGCCACCGACCCCGGGCGCATCTGAGGATGGCACGAGTGGCTGTGACCTGCGATGTCAGCTCAGGCTGCGGCGTGCAATGGCGAGGAACTCCGCCTTGAACGGCTCCAGGCGCTCGGCCAGGCTCGTCCCGTCGCCCTCCTGCCAGACTGCCTGGTTCAAGGCACGGCCGTAAGCGGTCGTCGATGAGTGAAGGCCGGGCGGGCACAGCAGTTGGACACCGTTCTCGGCTATACGCAGACCGTCCATCGCTGGCCTGGCCGTCCGGTACCACTCATCACCTACCTCCCACTGGGACGGTCGTGCATGAGCCACACCTTCGGCCTCCAGGGCGAACCGAATGAACTCCAGCACGGTCCTGATCTGCTCGGCACGTCGCTCCTCCGCCAGCGCCGCAGCCCGTCGTTGTTCCTCAGCCCGGTCGGCCGCCCGCTGCGTCGTGCGCTGGGTCAGATACGTCAGCGCCCCTCCCACACCCACACCGACCATCGAAACCAGCGGCGTCCACAGATCTCCTGCCATGGCCGACTACTACCCGCACCTGCCCACCGACAGCTGCCGATCGTGCGAGGCGGCCACGCTCGCCCCAGAACGCCGTGCCGCGCCGATACGAGTTCGAGGCCGCGGCCGTGCTCGTCGTCCTCCTCGGCCTTCACGCAGTGGGGCAGACGACGACTTGCCGCGTCGGAGACTTGGACGAGGCAACTGGCGCCCTCGTCGTGGAGACGGACTTCGAAGAGGTGATCGCGCTCGTGGCCATGGCGTACGGCGTTGGTGGCCAGTTCGCTGCACACCAGGAGCAGCCGGTCGATGGTTTCCTGCGCGTAGCCCCAATCGTGGAGCGTTCTGCCTGCCTGATCGCGGGCGAGGCGGACGGATCTGGGCGTGGACGGCAACTGCACCTTCCATTGCCGCGCAGCAGGCTGCTGGGGGGGTACGGGTGGTCATCGGGAGCATGGCTTCCCCTTGTCACGTGGTGGTCGACGACGCCTGCGGCAGCGCGGGGCTCGCGCTCGACCTCACCGCCGTCATCGACTCACCTCGGGTCGTGCGACACATCCACGAGTTCCACCGTCGGCTGACGCCCTACTCCCGCGAAACATCGGTCATCAGGTTCGAGCAGCGCATGCGTGAGGTGTTGGGCTGGACACCGGGCTTGGTGGCCTCGTCCAGGAGCAGGTACAGCAGGCCGACCAGGCTGCCGCTGCTGACGATCTCGCGGCGGTCGATCATTCCGCGGATCTCCGGGAGCGGGATCCACTCGATGCGGTCCGATTCGTTCTGCTCAGTCGGCGGGCCGATGTACGTCGCGCCGTCGGCGCGAAAAACATGGTGCTCGGAGTCGGTGATCCCGTTCGCGGGCTGGGCGTACACCAATGGCTTGACCGCCTCCACCCGCCAGCCCGTCTCCTCCTCGACCTCGCGCGCGGCGGCCTGCTCCGGGGTCTCGTCGGGCTCGATGAGGCCCATGGGCAGCTCCCAGCCCCAGGCGTCGGTGACGAAGCGATGCCGCCACATCATCAGCACCCGCTTCTGCTCATCGACCACAGCGGCGACGGCCAAGTGCCGCATCCGCACCACGTGGTGCTCCCAGCGGCGCCCATCGGGCTGCTGGACGTCCACGAGCCACAGGTTCACCCACGGGTTGCTGTAGATCTGCCGCTCACCATGGACAGTCCACCGCATGAGCCCACCCCTCTTCGCCGACACAGGGCTCAGCATGTCACCGCCGCTGTCTGGATCGCCCGCGCAGTGGGGCGCAGCGCTCACGGTGGCTGATGTCGGCCGGAGATGTCAGAAGCCCCGGACGGGAGGCCGTCCGGGGCGTTGTCCGTGCTCGGGCACAGAGCCGACTGTCGGGTTCGAACCGACGACCTTCGCTTTACAAGTTCGTCACGCTGGTGTGGTGATCAGTCCGATGACACCTCACCCCGGCCCGTCCGGTGCACGGACGGGCCTGGCGGTACGACGATGTGCACACCTGTTGCCGTCAACAACTGCCGTCAGGCCACGCCGGTTTTCAAGAGGGCTGTGGTCGGAACGACAGCTACGCTCCTCCCCTGCGTGGATCAGCCCTCTTACTACCCACGGACGGCCTTGTGGTCCACCAGGGGTCAACGCAGCAAGTGCTCGGGCTCGTCCACGCCTGTCAGCGGCGCGCAGTACGGTCCTGATATGGCAGCCGGAATCGACCTGACCCTTGACTGCACGGACGCGAAGCTCCTCGCCGAGTTCTGGAAGACGGCCCTGGGGTACATCGACGAGCCACCACCCGCTCCCTTCAAGACTCGCGAGGAATGGCTCGCGCAGTTCGATCTCCCGGAGGACGATTCTGCGGACGACGGTGCGTGGCTCTGCGATCCCGACGGGGTCGGCCCCAGGCTCTCCATCCTCACGGTCCCCGAGCCGAAGACAGCGAAGAACCGGCTTCATCTCGATGTCCGGGTGCCAGGGAACGGCAGCCCTGGCGAGCGCTGGGCGCGGATCGAAGCAGAGTCCGAGCGGCTGGTGAAGGCAGGTGGGAAGGTCCTGGAGAAGTTCGACGGACACCACATAGTGATGGCTGACCCAGAGGGCAACGAGTTCTGCGTCGCCCCGGCCCCCTCCGCGCCCCCGTCCACCGCAGGCCTAAAGAGCCCTTCGTAGACCGGTCACCTCACCCTCGGCCATGCCGTAAACCTCTTGATCCGTAGGTTCGGGCAACGGCCTGGTGCGAGCCTTGGCGGCCGTTTCACACGGTGTTCGGCGCGAGCTGTCGGCTGGGGGCCTGTGCCGTCGTTGCTGTCGCGGTTGCTGTCACCAGTGCCCAAGGTTGTGCGTTGCCGTAACGACTTTCAAGATCGTTCGCCTTGAAGGACTGGTACCTGGACCGACTCTAATCACAGGTTGGCCGCTAGAGCCTAGAACTGCCCTTCCACAACAACCGACCGACGGCCATGCGGCTAATGAGACAGTATCCGTCAACTCTCACAACTTCAGCCGAGGATGGGGTATCAGTAGGTGCATGAGCGAGTCTTCGCAGGGCCATGAACCGCCACCGTGGCCGCATTGCGGCATCGGCGCCGACCCCGAATTTAATCAGGTTGGATGTTTAGGCCAGAAAGTCGAGCCGTTCGCAACCTGCTTGCCGCACCTGAATCCTGACGAGCGGGAAGCATACTTCCAGGGACTAGAACCTGGAAATAGCGCAATCCATCGAGGAACAGAAATAAGCCGGTCAGATCTTGCCAAAATCGTGGATTCCGTACGCGACGGCGACACGGTCAGCGGCTCCCTCATTTTCACCGGTGCAACATTTCGAGAGTCCGTAAAGTTTGAAAATCTAAACTTCTCCGGAGTTATAGACTTCACGAAAGCGTCATTTAAAGATGATGTCTCGTTTTACGTAAACACCTTTACGGGCGAAACAAGATTTGAGGGTGCCACATTCAAACAAGCTAACTTTATTATGTGCACATTCGTAAACAGAGCAGACTTCAGGGGCTGCACTTTCGAGGTGTCAATGTTTTCTCAATCAAAATTTAGCGACGTGGATTTTTCCAACGCACACTTTGGGAGCATGACCTCCTTCGATCAGGTACTGATCGAAGGAACTGCCACATTCTTTCAAGCGGACTTCAATCTGCACACCTCATTCGCGAACGGCAAAATACGCGCGATTGACCTGCATCAGACCACCGTCAGCGGCAACATATCTTTTGATAATACAGAGTTGACGGGCCCAGGTATGGGCGGGACTTTCGTCTGCCAGGACTTTGTGTCTTTTGATCACACGACATTCACCGAAAGGCATCACCTGAACATTTCAGCCCCCGCTATATCTTATCGCGGAGCACGATTCAACGATGGCTTCACCATTGAGGCTCGATTTGCCCGCATCGATCTCACGGGTGCATACATTGAACGGCCGAGTTCCATTACCGCTGGCGAACTGAAACTTTTCTCGCCTCCGGAAGGAAAGTTGATCGAGTACGAGCATCTTAGCGAGAATCCTCAGCTCGCCTCTCTCCAAGGCGTCGATGCTTCCATGCTCCTTCTTGTTGACGTTGACCTGCGCCAATGCCTCTTCTCCGGCACTCACCATCTAGACCAGATACAAATCGAGGGCGATATCAGACTCGACACCACTCCGGATGTCTGGATATACGCAAAACGTAGAGTTATTTACGAAGAAAGGAGGTGGAGGCTTCAGCAGAGGACTCCGACAGGTGGCGACCGGTGGTCGAGTGAATCACATCTATGGGAAGCTGACGGATTTTCAAATCTTCTGCCCAAGGATATCCGTTCAATTGAATCTAGCTACCGTCAGCTCCGCAAAGCTCGTGAGGACGCGAAGGATGAGCCGGGGGCTGCCGACTTCTACTATGGCGAAATGGAAATGCGCCGCCTCAGCCGTAAGTGGGGCGAGGTAGAACGCTGGCTGCTTCAGGCGTACTGGCTGGTGTCCGGCTACGGGCTACGTGCCTCTCGCGCGTTGAGTTGGCTCGCCCTGGCAATGATGACGACTGTGCTCCTGATGATGGGTTTCGGCCTGCCACAGGACTCCCCCAAACAGGAAGCCACAGGAATAGTTCCACCCAGCGGGGGCAGGGTCACATTCCAGATCGACAAGGACGATCCGATAAACCCCACCGGCAATCGCTTCACCAGCGAACGCTTCGACAAATCCCTGAGCGTTACCCTCAACTCAGTCGTTTTTCGCTCCGGCGGTCAGGACCTGACAACAGCCGGCGGTTACATCGAAATGGCTTCACGCTTCTTCGAGCCCGTGCTGCTCGGCCTTGCTGCACTCGCCATCCGAGGACGCATAAAACGGTGAAACCAGGAATGACCACGGTAGTGGTCCGCTGTTTGGCCGCACACGCTGGTCAGGGTGGGATCCGGGTAGGACAGGCTGAGGGATTCGAACCCTCGGTGACATCGCTGCCACGACGGTTTTCAAGAGGGCTGTGGCCAGGACGACGGCTACAGCCCTGACCTGCGCGTACGGCCCATCTCGATGCCTGCTTCGACCTTCATGGTCCACCAGGGGTCCCCACTGTCGTCCGTACTGGTCGGCAGACGACGACACTACCGCCAGACACGACGGCAGATGAGACGGCCGATTGGGTAGAAGCTAGTGCGGGTGGCGCGAGGACCGGGGCACCACCATCGCTTGTACAGAGAGTTTCGAAGCTGGTGGATCTGCCCGTCCTACGCAAAGATGACGTCGTAAACGCAGAAACAGCACTACCAAGGCTTGGTGACCTCACCTTCAGGCTGCAGCGTGATCGGAGCTGACTTGTCGCACACCAAAAGAACTGTCACATTCAACTCGCAAAAAGAGGCACTCATTTCCCTGCACGGAGAATGGCCTTTACGGGGTGACGGCGAGGGGTTCATCTGCCACGTGGATGATCTGCAGGGCATCAAAGCAGTCGACCTAAGGGCAGCCCTACAGGCCCAAATCGAGTGGTTTTGGGAGGACCCATCAGAAGGGACAACGAGTCTGTCTGTGGCGGACGTGCCGAGAGATTATTTCGATGACGAGTCTCCCGTTGACAACGTCTCCTTCCACCTCCAGAGCGATCAACTTTATTTGGAAATTTGTTTCGCCTTATACGAGTATCTAGATAGAGACATCGAACCTGAAGCGGTTAACAGACTCGAACAAGCATTAACCCCTTACCTGACACGACAAAAATGCATCCTTTCAGACTGGCGAATGGTGGACGGATACACGAACCCCTGCATCGTGGAGATCATGGTGCAACCGTCTCTGCGCGGCAGAAGTCTCATGGACTTATTCAATCTGGGTCAGCACGTAACATCCCTACTTGAAGCCACGCAAGATGGTTCTTTGACCCGCGAAACCACATTGGCACTACTGCGAGGAGGTTACTCAGACGTCCTTATCGGGCAGCCTGAGGGACCATGGCTGGATGTTAAAAGCGCCCATTACGACCTGTCCAAGCCGAGCGGGAAGATTTCACTTGCACAAGCAGTAGCAAGGTTCGCCAACGCCGAGCATGGCGGCATTGTGGTCGTGGGCATGAAAGGGAAGAAAGTACCTGGCGGCGAAGAGATCAGACAGGTTTGCCCGGTGCCGTTCACACCGGGCATCGAGCGCAGATATCAGCTAGCACTTGAACAGCATCTCTACCCTCCACCTGACTACCTCGACATCGAAACGGTCAAGGTCCCTGGAGGGATGCTGGTTCTGGTCCATATTCCGCCCCAGCCAGAAGAGCTAAAACCTTTTCTAGTGCACGGCGCAGTTGTCGATGGGGTGGTGGAAGGCGCCTTTATCAGCATCGTGAGGAGGCGAGGAGAGTCCTCGATACCAACAACAGCAGCCGCAATTCACGCAACTTTAGCCGCCGGGCGGGCGCTGCTGCGACGAGGAGAGCTGCCCGACCGACCTTCCTAACCTGGCATACAGAATTTCCCTACAGGATCAGCCCAGGTACGGGTACTCGCGACGTTCCATGAAGTGCTGGATTCGCAGGCGCTGGGTGTGGTGCATAGGTAGCTCGTCGAGGTCACCGGGCCCAACGAATTGAAGCTCCGTGGACTCGTTGGAGATCGCGAGTTGGCCACCGACGACTCGGGCCGTAAAGCAGACGTTGAACTGTCGGCGGACCTCGCCGTCTGTGTACGCGATGACGTGACGTGGGTCGGTGTACGTGCCGACAAGACCCGTGATCTCGACGTCCAGCCCAGTCTCTTCCTTGACTTCGCGGACCGCCGTCCCGGGCAGGGAGTCGGTCATCTCCATGCCGCCGCCAGGGAGTGCCCAGAGATCGTTGTCCCGGCGGCGCTGGAGGAGAATGCGGCCCTCCTCGTCCGTGACGACGGCGGACGCGGCGACCACCATGCTGTTCGGCTCGGGTGCGTTGGGGTCGTCGTAGTACTCGGTTCGTGCCACGGTCAGTCTTCCTCTACGGGTGTCGCTGTCGCCCACACCGCATCGAAGCTGGCGGCGTAGGTATCGAACATGCCGCCTACCCCATTTCGCCGCAGATGCCACACCGGTGCAGCAAAGGCGTTCACGCCCCACACGTGGGCGTTCACCATCGCTTGGTCGTCGGCCCGGTAGATCGAGTTGTAGAGCGTCGTGGCATGGGTCCGCACCTCGATGCCCGGTGTCCCGATCAGGGAGCGGTAGTGCATGAGGGCGAGTCGGCAGCGGGATTCGATCCCGTGCCCGAACTTCTCTTCCTCGCCGCGCAGTCGGACGTTCTCACTGTCGGGGTCACCGATGGCGATACGGACCGCGCAGCCTTCGGCGGTTCGCTCCTGCAAGAGGTCGTTCAGCCGGGGGTACGCCTCGTGCAGGAAGACGGCGGCGTAGACCAGGACGTCGATGTGCTCGCGGGCCTGGGCCAGCATGTCCACGAACGCAGACACGGGGATGTCCGCCCGTTGGTCGTAGAGCGCTACGAGTTCGGGGCTCACCGCACGGGCGGGGCGCGACTGCCGGAGTGATGGCCATAGTGCGTGCACGTCTTCTCCCAGAGTTTCAGCCGCCTTCATAGCTGTGGCGCGGCGCGGCGTACGCCCGAGGTTCACCCATCGCTCAACGGACTTGGGGTCCACTTCGACCTTCTCCGCGAGGTTGGCGTACGTCCAGCAGCCAGCCGCCATGGCGGCGCGTAGCCTTTCGTTCGGCATCCGAGTCTCTCTCTGCATCTGGGGACGGCACTAGGGACGTTTTACCCGACCCGGGACGTCCCCAAGTGGGATTTGGCGGTGGTTCCTACGTCCTGGTGAACGGCCAGAGGATGCGTCTCATGGGCACCGACAAGACTCTTCAAGCAGACGTGGACATCGACGTGATCAAGGCGGCGATCGTCCGCGCCCTGGTGAAGCGGACGGCACTGCCTCCGTACGAGGAACTGCGTGATCTGTACAAGGCACTGGTGGAGCACGTCCAGGAACTGATGCCGCTGGCAGAGAAGCAGATCGCCCGTCTGAACCGGGGCACCGTGGTCTGGTACGAGAAGCAGAGCAGGTTGAAGACCATCCCGCACGAGCTGGCTCAGGGCCTCGGCTCCGGTTTGCAGTCCGCTGACTGGCACGTGCGCAGCCTGGGCTACACGGTGCAGTTCCTGCTCGACAACGCCGGACTCGCTCAGGAGCACGACCGGTGACCTGAAGACCGGGCGGGAGCTGCTGCCCATGGGAAGGACCCGCAGCTTCCGCCCTCAATCCCGGCGTGTGATGGCTGGGGGTGGGCATCGCCCCGTTCGCCATTTCCGCAGATGGCACCCATCACCCCGGGGACGGCGGACACTGCACCGTCCGCTGTCAGCGGTCCGGCTTCCTTGCTCGCTCCAACCCGTTCCGCGGGAGGGGAGTCGGACCGCGCACAACAACCGCAGACGCAAAACCGGACCACCCCCAAAAACCCTGGCAGGCCATGAGGTGGTCCGGTCGGAAGTCCCTGATCAGGACCCCGGTGCCGATGGTACCGGGGTGGTTGTCGTGCTCGCTTTGGCACTGCCTTGCCCCGGATGAGTCCAGGTGAAGAAAGGGATCGTGACAAGTGCGAGGCATGCACGGCGAAGTGGGTTCGACGCTGGCGATGCACGATGCGTTGACGACACGCTGGCCAGCCACAGCGATACCGGGACCGACGCGGAGCGACCACGACGGGCTGAACCACCGCGCGGCAGCAGCTGCTCCCCGCCCGCCACATCCGGCGCGGCACGTCTGCTCACGCGGCCGCATCCGTGACGGCGGCAGTACGGCGGCCGGCCACATCGAACCGGGGACGACGACCGACCTGCCTCATGCCCGGGCTCCCCTCCCTCGCTGCTGGCCGTTCCTACGCGCACAACAGCGAGGGCCGCAGTCGGCGGACGGCTGGCCATGTAAGCCGCTCTGCGTAGCCGCCCCTCGGAGGCTGGCCGGTTGGGCGCGTGGTCCTGGTCGTGCCGCTGCTTCTGGGTGTCCGCTGCGATCGGCGGGGCGTACGGGGTCGGCTGTTCCCGGTTCTGGCTGTGTCTGGTGGGTCGCTACTGCGGGGTGGCGCGCTGAGTGGCCCGGGGGCGCCGCTGAGCGGGGCGGCAGACAGGAGCGGGCGGCGGCCACGGGCCGCCAGCGCGCGCGGCCCGCGCAAGCGGGCCGCCTTGATCCAGTAAAGAAACTCTGAACAGCTCGGGCAAGGAAGGCCAGGAAGGATCGCAATGCGGGGTGCGCGCAGCCAACGCGCAGCAAACAAGGGGGAACTGGTGCTGACCGAGCAGGAGCGGGCACTGCTGGCAGAGATCGCGGCTATGGCTGAGCGTCTGCGCGAGGACCTGGAGGACGTCCGCGCCGAGGTGGCCCAGCTCAAGGAAGGGCCGTCTACTCGGCCTACCGCGACTTGAGTTCGGCGACTTCCTGCTTGAGAGTCTGGACCTCCGCGTTCAACGTGCGGAGCTGTTCCCGGACCTCTAGGAGCGCTTCGGTGAGGGTCCCGGCGGCTTCCTCGCTGGCCGGGCCCGTCTCCGCCTCGGAGGCCGCTCGGGGCCTCTCGATGCGCTTGGGGTCGATCAGTTCGCCTTCGGGGCCGATCACGTCGGCGACGTAGCTGCCACGCCCCTGCACGGTGTAGATCAAGCCCTCTTCGCGGAGCACGCGCAGTGCACTGCGGGCGGTCATGTTCGCGATGCCGAACCGCTCTTGCAGCTCACGGTGCGAGGGGAGCTGTTCGCCCGGCTTGATCTTGCCCGCCTTGATGTCGCTCCGGATGGCCTCGGCTGCCTGCTGATACGGCGGGCGGGCGTCGTGCGTCGGCGGCGTCATGGTCCAAGGGTAGCCGTGTTAGCCCACCTAACACACCCAGACTCTTGAACTCAGACACCTAGCTCACTTGACCTAGCTAGCCTGGCTATCTCATAGTTGGTGGCCCGGCCGCACAAGCGGCTGGCAACGAAAGGGAGCAAAAGGCATGGCTATGACCCGTATTCGCGTGGGGCTGCTGCCCTCGACGATGTTCATCGCTGGCACCGCCCCGGTGCCGAAGATCAAGGACCCGGAGTCCGGGGCTCTCGCCACCGACCGCGACACCGGCGAGTTCCTGCACACCCTGACCGTGTTCCTCATGGAGGAGGGCCGGGCGGAGCAGATGAAGCTCACCGTGCCGGAGAGCGGTCTGCCGGACGGTCTCCAGCCGGGCACCCCGGTTCAGGTGACGGACCTGTTCGCCACCCCGTGGGCGCGCATCTTCAACGGCCAGCTGTCCGAGGGCGTGGCCTACCGGGCGGCGAAGCTGGAGCTTGCGGCGGTGGCCCAGTGACGACCGCAGACGGACGGTCCTATCCGGTCGCCCCGGAGAGCGGGGACCACGATTCGCGCTTCACCAACGGCCTGGCGCTGGACGTGGCTGAGGTGATCGAGGCGCATGGCTACCCGACGTTCACCTCCGGCCGTGACCTGCTGGAACTGCGCATATCCCTCTACCGATTCCTCTACAAGGACGCACTGTGACTGTGGGAGAAATCATCGGGTCTGCCCCGGCTCTGGCCGGGGCGGCCCTGGCCCTGACGCTGGTATGGGCCCTGTGGTGGCTGGTGCGCTACGTGCGTGCCGACGCGATGACGCGGGCCAGCATCCGGCAGGCGATACGTGTCCGCCGGGGATGGCGTCGGCTGGCTCCGATGGCCGGGCTGTCGGTGACCGACAAGACGCCCCCGGCTGTGATCGTGGCGCCGGACGGGAAGGTGCCCAAGCCCAAGATCCTCATCCCCAAGATCAAGGTCACCGCCGACCGGTACGGGGTCCTGGTCCGCGCGGTGTGCCTGCCCAAGGTCAGCCTGGCGGAGTTCCAGCGGGCGGCCCCCTACCTGGCCGACGCCTGGCGGTGCACACGAGTCTCCGTCCTCCCGGACACCCCGGGGCAGCTCGTGATCCGTGGCGTGCGCGTTGACCCGCTGGTCGTTCCGACCGAACACACCCCCACCGGTGAGGTTCCGGAGGAACTGACGGTGTGGCGCCTGGGGCTGGATGAGTACGCGCAGCCGGTGAGTGTGAGCCTCTCGGACGTGCCCGGGGTCACCGTGGCCGGGCTGCCCGGCTTCGGCAAGACCTCCCTGGTGAACCGCTTCCTGTGCGACACCGCGCCCTCGGCCGCGATTCAGTACGCGGTGGCCGACGGCAAGGTGACCTCATCCCATGAGGGCGACTACGCCGACCTGGCACAGCGAGCGTTCGCATTCGTCGGCGATGACCTCGCCGAGGCGAACACCCTCTTCAAGCGGCTGGTGACGCTGCGGCGAGACCGCTCGGCCTCCATCCGCGCCCTGCTGGGCGTCAAGAACATGTGGCACGTCGGACCCTCCGCCTCCTGGCCGCTGACCGTGCTCATCGTGGACGAAGCACACACCTACTTCCGCGACTACAAGGGATCGGACCCGCAGACCAAGAAACTCGCCGCGCTGGCCGCCGAGAACGCCCGGCTCGTTGAGGACCTGGTGAAGAAGGGCCGGAGCGTCGGAATCCTGGTAATCATCGCGACCCAGAAAGCGACCGGGGATGCCATCCCCACCTTCATCCGCGACGTATGCCCGGTCGGCATGTCCTTCGCGCAGAAGACCGCTGAGGCCGCCGTGGTCGCCCTGGGGGAGGACATCCGCAACTGGCCGGACGCCAACCCGACCGCCCTCCAGGACCCGGCCTACGTCGGCGTGGCCTCCATGGCACATCAGGGCTGTCCTGGCTTCACCCGCATCCGCACCCCGTACGTGGCCGATGCGGACGCGGCCCGCATCGCCACCGACACCGCCCACCTGACCCGCGACCCTGCCGAACTCCTCGAAGAACTGTCGGCCTCTGTCCTGTGGAAGGACGACCCGTTCACCAAGGGGGAAGCGGCCTGACTCGTCCCTCGCTCGCTCATGACGACACCCGGAAGGAGGTGAACTCTCATGTCTGAGGACCGGATCACTCAGCGCACCGTGACCGTGGTCATGGGCATCATCGCGGCCCTGGCCTTCGTCTTCTCCTTCGGCAACGTCTGGGCCCTGGCCCTGCGCCTCGGCGTCCCCGGCCCCATCGCGCCGCTGATCGCCCCGATGGTGGACCTGTCTGTGGTCGGCCTCCTGGTGGCCCTGCGCTACCTGTCCCTGCGCGGCGTCCCCGCCGAGCACATCAAGGCCGCTACCCGGCTGATGCACCTGTCCGGGCTACTGACCCTGGCCCTCAACATCGCCGAACCCATCGTCGCCGAGCACTACGGCCGCGCCGCCGTGGACGCGGTCGCCCCGCTCCTCCTCCTGGGCTGGGGAGCAGTCGGCCCGCAACTCCTGCGCCACTTCCACACCGTGGCCCACACCGCCCCGACCATGGCAACGCCTTCCGCCCCGGTTGAGAAGGACCCGGCCCCCGAACCGGTAGCGCGCCCGGTCACGCTCAAGCCGGAGACCTCCCCGGCGGTCACCGTGCCCGCGCCGCTGCTGAAGGCGGCCCGCACCATCGCCGACACCTACCAGGCCGAGCACGGCGAGCCCATCACTGCGGCCCAGCTCCGGACCCGTCTCGGCGTCGCGCTGCCGCTGGCCACCGCCGCCCACGCCCAGCTCTCCGCCTGATCCCCCCGCCGGCCGTTCCGGCAACCCAGACCCTCAGCCCCGACCGGGCTCGGTCCGTCATGCCCCGAGCAGCACCCGCAGCCCTGCCCAGTGCTGCCCGGGGCCCTCTTCCCCGAAAGGACGCGTCACCCGTGAAAGCCCCCCTGGACCTGCGCCACGTGGCGAGCCTGGCCCTGCGGGACCTCATCCACCTCGCCCACCACCCCAACTTCGACCGCATCCAAGACCAGATCAACCAAATCCGCGGCTGCACCCGGCCCGTGCAACTCGTCGGCTCCACCGAAACCCGGGACAAGGCGACGGACACCGTGCTCCGCTCGTACAGCACCGCCGACGAACCCACCGGGCGCCTGCTCACGGCATGCGGCAATCGCCGCTCCTCCCGCTGCCCGTCCTGCTCGCGCCTGTACGCCGCTGACACCTACCACCTGATCCGGGCCGGGCTCTCCGGCGGCAAAAGCGTGCCGGAGACCGTCCGCAGCCATCCTCGGCTGTTCGTCACCCTCACCGCGCCGTCGTTCGGGCCGGTTCACAACCGGCTTACCACCGATGCGGGCGAGAACCTGGCCTGCCGCTGCGGCGAACGCCACGGCCCCGATGACCCCGCGTTGGGCACGCCGTTGTCCCCGTCCACCTACGACTACGCCGGAGCCGTGCTGTGGAACGCACATGCGGGAGCGCTGTGGGCACGTTTCACCACGTACCTCCGGCGGGAGCTGGCCGCCCACCTCGGCATCACCCAAAGGGCGCTGAACGTCTCTGTGCGCGTCTCCTTCGCCAAGGTCGCCGAGTACCAGCGGCGCGGCCTGGTCCACTTCCACGCCGTGATCCGCCTCGACGGTCCCGAAGGGAGTAACGAGCCTCCACCCACCTGGGCGACCGCCGACGCTCTCACCCATGCGGTCACCGAGGCGGCCGAAAGGGCGGTGCTCACCGTGGCGTCCGACGCGATCGGCGAACGCGAAATCGCCTGGGGCGATCAGATCGACATCCGCGAGATCGTGGCCCTGGGCGACGGCGAGCTGACCGATCAGAAGGTCGCGGCCTACGTCGCCAAGTACGCCACCAAGAGCGCCGAGGACTCCGGCACCGTGGATCACTCCCTGCGCTGCGCCCACTGCGTGGGACGCGGCTACCAGCGCGGCCCGGACGGCTTCCGGGACCTGTGCGACCAGTGCGACGGCACCGGACAGTCCGAGCCCATCGCGGACCTACGCGTGCACAGCCACGTCCGCCAGATGATCCGCACTGCATGGGACCTCGGCCACCTGCCGGAATTCGCCGAACTCAAGCTCTGGAAGTGGGCCCACATGCTCGGCTTCCGGGGCCACTTCTCCAGCAAATCGCGCCGCTACTCCACCACCCTCGGCGCACTGCGCGACGTCCGCCGGGCCTGGCGCACCGAGCAAGCCCGCGCCGCAGACGACCGGACCGAGCTGGACGAGGAAACCACCCTCGTCGTCTCCCACTGGCAATACCTGTCCTCCGGCTACAGCCCCGGCGAAGAACTCCTCGCCGCGCAGGTACGCCACGACCTCGCCCAAGCCGAACGCCGCAAGACGGAAGGAGACCCGTGGCTGTGAGCACGTGCCTGTCGCCAACACACACAGCCCTGACCGTCCCCGAGGTCATGACCGCTCTGCGGTTGAGCCGGAGCAAGGTCTACGACCTCATACGCACCCACCAGTTGGCCAGCTTCACCGTCGGGCGCGCGCGGCGCGTATCGCCGGAGAGCCTGCGCGCCTTCATTCAGGAACAGATCGAGGAGAACGCGGCCTGATGGCATCCCGGAAGAGGAACCCCAACGGTGCTGGAAGCATCTGGCAGCGCAAGGACGGCCGTTACGAAGCCCGCGTGTACGTCCCGCAGCCGGACGGTACCCGCAAGCGCAAGACGGTCTATGGCGCCACCTGGGAGGAGTGCGACGAGAAGCGTCAAGAACTCGTCCGGCGGGACCGCCAGGGAATCCCGACGCCTTCCCGGTCCGCCAAGCTCTCCGAGTGGCTGCCGTACTGGCTGGAGGAGCACATCCGGCCGCAGCGCAAGCGCACCACGTACATCAAGTACGAGATGCACGTACGGCTCTACCTCATACCGCAGTTGGGCACGCGTCGGTTGGAATCGCTCACCACCGCGAACGTGCGACGCATGCTCAAGACCGTCACGGCTCAGGCGTCGGCCGCGACCGCGAAAGAGTCGCATCGGGTCCTCCGTACGGCACTGACGACGGCTTGCCGTGAGGAACTGATCAGCCGCAACGTCGCGCAGCTGGTTCCCGCCCCACGCGTCGAGCCCCGGGAGCTGCGGCCGTGGACGCTGGACGAGACCCTGACGTTCCTGGAGGCCGCGCGTGCGGACGCCCTGTACCCGGCGTTCGTCCTGGCGGTCGCGCTGGGACTCCGCCGTGGGGAGATCCTGGGCTTGCACTGGCGAGACGTGGACCTGGAGCGGCGCACGCTGACCGTGCGGTCACAGCTCCAGCGCGGCGGCAAGGAGCTGTACGTGGACAGCACCAAGAACCGGCGCGCGCGGACGATCCCCATCCCGCTGATGTGCGTCGCTCCGCTCCGGTGGCAGCGCCTCCGGCAGGCCACACAGCGCGCCGCTGCCGGGAAGGACTGGCAGGCCAGCGGCTACGTGTTCACCACGCGCAACGGTCGGCCCATCGAGCCGCGCAACCTGAACCGGTCCTTCGACCGGATCACGGAAGCCGCCGAGCTGCCTCGGGTGCGTCTGCACGACACCCGGCACGGCTGCGCCTCGCTGCTCTTCGCGGCCGGGATCGCCCCGCGCGTCGTGATGGAGATCCTTGGCCACTCGCAGATCGCGGTCACCATGAACGTCTACACCCACGTGAACGAGGACAGCCGTCGAGAAGCGATGGGCCACATGGACCGGCTGCTCAAGCGCCGTAGGTAGGGACTGCCGTCAACTTCTGCCGTCAACGCCCCCGTGATCCAAGATCGCGGGGGCGTTCGCGCAGCTCGCGCACAGAGCCGACTGTCGGGTTCGAACCGACGACCTTCGCTTTACAAGAGCGGTGCTCTACCAGCTGAGCTAAGTCGGCGTCCCCAGCAGTGTACCCACCACACCGGGGTGCTCCGTTCGAAAATTGTGGTGTCCGGAGTAGAGACACGGCGGGGGTGGGCGGTATAGCGTCACGCCAATCCACCTGCAGTGGACTAGACCCCTACCTTTACTCGGATCGTCCGGCACGTTCCTGCCGGTGAAGGGACCAGATCACCATGGCCACGGTCACGTATGACAAGGCGACCCGGATCTACCCGGGCACCGAAAAGCCCGCCGTCGATCAGCTCGACATCGACATCCAAGACGGCGAGTTCCTCGTTCTGGTCGGCCCCTCGGGCTGCGGGAAGTCCACGTCGCTGCGGATGCTCGCGGGGCTGGAGGACGTCAACGGCGGGGCGATCCGGATCGGGGATCGGGATGTGACGCACCTGCCGCCGAAGGACCGGGACATCGCCATGGTGTTCCAGAACTACGCGCTGTACCCGCACATGACCGTCGCGCAGAACATGGGCTTCGCGCTCAAGATCGCCGGGGTCAGCAAGACCGAGATCCGGCAGAAGGTCGAGGACGCGGCGAAGATCCTGGACCTCACCGAGTACCTGGAGCGCAAGCCGAAGGCGCTGTCCGGTGGTCAGCGGCAGCGCGTGGCGATGGGGCGGGCCATCGTGCGGGAGCCGCAGGTGTTCCTGATGGACGAGCCGCTGTCGAACCTGGACGCCAAGCTGCGTGTGCAGACGCGTACGCAGATCGCGAGCCTGCAGCGGCGGCTGGGGATCACGACGGTGTACGTCACGCACGACCAGGTCGAGGCCATGACCATGGGCGACCGGGTGGCCGTCCTCAAGGACGGGCTGCTGCAGCAGGTCGACACGCCGCGCAACATGTACGACCGGCCGGCCAACCTCTTCGTGGCGGGCTTCATCGGGTCGCCCGCGATGAACCTGGTCGAGGTGCCGATCATCGACGGCGGTGTGAAGTTCGGCAACAGCGTGGTTCCGGTGAACCGGGACGCGCTGGCCGCCGCGGCCGACAAGGGCGACCGTACGGTCACCGTGGGCGTCCGGCCCGAGCACTTCGACGTGGTGGAGGCGGGTGGCGGGGCGGCGAAGACGCTGTCCAAGGCCGCCGACGACGCCCCGGCCGGTCTCGCGATCACCGTCAACGTGGTCGAGGAGACGGGCGCGGACGCGTACGTCTTCGGTTCGGCCGAGGTCGGCGGCGAGAGCAAGGACCTGGTGATCCGGGTCGGCAGCCGCCAGGTGCCGGAGAAGGGCGCGCAGCTGCACGTCGTGCCGCAGCCGGGTGAGGCCCACGTCTTCTCCACCTCCACCGGGGAGCGGCTCAGCGACTGAGCCAGGGTTTGAGGGAAGGCGTCGTCTGCCGCGGTGTGCGGGGGCGGCGCCTTTCTCGTGGCGAGGCACCGCGGCACCGCCGTGACGTTGTGGTGTTGCGGTGTTGTGGTGTTGTCGATAAATTCCCCGACATTCCGGTCTTTTCGATCGCGTTCGTCAACACGCCTGCGAGCAACTACGGGTTTCCATCACCCGGCATGGTGACTCAATGTCGCCAAATCATCGCTCCTCGCTACGATCCCTCCCGTGAACACCGCAGCCCGCCGTATCGGCAGAACCCTCGCGCTCGTCCTCCCCGTCGTGCTCGTCCTCTCCGGAACGCTCGCCGTCACCCGCGTCCCGTGGGCCTCGCCGAGCGCCGAGTCGCAGATCCTCACCGCCTCCTCCGACCGCGCCTCCACCCGCGCCGTCCACCGCGCCCCGCACGAGCTGCTGCGCGACCGGCTGCTCGCGGAGTTGCAGGAGAAGGACCCGGCGGTGGCCCTCACCCACCTCCAGGTCGCCACGAACGAACGGCCCTCGCTGGCCAGGCACTGCGCGGACATCGCCCGTGCGCTCGGCCGCGCCGCGGTCGCCAAGTACGGGGGTACGAAGCAGGCGCAGGCGTACGCCCGTCCCGTCTGCGACACCTCGTTCGCGTCCGGCATCACCCAGGCGTACCGCTGACCAGACCGCCGATCACCAGATCACCGCGCACCACACCACCGCGCACCACACCACCGCCGGCCACACCCGGCTCCACTCCCCGTGCGGTCACCGCGCCACCGCATATGGTGCGATCCATGACCGATGACCTCCACAGGCCGGGGCACCACGCTCACCACCCGCACCCCCCGCGCCCCACACAGGCCGTCGTCCTGGCCGGAGGCCAGGGCTCGCGGCTGCGTCCGTACACCGACGACCGTCCCAAGCCGATGGTCGAGATCCCGGGTACCGGGACCCCGATCATCGGCCATCAGCTGGCCTGGCTGGCCGCCGAGGGGGTCACCGACGCCGTCGTCTCCTGCGGCCATCTCGCCGCCGTCCTCCAGGACTGGCTGGAGTCGGCGGAGCTGCCGCTGCGCGTGACGACCGTCGTCGAGAAGGAACCGCTCGGCCGCGGCGGTGGCCTGAAGTTCGCCGCCGCCCGGCTCCCCCACCCCGATCAGCCCTGGTACGCCACCAACGGCGACATCTGGACCCGCTTCTCGCTGCGCGAGATGGCCGACTTCCACCATGAGCGCGACGCCGTCGCGACGCTCGCGCTGGCCCGGCCGCGCATCCCCTGGGGGGCGGTGGAGACGGACGAGTTCGGTCACGTCCTCGACTTCATCGAGTCGCCGCCCTCCCCGTACCTCATCAACGCGGGCGTGTACGTCTTCTCCGCCACCTTCACCGGACTGCTGCCGGGGCGCGGCGACCATGAGCGGACGACGTTCCCGCGGCTCGCCCGGGAGCGGCGGCTGGCCGGGTTTCCGCTGCCCCACGGGGCGTACTGGCGGGCCATCGACACCGCCAAGGACCTCACCGAGGCCGCCAAGGAACTCTCCTCCGGCCCTCCCCCGACCGGTCGCGGCTCGCTGGAATCAACACCCGTCAAGCCGCTGCACGATTGAACCCCCGGATCCTCGGACCCCCGGATCCCCGGACCCCCGGATCCTCGGATACGGAAAGGGCCCTCCGCGCGGAGGGCCTTTTCGCGTGCGTGATATACGGCCGTCAGCCGAGGAGGCCGCCCAACGCCGCCTCCTCCTGGGCCGGTTCGCCCTCGTCGTAGGAGTCGGCCGCCGGGGCGCCGCCGCCCAGGCCGCCACCCTCCGAACTCGTACCGCCCAGCCCCCCGGCGCCCGTGCCGTCGAGGTCCAGGGGGCCCGGGGTCGTCATCGGGGCGGCGGGCCGGTTCGGGACGCGGGGGGCCGTACGGTGGCCGCGCCGCGACTGACCGGGGCTGCCGGAGCCGCTCGCCGGGCCCGTCGCGCTGGGGCTGCCCGAGGTGGCGGACGCCGACGGCGAGGCGGAGGGGGTCGTACGGCCCAACGGGGCGCGGTGCGAGGGGGTTCCGGGGGTGTCCACCGCGCCACCCACCCCGCCGCGCGGGCTGGTCCCGGGCTTCCGGGGCAGCGGCGAGCCGGGGAGGCTGTTCCTCGGCACCTCGCGCGGCTCGGGCGCGCGCACCGTCTCCGAGGACCGTACGGCGCCGCCGATCATCGAGCCGAGCAGCAGGGTGAGACCGGCCACCACCATCGCCATGACGGTGCCGCGGCGCAGCACCCGCCGCCGCAGCGCCCAGAGTTCGACGCGCGGGCCGAGCCGCCGCCAGGCCTCGCCCGCGAGGCGGGCGTCGGCCGAGTAGACGGGGGCGCCCGCGATGATCAGCGGGCTCCAGGCGGCGAGGTAGATGATGTCGGGCGCGTCGTAGACGGGTACGGTGCGCCAGCTCACGGTGAGGATCAGCGCGGCGGACAGCACCGCGCCGACGCAGGCCGCGAGCCGCTGCCACAGCCCGAGGACGGTGAGCACGCCGACCACGATCTGGAGGAACGCCACGGTCAGCCCGGCGCCCACCGGATGCTCCAGGGCGAGGTCGCGCAGCGGCTCGGCGATCGGCCAGGGGTGCAGGGACTGCAGCCAGGTGACCATCGAGCCGCGTTCGCCGCCGTCGAAGTAGACCGGGTCGGAGAGCTTGCCCATGCCCGCGTAGACGGAGATGAAGCCGAGGAAGACGCGGAGCGGGAGGAGGACGACGCCCAGGTTCATCCGGCGGTCGGGGTAGTACGCGTGCCGCACCTGCTCGGAGGGGCGCCGGGGGCGCGGGACCTGGGGGGTCCGGTGGGGGTGGGGAGTTCGGTGGGCCGGCTGCGGCATCCGGCGGGTCGGCTGGGCCGCGTGGGGCCGGGGGACGCGTGGCGTCGGGCCGGTGCGGTGCGTGGCGTCCGACTCCCGCGGCCTCGGCGGCCGTCCGGTCTCCCTCGGCCTCGGCGGCCGTCCGGTCTCCCCCGGCCTCGGCGGCCGTCCGGTCTCCGGCGCCGGGTCCCGGCGCGGGCTGCGCGGCCCGATGACCGTGGGCGGGCCGTCGTCGAAGGTGACCCGCGGCAGCACCTGCGTGGTGCCCACGTCCTCGGGCCCGTCCACGGTTTCGGAGTACCGCACGGCCTGCAGCAGTCGGGTCGCCGCCGTGTCCCCGCCGGGCCGGGTGCGGCCGCTCCACACCACGGGCGGGCGGCGCCGGGGCACGGCCCCGGTCCCGATACCGGCGTGCCGGGCCGTGTCCGCCAGCGCGCTGCTCACGACCGGGGAGGCGAGCTGCACCCGGAAGCTGGGGGGATTGACGACGACCTTCGCAGGATCACCCGGCACCTTGGCCATGGTCAGCTGCGGCTCGTCGTCGAATCCCGGCGCGCGTCCCGCCAGGGGCGTGCGGAATTTTCTGGTCTCCACGCTCAACTAACCGAGTGACCGGCGGGAAAGACACTGCCGGGGACGGTGTGATCTGTCGGGGGACCGTCAAGATCGTCCGGGGTGGGGGCTGGTGGGGACGTACGCCTCGCGCCGCCCGACGTACGCCTCGCGCCACCCGACGTACGCCTCGCGCCACCCGACGTACGCCTCGCCTCGCCTCGCCCGATCACAGTGGAACGGGCGGGGCGAGGCCGGCCACGTCGTTACGACCGGCGCCGCGACGCCTCGTACAGCACCACGCCCGCCGCGACACCCGCGTTGAGCGACTCCGCGCCGCCCGGCATCGGGATGCGGACCCGGAAGTCGCAGGTCTCGCCGACCAGTCGGGACAGTCCCTTGCCCTCGCTGCCGACGACGATCACGACCGGGCCGTCCAGCGCCTCCAGGTCCTGCAGCTCCGTTTCGCCGTCCGCCGCGAGGCCGACGACCGTGAGGCCCGCCTTCTGGTAGGACTCCAGCGCCCGGGTGAGGTTGGTGGCGCGCGCCACCGGGGTGCGGGCGGCGGTGCCGGCGGAGGTCTTCCAGGCGCCGGCGGTCATCCCGGCCGCGCGCCGCTCCGGTACGACCACGCCGTGGCCGCCGAAGGCGGAGACGGACCGCACCACGGCGCCCAGGTTGCGCGGGTCGGTGACGCCGTCGAGGGCGACGATCAGCGGGTCCTCGCCCTCGTCGAAGGCGGCCGCGCTCAGGTCCTCGGGGTGGGCGTAGTCGTACGGCGGGACCTGGAGGACGAGGCCCTGGTGGTTGAGCCCGTTCGTCATCCGGTCCAGCTCGGCCTTCGGGGCCTCCATGAGGTGGATGCCGCCGCGGTCGGCGGCGATCTTCAGCGCCTCGCGCACCCGGTCGTCGCTGTCGATGAACTGCTGCACGTACAGCGTGTTCGCCGGGACGCCCTCGCGCAGCGCCTCGACCACCGGGTTACGGCCCACCACCAGCTCGTTCGTGCCCTTGGCGCCGCCGCGGCGCGGGGCCGGGCGCTTGGCGGCCTGCCGGGTACGGGCGTTGGCGATGCGCTGCTTGGCGTGCCCCTTGCGCGCCTCGGCGGGCGGGGTCGGGCCCTTGCCCTCCAGGCCCCGGCGCCGCTTGCCGCCGCTGCCGACCGTCGCGCCCTTCTTGTTGCTGGTACGGCGGTTCCTGCGCTGGCTGTTGCCGGCCATGAATGTCACCTATCTCTTCACTGCTCAGCGCTGCTCGGCAAACGGCAAACGTCGAACGTCACACGCATCTACGGTCTACGGTCACATATTCGGTCACAAGTGTGCCGCCCGGCTCGGCGGGCGGCACAAAGGGCGAGGTCAGCGGGTGCCCAGCTCCCAGCGCGGGCCGGACGGGGTGTCCTCGATGACCAGCCCGGACTGCTGGAGCTGGTCGCGGATGGCGTCCGCCGTCGCGTAGTCCTTGCGGCCGCGCGCGGCCTGCCGCTGCTCCAGGACCAGCCGTACGAGCGAGTCGACCACGCCGTGCAGATCCTCGCCGCGGTCCGAACCGCCGGCCCAGTGCTCGTCGAGCGGGTCCAGGCCCAGCACGCCGAGCATGGCCCGCAGCTCGGCCAGCCGCGCGACCGCCGCCTCCTTGTCGTCGGCGGTGAGCGCGGAGTTGCCCTGGCGGACGGTGGTGTGGACGACCGCGAGCGCCTGCGGCACCCCGAGGTCGTCGTCCATCGCCTCCGCGAAGGCGGGCGGCACATCGGCCGCGGGCTCGACGTGCCCGGCCTTCTCCACGACCCGCTGGATGAAGCCCTCGATGCGCGCGAAGGCGGACTCCGCCTCGCGCAGCGCCTCCTCGCTGTACTCGATCATGGAGCGGTAGTGCGGGGTGCCCAGGTAGTAGCGGAGCACGATGGGACGCCAGCGCTTGACCATCTCGGAGACCAGCACCGAGTTGCCGAGCGACTTGCTCATCTTCTCGCCGCTCATGGTGACCCACGCGTTGTGCACCCAGTACGTGGCGAAGTCGTCGCCGAACCCCTTGGCCTGCGCGATCTCGTTCTCGTGGTGCGGGAAGATCAGGTCGACGCCGCCGCCGTGGATGTCGAAGGCGCTGCCCAGGTACTTGTGCGCCATCGCCGAGCACTCCAGGTGCCAGCCGGGGCGGCCGCGCCCCCAGGGCGTCTCCCAGCTCGGCTCGCCGGGCTTGGCCGCCTTCCACATGGCGAAGTCGCGCGGATCGCGCTTACCGGTCTCGCCCTCGCCGCTGGGCTGGCGCAGCCCGTCCAGGTCCTGGTTGGAGAGCCGGAGGTACTCGGAGTACGAGCGCACGTCGAAGTAGACGTTGCCCTCGGCCGCGTACGCGTGGCCCCGGTCGATCAGGCCCCGCATCATCTCGATCATCTCGGGGATGTGACCGGTCGCCCGCGGCTCATAGGTCGGGGGCAGGCAGCCGAGGACGTCGTACGCGCTGGTGAAGGCGCGCTCGTTCGCGTAGCCGATCGACCACCATGGGCGGCCCTGCTCGGCCGACTTGGCGATGATCTTGTCGTCGATGTCCGTGACATTACGGACAAACGTGACGTCATACCCGCGGTACGCGAACCAGCGGCGCATGATGTCGAAGTTGAGCCCCGACCTGATGTGCCCGATGTGCGGGGCAGCCTGCACGGTCGCGCCGCACAGGTAGATCGAGACGCAGCCCGGCGTGAGCGGGGAGAAGTCACGGATCTGCCGGGCACCGGTGTCGTACAGGCGAATAGTCACGCGTCAAGGGTAGTCGGAACCCGGCAGTGCCCCGCGACCCATCGGCCGCAGGGACACAGAAGCGTGACACTTCTCCGTGACACGTCTCCCCACGCGTCTCCTCACGCGTCTCCTCAGAGGCTGCCGACGACCTTGCGGGGCGTGATCCGCACGACGATGCGCTCGTCGTCCTGAGCGGAGGCCGGGTTGAACTCGGCGTACTTCTTGCCCGCGTACTTCAGCGACAGCTCGTCGATCAGATCCTGGGCGCCCTCGGTGGTGTAGCTCGCCGTGCCGCGGATCTCGGCGTACGTGTACGGCTCGTCCGCGGGCTGGACCAGGACCGTGACGCGGGGGTCGCGGTCGATGTTCTTCTGCTTCCGCCGGCCCATGGTGGTCGAGAACAGCAGCTCGTCGCCGTCGCGCTTCACCCACACCGGTGACAGCTGAGGGCTGCCGTCGGGCTGGGTGGTGCCGATGATGACGAAGACGCGGGTGTCGAGGACGCGCTTGAGGTCGTCGGAGAGTGTGGTGGCCACGGGGTGCTTCCTTTCCTCGCGCCAGCCGGGCGGTGGTGCGGCTGGGCGGTGGTACGGATGGGGTACGGGTTACCCGATCCGTACCCCACACACCGTCAGGGCATTTCGGTTCCAGGCGCGGAACGGCCCGTACGGCGGAGAACCAGCGCCGCACCACCAGCGCGTCAGCGCCGCACCACCAGCGCGGTCGCCACCGCCGCCAGGCCCTCGGCCCGGCCGGTCAGGCCCAGCCCGTCCGTCGTCGTACCGGAGACCGAGACCGGGGCGTCGATCGCCGACGAGAGCGCCTTCACCGCCTCGTCGCGGCGCTTGCCGATCTTGGGGCGGACGCCGATCACCTGGATCGCCACATTGCCGATCTCGAAACCGGCCGCCCGCACGATCCGGGCCGCCTCCGCCAGCAGCGTCACCCCGGACGCGCCGGACCACTCGGGGCGGTCGGTGCCGAAGTGGGCGCCGAGGTCGCCGAGGCCCGCGGCGGAGAAGAGCGCGTCACAGGCGGCGTGAGCGGCCACGTCGCCGTCGGAGTGCCCGGCCAGGCCGTACGCCTCGCCCTCCCACAGCAGACCCGCGCACCACAGCTCGCGGCCCTCCTCGAACGCGTGCACGTCCGTGCCGATGCCCACCAGGGGGAGCGCCGCCTGAGCGTCAGAAGCCATCGTTCGCCCTCCTGCGCGCGAGAACCGCCTCGGCCAGCACCAGATCCAGGGGCCGGGTCACCTTGAACGCCTCCTCGTGGCCGGGTACGACCACGACCTCGACGCCCATCCGCTCGACCATGCCCGCGTCGTCCGTCGCGCCGTCGCCCTCCAGGACGATCTTCTCGTGCGCGGCGGCGAGCGTGGCCCGGTCGAACCCCTGCGGGGTCTGCACGGCGCGCAGCAGGGCGCGCTCGGGGGTGCCGACGACCGGCTCGGGCTCCCCGGCCCGGTCGCCGGTGCGCGGCTCGACCCGCTTGACGGTGTCGGTGACCGGCAGCGCCGGCACGACGGCGGGCGACCCGTCCCGTACGGCGGCGACGACCGCGTCCACGGTGTCCACGGGGACGAGCGGGCGCGCCGCGTCGTGCACCAGCACCGTCGTGACGGTCTCCGGGACGGCGGCCAGACCGAGGCGCACCGACTCCTGGCGGGTCTCACCGCCGGGGACGACCACCACCTCCGTGGTCCCGGTGAGCGGGTACGCGTCGAGCAGCCTGCGGACCTCGTCGGCACCGTCCGGCGGGGCGACCACGACCACCAGGGAAACGGCACGGGATCCGGCCATGGCCCGAACGGCGTGTACGAGCATCGGCGTACCGCTCAGCGGGCGCAGCGCCTTGGGGGCGCCCGGGCCCAGCCGCACGCCACGACCCGCCGCGGGGATCACGGCGGCGGTGCGGGCGGGACGCTCGGGGTCGCCGGCAGGCGGGGTTACGGACATTGCGTTGGCGTTCAGGTTTGCTTCCTCGGCCGAAATGGGTATGGCCACAGCGTGCCGGGCGCGATGCCCCGACCGGCCCCTTCCGTGACGACTGGTCGAGCCAGCTGCCCGGGCCCGGCACACCTTGCACCACAACAGCGACACCACAAACGGTCTTGCGCCATGGGCTTCGATGTGGTGGGCTGAGGTGCCTGTGTGCGAACATGCCGCAGCGCCCGGCGAACAGACTTACAGGGAGCAGGTCTGAATCACTCGGGCACCGCGGCATCTATATGTCAGGACGCGAGTACCTCATCCAGCAGGGCCTCGGCCTTGTCCTCATTGGTGCTCTCGGCGAGGGCGAGCTCGCTCACGAGGATCTGGCGCGCCTTGGCGAGCATGCGCTTCTCACCGGCGGACAGTCCGCGCTCCCGCTCTCGGCGCCACAGATCACGCACGACCTCGGCAACCTTGATCACATCACCGGAGGCGAGCTTCTCGAGATTTGCCTTGTATCGACGGGACCAGTTCGTGGGCTCTTCCGCGTACGGTGCGCGCAGCACCTCGAAGACTCGGTCCAGCCCGTCCTGGCCGACCACATCACGCACACCGACGAACTCCGCATTGTCCGCCGGTACACGAACCGTCAGGTCACCCTGAGCGACCTTCAGCACCAAGTAGGTCTTGTCCACGCCTTTGATCTGACGAGTTTCGATGGCCTCGATCAGCGCGGCCCCGTGATGGGGATAGACCACGGTGTCGCCTACCTTGAACGTCATGTGACAGGTACCCCTTCCGTGGCTATCCAGGGTAACACGTGAACGCCTTCTTCTGAATGGCGTTTTCGCAGGTCAGGGCATATCTCGGGGCTTGACAACAGCGGCTGGGACGTGCTGGGCGAGGTGGGCGGAACCGGGTATTCGCAGGTGGGAGCGGTTGTCCGGGCGGCGTGAAACCGGCGCGTTACGTGCCCCGACAACATCATGCGGGTGGCCGTACGTCCCGTTTTGCCGGAGTCCGGTCGATGGACTTCCGCTACTCCGTTCGGCCGAGGAGCGACAGATCCGGCCCCGATTCCCGAATTGATCACGGCCGCACTGATCATGCCTGTGAGACATCCGTGGTCAAGTGCGTGATCAATTCTTCGGACGTCCACGGATTCCTTACCGATAATCTCCCCGATCTGTCACCGAACCGATATTCAGGGTGGTCGGGAGCGTCGTCACGGAAGCGCGGCGAGGGGCGTACGGGGCGGGCGCGGCGCCCAGGAGGCGGGTCGGGTGCGGGGCCGGAAGGGCGGATCGGTAACCTAAGCGCGCTGATCCAACTTTTACCTCGTCCTAGGAGATGCCGCCGCCGTGAGCAGCAGCCTTCGACGCGGCGCCCTCGCCGCAGCCGCCATCGTGGTCTCGGTCGCCCCGCTCTCCGCCTGCGGAGCCGGGAACGACGCGCAGACGCTGGAGGTCAAGCCCGACAACGCCGCGACGTCCGTCGGCGATATCAAGATCCAGAACGCCAGCGTGGTGACCCAGCCGGACCGGACGGCGAAGGGCCCGGCCGTCGTCACGGCCCGGATCTTCAACAACGGCGACCGGGACGAGACGCTCACGGCCATCACGCTGCCCGACGCGCGCGGCGCGAAGGCGAAGCTGCACCCGGCCGGCAAGGCCGCGGGCAAGGTCGTCGTGCCGGCCGGTGGCTCCGTCATCCTCGGCGGCAAGGGCAACGCCTCCGCCGTCCTCGCCGACGGCCGCGAGGCCGCCAAGGACGGCGACGCCCAGCGGGTCGTCTTCGACCTCAGCTCGACCGGCGACGTGCCGATCACGGCCTTCGTCGTGCCCGCGACGAGCTACTTCGAGGGCTGGGGCCCGTCCAAGGTGCCGGCCCCGTCGGCCACGCCGGGCGGTACGCCCTCCGGGGCGCCGGGCCAGACCACGAAGCCGGGCGGCGACAAGCCGGGCGGCAAGCCGTCCGATGGGGCCTCCGGCTCGGCGAGCAACAAGCCGGGCGGCGGCCAGAGCAACGGCATCGCCTCCGGCGAGCCGACGCCGAACCACTGAGCACACGCTGAGCACACGCGAGGGCGGCCCCGGAGTTCCGGGGCCGCCCTCGCGTCGTCAGCGGGCACGTGACCGTGCCGGGCTCGTCTACGGCTCGAACTTGTAGCCCAGGCCGCGGACCGTCACCAGGTAGCGGGGCGCTCCCGGATCGGGCTCGATCTTGGCTCGCAGGCGCTTGACGTGGACGTCGAGGGTCTTCGTGTCGCCCACGTAGTCCGCGCCCCACACGCGGTCGATCAGCTGCATCCGGGTCAGCACCCGGCCCGCGTTGCGCAGCAGCATCTCCAGCAGGTCGAACTCCTTCAGCGGGAGGTCCACCTTGCCGCCGCCGACCGTGACCACGTGCCGGTCCACGTCCATCCGGACCGGGCCCGCCTCCAGGGCCGCGGGCGTGACCTCCTCCGGCTCGCCGCGGCGGCGCAGGACGGCCCGGATCCGGGCCACCAGCTCACGCGACGAGAAGGGCTTGGTCACGTAGTCGTCGGCACCTATTTCCAGGCCGACGACCTTGTCGATCTCGCTGTCCTTGGCGGTGACCATGATCACCGGGACGTTGGAGCGTCCGCGCAGCTGGCGGCACACCTCCGTACCGGGCAGTCCCGGCAGCATCAGGTCGAGCAGCACCAGATCGGCGCCGTTCCGCTCGAACTCGTCGAGCCCCTCGGGTCCCGTTGCCGCGATGGCGACCTCGAATCCCTCCTTGCGGAGCATGTACGACAGCGCGTCGCTGAACGATTCCTCGTCCTCGACGACCAGAACTCGGGTCACGGAAGGACCTCCGGGGCAGAAAGTTGATCGTTGGTGAAGGTCTCGTACGGTCGGTCGCCGTCCTCCGCATCGAGGTCGGATCCTGAATCGTACGGCTCGCCCGGCTCCCCGGCCGAGCGATCCCGGTCCCGCGCCGCACCGGCCTCCGGGAGTCTCAGGGTGAAGGTGGAGCCCTGTCCCTCAGCGCTCCACACCGTGACCTCCCCGCCGTGCGAGGCGGCCACGTGCTTGACGATGGCGAGACCGAGGCCGGTCCCGCCGGTCTGCCGCGAGCGGGCCGGGTCGACCCGGTAGAACCGCTCGAAGATCCGCTCGCGGTCCGTCGTGGAGATGCCGATGCCCTGGTCGGTGACGGCGACCTCGATCAGATCGCCGCCCGTCGCGGGGATGCGGCGGGCCGCGATGCCGACGCGGGTGCGGGCCGGGCTGTAGTTGACCGCGTTCTCGACGAGGTTGCCGAGGGCGGCGGCCAGCTGGCCGCGGTTGCCCCACACCCGCAGATCGGCGGTGCCGCCGGCGGCCATAGTGATCTGCTTGGTGCCCGCCTGGTGGCGGCAGCGGTCCATGGCCTCGGCGACCAGCTCGTCCACCCGTACCGGCTCGGCGTCCTCCAGCGGGTCGTCGTTCTGGACCCGGGAGAGATCGATCAGCTCCTGGACGAGACTGGACAGCCGGGTCGCCTCGACCTGCATCCGGCCCGCGAAGCGGTTGACCGCCTCCGGGTCGTCGGACGCGTCCATGACGGCCTCGGAGAGCAGGGAGAGCGCGCCGACCGGGGTCTTCAGCTCATGGCTGACGTTCGCGACGAAGTCGCGCCGTACGGCCTCGATCCGGCGGGCCTCGGTGAGGTCCTCGACCAGCAGCAGCACCAGCCGGGAGCCGAGCGGAGCCACTCTGGCGGACACGGCGAGGGCGTCGCCCCGGCCGGTGCCGCGCCGCGGCAGGTCCAGCTCGATCTGCCGGATCTCGCCGTCCCGCCGGGTGTCGCGGGCCATGGCCAGCATCGGTTCGACGGCGAGCTTGCCGCCGCGCACCAGGCCCAGCGCGTACGCGGCCGAGCTGGCCTTGACGACGGCATCCGCCTCGTCGAGGACGACGGCCGAGGAACGCAGTACCGAGAGCACGGTGTCCACGCCGGGCGGCAGGGCGGCATCGGTGTGCAGCGATGAGCGCGTAGGCTTCGCCTGTTCGCGCTCGCTCCAGCGGAACGCCAGCATGGCGATGACACCGGTGCACAACCCGGCGAGCGCCGCCACTGCGGCGATCGCCGCGTTCACGTTCATGCGTCCAAGGTTATGCGGGCGGGGAGCGACCTCCACAGCCCCGCACGGGATCCCTCGAACAGACGTTGCCGAGAGTTCACCGGTGGGTTGGCGCCGGTTCACTCCCGGCGCCCCGGCGACCGGCCGCCGCACGGGGTGGCGTGGGGGACGTTGCCGAGAGTTCACCTCGACGTCCGGGGTGGTTAACCGAGGGGCGCCGAGCCGGACGCGTTCCGATCCGAACGTGGCAGGGTGGGTCACACGAGTCCACGAAGATCCGTCAGCGAGAGTCAGTGAGAGAAGGTCAGTGATGCGCGACGCGTACCACGAGGAGCTGGATTCGATCGGGGAGGGCCTGGTCGATATGGCCCGGCTCGTCGGTTCCGCCATCGGCCGCGCCACCACATCCATCCTGGACGCGGACCTGAAGCTCGCCGAGAGCGTCATAGCCGCCGACGAGAAGGTCGACGACCTCCAGCGCGACCTGGAGAACCGCGCGATAGCGCTGCTCGCCCGGCAGCAGCCGGTCGCCACCGATCTGCGGATCGTCGTCACCAGCCTGCGCATGAGCGCCGACCTCGAACGCTCCGGGGACCTGGCGCAGCACGTCGCCAAGCTCACCCGGCTCCGCTTCCCGGACAACGCCGTACCGCACGACCTGCACGCCACCATCCTGGAGATGGGCCAGCTGGCGCAGCGGCTGATGGCGAAGGCGGCCGAGGTCATCGTCACCAAGGACGTCGACCTCGCCTCGCAGCTGGAGCAGGACGACGACGCGATGGACCTGCTGCACCGCACCCTCTTCCAGCACCTGATGGACGACCGCTGGAAGCACGGCATCGAGACGGCCGTCGACGTCACCCTGCTGGGCCGCTACTACGAGCGGTTCGCGGACCACGCGGTGTCGGTGGCCAAGCGCGTCATCTACCTGGTCACCGGTGAGCACGCGGACGAGTTGGGCGCGGCGACCACGCAGGAAGCCTGAGGCGGGCGTGGCGGCATCACGGCGGCGTGCCTCCGCGCGCCGTCGATGCGCCCCTGTGGGCGGGCCGTGGACCGGGACCATGAGCAGCAGGTGTTCCCTTCCGAGGAGACGACTCATGGCGGACATCACCCGTCCCGAACCCCACCCCACCCACCCCGTCGGCGCCTGCGGCTGCGGCTCGGGCTGCGGCTGCGGCTGCCAGTCCGGCGGCTCCTGCTCGTGCGGCGGCAACTGCGGCTGACGCGGCGGCGCGGCCACGAACGACCGGGGCCCGGGACCGACGATTCGGTCCCGGGCCCCGGTCGTCATCTCCAAGGTGCGGGCGGCGGCCACTGCGGCGAATCTGGTCGTATGAACGATGAGACCCCCGCCCGCCCCCGCGTGGTCGTCGAGGAGCCCCTCGACGGCCGCCGTCGCGTACGGGTCGACGGCGAGGACGTGGGAGTCGTGGTCAACCCGGACGAACTCCGCCGCCTCCTGACCCGCGCGGGCCTGACGGACGAAGCCGCCCCCATCGACGACCCGAGCCTGATCGACTGGCAGGGCGGCGGCCCCGACGACTGGCCCGCCGCGTAGGGCTACCGCGCAGGACTAAACGGTGGGAACCGCCGCCGGGGCCGGGTCCTTCTCCTCGACGGGGGAGCCGGCCGCGCGGCGGTGAGCCGCCAGTTCCTCCTTCAGCCGCTGGATGTGGTAGTGCTGAACCCGCGCCGTGCGCTGCAGGGCCATCACCGCGGTGAGGAACTGATCCATCTCGGTGGCCCGGGTGAGGATGTCGTCGGGCACGTGGTCGTCCCGCAGGCAGGCTTCCGCCTTCTGGCTGAGTACGGCCCGCGCCCAGCCACGGGTGATCGGCTTGAACAGGCCCGGGTGGTTGGCCACGATCCGCGCCCGGATGGCCAGGTCGTTCTCGGCGGCCTCCACGTGCAGTCCCGTGTCCTTGTTGCGCGCTCCGAACAGCGGCTCATGGATGTGGTGGGCATCGAAGCCGTGCTCGACGCAGCCGACCCGGAAGTCCCAGTCCTCTCCGGCCCGCATGCTCTCGTCGTAGCCGCCCACGGTCCGCCACACCTCCCGGCGGTACAGCGAGCAGTAGAACATGATCAGCCGCTGGAGCATCAGTTCGCGGCTGTAGGCGGGGAGGGACATCGCCTGCGGGGGCAGATCGTCGTCGGTGAAGGTGAACACATCAGTGGAGGCGATCGCGATGCCGGGGTCGCCGTCCAGGACCGCGACGGTCTTCTCGAGCATCGTGGGAGCGATCACGTCGTCGGCGTCCAGCGGAAGGACGTAGCGGCCGGTGGCTGCCTCGATCCCGGTGTTGCGGGCGGCCGAGACGCCGCCGTTCGCCCGCTGCACGAGCCTGATGCGCCGGTCGGGGTGGCGGGCGATCAGGGACCGGGTCACCTCGGCGGTGTTGTCGGTGCTGCCGTCGTCGACGATGAGGAGCTCCCAGTCCTGGAAGGTCTGGGCAAGGATGCTGGACACGGCCTCGGGCAGATAGCGGGCGTAGTCATGGCAGGGGATGACCACCGAAACCACGGGCTCGGGATTGTGGTGCATGCTCGGTCTTTCGGTTCGGGACGGGCACGGGAGTGTGAGTGGTGATCGGGCGGGCCGGAATCCGGTGTTCCGGGCACCGGCCGTCCCCCGGCCGGGGGCCACTTCCGCGGCCCACGGCCGGGCGCAGCGACGGACCCTGTGCTAGCTGTGCGCGCGCTTCCCGCGCTGGGGGTCGTAGGCGTCGTCCCCGTACTCGTGGTGGTGGCCGATCCCGTGCTCGCGCTCAGGCAGGCGGTGTCACCGCTGTCCGACCTGCTGGGCGAGGAGCCGGACCCGGAAGATCCGCCCCCGGTGGGCGCACTGCGTGCGCCGCTCCGCTCGACGGAGGTCATCCGTCGTGAGGGGCGTATGGGCGAGATCGGTGCTCTGCTGCCCCAGCTCATCCGCGACGCCCGCGCTGCCGTCCGCGCTCATCACGGCTGTGACCAGGCGGCCGCGTATGCGGTGCTTGCCGAGGCGTACCAGGTGGCGGCGACCACGCTCACGGCGTTGGGCCGGGAGGATGCCGCGTTCACGGCCAGCCGGCCACTCGCCTCGGCTGCATGAGCGCGCCGCCCCGCACCGCGGCCGCACAACATCAGGGGCGGAGCGCGACCAAGAGATCAACCACGTAGGTCTCTTCCACCTCATCGCCAGGAAACATCCTGACCAGCCGCTCACGCTCATCGACGAAAAACGCCTGGCGGTCAGCCTCTTCAAGGACGAGGAATGCCGACCGGCTGCCGATGTTGGCGAGATGCATGTCCAAGGAGACAGTGCGGCTCCAGCGCACTTGACGGCGCGCAACCCGTAGCCCTGTCAGCCCCGCCAGCCGGATGGCGTCGTTGCCCGAAGGGCGCACGGCAGACCTTGGCTTCACCCCGCAGTGGTGCGCAATGCGCCCGTGCTGCTCGCGAATCCACGGCACGTCGAAGGCCGTGGTGTTCCACCAGATCGCCAGCGCACCGCCCGTTCGCAGGACACGCAATGCCTCTGGGACGGACCGGCCAGGGTCGGTCCACTGCCATGACTGGGCATACGTGATGAGGTCGCAGGAAGCCTCGGCCAGCGGCAGAGCATTACCGTCGCCCCTCACGATCGGCACCCTCGGGAGCGCCTGGTGGAACTCACCAGCCATGGCCTCACCCGGCTCGACAGCGATCACATCAGCACCACGCTCCCGCAGCAGCACGCTGGCGATTCCGGTACCCGCGCCGACATCGGCGACCCGGGCGCCCGCCAAGCGACAGCCTGCGAACTCCTCGATGCAGTCAAAGAGCGCGGCCGGGTAAGAAGGCCGACTCGCCGCGTACTGAGCCACGGCTACGTCGAAGGACTGGGCGCGAGAAGTGGCGGTCATACCCTCATCATCGCCTCCCCGCACCAGCATTCGACCATCACCAACCCGGCGAACCTATGCGGTCACAGCACTAGCCGCACGGACAGAGTGGGTGTGCGTCCACTACGTCCGCGGGGCGAGTTCAGGCTGACCTGCTGCCTCGGCCGTGCGCCACCTCCGTGGCCCACGGCCGAGGCTTTCGTCACGGCTGTCTGTGCCCCGCCGTCCACTTCAGTGGAGGGCGTAACGCCGGTCTCGCTCCGCGCGTCCTGATTTCACCCGGCTTGGTTGTCAGTGCCCGCTCCTGGAGTGGCTCGCATGGCGACATTTCGATCGGGCTTCACTCTCTGGAAAATGGTCCAAGCGGCCCGGGAGCTTACCGAAGACACCCGCGTGCGGGAGCGCATCGACGTGGTGCTGGCCATCATGGGTGGCTTCGGCGGGACGTACGGCAAGGGCAGACCACTGGTGGACTCCTTGGAGGATGTAGCCCAAGAGCCTCTCCTACACCAGGACTTCGGGCTCGCCCAGCGCTTTCAGCGCTTCGCCGCCTATGCCGGAGGCGAACTGTTTCTCGACATTCTGGAGATGTACTACGACGAGGAGGCACGGCAGCGCAGCGAGGAAGGCATGCGCAGGATGGCCGCCATGGGTGCGCCGATGTGGAGCTGGTAGCCCTGAGCGCATGAGTCCTGGATTACGTCGCATGGCTGGCGTAGCAAGCATGCTGGTGGGCGTCACTGTTGCGCTCTGGCTGGTCTTCGGTCCTCCTCAAGGCTGGGAGGGCGGCATGAGGTGGCTACGCCACGGTCTGGCATGGGGGTCCCTAGGGGTGATCGTCTTCGCCGCCCGGCTGATGTTTTCCGACACTCGGAAAGGCACAGCGGACACGGTGTCCAACTAGGTCGGCGGAGCGGCTTTGGCCGGGCGAGGGACACTTGTCATGCCCGGCGGGATGCCCCGTCCGGCCAGATGACGTCCACCGGGATGTCTGCCTCGCGCGCCTGGTGCACTACGTCCGCTGTGCCGCCGCCCTTGCCGGTGGGCGGCTGTCCGTTCCACACCGCCACCAGCCGGTCGGCGCGCTCCAGCAGCACCGCGTTCGCCCCTTCGTACGCCTGCCGGTCCGCCGTCTCGTGCGGCATCACGAGTACCTCGTCAGCCGCCTCCACGAGCCGGTCGAAGGTCTCGGCGTGGTCCGGCTTCACCTTCGCCTGCCGGTAGTCCTGCGACGGGATCACCACGACCAAACGTCCGCCGGCCGCCAGGATCGCCTCGGCGAACAGGCTGTCGCTGCCCTTCGCGATGCATGACACACCGACCAGCCCGGAGGGTTCGTAGGCGGCGAGGACCTTGTCCAGTTCGGCTCGTACCAGCGGGAGCGACTCGTCGGTGAGGTCCATGTGCCCGGTCACAGAGAGCGTCGTCATCGAGTCTTCCTCGTCATGGGGTGAGCAGGGTGCGGATGCTACCGCGCACGTCGGCGACGGTCCGGGGCACACTGTCGCCCACCGCAACGCCACCCGCGCCGCGCGCCCTTCGGCCGCAGGGCCTCAACCGGACCGCGTGACCGGGGACCACACGCCGAACCATTGCTCGGCGCCGTAGGCCTTGAACCGCTCCACCTCGGTGAACCCCAGCTTTGCCGCGAGGCGCATCGAGCGCTCGTTGGCGGTCTGGGTGCGCAGTACCACGGACTCGCCGGGAAGCGCGTCGGCGAACCAGTCGAGTGCCGCTGCGCACGCTTCGGCGCCGTACCCGCGTCCCCACGTCTCCGGCAGGAACAGGTAGCCGAGTTCGGCCTTCCCGATATCCGGACGGATGTGTCCCGGAGTCTCCGCGTCATGCCGATCGAGCTTGACCATGCCGATCATCGATCCATCGAGATCGATCACGAAAAGGCCAGGCCGTCGTTTGGATATCTCGGGCACCTCGCGTTCGAGCTCAGCACGGGGTCGAGGGCCGCCGAGGTAGGTATGCACCTCCGGCGAGGCGAGCAGCTCGGTGAACGCCTCACGGTCCCGGGCCTCGGGCTCACGGAGCACGAGGCGCTCGGTTCTGATCGGGGCAGGTGGCCAGGCGACGGGACCGAGTTGCGTCATGGCGGGCAACCTAGCGCACGCCCGTGAAGTTGATGCGAAAAATGCCCCCGATCCGCGCCATACGCGCAGGTCGGGGGCATGATCACAAGGGCTACTTCTTCTTGCCCTGGTTCTTGACCGCCTCGATGGCCGCCTTCGCGGCGTCCGGGTCGAGGTAGGTGCCGCCCGGGTTGGTGGGGCGGAAGGCGGCGTCGAGCTCGTAGGAGAGCGGGATGCCGGTGGGGATGTTGAGGCCCGCGATGTCGGCGTCGGAGATGCCGTCGAGGTGCTTGACCAGGGCGCGCAGGGAGTTGCCGTGGGCGGCGACGAGGACGGTGCGGCCGCTGAGGAGGTCGGGGACGATGGCGTCGTACCAGTACGGGAGCATGCGGACGACGACGTCCTTGAGGCACTCGGTGCGGGGGCGCAGCTCCGGGGGGATGGTGGCGTAGCGCGGGTCGTCGCTCTGGGACCACTCGGCGCCGTCCTCGAGCGGGGGCGGCGGGGTGTCGTACGAGCGGCGCCACAGCATGAACTGCTCCTCGCCGAACTCGGCGAGGGTCTGGGCCTTGTCCTTGCCCTGGAGGGCGCCGTAGTGGCGCTCGTTGAGGCGCCAGCTGCGGGCGACCGGGATCCAGTGGCGGTCGGCGGCCTCCAGGGCGAGCTGCGCGGTGCGGATCGCGCGCTTCTGGACGGAGGTGTGGACCACGTCGGGGAGCAGGCCGGCGTCGCTCAGCAGCTCACCGCCGCGGACTGCCTCCTTCTCGCCCTTTTCGTTGAGGTTCACGTCCACCCAGCCGGTGAACAGGTTCTTCGCGTTCCACTCGCTCTCGCCGTGGCGGAGGAGGATCAGCTTGTACGGTGCGTCGGCCATGCGGTCGAGCCTACTGGACCGGTCGGAGGGGGTCGTTTGACGGACCTGGTCAATTGAGTGGCGGTCCGGGGGCCGGGGTCGGTAATTTGCGGATGCCAACTGCGCCTCTTACATCGGGGCGCTCATCCGTGGGGGGTTGCGATGTCCGTCGTTCGGTTGAGACAGGCCGCGAAGGAGAGCGTGTCGGGGTTGCCCCGGGCGTTCTGGTGGCTGTGGACCTCCACGCTGGTGAACCGGCTGGGTGGGTTCGTGGCGACGTTCCTTGCCATGTACCTGACCGTCGAGAGGGGTTACTCGGCGACGTTCGCCGGGCTGGTGGGGGCGCTGCACGGGCTGGGCGGGGTGGTGTCGGCGGTGGTCGCGGGGGTGCTCACCGACCGGCTGGGGCGGCGGCCCACGCTGCTGGTGGCGCAGGTGTCGACGGCGGTCACCGTGGCCGTGCTCGGCTTCGTACGGGATCCGGTGGCGATCGCGGTCATGGCCCTTCTGGTGGGCATGGCCACCAGCGCGTCGCGGCCCGCGGTCCAGGCGATGATGGCCGACATCGTCGCCCCCGAGGACCGGGTGCGGGCGTTCTCGCTCAACTACTGGGCCATCAACCTGGGCTTCGCCTTCTCCGCGATGGCGGCGGGGCTGATCGCACGGCACGGCTATCTCACGCTGTTCCTGGCCGACGCGGGGATGACGCTGCTGACCGCGCTGATCGTCTTCGCCAAGCTGCCGGAGTCCCGTCCGGAGGGGCAGAGTCCGGGGCGCGGGGCGGACGGAAAGGCGGTCGGGCTCGGGACCGTGCTGCGGGACCGGCGGTTCATGGCCGTGGTGGCGCTGACGTACCTCGTCGCGACCCTCTTCCAGCAGGGCTACGTCGCGCTGCCGGTGGCGATGGGCGCGGACGGGTTGTCCAGCGCGGACTTCGGGCTGGCGATCGCGACCAACGGGGTGCTGATCGTGGTTCTGCAGATTCCGGTCACGCGCTTCATCGAGCACCGGGACCCGGCACGGCTGCTGGTCGTCGCCGCGCTGCTGACCGGGTACGGGTTCGGGCTGACCGCCTTCGCCGGGTCGGTGGGCATGTACGCGCTGGCCGTGGCCGTCTGGACGCTCGGCGAGATCATCAGCTCGCCGACCCAGATGGGGCTGGTGGCCCGGCTCTCACCGGCCCACGGGCGGGGCCGCTACCAGGGGATGTACGTGCTGGCGTGGTCGCTCGCCTCGCTGACCGCGCCCCTGGCGGGCGGCGCGGTGATCGACCGCTTCGGGGCGGCCACGCTGTGGGCGGCGAGCGCGGTGGTGGGCACGGTGGCCGCGATCGGTTACGGGGTGCTGGGGCGGCGGCTGGGGGCGGACGGGCCCGAGGTGGCGGGGCCGGATGCGGCGGACGGGAACGCGGCCGGTGTGAGCGCGGGGAAGGCGGCGGGTGTGGCCGCCGCGTGACGCCCCGCGGCGGGGGTACGGCGGGCTACGGGGTCGCTCGGGGCAGGAGCGGGGCGATGTCGAGGCTCGGGCGCGGGATCGCCGTACGCCACGTCGGCGGCGCCGTGGGCAGCGCCCGGGTCGGGTACGAGGTCGCGTAAGGGTTCGGCAGGAGCGGGGAGTACGGGGGCGGGGTGAGGCCACTGCCGGGCTGGTTCCAGGGGGTTACGGCGGTGGCGGGGACCCGGGGGTAGCCGGGCTCGTCGCGATTCGCCCACACCCCGTACGACACGGCCGTCAGCCCCAGCAGGACGGTGAGGGCCAGCGCCCGGACCGAGGTGATACGGCGACGGGCGGGCTCGGATACGGCGGGGGCGATGCTGATCTCGGACGGGGAGTCGGGGCGCGGCCCCGGGGAGCCGGGGCCCGGGGAGTTCGGGGACGCGGGGGTTCGGGGCGGGGTGGCCGGGCCCGGGCGCAGCGGGGCGTGTTCGTCCACTCCCAGGGCGGCCAGGTGCAGCCCGAGCCGCCGGGTCTGACCGGGCTGCCGTACGGCGGCGTCGGCCAAGTCCCGGATGTCGTCGGGCGCGGTGCCGGCGGGCGGGACGAGGATTCCGGGCCCGGTCCAGTGCATCGCCCAGTACGCGGTGCCGTTCGCGACGAGCTGCGCCCCGATCAGGGCGGCCAGGGCGGTGGACAGCGGGCCGAGAGGGTCCCGTTCGGCGTCCTCCGACGGCGGGAGGGCGCCGCTCAGGGCGCGGGCGAGCGGCATGCGGCGGCCGCTGTCCAGCAGCCGCAACACCCGATGGAGGGTCAACTCAGTGGTGGGCGGCGCGTCGCCGGTGCGCGCGTCGGACTCGGCGCGTTCGACCGTACGGACCGCCTTCGCCAGCGGCGCCAGGGCCCGGGTCGCCCGGTGTTCGGCGAGGAGGCCGAGCCATTCCCGCCACGGCACCATCGCCCCGTCCGGCGTCCCCGTCGCGCGGGCCAGCCGGACCGCGTACCGCGACGGTACGGAGAGGGGTTCGGCGGGCGGCGGCGAGCCCTCGGGCAGGCGGGCCAGCCGGTCCAGGCGGGTGGCCAGGTCGGGGTGGGGGTCGTCGGGGTCGGCGCGGTGTTCGGTGGCGCGGGCGCGCAGGGCGGCCAGGGGCTCCCGTAACTCGGGTGCGTCCACCATGTGACCGAAGGCCCGGAAGGGGTCGTCCGGCACACATCCGTACGCGCGGCGCATGGGTGTCAGGTGGGCCGTGGTGAACTCCAGCCACGCCGCTTCGAGCGCGAGCGCGGCGCGCAGCGCGTCGGCGACGGCACGGGGCCCGGCCGCCCGGGCGGCCTCGCGGTCGGCTTCCAGCTCCTGCCGCCGTCGGACCGGGCGGGTGAGCCCGGCGAACACCCGGGTGTAGAGGCGGAGGAGGAGCAGGGGGCCGCCCGCGTACATCCGGACCAGGTTGTTGGCGGTCGCCGCCTCCACGATCGCCTGCCGGGCGGCGAGGAGCCCTGCCGTACCACGGTGGGCGAGGACGCCGAAGCGGCCGTGGCGGCGGGAGAAGTGGCCCAGTTCATGGGCGAGGACGGCACGCAGTTCGGCGGGGGTCAGGCCCATGAGGAGGGGCAGGCCGAGGTAGAGCGTGCGGCCACCGGGGGCCAGGCCGAGGAACGGGGCGTCGTCGGTGACGGACGCGTTGACGTCGGCGGTCAGCCGGACGCGGTCGGGCGGCCGGGTACCCACGGCGCTCGCCAGCTCCTCGACCACGGCCCACAGCGCGGGCGCCCCGCGCCGGGACACCGTCACCGCGTCGGGGCGCGGTGCAGCGGGCCGGGCGGTGCGGACCACCGCCCAGAGCAAGGCGACGACGACCGGCGCGAGCGCGGCGCACAGCATGATGACGCTGGTCGGCGGCGTCGTGGCCGTGGGCTCCCCGGCGCTCCACACCGCGATCACCAGGGCGGCCACCCACAGCAGGACCACGACCGCGACCAGTGCGTAGAAGCCGGCCAGCAGGGCGAGGGCGAGTACGGCACGGGCGGCCGCCGTCATCCCAGCGCCCGTCATCCCAGCCCCTGCCGGGCAGCCAGCCCCTGCCGCTGCCGGGCGACGTGGCGGTCGGTGCCCAGGCCGTCGCGCAGCCACGCGGCGGCGCCGCGCAGCGCCCCGCACAGCGGATCCAGCTGGTCGGCGGACATCAGGCGCTCGCCGTCGGGGCGAACGTCCCAGGAGAGGTCGAGCAGCAGAGTGAGCCGGGCGCGGGCCTTGTGCAGATTGCTGCCGACGCTGCCGGTGGAGATGCCGAGTTCGGCGGCGATCTCCGCGTAGCTCATGCCCTCCAGCGAGTGCATCACGACCACCTGACGCTGCCGCGGCGGCAGGGTGCCGAGCGCGCGCAGCACGGCCAGCGCCTCCGCGGTCTCCTCCACGGTGGCGGTCGTGGCGGCCGGAACGGTCAGCTCGACCGGCTTCCAGCGGAACCACCAGCGCCGCCCGTCGCGCGAGAGCTTGCGGCGCATGGTGGTGTCCACCCAGGCCTCGGGCGAGGCGCACGCCCTGACGTGCGGCCAGCGGCGCATCGCCTCGATGTACGCCTCCTGGACGGCGTCCTCGGCGTTCTGCCGGTTACCGCTGAGCATCACCGCGCGGGCGGCGAGCGCCGGGTACGTACGGGCGTAGAACGCGTCGAACTCCTCGCCGCGCGTGGTCTCCTCGGCCGTGTCACTCATGGCCGCCCCCTCGGTGCACCGTGACCGCGGCGCCGTCGGCACGGCGGTCGGTGAGCACCGTGCCCGGCTCCGACCTGTCCAGCATCTCGACCAGCATGCGCGCCCGGACGCGTTCGCCCGAGCGCGCCGCCAGCCAGCGGACGACATCCCCCATCAGCCGTAGCACCCCCACTGTCACGACCGTTGCCACCGTGAGCCACGGATTGTCCATGAGCACCGCTCGTCTCCCTCGTATGGTTCCCGGCTGTCGGCGCCGGTTCACCAGAGAGAGTCATCGGGCGGCGGTTTTCTTCACCGCGGGGCGGGGGGATTTTCGCAGAAGCGGGACGGGACCGGTCAGCGCAGGGCGCGCTGGGCCTCGTACAGATTGCGCGGGCGGACGGCCGCGGGGTGGCCGTAGGACTCGATGCGGGAGTGGAGCGGACCGCTGAAGTCCGGTACGTCGGTCTGGCCGAACTCCCGGACCTCGCTGATGCCGACCGTCGCGCTGTACGGGGCGATTTCGTCGATCTTGACGCAGCCCGCGCGCTGATTGGTGACGGTGACGTTCCAGTGGGTGAACCGGGCGCCGTACAGCGGACCCGCGACCGCGTCGCCGCCGTGCGAGCCGGTGTTGTCGATGGTGATGTCGGTGCGGACGTTGGCGAACGGCATGCCGCGGTGGGTGTCGAAGGTGCCCATCTCCATCCGGCCGCGTGACCAGACGTTGTAGCTGGACAGTCCCTCGACGTTGATGCCGTGCAGCTGTGTCCCGGCGGGCGCGGGCACGGTGCGCTGTTTCAGCACGAAGTCCTCGACCAGGTTGTCGTGCGAGCCCTCGCGGCAGCAGTACGGATGGTGGCTGCCGCGTCCGGAGACGGTGACCCGGCGCAGGGTACACGCCTTGGCGGCGACGAGCAGGAAGCCGTTGTCGACGTTGTTGACGGTCACGTCGTCGACCCAGCAGTCCCACGCGCACTGCAGCGCGACGCCGTTGTAGCCCTTGTCGAGCAGATGCTGCCCCTGCGGCGTCTCGACGACGTCCAGGGTGATCCCCTCGACACCGGAGCCGGTCACCGGCCGGATCAGGGTGGTGAACCGGGGCTTCCAGGCGGGCCGGGCGTCGAGCGGCAGCGGACGGTCCAGGGTGACCTGGCGGCGGCGACGGTCGACGGCGGTGACGCGGCACGGCCATTCGTACGGGACGTACGAGGTCAGCTTGGTCTTGTCGGCCCACGGATACCCGCCCGAGCCCTCGACGTCCCCGGCCATGTGCTGGAGCAGGGTGTGCGCGCCGTCGTCCGCGAGCTGTAACAGCACCCGGTCGCCGCGCCGGAGGGCGGCGGTGCTCTCGACGGGCACGGTCCAGTCGCCGCGCCGGGCGGGGCGGTCGATGGCGGTCAGGGTGCGCCACTCGTCGCGCCCGTTGCCGGTCCAGCCTTCGAACGGCCACGCCTGGGCCTTGATCGCGGCGGTGAGGGAGCGCCAGCGGGCGTCCGGGCACATCCAGATGAGGCCGCCGGCCCAGGACCAGGACGACTTGGTGCCGCCGTAGCGACTGCCGTACGGCCCGATCAGCTCGGTGAGGTTGCGGGTCGCGTGCAGCGTGGTCCGCCCGCTGCCCGCGCCGCGCAGCACGACGTTGTCGTAGCCGATGCGGATGATGCCGTCGATGCGGTACGTCCCGGGCGGCACCACCACCGTGCCCCCGCCGCGCCGCCCGACGGCCTCGATGGCGCGGTTGATCGCGGGGGCGGCGTCGGCCGAGCCGTCGGGCCGGGCGCCGTAGCGCCGTACGTCGGCGGCGACCGGGTAGCGGGGTAACTCCGCGCGCCCGCCGCGGAATCCGGCGCGGCCGACGTAGGGGATCTGGGGGTGGTGGTACGGGTCGGCGCGGAACTCGCGCCAGAGGGCGGAACCCGCCGGCCGGTCGGCTGATCGTCCGGCCGCCGCGGCGGGGGTCGCGCCCAGCAGCCCCACCGCGGCGCCCCCGGCCGTGCCCGCGGCCGCGCCGAGCAGCGTGCGTCTGTCGATTTCCCTGTCCATGAGGCCCACACCTTCCATGGATGTGAACGCCGTTCAGATGAGCGACGGCGTGAGCATGCCACGGGAGCCCCGGGCGCGGAAGGGGTCAGCGCGCGTACAGCCGGTGGGCCGTCCTGCCCGCCCACCACAGACCCGCCGCGCCGACCAGCAACGGCCAGCCGAGCTGCCCCGCGTGGAGGGCGCCGCTCCGGGTGACCGCCACCAGCACCGGCGCCGTCAGCACCAGGGCGGCGAGCGGGCCGCGCAGGTACCAGACGGCGGCCTGCATCGCGCCCGTGTTGCCCATCGGGGTCTCGGTCCCGAGCAGGAGGTGCGGCGGGACGGCGCCCCGGTACGAGCTGACCAGCGCGGCCGCCACCAGCGCCGGGGCGCAGGCGGTGAGCACCGCGAGCCCGGGCCGTCCCCAGCCGCCGAGCGCGGCGGCCACGCCGCCCACGGCCGTGCCCGCCACCAGCAGGACGCCGGGTACGAGCGCGTGCCACAGGGCGAGGGAACGCGGCGGGTAGGGCAGGTTCGCCGAGCGGCGCACGTCGTCGCTCTCCCGGCGCGCGGGCTCGGTGAGCTGGGCCGCGCCGAGGTAGCCCGCCACCAGCGCCCCGACGGCGGCCACGGCCTGGGCCCGCTCCCGCAGCGTGGGGGCGAGAGCGGTCAGCGCCACGGCGGTGGCGGTCCACCCGGCCGCCCAGCCCAGCCGCCCGGGGGTGCGCAGCAGCCCGGTCGCGTCGCGCCACGGGACGACGAGCGGGCGGTGGCGTGGCATCGGCAGCCGCAGGGCGGGCCGCGAACCGCGTTCCCTCAGGCCCGGAAGCCCCGCCTTCGCCTGCCGCAGGTCGAGCACGAACAGGGACGCGCCGAGCTGGGAGGCCACCGTCGCCCGCAGCCGCAGAGCCGCCTGGGAGATGCCCACCGCCTCCCGGCGGGCGCACAGCAGCGCGACGAGGACGAACACGGCCGACAGCGCCACGCCCACCGCCCAGCCGGGCGCCCGCTCACCGGCGGCCGCGACCAGCGGCTGCGCGGCCCAGCCCCAGGGGCCCGACCACAGGAACGCCGTCCCCAGCCACTCCGGATGCCCACCACGGGCCACCGACACCGCCGCGGTGACCGCCGGAACGGCGACGGCGAGCCCGGCCGCGCCGAAGAGCCGGGCGCCGTGGCGGGCCATCAGCCGGTCGCGGCGCTCCACGACGGTGCCCGCCGCGGTGCCGATGAGCGCGGCCGCCGCCCCCGCCCACGCCCCGGCCCCGGTCACCGTGGGCCAGGACGGGGCGCCCGAGGCGTACACCAGGAAGCCGAGCACCCCGCCGACGACCGCCCCGACCGCGACCGCCAGCAGCGCGGACGTCATCAGCCGGGGCAGCAGCAGGGGCGCGCGGGACAGCGGTGCGGGCAGCAGCCACGAGACGGTCGGCATGTCGAGGAGGACCGGCCCGCGCCACACCGCGCCGCGCGCGATCAGCAGGACGACCAGCGCGACCACCGTCGGCACGGTCAGCGGCAGGCTGGTCAGGACGTGTGCGGCCAGCGGGCCCCGGGGCCCGTCGGCGCGCCCGGCTCTGGCGGCCGAGACGAGCAGCGGTACGCCCCAGGCCAGGCCGACCAGCGCGACGACGTAGAGCGCGAACGCGCCGCTCTTGCGCTTCTCCCACCGGGCGTCACGCCGCAGGGCGCCGAGGTAGGCCAGCGCCTCGGCGGAGCCGTCGTTGTGCCCCATCGGAGTCGTGCCTTGCCGTGCCGGGGCGGCCACTACCGGTCCTCCGCCGCCGACGGTATGCCGCCGTCGAGCGTGAGCACCCGGTCGGCGGCCTCGCTCAGCGCCTCGTGGTGCGTGGCCAGCAGGATCGCGGTGCCGCGGTCCCGGTGGGCGGCCAGCCGGAGCGCCAGCTCGCGCCGCGCCCGGCCGTCCAGGCGCTGTTCGGGTTCGTCCAGGACGAGCAGGTCGTGCGGGCGTACGAAGGCGGCCGCCAGCAGCAGCGCCTGGGTCTGCCCCGACGACAGCGCCGTGGGCAGCACGTCCGCGTGACCGGCCAGATGGTGCTCCGCCAGCACCCCGTCCACCGCCGCCTCCGCCGCGTCGCCGAGCCCGTGGGCCAGCGCCACCAGCATGAGGTGCTCGCGCACGGTCAGGTCGGGGTAGTGGGCGCCGGGGTCCATCACCGTGGCGACGCGGGCGCGGGTGACGGGGTCCTCCTCGTCGATCGGCGCACCGTCGAACAGCGCCCGCCCCGATGTCGGCCGCTCCCGTCCCGAGGCCACCCTCAGCAGCGTCGACTTGCCCGAGCCGTTGTCCCCGGTGAGCGCCACGCACTCCCCCGGCGCGACTTCCAGCGTGACCGCGCGCAGCACCTCGCGGTCGCCGTAGGAGCGGCTGACGCCGTCGAGCCGGAGCAGGGGCGTCACTCGGCGGCCACGTCGCGGGTCAGGTTGGTGAACGCCTCCAGGTTGCGGGTGGATTCGCCGCGCGAGGTCCGCCAGGCGTACTCCTTGCGGATCGCGGTCGCGAAGCCCATCTCCAGCAGGGTGTTGAAGCTGCCGTCCGCGTTCTCCAGGACCGTGCCCAGCAGCCGGTCCAGCTCCTCCGGGACGACGGCGGCGAGGGGGAGGCGGCCCACCAGGTAGATGTCGCCGAGCTGGTCGATCGCGTAACTCACCCCGTACAGGCGGGTGTTGCGCTCCAGCAGCCAGCGGTGCACGGCCTCGTGGTTCTCGTCCGGGTGGCGGACGACGAAGGCGTTGATGGAGAGCGAGTGGCGCCCGACCCGCAGGGAGCAGGTCGTCGACAGCTTGCGGGTGCCGGGGAGCTTGACGACGTACGTGCCGTCCTCCGGGCTCTCCCACTCCAGCTCGGCATCGTTCAGCGTCCGCTCGATGACGGTGTGGGCGTCGGCCTGGGGGGTGGTGTCAGCCATGGGCCGATCGTAGGCGACGCCGCTCGCGCATGGCGGCCGTATGGACCCCGGCGTCAGCCGGAGCCCGGCGTCGGCCGGAGACCGGTGTCAGCCGAAGACCGGTGTCAGCCGGAGACCGACCGCAGACGACGCCGCTCACGCATGGCGGCCGTATGGACCCCGGCGTCAGCCGAAGACCGGCGTCAGCCGAAGACCGGTGTCAGCCGGAGACCGACCGCAGACGACGCCGCTCACGCATCGCGTCCATGTAGACGTCCGCCGTCGCCGCCGCGGCCGTGTCCCAGCCGAAGGACTGGGCGTGGCGGGCGGCGGCCGCGCCCATGCGGGCCGTCCGGCCGGGGTCGTCCGCGAAGGGGCGCAGGGCGCGGGCGTAGTCGGCGGGGTCGTGGCCGTCGACCAGGGTGCCGCTGGCCCCGTCCCGTACCGCCACCGGAAGGCCGCCCACCGAGGCCGCGACCACGGGGGTGCCGCAGGCCTGGGCCTCGACCGCGACCAGGCCGAACGACTCGCTGTACGACGGCATCACCAGCACCGAGGCCGCCCGGTACCAGTCCGCCAGCTGGTCCTGCGCGACCGGCGGCTGGAAGCGGACGACGTCGCCGATGCCCAGGCGCGCCGCGAGCTTGTGCAGCCGCTCGGGCTTCGCCAGGCCGGTGCCGCTGGGCCCGCCCACCACGGGGACCACGATCCGCTCGCGCAGCGACGGCTGCGCCTCCAGGAGGCGGGCGACGGCGTGCAGCAGGATGTCCGGGGCCTTCAGGGGCTGTATGCGGCCCGCGAAGAGGGGGATCAGCGCGTCGGGCGGCAGCCCGAGCCGGGCCCGGGCGGCGGCGCGGCCGTCGCCGGGGCGGAACCGGTCCAGGTTCACCCCGGGGTGGACGACGGCGACCAGGTCGCGGTCCGCCTCGTAGTGGCGCACCAGCTCCTCCGCCTCCTCGGCGGTGTTCGCGATCAGCCGGTCGGCGGCGCTGACGATCTGCTGCTCGCCGATGACGCGGGCGGCCGGTTCGGGCGTGTCACCGGCGGCGAGGGCGGCGTTCTTGACCTTGGCCATGGTGTGCATGGCGTGCACCAGCGGCACGCCCCACCGCTCGGCGGCCAGCCAGCCGACGTGGCCGGAGAGCCAGTAGTGGGAGTGGACGAGGTCGTAGTAGCCGGGCCGGTGGCCGGCCCACGCCTGCATCACCCCGTGCGTGAACGCGCACAGCTGCGCCGGAAGCTCCTCCTTGGCCAGCCCCTCGTACGGGCCCGCGTCCACGTGCCGCACGAGCACGCCCGGCGTCAGCTCGACGGTCGGCGGGAGGGCGCCGGTGGTGGCCCGCGTGAAGATCTCCACCTCGATGTCGATGGCGGCGAGGCGGCGGGCCAGCTCGACGATGTACACGTTCATCCCGCCCGCGTCGCCGGTGCCCGGCTGGTGCAGCGGCGAGGTGTGCACGCTGAGCATCGCGATCCGCCGTGGACGGCGTGGAACGCGTCGAAGGCGCTGGTGGTGGGCCGGGCCGCCGAAAGGTGCATGGGACCGGCCACGCAGGCCGCCGAGCCGGTACGGGTGCTGGCTCACCGCGCGATACCTCCTTTTCGGGGCAGGCTTCCCCTGCGCCTCCCCCTTCCAGGCCACAACACCGGAACCAGCCATTCCCATTTCCGCTTTGCCAAAGTGTGACGTTCGGCGCTCGTGCGGCGCCTTGACCACACATGGTCAGAGCACGCCCACACAGCGCATAGGCTGCTCGCCATGTATGCCCGCGTGCCTCCGCCGATCCGCCCCATCGGAACGGCCACGCGCGGGACCACCAACCCCAACCGGCTGCGCCGCATGGACCGCTGGATCGCCGCGGTCCACGGCACCACGCTGCGGCGCGCCGAGACGGCGGTGGCCGTCGACCTCGGGTACGGGGCCGCGCCCTGGACCGCCGTGGAACTGCTGCACCGGCTGCGGACCGTTCGGCCCGGGGCCCTCGTGGTCGGGGTGGAGATCGACCCGGCGCGGGTCGCCGCCGCGCGGCCGTACGAGCGGGACGGGCTCGTCTTCGCGCACGGCGGGTTCGAGGTGCCGCTGCCGGGCGGGGTGCGGCCCGTGCTCATACGGGCGGCCAACGTGCTGCGGCAGTACGGCGAGGACGAGGTCGCGGGCGTATGGCGGCGGCTGTGCGCGCGGCTGGCGCCCGGGGGCGTACTGGTGGAGGGCACCTGCGACGAGGTCGGCCGACGGCACGTCTGGGTCGCGCTCGGCCCGGCAGGCCCCCGTACGGTCACCTTCGCCGCCCGCCTCGGATCCCTGGAACGCCCCTCCGACCTGGCCGAACGGCTTCCGAAAGCGCTCATCCACCGCAATGTGCCGGGCGAACCGGTGCACACCTTCCTCCGCGACTTCGACCGCGCCTGGGCCGCCGCCGCCCCGTACGCGACGCTGAGCGCCCGGCAGCGGTGGATCCGCAGCGCCCAGGCGCTGCGCGCGGCGGGCTGGCCCCTGACGGACGGGCCCACCCGCTGGCGCCAGGGCGAGATCACGGTGCGCTGGGAGGCGGTGGCCCCGCGCGGGGCGTGACCGGCTGCCGAAACAGGCGGGCGGTCACGGGGTTTCGCGGGAGCGGGTGAAGACCCGCTCCCGAGCCTCCTCCGTCGCCGTCGCCACCGCGCCCAGCAGGACCGCGTCCTCGCCGAGGGTGCTGGCGCGGACCCTCGGGCGCAGCGGGCCGATCCGGTGGAGGGTCGCGGTCACCGGGGGCAGCAGCAGGTCCGCCCCGCCGCCGAGACCGCCGCCCAGGACGACCAGGTCCGGGTCGAGTACGGCGGCGACGGCGGCGATCACATGGGCCAGCCGCTCCGCCTCCTGCCGTACCGCCGCCACCGCCGGTTCGACGCCTTCCCGGGCCGCGTCGAAGACGTCCTTGGCGGACCCGGGGTGGGCCATGCCCAGCTCGCGCGCGGTCCGGACGACCGCGCCGCCCGCCACCGCGTCCTCCAGGTCCCGCCCCCCGCTCGGCAGCGTCGGCAGGAAGCCGATCTCCCCCGCCGCGCCGTGCGCGCCGGTGAAGAGGCGGCCGTCGGCGACGACGCCCATGCCCAGGCCGGTGCCGACCATGATGGAGACGAAGAGCCTGCTGCCCCGGCCCGCGCCGAAGGTGTACTCGCCCAGCGCGGCCAGGTTGGCGTCGTTGTGGACGGACAGCGGCGTGCCCAGTTCCTCGCGCATCCGGTCCAGCAGGCCCGCCCGCCCCCAGCCGGGGAGGTTCACCGCGTACCGCACCCGCCGCCGCTCCGGGTCGTACACGCCGGGTGCGCCGACGACCGTGTGCACGACCAGCGCCGGGTCCACTCCGGCCTCCGCGACGACCCGGCGGGCGGCGGCGACGGTGAGGTCGGCCATGGCGGCGGCGCTGCGGCCGCGGTTGCGGACGTCGGACCGGGCGACGACGGTCCCGTCCAGGTCGGCGGCGGCCACCCGCAGCCAGGAACGGCCGATGTCCAGGCCGAGGACGTACCCGGCGGTCGGGTCCGGTTCGTACAGCACCGCGACCCGCCCCCGCTCCGGCGGCGCCTGCCGACCCGCCTCCCGGACCAGGCCCGCCTCCTCCAGGGCGGCGAGCGCGGTGGAGACGGTCGGCTTGGACAGGCCCGTGTCGCGGGCGAGCTGGGCGCGGGAGGCCGGGCCTTCGGCGCGGAGGCGGGCGAGGAGGAGGCGTTCGTTGTTGCTGCGCAGCCGCCCGCGGTTCCAGGGGCGGGCGTCGTCACCGGGCATGCCGGACCCGGGCACGTTGGGCCCGGCCATGTTGGACCCGGGCACGTTGGTCATTGCGTCGCCTCCCCAGTTTGTCTCCGACGACCCTTGACGGCATCAAGTAAGGCTCCTTAACTTAATCCATCCTACGGAGGTGGACATGTCCGGCACCGGGGGCGGATTCGTCCGCCGCATCGGCCTCTTCCAGGCCACCGCCATCAACATGAGCCAGATGTGCGGCATCGGGCCGTTCGTCACCATCCCGCTCATGGTCGCCGCCTTCGGCGGGCCGCAGGCCGTCGTCGGCTTCGTCGCGGGCGCCGTGCTGGCCCTCGCCGACGGGCTGATCTGGGCGGAGCTGGGCGCCTCGCTGCCCGGGGCCGGGGGCAGTTACGTCTATCTGCGCCAGGCGTTCCAGTACCGCAGCGGCAAGCTCATGCCGTTCCTCTTCGTGTGGACGGCGATGCTGTTCATCCCGCTGATCATGTCCACGGGCGTGGTCGGCCTCGTGCAGTACCTGGGCTATCTGTGGCACGGCATGAGCCAGACGCAGGGGGATCTGGTCGGGCTCGGCGTCATCGCGCTGGTCGTCGGGCTGCTGTGGCGCGGGGTCGAGCACATCGCGCGGATCACGGCCGTGATGTGGTGCGTGATGATCGCCTCGGTGGTGCTGGTGATCGCCGCCGCGTTCAGCCACTTCGACCCGGGGCAGGCGTTCACGTACCCCGCGCACGCCTTCGACCTGGGCAGCGGCCAGTTCTGGACCGGCTTCGCGGCCGGGCTGACCATCGGCATCTACGACTACCTCGGCTACAACACGGCCGCGTACATGGGCGCCGAGATCAAGGACCCCGGCCGCACCCTGCCGCGCGCCATCGTCGCCTCCATCCTCGGCATCATGGGCATCTACCTGCTGCTCCAGATCGGCACGCTCGGCGTCGTCGACTGGCACCAGATGCTCGACCCGAACTCGGTCGCGTCCCAGTCCGTCGCCTCCGCGGTGCTGGAGGAGACCTGGGGGAAGACCGCGGCGAACGTCGTCACCGTCCTCATCCTCATCACCGCCTTCGCGTCCGTCTTCGCCGGGCTGCTGGGCGGATCGCGGGTGCCGTACGACGCGGCCCGCGAGCGCGTCTTCTTCCGCCCGTACGGCACGCTCCACCCCCGGCACCGCTTCCCGGTGCTGGGGCTGGCGACGATGGGCGTGGTGACCGCCGTCGGGTTCCTCATCGGCCGCCACACCGATCTGGCCACGCTCATCCAGCTGCTGACGACGGTCATGGTGATCGTGCAGGCGCTGGCCCAGGTCCTCGCCGTGACCGTGCTGCGCCGCCGCCAGCCGACGCTGCGGCGGCCGTACCGGATGTGGCTCTACCCGCTGCCGAGCGTGGTGGCGCTGGTGGGCTGGCTGGTCATCTACGGCTACGCGGACAAGAACTCCCCCGGGCGGCACCCCATCGAATGGTCGCTCGCCTGGGTCGCGGCCGGGTGCGTGGCGTTCGTGCTGTGGGCGCGGGCGGAGAAGGTGTGGCCGTTCGGCCCGAAGGAGATCAGCGAGGAATACGTCGAAGAAGGGGCCGGGGGCGACCCCGGCGCGGCGGGCCCGGCGGGCACGCGGGGCGGCGCCGCCTCGGTGTGACGGCCGGGGGCGGGCGTCACACCGAGGCGGCGCCCGCGCCCACCTCCGCCGCCGCGCCCGGCACCTCAGCCGCCGCGCCCAGCACCTCCGCCTCCGCGCCCGCCTCCGCCTCAAGACCCGCCGCCAGCGCCCGCAGCGCCCGCTCCGACGCGGATCCCTTCTCCGCCGTGTACGTGCACAGCGTCTGCCCCGGATCGGCCGGGAGGACGAGCGCCTCGAACGTCACCACCAGATCCCCCACCTGCGGGTGCCGGTACCGCTTCGTGCCGCGCATCCGCTCCTGCACCGCCTGCGCCTCCCAGCGCCGCCGGAACTCCTCGCTCCGCTCCCGCAGCTCGTGGACGACCCGGCACAGCCGCGCGTTGTCCGGGGTGCGCCCGACCTCGGCGCGCAGGCCGGCCACCGTGTCGTCGGCGACCTCGGGCCAGTCCGGGTGCAGCTCCCGCGTCCGGGGGTCGAGGAAGATCAGGAACGCGCCGTTGCGCTCCTCCTCCGCCATGTCGTCGAAGTCGAGGCCGATGCGGGCGCCCAGCCGGTTCCAGGCCAGGACGTCCATGCCCGGGCCGAAGACGAAGGCGGGGATCCGGCCGTCCATCGCCTCCAGCAGCCGGAGGATCTCCGGCCGCACGCGCGGGCGCGGGTCCGTGCTCGCGCGGCCGTGCCGCCGCGGCAGGGTGATGTTGCGCAGATAGGTGTGCTCGGACGGGGTCAGCCGCAGCGCCCGCGCCAGGCCGTCCACCACGGAGTCCGAGACGGCCGGGGCACGGCCCTGTTCGATGCGGGTGTAGTAGTCGACGCTGATCCCGGCGCGCTGCGCGACCTCCTCGCGGCGCAGCCCCCGCACCCGGCGCCGGACGATGCCCTCCGGCAGCCCCACCTCGGCCGGGTCGAGCGCGGCGCGCCGCGCCTTGAGGAATTCCTTGATCTCCGGTTCGGAATGGCCCATCGGTCCATTATCCGGCCCCGGATTTCCCGGGTGGTTCCGTCAGACCCAGGTTGGGCCGGGCCTGGTCCGGTACTCGAACGGGGCGAAGGCTGGGCCCGCACGGACTCGGCAGGCACCCAGCGGAAGGCATACCCATGAAACGCAGGATTCTCGGCGGCACCGGCATCTCGGTCAGCGAATACGCCCTGGGCGCGATGATGTTCGGCGCCATCGGAAACCGGGACCACGACGACTCGGTACGGATCATCCACCGCGCCCTCGACGCGGGCATCAACTTCGTCGACACCGCCGACATCTATTCGGCGGGCGAGTCGGAGGAGATCGTCGGCAAGGCCCTCAAGGGGCGCCGCGAGGACGTCGTCCTGGCGACCAAGGCCCATGGCTCGATGGGCGACGACGACAACCACAGCGGCAACTCGCGCCGCTGGATCACCCGCGAGATCGAGAACAGCCTGCGCCGCCTCGGCACGGACTACATCGACCTCTACCAGATCCACCGCCCCGACCCGACGACCGATGTCGACGAGACCCTGTCCGTCCTGTCCGACCTGGTCCGGGCGGGCAAGGTGCTGGCCGTCGGCTCGTCCACCTTCCCGGCGGAGCAGATCGTGGAGGCCCAGTGGGTGTCGGAGCGGCGCGGCCACGTCCGGTTCCGCACCGAGCAGCCGCCGTACTCGATCCTGGCGCGGAGCGTGGAGGCGGCGGTGCTGCCGACCGCGCGGAAGTACGGGATGGGCGTGCTGAGCTGGGGCCCGCTCTCGGCGGGCTGGCTCTCGGGCCGCTTCACGAAGGCGTCGGACATCGATCTGACGGGCGGCAGCCGGGCGGCGCTGGAGCGGTTCAAGTTCGACCCGTCGCTGCCGGAGAACGTCCGCAAGCTCGAAGCCGTCGACGAGCTGAGCAAGCTGGCCTCCGACGCCGGGCTCTCGCTGCCGCATCTGGCCGTCGCGTTCGTACGGGCCCACCCCGCCATCACCTCGGTGATCATCGGGCCGCGCACGATGGACCAGCTGGAGGACCTGCTCGCCGGGTCCGAGGTGGAGCTGAGCGCGGACGTCCTGGACCGCATCGACGAGATCGTGCCGCCGGGCACCGACCTCAACCGGGCGGACAGCTACTACGTACCGCCGTCGCTCGCCGACAAGAACCTGCGCCGGCGCTGAGGTCGGCCCTTCAGGACGCGTCCAGCGCGGTGAGCAGCGCGTCCACGAGCGTGCGGTCGTGGTCGTAGGTGAGGCGGTCGCGGGCCGCGCGCGGGGGCAGCCAGAGCAGCCGGTCGACCTCGCGGTTCGGCACGAACGTCTCGTCGGGGACCGCCTCGGCGGCCCAGTAGCGGACCTCCTTCGGGCGGCCCCTGGCGACGTAGTGCAGGGTGGGCAGCTCCACGCCGGGCGTGCAGCCCATCCCGGTCTCCTCCGCCACCTCGCGCACCGCGCAGTGCAGCGCGTCCTCGCCGCGCTTGAGCTTGCCCTTGGGGTGCGACCAGTCGTCGTACCGGGGCCGGTGGACGAGGGCGATCTCCAGCCCGTGCGTGCCCCGCGGGGTGTGCCGCCAGAGCACACAGCCCGCCGCCAGCACGGTCGTCACGTCGTCCCGGGAATCATTCTGGCTCATCCTGCCGTCCCGCCTCCCCTGGCGTCCGTCGTGCGTCGTGCGTCTACGGCATCCATTGACGTCGTACGTCAGGAGGCCTGGCCCACGACGCGCCGCCACATCCGGCCGAACGCGAACCGGGCCGCCTCCACCTCGTGCCGCTGGTCCGCGTGCAGCACGCCGAGCGCGTACGCCGTCGCCGGGGCGATCCGCGGCGTACGGGCCGCGGCCGCCGCCGCAGCGGCCGCCTCGGCCGCGTCGCGGTGCCGCTCCAGCGCCTGCCCGGCGGCCTGCAGCCGGGTGGCCTGGGACGGTTCCCCGTCCGCCGCCGAGGCCGCCCCCGCCATCAGGTCCAGCACTTCCAGCGCGTAACGCCGCATCCGCACCAGCCGCCGCACCTGGTGCCAGGGCGCGTCCTGCCGGTCGCTGGCGGGCGGCGAGTCGGCGGCGGGCGTCGCGGCGAGCCCGTGGACCAGCGCCTCCGCGTTGTACGGATGCCCCGCACGGCCCAGCGGAAGCGCCTCCACCGCCTCGATCAGCCGCCGGTTCGCCAGCTCGGCGAGCGGCGGCAGCACCTGCTCGGCGGGCCGCCCGGCGGTCGCCTCGTCGAGCGGCACCTCGGAGGCGAGGAGCGCGACGGTGTCGGCGACCGCGTGGAAGCGGGACGAGCCGAGCGCCTGGAGCGCGGCGGTGTGCGCACGGGTCCGGGCCAGGGTGAGCTGGCGTTCCAGCAGCGCCCCCGCGCGGGCGGCCCCCACCGTCAGCGCCCCGCCCCGGGCCTCCTCCGCGTCCCCGGCCCGCTGGTGCGCCGCCGTACGCCCGCCCGTACGGTTCACCCGCCCGGCCCCGGCCCCCCGGCCGGGCGTGCTCCCGCCCTCGGCACCGGTACGGCCGCTCGTACGGTCCGCCCGGCCGGCCCCGGCTTCCGGGCCCCGCGCCCCCGCGCCGTCGCCACCGGCTTCGGGCACCGGCCATGCGGCATCCGCGCCGTCCGGCCCCGTGCCGTTCGCCCCGGCCGCGCCCGTGCCCCCGCCCTCCGGGCGGGTGTCGTCGCTCCACTCCTCGTACGCCTCGTGCCCCTCGTACGGGCGGCGGGCCGCCGTGTCCCCGTCCGGGGTGCCGGAGGCGGCGCTCCGCGCCCGGGCGGTGCGTCCGCCCGCCTCCGCCGCCTCGTCGCGCGTGGCGCGGGCCGACGGGTCCGGGGCTCCGGTGGCCAGGGAGACGCTGCGGCGGGCGGTGCGGGACGAGCGGGGGGCGGCGCCCGTGGGGCCGTCGATCCCCGCCGTCACCCCGCCGCGCGCGGTGCGCGCCGCGCTGGTGGTGGACCCGGAGGCCCCCACAGCCTCCGGATCCACGCCGGTGGGCGCCGGTTCCCCGGCCGCCGCGTCCCCCTCGGCCATCCGGTCCGGCGGGTCCCCAGCGCCCGAGAGCCGGTGCAGGGCGTCGCGCAGCCGGGCCAGCCGCCCGGCGTACGCGTGCTCCAGCGCCAGCGTGCCCGACAGCCACGCCAGCTCGGCGCGCAGCTGGTCCGACCAGGCCGTGTCGGTGATGGGGCGGTAGACGGAGAGCGCACCGCTGATCCGGCGGGCGGCGCGGCGCAGCAGGCGGGCGGCCTCGGCCGCCTCCTCGACGTCGGCGCCGCTCTCGCCGTGCAGCCGCAGGCTGCGCAGGAAGTCCCCCGCCTGGGTGTGCAGATACTCCGAGAGCACCTCGCCCGCCGTGGCAGGACCGGTGGCAGGACCGGTGCTGGGCGCGGACGCCGCCACGGGCACCTCCGCCACCCGGTCCGCCGCGTGCTTCGTCATGTCGTACCCCCCGGGACCCACGGCTGCGGCGGCGGTGCGAGGCGGGGCGCCGGGTGCCCCTCCGGCCCCGGTAATCCCGACCAGCGGCAGGTCATGTCGTTGAACCACGCCGTCGCCTCCGGGCGTCTATGAGCATCTCCTGTACGTTCCGCAGCGGCTGTCCGTCCGCGTCCGTCGCGTGCCGGGTCCAGCCGCCGTCCGGGCCCAGGTGCCAGGAGGAGGTGGAGTCGGACATGCCGGTCTCCAGCAGACGGCTGAGCGACGCCCGGTGGGCGGGGTCGGTGACCCGTACCAGCGCCTCGATGCGGCGGTCCAGATTGCGGTGCATCATGTCGGCGCTGCCGAGCCACACCTCCGGTTCGCCGCCGTTCCCGAACGCGAAGACGCGCGAGTGTTCCAGGAACCGGCCCAGGATGGAGCGGACCCGGATGTTCTCCGAGAGCCCCTCGACGCCCGGCCGCAGCGCGCAGATGCCGCGCACCCAGACGTCGACGGGCACACCGGCCCGCGACGCCCGGTAGAGGGCGTCGATGACGACCTCGTCCACCATCGAGTTGACCTTGATCCGCACGGAGGCGGGCCGCCCGGCCCGGTGGTGGGTGATCTCCTTGTGGATGCGGGTGACGAGCCCGTCGCGCAGCGACTTGGGGGCGACGAGCAGCCGCCGGTAGTTCTCGCGGCGCGAGTAGCCGCTGAGCCGGTTGAACAGGTCGGAGAGGTCCGCGCCGACCTTGGGGTCGGCGGTGAGCAGCCCCAGGTCCTCGTACAGCCGGGCCGTCTTGGGGTGGTAGTTGCCGGTGCCGACGTGGGCGTAGCGGCGCAGCGTCTCGCCCTCCTGGCGGACCACCAGCGACAGCTTGCAGTGGGTCTTCAGCCCGACCAGGCCGTAGACCACATGGCACCCGGCCTCCTCCAGCTTGCGCGCCCACTTGATGTTGGCCTGCTCGTCGAACCGGGCCTTGATCTCGACCAGCACCAGCACCTGCTTGCCGGACTCGGCGGCGTCGATGAGCGCGTCGACGATCGGCGACTTGCCCGACGTCCGGTAGAGGGTCTGCTTGATCGCGAGGACGTCCGGGTCGGCGGCGGCCTGCTCCAGGAACGCCTGGACGGAGGTCGAGAACGAGTCGTACGGGTGGTGCAGCAGCACGTCGCGCTCGCGCAGCGCGGCGAAGATGTCGGGCGCGGAGGCGGACTCCACCTCGGCCAGGTCGCGGTGGGTGCCCGCGACGAACTTCGGGTACTTCAGCTCGGGCCGGTCGGAGGCGGCTATGTCGAAGAGCGCGGTGAGGTCGAGCGGGCCGGGCAGCGGGTACACCTCGGCGTCGGAGACCTTCAGCTCGCGCACGAGCAGGTCGAGGACGTACGGGTCGATCGACTCCTCGACCTCCAGCCGCACCGGGGGCCCGAAGCGGCGCCGCAGCAGCTCCTTCTCCAGGGCCTGGAGCAGGTTCTCCGCGTCGTCCTCCTCGACCTCCAGGTCCTCGTTGCGGGTCACCCGGAACATGTGGTGCGCGAGCACCTCCATGCCGGGGAACAGCTCCTCCAGATGCGCCGCGATCACGTCCTCCAGCGGGACGTACCGGTGCGGGGAGGCCTCCAGGAACCGGGAGAGCAGCGGCGGAACCTTCACACGTGCGAAGTGATCGTGTCCGCTGACCGGGTTGCGGACCACCACGGCGAGGTTCAGCGACAGCCCCGAGATGTAGGGGAACGGGTGCGCCGGGTCCACCGCGAGCGGGGTCAGGACGGGGAAGATCTGCTGGCGGAAGAGGGTGAAGAGGCGGGACTGCTCCTTCTCCGTGAGGTCCGCCCAGCGGATCAGATGGATGCCCTCCTCGGCGAGCGCCGGGGCCACGTCCTGCTGGTAGCAGGCGGCGTGCCGGGCCATGAGCTCGCGGGACCGGGTCCAGATCAGCTCCAGCACCTCCCGGGGCTGCAGCCCGGAGGCGGAGCGGGTGGCCACGCCGGTCGCGATGCGCCGCTTGAGCCCCGCGACCCGCACCATGAAGAACTCGTCCAGGTTGCTGGCGAAGATCGCGAGGAAGTTCGCCCGCTCCAGCAGCGGCGTCGCCGGGTCCTCGGCCAGCTCCAGCACCCGCTCGTTGAACGCCAGCCAGCTGCGCTCACGGTCCAGGAACCGGTTGTGGGGCAGCTCGGTGCCGTCCGCGTCCGGACCGCCGTCCTCTTCCTCGTAGGTGTCCGGATCGGCGTCGAGATCGGGATCCAGGGCCCGTACGGGCGGAGCGGCGACCGCGTGCGGACGGTGCGCCGCGATGGACCCGACCGACGGCTGGGGCTGGGGCTGGGGAACGTGGACGGGTGCCTGACCGCTGGACTCGTTCATGACCTCATTGTTCCGCGCCGCGACGAGACGCGGCGTGGCGGAAGGCGGCGCGGGAGCGGCACGGAGCCTCCGGTTCGAGGGATCGGGCACAGCGGGCTGCATTCAGTGATGCTTGCAACCGAGATTGAACCGTCGGTAACGGAGACATGGCGCTTAGGAAATCGGGACTCGACCCACGGGAGTCCCGACCGCCCCTCCCGGATACCCCTTGCCCTCAGGTCTCGGTTCGATACATCAGATCCGTCTCATGCGTGACGAAGCCGAGCCGGTCGTAGACGGAGACGGCGGCGAAGTTGTCCGCGTCGACATAGAGCATCGCGGTCGGCAGCCCCTGCGCCGCCAGATGCCGCAGCCCGATCGCGGTCAGCGCCCGGCCGAGACCGCCGCCCTGCGCGTCCGGCCGCACCCCCACCACGTACACCTCGCCCAGCCGCTCCTCGCCGTGCACCTTCGTCCAGTGGAAGCCGACGATCTCGCCCGCGCGCTCGGCCAGGAAGAACCCGGCGGGGTCGAACCACACCTCGCCCTTGCGGTCGTCCAGGTCGCGCTGGGTGAGCGAGCCCTGCTCGGGGTGATGGGCGAAGGCGGCGGCGTTCGCGGCCAGCCAGGCCGCGTCGTCCGCGCCGGGCCGGAAGGTCCGTACGGTGATGCCCTCCGGCAGCGTGGGCTCCGGAATGCCCAGCTCGTCCGGCGGCCCCAGCGGCCGCCGCATCTGCCGCAGCTCACGGAACAGGGTCAGCCCCAGCACCTGCGCCAGATGGCGCGCCGAGGCGTGCCCGCCGTGTGCCCACACCCGCAGCCGCTTCCCGGACTCCTTCAGCAGCGTCACGCCCAGCGCCCGGCCGTGCCCCCGGCCGCGGTGCGCCGGGCTCACCACCAGCTCGGCGGCCGGGGCCTCCACGGGGTCGGTGTCCTCCAGCTGTGCGTAGCCGGCCAGCTCCCCGCTGGGCTCGCGCAGCACCAGATGCCGCACCCCCTCCCGGCGCCCCCGCAGTTGCAGCCGCCCCTGCTCGGACACCGCCTGCTGCCCATCGGCGCGTGCGGACTCGGCGATCAGCCGCAGCACGTCCTCCACCACGGCGGGGGCCAGCTCGTCCAGCACCTCGATCCGGCGCGCACCGGGCATCTCGTTCACCACGTCATCCATGGGACCGAGCCTACGACCCGGCATCACGGCACCACCGCAGTCGCCGCCACCAGCCCGGGTCGCTTTCCGCGATCCGCAGCCAGTCGGCCAGCTGTCGGACGAGCTGTCGTATGAGCTGAAGTCGCTCTGATCGTCGTAGCCGTACGTGCTCTGGTCGTACCCGTGGTCGTCGGACACGTCCGCTCCAGAAATGCCGGTGCCGGTGCCGGGCCGGGGAGGCCGGCGTGCGCCGTTCCCGGGACGTCAACAAGCGGCACCGCGGCGCAATCAGCTCGTAACCTCATCCCCCTGCCCCGCTACGCGCGTTGACCGTAAGCTGCCGCCCACACACACCACGGGGCACAAAGGGGAACGACATGTCAGCGAGACCTCAACGGCGCGGGCCCGCGCGGCGGTTGGCCGCCGGAGTCGCGGTGCTGGCGGCCGCGGCCGGGGTGCTGTCCGCGGCGAACCCGGCAGGGGCCGACGCCCAGCGGCACCGGCCCGGCCGCACCGTCGACGTACAGCTGCTGTCCTTCAACGACCTGCACGGAAACCTGGAGCCCCCGCAGGGCTCCTCCGGCACCGTCACCGAGACCCAGCCGGACGGCACCACGAAGGCCATCCCGGCCGGTGGCGCCGAATACCTCGCCACCGCGCTCCGCCAGGCCCGCAAGGGCCACGAGTACTCCGTCACCGCCGCCGGCGGCGACATGATCGGCGCGAGCCCGCTGATGTCCGGCCTCTTCCACGACGAGCCGACCATCGAAGCCCTCAACAAGCTCGACCTCGACGTCACCTCCGTCGGCAACCACGAATTCGACGAGGGACGCGCCGAGCTGACCCGCATGCAGAATGGCGGCTGCCACCCCAAGGAGGGCTGCTACGAGAAGGGCAGGACCTTCCGCGGCGCCGACTTCCCCTACCTGGCCGCCAACGTCACCGACGAGAAGACCGGCAAGCCGATCCTCAAGCCGTACACCGTCTGGCGCCACAAGGGCGTCAAGGTCGGCTTCATCGGCGTCACCCTGGAGGGCACCCCCGACGTCGTCACCGCCGAGGGCGTCAAGGGGCTGAAATTCCACGACGAGGTCGAGACGATCAACAAGTACGCCAAGGAGCTGCAGCGCAAGGGCGTGAAGTCGATCGTCGCCCTCATCCACGAGGGCGGACTGCCCGCCTCCGCCGCGTACAACGACGACTGCGACAACGGCGGCGCGGGCAAGGGCATCTCCGGTCCGATCGTCGACATCGCCAAGAACGTCACCCCGAAGGTCGACGCCCTGGTCACCGGCCACACCCACCAGGCCTACGCGTGCACGATCCCGGACCCCTCCGGCACCCCGCGCACCGTCACCTCCGCCGCCTCCTTCGGCCGCCTCTACACCGACACCACCCTCACTTACGACCGCCGCACGAACGACATCGTGCGCACCACCGTGAAGGGCGCCCACGCGGCGAACCACGTCGTCGACCGCGACCGGCCCAAGGCCGCCGACATGACGTCCCTCATCGGCCGCTGGAACAAGCTCGCCGCCCCCGTCGCGAGCAAGCCCGTCGGCTATGTCTCCGCCGACATCAACGGCCGGGGCTCGGGCGCGTACGAATCCCCACTGGGCGACGTCATCACCGACGCCCAGCTCGAAGCGCTCGCCCCGGACGGCAAGGGCGGCGCCCAGATCGCCCTCATGAACCCCGGCGGCATCCGCTCCGACCTCGCCTACAAGGCGTCCGGCAGCGAGGGCGACGGGGTGGTGACGTACGGCGAGGCGTTCACCGTGCAGCCCTTCACCAACATGATGAACGTCATCGACCTGACCGGAGCCCAGCTCATCTCCGCGCTCCAGCAGCAGGTCAGCGGCTCCAACGAGGCATCCCCCAAGATCCTCCAGGTCTCGAAGGGCCTCACCTACACCCTCGATCTGACCAAGTCCGGCAAGGACCGGATCGTCACCGGCACGGTGAAGCTGAACGGTGAGCCCCTCGACCCCGCCAAGACCTACCGCGTCGCGATGAACGAATTCCTCGCGGGCGGCGGCGACGGCTTCCCCGCCTTCAAGGACGGCAAGAACAAGCTCGTCGGCGCCTCCGACCTGGAGGCGCTGACGGCCTACCTGGGCGCGCACTCCTCGGCGTCGGCGCCCCTGGACCCGCCGAAGGCGGACCGCATCACCATCGTGAAGTAGCCGCACCCGCCGCACCGGCCGCACCCGCGGCCCGGCCTGGAGGGCCGGGCCGCGGGTGTGTTGCGGGGCGTCAGCCCAGCATCTCCTCGATCAGGTCCGCGGCCCGCGCCGTGCCGCCCTCGGCCCGCGTCCGGTCCCGCAGGTCCGCCGCCCGCCGGGCCACGCCCTCGTCCGCGGTGAGGTCCAGCAGCGCGGTGCGCAGCACCTCGGCGGTCGCGTCCGCCGTGTCGACGCGGCGGGCCACGCCCAGTTCGACGAGCCGGTCGGCGTTCATCGGCTGCTCGGCCCCCTGCAGTACGGCGATCATGGGCAGCCCGCAGTACAGGCCCTCGCCGCTGCCGCCCATCCCCGCGTGGGTGACGAACGCGTCGGCCTGCCGCAGGATCGCCGGCTGCGGCACCCACCGGTGGACCTCGACGTTGGCCGGTACGTGCCCCAGCTCCCCCGGGTCGACGTAGCGGCCGATCTGCAGCACGACATGCCAGCCGGGCAGATCCCCGAAGGCGGCCAGGCACTCCCGGTAGAAGCCGGGCTGCCGGGTGAAGGCCGAGCCCAGGGAGACCAGCAGCACCTTCTCGGCGCCCGCGGGGCGTTCCCACCGGCCCTGGTCGGCGCGGTCGCCGAGACACGGCCCGACGAACGTCACCACCTTCTCGTCAACCCGGTCGGCGTTCGGCTGCATGGCCCGGGGGATCAGCGCGATCGCCCGCCCGGGCGGGCCGCAGAAGGCGTTCACGTCGGTGGTCACCGCCCCGCAGCCGGCCAGCCACGCGGCGAACTTCGTCTGGTACGCGTCGGCCCCCGGCAGCGCCATGATCTGCGCCGCGACCTCCTCCTCGTAGCCCTCCCAGGCGACGAAGGACGGCGACAGCTGCACCGCCGGGCGCCCCTGCTCCTCGGCGAGGGCCCGCCCGGCGTACCCGCCGATGTCGTACAGGTAGAGGTCGGCGGGGTCGTCGTCGTACGCGGCGCGCAGCTGCGGCAGCACCTGGATCGCGTCGTCCAGGAAGACGGTCATCGCGGCGATGGGGTCCTCGGGCCAGTCGTTGTCGGCGACGGGCAGGGTCGAGTCGTACGGCACCAGCGCGGCACCGGTCGGCTCGATGACATCCGCCCGGCAGGGGTCATTGGCGTACGTCACGCGATGACCACGGGCCACCAGCTCCCGGATCACCTCGAGGCCGGGGAGCGTATGGCTGATGGCGGGGATGCCGACCATCGCGATATGGGCACGGCGACGGGACATGAGAGATCACTCGATTCAGGTCTGCGGCGAAATGGACACGACGGCCCGGCACAGCGGCGATCTCGCCGGTGCGCCGGAGGGAACGGCGTGTCAGCCGTAGATCTGAAGGAATGAGTCCATGCGGGCACACTACCGTCGATCGTTCGCCCGGCCGTACGGATTTTCCCCCCGGCTCAGCCCGCCATAAGCGCCCGCTCAGCGTCCGGCCATAGGGTCGCCCCTGCGACGGGCCGCCCGTTCTCCCCCCTCTCCCGGCGGGCCGTCGCCCCCAAAGACCACGGGCGCCGGAAGCCGCGCGTATCTGCCACGCGGCCGAAACGCGCCCCATAACGCCGGCGTTTCCCTTTCCCGGCAGCCGACGGCTCTTTATCGCATGAGCCTTTCGAAGTGATCGGAATGACGCATACGACAAAAGGGGCCGCTGGACCGTTCAGAAACGGTCCAGCGGCCCCTCAGCCGCTCACAAGGTGACGCTTACGCGTCCTTGCTCAGGTTCGGGCCACCGCCGGCGGCGGACTCGATCGGCGGGGTGTCCGGCAGCGCGGACTTCTCCTCGCCGCGGAAGGTGAACTTCTTCTCTTCACCCTCGCCCTCGGTGTCCACGACCACGATGTGGCCCGGACGCAGCTCGCCGAAGAGAATCTTCTCCGAGAGCACGTCCTCGATTTCCCGCTGAATCGTCCGGCGCAGCGGCCGGGCGCCCAGCACGGGGTCGTAGCCCCGCTTGGCGAGCAGCTTCTTGGCGTCACCGCTGAGCTCGATGCCCATGTCGCGGTCCTTGAGCCGCTCGTCCACCTTGGTGACCATGAGGTCGACGATCTGGATGATGTCTTCCTCGGTGAGCTGGTGGAAGACGACGGTGTCGTCGACACGGTTCAGGAACTCGGGGCGGAAGTGCTGCTTCAGCTCCTCGTTGACCTTGGCCTTCATCCGCTCGTAGCCGGTCTTCACATCGCCCTGGGCGGCGAAGCCCAGGTTGAAGCCCTTGGAGATATCCCGGGTGCCGAGGTTGGTGGTCATGATGATCACCGTGTTCTTGAAGTCCACGACCCGGCCCTGGGAGTCGGTCAGCCGACCGTCCTCCAGGATCTGCAGCAGCGAGTTGAAGATGTCCGGGTGGGCCTTCTCGACCTCGTCGAAGAGGACCACGGAGAACGGCTTGCGGCGCACCTTCTCGGTGAGCTGGCCGCCCTCCTCGTAGCCCACGTATCCGGGCGGGGAGCCGAAGAGCCGCGAGACGGTGTGCTTCTCGCTGAACTCCGACATGTCGAGCGAGATCATCGCGTCCTCGTCGCCGAAGAGGAACTCGGCGAGAGTCTTGCTCAGCTCGGTCTTACCGACACCGGACGGGCCCGCGAAGATGAACGAGCCGCCGGGGCGCTTGGGGTCCTTGAGGCCCGCACGCGTGCGCCGGATGGCCTGGGAGAGCGCCTTGATGGCGTCCTTCTGGCCGATGACGCGCTTGTGCAGCTCGTCCTCCATGCGCAGCAGCCGGGAGGACTCCTCCTCGGTGAGCTTGAAGACCGGGATGCCGGTGGCCGTGGCCAGGACCTCGGCGATCAGCTCCTCGTCGACCTCGGCGACGACATCCATGTCGCCGGCCTTCCACTCCTTCTCCCGCTTCGCCTTCGCGGCCAGGAGCTGCTTCTCCTTGTCGCGCAGGCCCGCGGCCATCTCGAAGTCCTGCGAGTCGATCGCGGACTCCTTCTCCCGGCGCACGTCGGCGATCTTCTCGTCGAACTCGCGCAGGTCCGGCGGCGCGGTCATCCGGCGGATCCGCATCCGGGAACCGGCCTCGTCGATCAGGTCGATCGCCTTGTCCGGCAGGAAGCGGTCCGAGATGTAGCGGTCGGCCAGGGTGGCGGCGGCGACCAGGGCCGAGTCCGTGATCGAGACGCGGTGGTGCGCCTCGTAGCGGTCCCGCAGGCCCTTGAGGATCTCGATGGTGTGCGGCAGCGACGGCTCGGCGACCTGGATGGGCTGGAAGCGGCGCTCCAGGGCCGCGTCCTTCTCCAGGTACTTGCGGTACTCGTCGAGCGTCGTCGCGCCGATGGTCTGCAGCTCGCCCCGCGCCAGCATCGGCTTGAGGATGCTCGCGGCATCGATCGCGCCCTCGGCGGCGCCCGCACCCACCAGGGTGTGGAGCTCGTCGATGAACAGGATGATGTCGCCGCGGGTGCGGATCTCCTTGAGGACCTTCTTCAGGCGCTCCTCGAAGTCACCGCGGTAGCGGGAGCCGGCGACCAGGGCGCCCAGGTCCAGGGTGTAGAGGTGCTTGTCCTTGAGGGTCTCGGGCACCTCGCCCTTGACGATGGCCTGGGCCAGTCCCTCGACGACCGCCGTCTTGCCGACGCCGGGCTCGCCGATGAGGACCGGGTTGTTCTTGGTGCGGCGCGAAAGCACCTGCATGACCCGCTCGATCTCCTTCTCGCGCCCGATGACCGGGTCGAGCTTGGATTCGCGGGCGGCCTGCGTCAGGTTGCGGCCGAACTGGTCCAGGACGAGCGAGGTGGAGGGCGTGCCCTCCGCCGGGCCGCCGGCCGTGGCGGCTTCCTTGCCCTGGTAGCCGGAGAGCAGCTGGATGACCTGCTGCCGCACCCGGTTCAGATCGGCGCCCAGCTTCACGAGGACCTGGGCGGCGACGCCCTCGCCCTCGCGGATCAGGCCGAGCAGGATGTGCTCCGTACCGATGTAGTTGTGACCGAGCTGAAGGGCTTCGCGGAGCGACAGCTCCAGCACCTTCTTGGCACGGGGGGTGAAGGGGATGTGCCCGGACGGGGCCTGCTGGCCCTGACCGATGATCTCCTCCACCTGCTGGCGGACCGCCTCGAGCGAAATCCCGAGGCTCTCCAGGGCCTTAGCGGCGACACCCTCACCCTCGTGGATCAGGCCCAGGAGAATGTGTTCGGTGCCGATGTAGTTGTGGTTGAGCATCCGGGCTTCTTCCTGAGCCAGGACGACAACCCGCCGCGCGCGGTCGGTGAACCTCTCGAACATCGTTAATCGCTCCTCAGAGCGGTCAGAAAGATCGGGGACGATCCCCTCCCTGTCCTTCCGCATGCTAGTCCCGCAACCCGGGACAGCTCATTCCAACTGCCGACAACCGTCCGGATCGGCCCCACTCTCACAGGGCTCACAGCAGATGGCCTCCTGCCCGAACAGCCGACAACTGCTCCAACCCGATGGTGCGAGACGATGTTCCCGCAGGCCAGGCATATACGCCCACCGTCACTACGCCGATGGCGAACGCCCCTTTCTCCCGACACGCGGACCGCCCCTCCCACTAGGGATGTCTTACCCGCAAGCACGGACACTCCATGCCGCGCGGGCCGGTTCCCTCCGCTACGGGCGAACAACCTTGCGCCGGTTCACCACCCCTGCAGACCCTCGCCCGGTCACGCAGCGCGCCGATTCGGCCACGCTACGTAAACGGCGGGACGTAACCTTCGGCCGGGGAGACAGTTTCTCTGGGCATGATCTCCACCGCCGCGGCACCGTCCGGCCGCTCACAGGACCGCTCGGCCCTCGGACCGGGGGCATCGGGGTGTGCGCGGTGGTACGAACGGGAGCTGGGGTGGCCGACGACCGGCAGCGGTCCCGTCGAGCTGCTCACGGGGGTGGCATTCGACGTACTGGAGCTGCCGGTCGTCGCCGGTTCCGCGCTGCTGCGGCGCGTACCGCGGACCGGTCCGGTCGCGGTGGAGGGCCCCTGGATGCGGCTGCTGATGGCCGCGGGCAGCGCCGACGAGCTGCCGGGGCTGCTCGACTGGCTGGAGTGGGGCGGGATTCCGCTGGATCTGACCGCACTCGGCGCCGGCGGCCGGATCACCGCTCCGTGTCCCTCCGCCTCGTGGCCTCCGCCCGGGGAACCCGGGACGCCCGAGGCGCCCGGTGAACGGTGCCCGCAGGAGGCCGCCGTATGGCTGCGGCCTCCCGAGCCGGGGGGCGGGGTGGAGCCGACGCTGCCGGTGACAGCCTTCGGGGACGATGGGGACGCCCCCGACCTCGTGCGGCTCGTGGGTGCGGCGGCCACGGAGTGCCACCGAGCCCGGTTGCTGCGCGCCCGGCCACTGCCCAGACAGCGGCGAGCCGGGGAAGGGTGACGTGCTCAGCCGTTGGCCTTCTCGTACGCCTCGCGAACGGTCGCCGGAACGCGGCCGCGGTCGTTGACCTCGTAGCCGTTCTCCTTCGCCCAGGCGCGGATCTTCGCGGTGTCCTGACCGCTGCCCGACGCCGCACGCGCCTTGCCGCGGCCACCGGAGGCCCGGCCACCGGTGCGACGGCCACCCTTGGTGAACGGCTCCAGGGCGTCACGGAGCTTGTCCGCGTTGGCCGTGTTGAGGTCGATCTCGTAGCTCTTGCCGTCCAGCGCGAACGTCACGGTCTCGTCCGCCTCGCCGCCGTCGAGGTCGTCGACAAGAAGGACCTGAACCTTCTGTGCCATGGGGTTCCTTTCAGGGAAAACGGGGGGCTCGGGGCGCGGCCTTAGCCGCTGATGTCACACCCCCCAGGTAATTACACTACGGGAGAATAGGAAACCGCTTTTCCCGGAAAAACACAAACCCTCCGGGAAGGTTCGACCGATCGACCATGCGGGAAGGCTGATGGAACCCACTGTTCCGGAGCTATGTGATAGGGGCGCGATTCGGACATAGGGCCCGCGATCACAGTTGCAGAAGCATCCGGCTGTTGCCAAGGGTGTTCGGCTTCACCCGTTCGAGACCCAGGAACTCGGCGACGCCCTCGTCATAGGAACGCAGCAGCTCGCTGTAGACATCCCCGTCGACCGGCGTCTCGCCGATCTCCACGAAGCCGTGCTTGGTGAAGAAGTCGACTTCGAAGGTGAGGCAGAAAATGCGCCGGACGCCGAGCCAGCGCGCCGTCTGCAACAGCTTGTCGAGCACCAGGTGGCCTACACCACTCCCCTTGGAAGCGGGATCCACCGCGAGAGTACGAACCTCCGCGAGGTCTTCCCACATGACGTGGAGTGCGCCGCAGCCAATGACCTCAGCGTCCTCGTCCCGCTCCGCGACCCAGAACTCCTGGATGTCCTCGTAAAGGGTCACCGTGGCTTTGTCGAGCAGGATGCGATCGCTCACGTAGGAGTCGATGAGCCGGCGCACCGCTCGTACATCGCTGGTCCGGGCGCGGCGGACGGTGACTACTTTTGATAGTGCAGAGGACATGGCCGGACGCTATCGCCCCGGCTCATCGCTCCGACTCACCGGGGCTCTCCCCGGGCTCACCGAGTTGTGCGACCCGCATGGCATCCCGCAGTGCATCTCGCTGCTCTTCGGACATCATCCCGAAGAACGCGACGAGGGCCGCCGCCGGGTTGTCACTGGTCGACCACGCTTCGTTCATCAGTGCGGCCGAGTAGGCGGCCCTGGTGGAGACCGCGGCATATCGATAGGCGCGGCCTTGCACCTCCCTGCGGAGCCAGCCCTTGTGATGGAGGTTGTCCATTACGGTCATGACCGTCGTGTAGGCGATCGAGCGTTCTCGTTGAAGGTCTTCCAGCACTTCTCGGACCGTGACCGGGCGGTTCCACTTCCACACCCGCGTCATGACCGCGTCTTCGAGCTCTCCCAATGGCCGAGGCACACGTGAATAATAGTGGGAGATGTGCCGAATGTCGGGGGATGTGGGCACCGAAAGGCCGCACGCCCCGGGATGCGGGCGCATCCCGGGGCGTGGCGGTGAAGCGGGGGGTGAAGACGGGGCGGTGTGGGGCCGGCGTCAGGACGCGTCGCTGACCGGTGCCTGACCGGCCGGCGCCGTGCGGTCCGCCTCGGCGCGGGCGAGCGCCGCGTCCACGAGGTGGTCCTCCTTCGCCTTGTTGGCGCCGCCCTGACTCTTGATCATCGTCACGATCAGAAAGGTGAAGGCCACGGCCATCACCAGGGGCGGAACCAGCGCGGAGACGTAATCCATGGCTATCGGCCTCCTTTTGCTCGATGTCCCCAGATTACGCGGCCCCCGCGTCGGCCCCCGCGCCGGGCCTGACGCCGGGCCTGGCACCCGGCCTGACGTCGGGCCTTTGGCTGGGGCCGAGGCGGGACTCGTGGTCCGGCGGCGGGGAGGGGCGGCGGCGCTTGGGCGGGAAGACCTCGGCGGGCGTCGGCACCGGCCGCTGCGGGCGTTGCGGGGTGCCACGGCCCGGCTCCCGCCGCTTCGGCTCCTCGCGGTCGCCGCGGTCGGGGGCGGGAGTGGGCTTCTTGCGCGGCTCCTGCTTCGGCTCCTCGTCCTTCAGCAGCGGCCCGGGCACTCCCCCGGGCACGGCTGCTCCCCGTGCGGCTCCGACGCCGCCCGGCAGGGCGCGCAGCCGGGCCTCCAGGGGGCGGGAGCGGGCCGGCGCGGGGGCCACGGCACGCGTCGCGAGCCGGGCGCGTACGCAGCGCTCGGCCAGGCGCTCGCAGTGGCTCAGCAGCGCGCGGCGGCGCTCGGCCTCGCCGTCCGACGCGGTGGCCCGGCACAGCGTCCGCAGCGCGGCCAGGTCCTCCGGGAGCGGCTCGTAACCGGCGGCCAGGGCGCCCTCGAGCTGCTCCAGATAGCCGACGGCGGCACCGGGGAGGGCAGCGCGATAGCGGGCCAGCTCGTCGAGCAGGAACGCTCGCAGCCGCCCGCCCTCGCGGACCGCCTCGTCCACGGCCTCGGCGAGCCGGAAACAGTCCTGGACCTCCTCCGCCCGGTCCGGGCCGTGGGGGCCGGGGGGAGTGACGGGTTCGGGTTGGAGGGCGATGGCGAGGGCGCGTCGGAGCACACGCAGCTCATCCGCACTGAACGCCATTCCGCCGCGGGATCCATAGGGCGTGGGCATGGGAGGACTTTAAGTGCTAAGCGGACAAATTTCGCTGAGCGGCGGGCGGTGCGGCGCGTTGCGGGGGCGGCCATTCGGCGGTGGGAGCCGGAGGCGGGTCCGCCGCCCTGACGGAGCCCGTCCGGAGCCCGGGCGGGAGGGCTCGGGGCGCGGCCGGGCGGGTTCCGCTTGTCGATCCCGAATTCGACGGGACGGCATTCCTCGACTGCGCCTCGGCAGTCGGTGGAGTGCCCTCAGCGCCGCCCCGCCGAATGAACAGCGCGATGAACCGTGCGATGAACACCGCGATGAACACCGCGCGGAATTCGTTTCGTAATGCCGCCAATACCGCCGAGTTCGCAGGTGAACGGTGTTTTCGGCGCGATCGGGCACCAACGGCCCGATCGGCGCCGATCAGCCGCGCGCGACGTTGCGCTCGTAGACCAGCCGCAGCCCGATCAGGGTGAGCCAGGGCTCATGCTCGTCGATCACCGAGGCCTCGCCCAGCACCATCGGGGCCAGACCGCCGGTGGCGATCACCGTCACGTCCTCGGGGTCCTCGGCCAGCTCGCGCGCCATGCGCCGGACGATCCCGTCGACCTGGCCCGCGAAGCCGTACAGGATGCCGGACTGCATGGCCTCCACGGTGTTCTTGCCGATCACGCTGCGCGGCCGGGCCAGCTCGATCTTGCGCAGCTGCGCGCCGCGCACGCCCAGCGCCTCGACCGAGATCTCGATACCGGGCGCGATCACCCCGCCCACGTACTCGCCGCGCGAGCTGACCGCGTCGAAGGTGGTCGCGGTGCCGAAGTCGACGACCACGCACGGGCCCTCGTACAGCTCGACGGCGGCCAGGGCGTTGATGATCCGGTCGGCGCCGACCTCCTTCGGGTTGTCCATCAGGATCGGCACGCCGGTCTTCACGCCCGGCTCCACCAGCACGGACGGCACATCGCCGTAGTAGCGGCGGGTAACCTCGCGCAGCTCGTGCAGGACGGAGGGGACGGTGGAGCAGATCGAGATGCCCTCGATGCCGTCGCCCAGCTCCTCGCCGAGCAGCGGATGCATCCCCATCAGGCCCTGCAGCAGGACGGCCAGTTCGTCGGCGGTGCGGCGGGCGTCGGTGGAGATCCGCCAGTGCTCGACGATCTCCTCCCCGTCGAAGAGGCCGAGGACGGTATGCGTGTTTCCCACGTCGATGGTCAGCAGCATGGGCGACACCGCTTCCGGTCGGGCTCACGGCAGAGGGCGAGTTCTGGGGTGGTGGGCGGGGCGACGGGCGGGCCGATGGTCAGCAGCATGGTTCAGTCACCCCGCGTCGCGCAGGTCCAGGCCGATGTCGAGGATCGGGGACGAGTGGGTGAGCGCGCCGACCGCCAGGTAGTCGACGCCCGTCTCGGCGTACGTACGGGCGTTGGCCAGCGTCAGGCGGCCCGAGGACTCCAGCGCGGCCCGGCCCGCGACCAGTGCGACCGCCTCGCGGGTGCGCTCCGGGGTGAAGTTGTCCAGCAGGATCAGATCGGCGCCCGCCTCCAGGACCGGCGGGATCTGGTCCAGGGTGTCGACCTCCACCTCGATCGGCAGATCCGGGAACTCGTCCCGTACGGCGCTGAACGCCTGCGCCACGCCGCCCGCCGCGACCACGTGGTTGTCCTTGACGAGCGCCGCGTCCGACAGCGACATGCGGTGGTTGACGCCGCCGCCGCAGCGCACCGCGTACTTCTCCAGCGCGCGCAGCCCCGGCGTCGTCTTCCGGGTGTCGCGGACCTTCGTCTTCGTCCCCTCCAGGGCGTCGGCCCAGGCGCGGGTCGCGGTCGCGATGCCGGAGAGACGGCACAGCAGGTTGAGCGCGCTGCGCTCGCCGGTGAGCAGGTCGCGGGTGCGGGTGCGGACGCTCAGCAGCTTCTGGCCGGGCTCGACCCGGTCGCCGTCCTCGACATGCCGCTCGACCTCGAACTCGTCCGTGCAGACGACGGACAGGATCGCCTCGGCGATCCGCAGCCCGGCCACGGTGCCCGCCTCACGGGCCGTGAAGTCGCCGGTGGCGAAGGCGTCCTCGGGAACGGTGGCGACGGTCGTCACGTCCACGCCCTGGTCGAGGTCCTCCTCGATCGCCATGTGCGCGATGTCCTCGACCTGGACGGGGTCGAGCCCGGCCGCGTCCAGCAGCTGGGCCAGGTCGGGGTCGAGGCCGCACTCCATCGGGTCGAGCCCGTACGCGCCGTCGTCGTCGGCGCCGCTGCCACAGCCGCAGGCGCTGCCGCAGCCGCCGCCCTCGCCGCCGCCCGGGACGCCGATCTGGAGCAGCGGAAGCGCCACGGGCTGTGGGGGACTCTGCTGGCGGTCGTCGGAGGTGCTGCTCACGGGTGGGACTCCGTCTCGGATCGGGTGGTGGGTGAGGGGAACGCCGCGGAGTCCGTCGTACGGACGTCGAGCGAGCCGTCGGGGCCGAGGGTGACCAGGAGGTGCCGCCGCCAGGCCGCGTCGTCCCGGTCGGGGCGGTCCTCCCGCCAGTGGCAGCCGCGGGTCTCCTCGCGCCGGAGCGCGGCGGCCACCAGGACCCGGGCCACGAGGAGGAGGTTCGTCGCCTCCCAGGTCTCGACGCCGGGCTCGGACGTCTTGCCGTCGCGGCGCAGCGTCTCGACGGCGTCGTCCTGGACGCGGTCCAGCTGCCCGGCGGCGTGGGCGAGGCTTGTCGCGGAGCGGAGGACTCCGGCGCCGGCGGTCATGATGCGCTGGACGGCGTACCGGGCCTCGGGGGCGAGCAGGGGCCCTCCCCCGCCCTGCCCCGCCTCGGGGGCGGCCGTGTCCTGGGGTGCGGGGTCCGGTATGCGGGCCGGGCCGGCGACGTCCGCCGGGTCGCGCTCGGCGATGTCCGCCGCGATGCGCTCGGCGAAGACCAGGCCCTCCAGCAGCGAGTTGGACGCCAGCCGGTTCGCGCCGTGCACGCCCGTGCAGGCCGTCTCCCCGCACGCGTACAGCCCCGGCACCGTCGTCCGCCCCCGCAGGTCCGTCCACACCCCGCCGCTGGCGTAGTGCGCGGCGGGGGCCACCGGGATCGGCTGGGTGACCGGGTCGATGCCGTGGGACCGGCAGGCGGCCAGGATGGTCGGGAAGCGGTGCTCCCACATCCGGGCGCCGAAGTGGCGGGCGTCCAGGTACATGTGCTCGGTGCCCTGCTCCCGCATCCGCCGCATGATGCCCTTGGCGACGATGTCGCGGGGCGCCAGCTCGGCCAGCTCGTGCTGCCCCACCATGAAGCGCACGCCGTCCGCGTCCACCAGATGGGCGCCCTCGCCCCGCACCGCCTCGGAGACCAGCGGCTGCTGCCCCTCGGCCTCCGGGCCGAGCCACAGCACCGTGGGGTGGAACTGGACGAACTCCAGATCGCTCACCTCCGCCCCGGCGCGCAGCGCGAGGGCGACGCCGTCGCCCGTGGAGACGGCGGGGTTGGTGGTGGCGGAGAAGACCTGGCCCATGCCGCCGGTCGCGAGGACGACGGCGCCCGCGTGGACCGCGCCCACGCCGTCCCGCGCGCCCTCGCCCATGACGTGCAGGGTGACGCCCGCGGCGCTGCCGGAGGCGTCCTTGAGGAGGTCGAGCACGAGGGCGTTCTCGACGGTGTCGATCCCGGCCTCGCGCACCGCGTCGACCAGGGCGCGGGAGATCTCCGCGCCGGTCGCGTCGCCGCCCGCGTGGGCGATGCGGCGGCGGTGGTGGCCGCCCTCGCGGGTCAGCAGGATCTCGCCGGTGTCGTCGTCGGCGTCGAAGCGGGCGCCGGTGCCGATGAGGCGGCGGACCGCGTCGGGGCCCTCGGTGACCAGCATCCGCACGGCCCGCTCGTCGCACAGCCCGGCGCCCGCGACGAGCGTGTCGTCGAGATGCTGCTCGGGGGTGTCGCCCTCGCCGAGGGCGGCGGCTATGCCGCCCTGGGCCCAGCGCGTGGAGCCGTCGTCGAGGCGGGCCTTGGTGACGACGGTGACCTTCGCCCCGGCGGCGGCGCAGCGCAGCGCCACGGTCAGGCCCGCGACGCCCGAGCCCACGACCACGACATCGGCCTCGGTGGCCCAGCCGGGGGCGGGGGCGCGCAGGGCGGCGGCCGGGGCCATGGCGGCGGACGGCCCGGTCATCGGCCCGCTCACGCGTCCGCTCCGAACCGCAGCCGGATGTTGTCGATCAGCCGCGTGGAGCCGACCTTGGCGGCGACGGCCAGGACGGCCTCACCGGTGTGGTCGTCGGGTGCCTCGGTGAAGCTCTCCGGGTCGATCAGGTCCAGGTAGTCGAGGGCGAGCGGTGGTTGGAGGAGGGCCGCCTCCTCCAGCACCGCGCGCGCCGCGGCCCGCACCGCGCCGGGCGAGCCGACCCGGACGAGGCCGTCCGTATCGCCGCCTTCGCTGCTCCCGGCGGCCCGCGCCGCCAGCAGCCCCGCGTCACGCCCCGCGAACAGCGCCCGGGACAGGGCCAGCGCGGTGTCCCGCTCCGGCGCCGACAGGTAGCGGTTACGGCTGGAGAGGGCGAGCCCGTCGCCCTCCCGGACCGTGGGGACACCGACGATCTCCACCGGGAAGTCCAGGTCCCGCACCATCCGGCGGACCAGCACCAGCTGCTGCGCGTCCTTCTCGCCGAAGAAGGCGAAGTCCGGGCGGGTGAGGTGGAGCAGCTTGGCGACGACGGTGAGCACCCCGTCGAAGTGACCGGGCCGGGAGGCGCCCTCGTACCCCTCGCCCATGGCCCCGGCGGCCATCCGTATCCGCGGCTCGCCGCTGCCGTACACCTCCTCGGCCGAGGGGGCGAAGACGATGTCAGCGCCGGCGGCGGACGCGACCTCCAGGTCGGCGTCGAGCGTGCGCGGATAGCGGTCCAGGTCCTCGCCCGCGCCGAACTGCAGCGGGTTGACGAAGACGGTGACGGTGACGAGGCCCTTGGCGCCGACCCGGGCGCGCGCGGCGCGGATCAGCGAGGCGTGCCCGTCGTGCAGCGCGCCCATGGTCATGACGACGGCCGTACGCCCCGGCGCGGCGAAGTGCGTCAGCGCCGCGTCGAAGTCCGCGCGGCGCGCGAACAGCTCGACGTCCGGCTCACCGGGGCTCGGCTTGGTCCACAGCTTCGGGCTCACGATCCCGCTCCTCCCCGGCCCCGGGCATCCGAGACATCCGACAGAACGCCCAGCAGGTTCTCCGCCAGCTCCGGCTTGAGCATCCCGTGCGCGAGCGCCCGGTCCGCCGTGGCCCGGGCCATCGCGAGATATCCGGCGACGGCCTGCGGCGCGTGCCGCCGCAGCTCCTGGACGTGCGCGGCGACCGTGCCCGCGTCGCCGCGGGCGACCGGGCCGGTGAGCGCGGCGTCGCCGCTGCGCAGCGAGTTGTCCAGGGCGGCGCCGAGCAGCGGGCCGAGCATCCGGTCGGGCGCCTCGACCCCGGACGCGCGCAGCAGCTCCATGGCCTGGGCGACCAGGGTGACCAGGTGGTTGGCGCCGATGGCGAGGGCCGCGTGATACAGCGGGCGGGACTCCTCCGCGACCCACTCGGGCTCGCCGCCCATCTCGATGACCAGCGCCTCGGCCGCGAGCCGCAGCTCCTCGGGGGCGGTGACACCGAAGGAGCAGCCCGCGAGCCGCTGGACGTCGACCGGGGTGCCGGTGAAGGTCATCACGGGGTGCAGCGCGAGCGGCAGCGCACCGGCCCGCAGTGCGGGCTCCAGCACGCCGGTGCCATAGCGGCCGGAGGTGTGCACCAGCAGCTGGCCGGGGCGCACCGCACCGGTCTCGGCGAGGCCCGCGACCAGCTCGGGCAGGGCGTCGTCGGGGACGGTGAGCAGCACCAGCTCGGCCCGCGCCAGCACCTCGGCGGGCGGGACGATCGGGACCTCGGGGAGCAGGGCGGCGGCCCGGCTCACGGAGGCGTCGGAGACGCCGGAGGCGGCGACGGGGCGGTGCCCGGCCAGCCGCAGCGAGGCGGCGAGCGCCGGGCCGACGCGACCGGCGCCGACGACGCCGACGGTGAGCCGGGCCGGGCGGTCCCGCGGCTCGGGAAGTGGATGTGCGTTCACGCGACTGCGGCCTTCCGTTCCAGTCCTCAGGGGGTACCGGACGATTCCCCGCCATGCTACGCGAGTGCCCCTGGGGGGAACCGGGTGTGTCCCCACGCCTGTGGACAACCCCGCCCGACGCCGCCTGCCTCCACCTGCCTCCACCTGCCTCCACCTGTGGATAACTCCGGGGGTGACCTGTCCGTGGGTCATCATCGGGTCATGGCCGACATGGCGGATGTGGGGGATGTGGTGGACGTGACGGATGAGGCTTCTCCGGCGGAGGGGACCGAGCAGGCGGCCCGGGCGCGCCGGCTCGCGGCCTGGCACGGCTCCGAGCGGACCCTCGCGCGCGGCCCGGCGGAGCAGCGGATCGGCGAGCGGCTGGCGGCCCTGACCGCCGCCGCCCCGGGCCTCGACGGCGCCCTCGACGACTGGGTGGATGTGTACGGGGACGGGGTGGTCGAAAGGCTGGAGCGGCGGGTCGCCGACCTGCTCGGCATGGAGGCCGCGGCCTTCTTCCCCACCGGGACCATGGCCCAGCAGATCGCGCTGCGCGCCTGGGCCGGGCGCACCGGCAACCCGGTGGTGGCCGTCCATCCGCTGGCCCATCTGGAGGTGCACGAACGGGACGCGTATCTGACGGTGAGCGGGCTGCGGGCGGTGCGGCCGACCAGCGAGCCACGGCTGCCCACCGCCGCCGAGATCCGCGACCTGGACGAGCCCTTCGGCACGCTCGCCCTGGAACTGCCGCTGCGCGACGCGGGCTTCGTGCTGCCCGAGTGGGACGACCTGGCCGCCGTCGTGGAGGCCGCCCGCGAGCGGGAGGCGGTGGTCCACTTCGACGGGGCCCGGCTGTGGGAGTGCACCGCGCGCTTCGGGCGCGGGCTCCCGGAGATCGCCGCCCTCGCGGACACGGTGTACGTGTCCTTCTACAAGTCGCTCGGTGGCATAGCCGGGGCCGCGCTGGCGGGCCCGGAGACGCTGATCGCGGAGGCGGTGGCATGGCGCCACCGGTACGGCGGTCAGGTGTTCCAGCAGTGGCCCACGGCGCTCGCCGCCCTGGCCGGTCTGGACGGCGAACTGCCGCGGTTGCCGTCGTATGTGGCCCATGCGGCGGTGGTGGCGCGGGCGATGCGCGAGGCGTTCACGTCGGCCGGGGTGGCCTGGTCCCGGGTGCACCCGGAGGTGCCGCACACCCATCAGTTCCAGGTGTGGCTGCCGTATCCGGCGCGGGTGCTGGACGAGGCGGGGATACGGCTGGCCGAGGAGACCCGGACGACGCTGTTCCGGCGCTGGTGGGAGCCGGGGCCGCCCGGTCTGGCCATGTCCGAGGTGACGGTGGCCGCGCCCGCGCTGGACTGGACGGCGGAGGAGGTGACGGAGGCGGTCGGCGCGTTCCTGACGCGGGTGCGGGCGGTGCTGGCCGAGGACGGCCCGGACGACGGCGCCTGACCCGGGGGGACGGACGGACCGGACGGACCGGACGGACCGGACGGACCGGATGGACCGGATGGACCGGACGGACCGGATGGACCGGTGCTCAGCCGGTGGTCGGGCACGAGGACGGGTCCGGGGCCGGGCGGGCGGGAGCGGCCCCGCGCAGCGGCCCGGCGGCCGACGGCTGTGCGGTGCGTACGAGTCGGGCGGGGCGTACGGGGCGTACGGCGGGGACGGCCCGGGCCGTCCCCGCCACTGCCGCCCGCAGCGCCCGCAGCGCCCGCTGGACGGCCCTGCGGCGGCGCCGGGCCGGGCGTTCCGCGATCACGGTCTGGAAGTCGCGGTACTCGCGCAGCGTCCGGAGGGCGCGCCAGTCGCCGTGGCCGGGGGCGGGCGGGGCGGGCTCGCCGCGCTGGGCGGCCCGGTACAGGTCGAGTGCGTACTGCTGGGTGATGGACATGGCATGAGCGTCGGACCGCCCGCCGCCGCCCGTCACCTCGATTGACGATCGTCGTCAATCGAGGTCGGGGTGGGGCGCGGGCTGCCGCACCATGAGAGGCATGGCCAATGTCGTGGACATCACCGGGCTGCCGCCCGAGCGCATCGTCTTCAGTCCGTCCCCGCTCGCGGAACTGGGCGCCGCGCTGCACGTGCTGTACGAGCCCGGCCACCACCCCGGGCTGCACGGCTGGGCCACCGCGACCGCCGCCTCCCTCAAACCCGATCTCGCCGACCGGCTGTGCGAGGCGGACTTCCTGTGGGGCACGGCCCGTTCCGACCTGCTGCTGCCGTCCGCCCCCGGGGCGACGCTCGCCGAGGAACTGGACGCGCTGGACCGGATCGACGACGAGGCGTTCGTGGCGGCCGCCTTCGAGATCAGCTGTTCCGCCAGCTACGACCGGCCGACGCCGTCGCCGCTGGTCGACCGGGGTGAGCGGGACCGGATCCGGGACCTGGCCCGGGCCCGTGGGCCACGGCAACTGGCGTTCGTGGACCGCATGCTGGTGGACCCGGACGGGCTGCGGGTGTGGCTGCGGCGGCTGCTGGAGGACTGCGATCAGGCGTTCTTCGCGGACACCTGGCGGCGGGTGCGGGTCCAACTCGCCGCCGACGCCCGCCACAAGGGCGAGCTGCTGCAGCGCAAGGGGCTCGCGGAGGCGCTGGCGGCTGCCTCGGCCGCGCTGTCGGTCGAGGAGGGGGCGGACGGGCGCTCGCGCGTCCTGGTCGACAAGCTGGCCGCGGGGCGTACGACGGCGTCCGGGAGCGGGCTGACTCTCATCCCGACGACCTTCGGCTGGCCGCATCTGCTGCTGGTGCACGCGCCGGGCTGGCAACCGGTGATCCAGTACCCGGTCCCCGGGCCCGAACTCGCCCCGCCCGCCGCCCTGCAGCTCGTCCAGCAGCGGCTGGAGGCCCTGGCCCACCCGATGCGGATGCGCATCTGCCGCGCGCTGGCCCGGGGGCCGCACACCACGGGTGAGCTGGCCGAGGCGTACGCCATCACGCCGCCGGAGGTCTCCCGGCACATCGCCGTCCTGAAGAAGGCCGGGCTGCTGCAGACCCGGCGGCGCGGTCGGTACGTCCTCCACCAGCTGGAGTTGGCTGCGGTGGCGCGGCTGGGGAGCGACTTCCTGGAGGGCGTCCTGCGGTAGCGGCGGCGCGCCGGGCCTGCCCCCACCCCGCGCCTCAGCGGGGCGCGCCTCCCGCCCGCACGAGGCCCGTCTCGTAGGCCATCACCACCACCTGCACCCGGTCCCGCAGTTCCAGCTTGGTGAGGATGCGGCCCACGTGCGTCTTCACGGTCGCCTCGGACAGCACCAGGCGGCCCGCTATCTCACCGTTCGACAGCCCCTGGGCGACGAGCAGCATGACCTCGCGCTCGCGCTCGGTGAGCCGGTCCAGCTCGGGCCGGGCCGCCGTGGCGGACCGGGAGCCGAGGCCGCCGCCCGTGCCCGGGAGCATCGGCGCGAAGCGGTTCAGCAGGCGTCGCGTGGTGCTGGGCGCGACGACCGCGTCACCGCTGTGGACCGCGCGGATCGCGGTGAGCAGTTCGCCCGGCGGCACGTCCTTGAGCATGAAGCCGCTCGCGCCCGCCTTGAGCGCGGAGAAGGCGTACTCGTCCAGATCGAAGGTGGTCAGGATGAGTACGCGTGGCGCCCCCTCGCGCTCACAGATGCGCCGGGTCGCCTCCACTCCGTCCAGCTTCGGCATCCTGACGTCCATCAGGACGACATCCACCTCGGCGGAGCGCACCGCCTCCAGCGCCTCGAGACCGTCGCCCGCCTCGGCGACGACCTCCATATCGGGCTGGGCGGCGAGCACCATGCGGAAACCGGTGCGCAGCAGCACCTGGTCATCGACGAGCATGACGCGGATCGACATCCGGTCGGTCCCTTCCCTCGGCTTCCTCGGCGCGCGCTCCGTACGGCGCTCACCACCTGCATACGCGCAGTACCTACGTACGCGCGGACGTGTGCCCGCGGCTCATCCGGCCGGTTTCAGCGGCAGCAGCGCGCTGATGCGGAAGCCGCCGCCCGGGCGCGGGCCCGCGTCGAGCGTGCCACCCACCATGCCCACGCGCTCGCGCATCCCGATCAGCCCGTGGCCGCTGCCGTCGGCGCCGCCGTCCTCGTACAACTCGCGCTGGGCGCCCCGCCCGTCGTCCTCGACCAGCAGGCCGAGCCCGTCGTCGAAGTAGGTGATGCGGACGCTGGCGCCGACATCGGGGCCGCCGTGCTTACGGGTGTTGGTGAGCGCTTCCTGCACGATGCGGTACGCGGTCAGCTCCACGCCGCTGGGCAGCTGGCGCGGGCTGCCGACGACCTTGAAGTCCACCGGGAGCCCGGAGCCGCGGGCCTGCTCCACCAGTTCGTCGATCTGCTCGACGTCCGGCTGCGGGACGTAGTCGCTCGCCTCCCCCGGCTCCCCGGTGCGCAGCACGCCCAGCAGCCGCCGCATCTCGGCGAGGGCCTGGCGGCCGGTGCCGGAGATCGTCTCCAGCGCCTGCCGGGCCTGGTCCGGGGAGGCGTCCATGACGTACGCGGCGCCGTCCGCCTGAACGACCATCACCGACACGTTGTGCGCGACGACATCGTGCAACTCGCGCGCGATCCGGGCGCGTTCGGCGGCGACCGCGACCTTCGACTGCGCCTCGCGCTCCCTCTCCAGCCGGGAGGCGCGCTCCTCGAGCTGGGCGTAGTAGGCGCGGCGGGTGCGGATCGAGTCGCCGAGCACCCAGGCCAGGACGAAGGGGATGGTGACGAAGACCGTCGAGACGGCGGCCTCGCCCGAGGACTCGTGTGCGCTGGGCCAGCGGAGGGTGGCGAGCGACGGTGCGCAGATCGCGGCGGCCAGGGCCAGCCGGGAGGTGCGGCGCCCGGCGGTGCACGCGGCGGTGTAGACGATCACCAGCATCGCGAAGTCGACGATGTTGATCCTGACGTCCAGCGCGAGTTGGGCGATGCCGCACGCGATGACCAGCCCCAGCATCATCGCGGGGGCGCGGCGGCGCAGGGCGACGGCCGCGCACAGCGCCAGCGTGATCGGCACGGCCGCGAGCGGTGGCTCATAGCCCGGGGTCGCCTGTACGAGCCACAGGAGACCGCAGCCGAAGAGGAGGACGCCCCAGAAGGTGTCCACCCCTGTCGGATGGCTGCGGAGGAAGTCGTAGAGGCGCTGCACGTCACCCAGAGTAGGCAGTGCGGATACCCGGGCGGGTCAGCCCGAGGGGCGATCCGTACCGCCCCGCCCTACTCCCCAAGGTGGATACCACTCCGCTTTAGCGTGGGGATGTGGCGAGTGAACAACGGGAATGGTGCGGGTGGCGGGCGGCCGCCGAACGGGCGCTGTACGGGACGGACGGCTTCTTCCGGCGCGCGGAGGGACCGGCCGGTCACTTCCGCACCTCGGTGCACGCCTCGCCGCTGTACGCGCGGGCGGCCGCGGAGCTGCTGCGCCGGGTGGACGAGGCGCTGGGGCGGCCGCCGGAGCTGGCGCTGGTGGACGTGGGCGCGGGGCGCGGCGAGCTGCTGACCGGGGTGCTGGCGGCGGTCGACGGTCTGCCGCACGGGCCGGCCGCGCGGCTGCGGCCGTACGCGGTCGAGCGGGCGGACCGGCCCGCCGGGCTCGACGGGCGGGTGGAGTGGCGGGAGACGGTGCCGAAGGGATTCACCGGGCTGCTGTTCGCCAACGAGTGGCTGGACAACGTCCCCGTCGACGTCGCCGAGACGGACCCCGACGGCGTGCCGCGCCGGGTCGAGGTCCGGGCGGCCGACGGCGCCGAACGGCTCGGCGCCGAGGTGACCGGCGAGGACGCGGCGTGGCTGGCCCGGTGGTGGCCGCTGGCGGGCGCCGAGCCCGGGCTGCGGGCCGAGATCGGCCGGCCGCGCGACGCGGCCTGGGCCGAGGCGGTGCGGTGCGTCGGGGCCGGGCTCGCGGTCGCCGTGGACTACGGCCATGAGCGCGCCGCCCGGCCGCCCTTCGGCACGCTGACCGGCTTCCGGGACGGGCGGGAGGTGCGGCCGGTACCGGACGGCTCCTGCGATCTCACGGCGCATGTGGCGCTGGACGCCTGCGCGGCCGGGACGGACGCCCGGCTGATCCCTCAGCGGGACGCGCTGCGCCACCTGGGCCTCGACGCGGGCCGTCCGCCGCTCGCCCTGGCCTCCACGGACCCGGCGGCCTACGTACGGGCCCTGGGCGCGGCGGGCGAGGCGGCGGAGCTGCTGGACCCGGCGGGCCTGGGCGGCTTCCGGTGGCTGGCCCACCCGGTGGGCGTCCCGTACGACGCGCTGCTCCCGTAACGGGCCGGTCCAGGGGCCGGACCCGGTTTCTGGCCGGGGCGGGTGTCGAGACAAACTGTTCCCATGACGGAGACGACAGTCGGCATCGGCGGCGCGGCGGAAAGCACCGACATGGTGCTGAACATCGGCCCGCAGCACCCGTCCACCCACGGCGTGCTGCGGCTCCGGCTGGTGGTCGACGGGGAACGCGTGCAGCACGCGGAGCCGGTGATCGGGTACATGCACCGCGGCGCCGAGAAGCTGTTCGAGGCGCGCGACTACCGCCAGATCATCATGCTCGCCAACCGCCACGACTGGCTGTCCGCCTTCTCCAACGAGCTGGGCGTCGTGCTCGCCGTCGAGCGGATGCTCGGCATGGAGGTCCCGGAGCGTGCCGTATGGATGCGCACGCTGCTGGCCGAGCTGAACCGGGTGCTCAACCATCTGATGTTCCTGGGCTCGTACCCCCTGGAGCTGGGCGGCATCACGCCGATCTTCCACGCGTTCCGGGAGCGCGAGGATCTGCAGCATGTGATGGAGGAGATCTCCGGCGGCCGGATGCACTACATGTTCAACCGGGTCGGCGGGCTCAAGGAGGACCTGCCCGCGGGCTGGCTCGGCCGGGCCCGGGCGGCCGTGGCCGAGGTGCGGTCGCGGATGGACGTGTACGACGGGCTCGTGCTCGGCAACGAGATCTTCCGGGGGCGCACCCGCGGGGTGGGCGTCCTGTCCGCGCAGGCCGTACACGCCTACGGCGTCAGCGGCCCCATCGCCCGCGCCTCGGGCGTCGACTTCGACCTGCGGCGCGACGAGCCGTATCTGGCGTACGGGGACCTCCAGGACACCCTGAAGGTCGTGGTGCGCGAGGAGGGCGACTGCCTCGCCCGCTTCGAATGCCTGCTGGAGCAGACCCACAACTCCCTGGCGCTCGCCGACGCCTGCCTGGACCGGCTCGACGGACTTCCGCCGGGGCCGATCAACCAGCGGCTGCCGAAGGTGCTCAAGGCCCCCGAGGGCCACACCTACGCCTGGACCGAGAATCCGCTCGGCCTCAACGGCTACTACCTCGTCTCGAAGGGCGAGAAGACGCCGTACCGGCTGAAGCTCCGCTCAGCCTCGTTCAACAACATCCAGGCGCTCACAGAGCTTCTGCCGGGCACGCTCGTCGCCGACATGGTGGCGATCCTGGGATCGCTGTTCTTCGTCGTCGGCGACATCGACAAATAACGACATCAGCGCATTACGACATCAACGCATAACGACATCGACCCGTAAGGCGACACGGAGCGCGGGACCTACGGCGGCGGGCCTTCAGGAGATCGCACTGCGCAGCTCCTCGACCCCGGCGGGATCGCTCTCCTCGTCCTCGTGCGCGGTCAGGTCGATGACCTCGCCCACCGCGCCCTTCCGGGTCTCGGCGAGGGTTTCCGCGCCGATCACGTCGGCGAGGTCCTCCTCGGCCTCCGGCTCGGGCTCCTGCTGCTTCGGCGGGGTCTTCTGCGTGCCGAAGTAGTCGAAGCCGCCCTCCGAACGGGAGGCGGCCCGGCGTGCCGCGGCATACGGCACCACGGCGGAGGCGGCCGTACGAGCGTGCGGAGGCGGCACCGGGGAGCTGTCCGGGCCGTCACGCTCGTCGGCCGCCGGGCGCTTCCCCGGGACGGCCGCACCGTCCTCGTCCGGGTCCGCGGCCGCTCTCCCGGCCTTGCTGTCCGTCGCTTCCGCTTTCTCCTGCTCCTTGGCCTCGGCATCGGCCTTCTCCTGCTCGGCCGCGAGGGCACGCGATTCCGCTTCGGCCCGCTCCCGCTGCTGCCGCGCGCTGGCGACGAGACGGCTCAGCGCCTCGTCGGCGCGTACGTACGCGCTGAGGTCGAGGCCGTCGCCGATCACGGAATCCGCCGGGTCCCCGTCGGTCTCGGCGGTCTCGTCGGGCGTCTCCGCCGCGGTCAGCGCCTTCGACGGGGTCGCGGCCTCCAGGGCGAGCCTGCGGCGCCCCTCCAGGGCGCTGGCGCGCTCGGTCTCGGCCGTGGCGTAGCGGCGCAGCAGCTCGGCGTGCTCGTTGCGCAGCCGGGCGAGTTCGGCCCGCTTGGCGCGCAGCCTGGTGTTGAGCGCGGTGCGCAGCTCGGCCGCCTTCTCGGCGTCCGCCTCCAGCTCCGCGATCCGCTCCTCGTACTTCATCTCCTGGCGGGCGGTCTCGCTGGCGGACTCCGCGACCCGGCGACCGGCCGCGCGGTCCCAACGGCGGGTCAGGACCGAGCCGACGACCGCGGCGGTGGCCGCGGTCGCGGCGAGTCCACGGATCACAACCGTGTCGCCGACCAGCCAGGCACCGGCGGCGCAGGTTATTGACGCGGCTGCGACCGACAGAGGGGGAAGTAGCCTGTGCAGGGGTGGGGATTGGCGGTGGCGTCCACGTGGCATGGGCCGAAACTTACCGTGCGTACGGCTCCTTTGGGGGGTCGGCAGGCCACATCCGTTGTCAATCCGTTGGCAAACTACTTCACGAGCCCCTTCTCCTTGAGGTAGTCCGCCGCGACATCGGCGGGCTTGAGCCGCTCGGCGTCAACTTTCTTGTTGAGTTCGGTGAGATCGGCCGTGGTGAGCACGCGGCCGAGCTTGTTCAGCGCGTTTTCGATCTTGGGTGAACCGGCGGACTTCGCATTCACCACGGGAAGTACGTTGTCGGCATTCTGCAGATTTTCGTCGTCGTCGAGCAGGACAAGGCCGAACTGGTCGAGCGTGGCGTCCGTGGTGGTGGTCAGGACCATCTGGTCCTTGCCGTCCTTGACCGCCTGCTTGGCCTGCACACTGCCGATGTCGAGCGGGTCGATGCCCGCGATGTCGATGCCGTAGCGCTTCTCCAGACCGGGCTGGCAGAACGGCCGCTTCGGGCATTCGTCACCCGCCGCCAGCTTGACCTTCTGCCCGGACTTTCCCAGATCGGAGAGCGTCTTGAGGTCGTGCTCCTTCGCGAACTTCCTGCTCACCGCGAAGGCGTTCTGGTCGACCGCCTTGCCGACGTCCAGCACCTTCAGCCCGCGCGGCTCGGCGAGCTTCTTCAGCGCCTTCACCGTGTCGTCCGCATCGGAGGAGGCCACGGGCTCGGCATTCGGCCCGTTCTTCTTCTGGTTGAGGAATTCGGCGAGCGTCGCCGCGTACTCCGGTACGACATCCATCTGACCCTTCTCCAGGGCCGGTTCATACAGTTCGCGGGTGTCCACGGTCTTGGTGGAGGTCGAGTAACCGGCGTTCTCCAACAGCCCCGCGTACAGCTCCGCGAGGATCTTCGACTCGGCGAAGGACGCGGTCCCGATCACCAGCGAGCCCTTGCCCGGCTTGCCGGAGCTGTCGCCGCCGCCGGACTTCTCCAGGCTCTCGCCGCCGCATCCGGTCGCGCCGACCGCCAGCGCCACGGCGCTCGCCGTCGCCCCCACCACTCTCAAGATCTTGCTCATGGGTTCCCCATCCATAGATATACGTACGATGCGCCCGCGTCACGGCACGCGTGAGGACGAGCGCGACGACCAGCCTTACGACGTCAACGCGGGAGCCTTGGGCGCCTGGTCGGCGGGCGGGCGCCGGAACGCGGCCGCCGGCCGCCCCGTCTTCCGCCGCATCGGGTCCAGCACCAGACCCAGCACCACGAACACCCCCTCGACGAGCAGCGCGAGCCCCGCGACCAGCACCGCCCCGGCCACCACCTGCGGGGTGTCGGTGAGTCGGAACCCCGCCGTGATGATCCGGCCGAGCCCGCCGCCGCCGGGCAGCGCCGCCAGCGTCGCGGTGGCCACCACCTGCACCGCGGCGGTCCGCACGCCCGTCATGATCAGCGGGAACGCGAGCGGCAGCTCCACCCGGCGGATCAGCTGACCGCCCGTCATCCCCATGCCCCGGGCCGCCTCCACGACCTCCCGGTCCGCCTCGCTCACCCCGACGTACGCGTTGGTGAGCAGCGGCGGGATGGCGAACAGCACCAGCGCGATGATCGTGGGCCACTCGCCGTGCGTGCCCAGCGGGCTGAGGAGCAGCAGCACCAGCACGGCGAAGGTGGGCACGGCCCGGCCCGCGTTGGAGATGTTGACCGCGATCGCGCCGCCCTTGCCGATGTGACCGAGCAGGACGGCGACCGGCAGCGCGACCGCGCACGCGATCGCCAGACAGACGAACGTCAGGAACAGGTGCTCGCCCAGCCGGTGCCACACCCCGTCCCCGCCCGACCAGTGCGACCCGGTGGCCAGCCAGTCCCACGCCTCCCCGATGACGCCCATCAGGCCCTCCTCCTCTTACGCGCCCAGGGCGTCAGCACCCGCTGGACGCCGAGCAGCAGCAGATCCGCCACGACCGCCAGCGCCACGCACAGCACCGAGGCGGTGAGCACCTGCGCCTTGAAGAAGCTGTGCATGCCCTCGTAGATGAGGTTGCCGAGCCCGCCGTAGCCGATGATCGCGCCGACCGTGGTGAGCGAGACGGTGGAGACCGTGGTGATGCGCAGCCCGGCCATCAGGGCCGGCAGCGCGAGCGGCAGCTCGACACCGAAGAGCAGCCGCAGCGGCCCGTACCCCATGCCGCGCGCGGCCTCCCTGGCGTCCTCCGGTACGGAGGCGAGGCCCGCCATGATGTTGCGCACCAGGATGGTGAGCGAATAGAGCACCAGCCCCGTGATCACGACCGCCTGGGACACCCCGAAGACGGGCAGCAGCAGCGAGAACATCGCGAGCGACGGCACCGTGTAGAGGATCGTGGTCAGCCCCAGCACCGGGCCCGCCACGCCCTGCCGTCGGCGGGCCAGCAGCGCGAGCGGGAAGGCGATCACCAGACCGATCGCGACCGACGCGAGAGTGATCCCGACATGCTGGAGCGTCGCGTCCGTCAGCTCCTGACCGCGCGTGCGCACATACTCGCCGCAAATCCAATCGTTACTGATCAGACAGTTCTGGTCCGCCATACGCTCACCTCCCCCGGGCACGTGGTCGTCCAATTCCTGGGTGACCCTATCCCCGGGAGATGACAATCTCGTCCGATCGCCACACAACAGCAACAATGTCTGCCACGAATGCGGCAACAATGGGGAGCCATGATCCGTTTCGAGCATGTCACCAAGCGCTACGCCGACGGCACGACCGCCGTGGACGACCTGTCCTTCGAGGTCGCGGAGGGTGAGCTGGTCACGCTCGTCGGACCCTCGGGGTGCGGCAAGACCACCACGATGAAAATGGTCAACCGGCTCATCGAGCCGACCTCCGGCCGGATTCTGGTGGAGGGCGAGGACATCGCCGAGACGGATCCGGTCGCGCTGCGCCGCCGCATCGGCTACGTCATTCAGCAGGTCGGTCTCTTCCCGCACAAGACCGTGCTGGAGAACACCGCGACCGTGCCGCATCTGCTGGGGTGGCAGCGGAAGAAGGGGCGGGAGCGGGCCGCCGAGCTTCTCGATCTGGTCGGACTCGACCCTTCCGTCTATGCCGACCGCTATCCGGACCAGCTCTCCGGCGGCCAGCGGCAGCGGGTCGGGGTGGCGCGGGCGCTGGCGGCCGACCCTCCGGTGCTGCTGATGGACGAACCCTTCGGCGCCGTCGACCCGGTCGTACGCGAACATCTGCAGACGGAATTCCTTCGGCTTCAGTCACAGGTGCGGAAGACCGTGCTTTTCGTGACGCACGACATCGAGGAGGCGGTGCGGCTCGGTGACCGCATCGCGGTGTACGGCTCCGGGCGCATCGAACAGTTCGACACCCCGGCGGCCGTCCTGGGCGCGCCCGCCTCGCCGTACGTGGCCGACTTCGTCGGCGCGGACCGGGGCCTCAAGCGGCTCTCGGTGACCCCCATCGAACCCGGCGACCTCTGGCAGCCCCCGGTCGTCCACCTCGACGACCCGCTCACCAAGGCCGCCGCCCGGCTGGCCTCGGACGGCGCCCGGTGGGCCGTCGTCCTGGACGACGCGGACCATCTGCACGGCTGGATCCCGGCGGACGCGGCCGACGGGGCGGACGGGAGGGACCGGACGGTACGGGATCACGCCCGCCGCATGGAGGCGTGGCTGCCGGTCGGGGCGCCGCTCAAGCAGGCGTTCAGCACGATGCTCCAGCACGACGCGGGGTGGATCGCCGTCCTGGACGGCGAACGCTTCCTCGGGGTCCTCACCCCGGGCCGCCTCCACGAGGCCCTGCGCCGCTCGATCGACGCGGACGCCGGCGGCATCGCCCGGGGCGACGTGAACCTCCAGACGGTCGCCGACACCTGAGCCCCGCCCCGTGCCCCGGGGCTTCGCCCGCAGTCCGTATCCGACGGATCAGTCCCCTGGCCCGCCCCTTCCCGAAACCGGGGCAAGCCCCGGACCCCAAGCCCCGGACCCGGCCCCGGGCGGGGCGGCGCCCCGGCAGCCCGTTCGCGCGGCAACCGCCGCGCAGAGCGGCGCGGCGTCCGGTGGGGCGACCCCGGGGACACGGCGGCGACCTGCGCACGGGGGGCGCGCTCTCAGCGGGCCTGGAGGCGGGCACCCATCCACTCCAGGGCGGGGGCCACCTCGCGCTTCCAGGTGTTGAAGTTGTGGCCCCCGGTGCCGAGGATCATCGACGAGATGCGGGTCGGCTCGCCCCGCCGGTTCAGCTCGCGCACCTTCGCCACGAACCGCATCGTCGCCCGGTAGTTCTTCTCCCCGCGCTCGCTGCTGCTCACCAGCAGCGAGACCGGCGGGGCGGGCCGGTGGTCCAGGCGCCACATGAGGTTGTTCTCGCACTCCAGCCGCTTGCTGCCGCCGAAGAGATCGCCCGTCGTCGCGTCGAGGGGGGCCTTGTAGAAGGGGGACAGCCCGGCGGCGGCGGAGAACGCCTCGGGGTGGCGCATCGCCATCTTCAGGGCGCAGTAGCCGCCGGTGGAGTTGCCGATGACGCCCCAGTTGCGGGCCCGGGTGCCCACCCGGTAGTGCGCGGAGACGGCCTTCGGCACGTCCTTGGTGAAGAAGGTCTCGGTCCGCGGCCCCCCGGGGACGTCCATGCACTCCGTATCCCGAGGCGGCGCCACGGTCGGCCGCATCATGACCAGGATGGTCGGCTGCATTCTCCCCCCTTTGACCAGCTTCTGAGACTTCTGGGGGTATTTCAGGCCATTGATGAGGGCTTCGGTGGTGCCGGGGTAACCTGTCAGGACGAGAGCGGCGGGAAACTGGCGCTTGGCATAGCGGGGCTGAAAGTACTCCGGCGGCAGATAGACGTAGCCGGGGCCGGCGATCCGCGAGACCGGCCCCCGGAAGGTGACCTTGTCGACGCGCCCGCCGGCCTCCGGCGACGAGCCGCCGGAGACGTTGAGCTTGCGGGTCTCGGTGACCTTCACCCTGTTGCCGGGGGTGTCATGGTCCACCACCACGCCCACCTCGTCCTCGGCCCCGAAGAGGTCCGCCCAGGAGCCGTAGAAACCGAATGACTGATTGGCGAACAATCCAAACGCCGCGAACACCGACACCTGGGTTCCCAGTAGCATGCCGACCCGGCCGAGCACGGCGTTCACCCCGCGTCCGGCCAGCCGCGGCCACAGCCATATCGTGGCCGTGAACAGCAGTAGCGCCCCGACGACAGCCATGATCACGACGTTGTTGCTCGTGAGACCCATCACTATCTTTCTGCCGGGCGGCCGGTCCTCCGTACCGCGGGGGCGCCCCCGGCGGGAGCCGGGGGCGGAACCCCGCCGCCTCGAATCGCATCTAGATAGACGCAAATCGTGCGGAAGCTGCGTCAGAGAACCAAAGATCCTCTTGACCGAAGCGACGGGAATGCGAATGTCTGACAGTCCAGATGCCGAAAAGTCCGGAGGGGTTCCCAACCGGATACGGCGCGTGCTGCGCGGGCCGCGGCCGGAGGCGGTCCCCACGGCCGTCGGCACGGCCTGCATGCTGATCGGATTCGTGGACATCGTCTTCCCGCGGCTGAGGCACAGCAGGGTGCATTCGCTGGCGGAGCTGCTGCCCGGCGCGGTCAGCTCCCTGGCCGCCGCGGCGTCGATCGTGGTGGGGCTGCTGCTGCTCATGCTGGCGCACGGCCTGAAGCGGCGTAAGCGTCGCGCCTGGGTCGCGGCGGTGGCGCTGCTGCCGGTCGGCGCGGCCGCCCAGCTGCTGTACCGGCACTCGGTCCTGGGCACCGTCTTCTCGCTCGTCCTGATGGGCGTGCTGATCCGCTACCGCCGCGAGTTCGCCGCGCTGCCCGACCCGCGCAGCCGCTGGAGGGCGCTGGCCAACTTCGTGGTCATGGGCGGGGTGAGCGTCGGGATCGGGCTGCTCATCGTGCGGTCGCACCCGGACGCCATCGAGGGCCGCCCGTCGCTGTCGGCGCAGCTGGCGCACGTGCTGTGGGGTCTTTTCGGCTTCGAGGGGCCGGTCGGCTACCGCGACGGCGCGGACTACACGGTCGGCTACTCGCTGGGCGCGCTCGGCCTGCTGACCGTCGCCACCACCGCGTACCTCGCCTTCCGCCCCGAGCATCCGGCCGCCCGGCTGACCCCCTCCGACGAGGAGCGGCTGCGGGACCTGCTCGCCACCCACGGGCACCGTGACTCGCTCGGTCACTTCGCGCTCCGCCGCGACAAGGCGGTGGTCTTCTCGCCCAGCGGCAAGTCCGCCGTCTGTTACCGCGTGGTCTCCGGCGTGATGCTCGCCAGCGGCGACCCGGTCGGCGACGTGGAGGCCTGGCCGGGCGCGATCGCCGCGTTCATGGAGGAGGCGCGGGCACACTCCTGGACCCCGGCGGTGATGGGGTGCAGCGAGACCGGCGGTGAGGTGTGGACGCGGGAGACCGGCCTGGACGCGCTGGAGCTGGGCGACGAGGCGATCGTGGACGTCGCGGACTTCACCCTCTCCGGGCGCGCCATGCGCAACGTACGCCAGATGGTCAAGCGCATCGAGCGGGCCGGATACGAGACCAGGGTGCGGCGCGTCGCCGACCTGGACGCGGAGGAGCTGGAGACCGTCCGGCGCGCCGCGGCGGACTGGCGGGGCACCGATACCGAGCGCGGCTTCTCGATGGCGCTGGGCCGGATCGGCGACCCGGCGGACGGCGAATCGGTGATCGCCACCGCCCACAAGGCCGCCGAGGAGGGCGCCGACGAGGGCCCGTTCGGGGACCTGAAGGCCGTCCTGCACTTCGTGCCCTGGGGCCCGGACGGGATGTCGCTGGACCTGATGCGGCGCGACCGCAGCGCCGACCCGGGCATGAACGAACTGCTGATCGTCGCCTCGCTGGAGGCCGCCCCGGCCCTCGGCGTCACCCGCGTGTCGCTGAACTTCGCGATGTTCCGCTCGGCGCTGGCGCGCGGCGAGAAGCTGGGCGCGGGCCCGGTGCTGCGCGGCTGGCGGGGGCTGCTGGTGTTCCTGTCCCGCTGGTTCCAGATCGAGTCGCTGTACAAGTTCAACGCCAAGTTCCGGCCGCGCTGGGAGCCGCGCTTCGTGGTCTTCCGCACCACCCGGGACCTGCCGCGCATCGGCCTGGCCGCGATGCAGGCCGAGGGGTTCGTCTCCCTCGCGCTGCCCCGGCTGCTGCGCCGCGGTCGGCGCGCCGAGCCCCGGCCCTGCGCGCACCAGGCCCCGGCCCGGCGCCGCGAACTGGAGCAGGCCGCCTGAGCGGGCCCCCCGCGTCCCCCGTCCGGACTGCCGGTACGTCTAGCCTTAAGGTCATGAGGACGTTGCGCGAGCGGGGCCGAGTGGCCGGACTGCCGGAATGGGACCGGTGTGCGGTCATGGGCGTGGTGAACGTCACCCCCGACTCCTTCTCCGACGGCGGCCAGTGGTTCGACACCGACCTGGCCGTCAAGCACGGTCTGGACCTGGTCACGGCCGGGGCCGACCTGGTGGACGTCGGAGGCGAGTCGACCCGGCCGGGCGCGGCGCGCGTCGACGAGGCCGAGGAGCTGCGCCGGGTGATCCCGGTGGTGCGGGAGCTGGCCGGGGCGGGCGTCCTGGTCAGCGTGGACACCATGCGGGCCACGGTCGCCGAACGGGCGATCGCGGAGGGCGCGCTGCTGGTCAACGATGTGAGCGGCGGCCGCGCGGACCCGGCGATGGTGCCGGCGGTGGCCGCGGCCGAGGTGCCCTTCGTGGTGATGCACTGGCGCGGCCAGTCGATCGACATGAACAACCGGGCGGTGTACGAGGACGTGGTCGGCGAGGTCGTCGCCGAGCTGCGCCGAAGCGTGGACCGGGCCGTCGCGGGCGGTATCGCCCCGGAGCGGATCGTGCTCGACCCGGGACTGGGCTTCGCCAAGACCGCCGAGCACGACCTGGCGCTGGTCGCACACCTGCCCGCGCTGAGCGAACTGGGCCGCCCGCTGCTGGTGGCGGCCTCCCGGAAGCGGTTCCTGGGCCAAGTCCTGGCCGGGGACGGGGACGCTCCGCCGCCCGCCCGGGAGCGGGACGCCGCGACCGCCGCGGTGACCGCGATCGCCGCGCGCGAGGGCGCGTGGGCGGTGCGGGTGCACGAGGTGCGGGCGAGCGCGGACGCGGTGCGGGTGGCCCGGGCCATCGAGACGGCTGAGGCCGGGTACTCCGAGAACGCGGCGAACGCGGCGGGAGCGCTGTGACTTCCCTTACGGACAACGAGCGAGTGGCGCTGGTGAACACCGCGCTGTACGAGGCCATGGAGCAGGGCGACCACGGGGCGCTGGACCGGCTGTGGCTGGATTCCGCCGAGACCGAGGTGTCCTGTGTGCACCCGGGCTGGCCGGTGCTGCGCGGCCGGGGCGAGGTCTTGCGTTCGTACGCGCTGATCATGGCGAACACCGACTACATCCAGTTCTTCCTGACCGACGTCGAGGTGTCGGTGATGGCCGACACCGCGCTGGTGACCTGCACGGAGAACATCCTCAGCGGCGCCCCGGCGGAGGAGGAGGGGCAGCTGGGCCCGCTGGTCGGCCAGCTGGTGGTGGCCACGAACGTGTTCCGGCGCACCGACGACGGCTGGAAGGTGTGGTCGCACCACGGCTCCCCGGTGCTCGCGGAGCGTGACGACGAGGGCCCGGAGGGTCCCGAGGACGACGACCGGCTGATGCCGGGCTGATGGTCCGTTCGGACCTCCGTTCCCGCCCCTCTTCCCACCCCTGTTCTCGGCCCCGTGATGGCTCGAATGGGTTCCGTTCGAGCCGTGCGAGGTGCGGGTAGGTGAAGGTGGCGCGGGCTGTGGGAGGCACCTGCCGGGACCCCGTGGGCATGTGCCTCCGACATTCGCAGGTAGATTCGAGGAGGATCCCCCGCCGACGGCAGGGGGCCACTGGTGCGCTCCGGACCGGCCGGGGTGTGCCCGCGTAACCGACGACCAGCAGGAGTGATTCGGGTGGATCGTGTCGCGCTGCGCGGCCTGAGGGCTCGTGGGCACCACGGCGTGTTCCCGGAGGAGCGCGAGGAGGGCCAGACCTTCGTCGTGGACCTCGTGCTCGGCCTGGACACCCGTCCCGCCGCCGCCGACGACGACCTGACCAAGACCGTCCACTACGGCGTGGTGGCCGAGGAGGTCGTGGACGTGGTGCGGGGCGAGCCGGTCGAGCTGATCGAGACCCTTGCCGAACGGATAGCGGACACCTGCCTGAAGCATGATGTGGTGCGCGAGGTCGAGGTCGTCGTCCACAAGCCGCAGGCCCCGATCACCGTTCCCTTCGACGATGTCACCATCACCATTACCCGGAGCCGAGTATGAGCAGCAGCGACCCGACCGTGCAGCCCGTTCCCGCCTCCGTGGTGGAGAAGGTGGACGCCGCCGATGTGACCCTGTCCAACCCCAAACGGGCAGTGATCTCCCTCGGCAGCAACCTGGGCAACCGCCTGGAGACCCTTCAAGGCGCGGTGGACGCGCTGGAGGACACCCCGGGCCTGCGGGTCAAGGCCGTTTCCCCGGTGTACGAGACCGAGCCGTGGGGCGTGGACCCGGGCACCCAGGCGCCGTACTTCAACGCGGTGGTGCTGGTGAAGACCACCCTGCCGCCGTCCTCGCTGCTGGAGCGCGGCCACGCCATCGAGGAGGCGTTCGAGCGGGTGCGGGACGAGCAGTGGGGCCCGCGCACCATCGACGTGGACATCGTGGCGTACCAGGACGTGGTCTCCGACGACCCGCTGCTCACCCTGCCGCATCCGCGCGCGCACCAGCGGGCCTTCGTCCTGGTGCCGTGGAACGACGTGGACCCGCAGGCCGAGTTCCCCGGGCGCGGCAGCGTCTCGGCGCTGCTGCACGAGGTCGGCCAGGACGGCGTACAGGTCCGCACGGACCTGGAACTGCGACTGCCCGAATAGACGTTGACCCCGGTAGATGACCGGGGATGGCAGCTTGACGGATGTATGGAGGGGCGACCGCTCGGTGAGGCAACTTCGGATCGGGGTGCTGGTCGGGCTGTTCGCCGTGGCCGGTGTGGTGTCGTGGGCGGGCTCCCGGCTGTGGGACACGCTGGGGTCGCTGCCGAGCGTTCCGGTGGCGGCGCCGATCGTGCTGGCCCTGATCGCGGTCGTGCTGGTCGCGACCGCGATCTCGCTGCGGGCGCGGCTGCGCGCCCAGCGGGAGCGGGAGCCGGACGCGAAGGGCGTGGACCCGATGGTGGCCGCCCGCGCGGTGGTTTTCGGCCAGGCGAGCGCGCTGGTGGCGGCGCTGGTCTCGGGGATGTACGGCGGCGTGGGCGTCTTCCTGGTCCTGGAGCAGCTGGACGTACCGGCCCGCCAGGACCAGGCCATCTATGCGGGGGCGTCGGTGCTGGCCGGGGCGGGCGTGGTGGCCGCCGCGTTCTTCCTGGAGCGGGTCTGCAAGCTGCCGGAGGACGACGACGAGAGCGGTTCGGGCCCGAGTGCCTCGGCCCGGGCCTGAACGAAGTCAGAGGGCCGTCAGCGGGCCATGATGAGGCTCATGGCCTCGGCCCGGGTGGCCGAATCGCGCAGCTGGCCGCGCACGGCCGAGGTGAGGGTCTTCGCGCCGGGCTTGCGCACCCCGCGCATGGTCATGCACATGTGCTCGCACTCGACGACGACGATCACCCCGCGCGGTTCCAGTATCCGCATCAGCGAATCGGCGATCTGCGTGGTCAGCCGCTCCTGCACCTGAGGGCGGCGGGCGTACACGTCCACCAGCCGGGCCAGCTTCGACAGTCCGGTGATCTTGCCGTCGTGGGACGGGATGTAGCCGACGTGCGCGACCCCGACGAAGGGCACCAGGTGGTGCTCGCACGAGGACATCACCTCGATGTCCTTGACCAGCACCATCTCGTCGTGGCCGAGGTCGAAGGTGGTGGTCAGGACGTCCTCGGGTTCCTGCTGCAGCCCCGCGAAGATCTCCTTGTACGCGCGGGCCACCCGCCCCGGCGTCTCCCGCAGCCCTTCCCGGTCGGGGTCCTCGCCGACGGCGATCAAAAGCTCGCGGATCGCGTTTTCGGCTCGCTTCTCGTCGAACACGCCGATGGTGCCCTCACCGTCCAGCGTCACCGGGTCCGTCATGGAGCTGCCTCGTTCCTCATGTGCACATAACGCGGAATGCCGCGTCACCAAGGCTAGAACCTGGGTGACGCGGCATTCATTCCGGGTCCCCCCGGGGCCTGTAAGCCCCGGGGAGGCCGGGATCAGCTTTCGGAGCCGGAGCCCGACTCCTCGGGCCGCTCGGCGCCGTCCTCGGGCGTGGTGGCCTTGGTGAGCGAGGCCGCCGAGGTGGGCTGGGCACCGTTCGCCGGGGCGAGCTCCCGGGGGGAGAGCACCGGCGGGCGGGTGGAAGGCGTACGCCGCGAGGAACCGGTCCACGCCGGGCGGGCCGGACGCTTCACGATCGGGGCGAAGATCTCGGCGATCTCCTCCTTGTTCAGCGTCTCCTTCTCCAGCAGCGCCAGCACCAGGTTGTCGAGGACGTCGCGGTTCTCGACGAGGATCTCCCACGCCTCGTTGTGCGCGGCCTCGATGAGCTTCTTGACCTCCTCGTCCACCAGAGCGGCGACCTCTTCCGAGTAGTCGCGCTGGTGAGCCATCTCACGGCCCAGGAACGGCTCGGAGTTGTCGGAGCCGAACTTGATCGCGCCGAGCCGCTCGGTCATGCCGTACTGCGTGACCATCGCGCGGGCCGTCGCGGTCGCCTTCTCGATGTCGTTCGAGGCGCCCGTGGTCGGGTCGTGGAAGACCAGTTCCTCGGCCGCCCGGCCGCCCATCATGTAGGCGAGCTGGTCCAGCATCTCGTTGCGCGTGGTCGAGTACTTGTCCTCGTCCGGCAGGACCATGGTGTAGCCCAGGGCCCGGCCTCTGGAGAGGATCGTGACCTTGTGCACGGGATCGCTGTTCGGAGAGGCCGCCGCGACCAGAGCGTGTCCGCCCTCGTGGTACGCGGTGATCTTCTTCTCCTTGTCGCTCATGATCCGGGTCCGCTTCTGCGGACCGGCCACGACACGGTCGATCGCCTCGTCCAGGAAGTGGTTGTCGATCAGCTTCTTGTCGCTGCGGGCCGTCAGCAGGGCGGCCTCGTTCAGCACGTTCGACAGATCGGCACCGGTGAAACCAGGGGTACGGCGGGCGACGGCCGACAGGTCGACGTCCGGCGCGACCGGCTTGCCCTTCTGGTGAACCTTGAGGATCTCCAGACGGCCCTGCATGTCCGGGCGGTCGACGGCGATCTGCCGGTCGAAACGGCCGGGGCGCAGCAGCGCCGGGTCCAGGATGTCCGGCCGGTTGGTGGCGGCGATCAGGATGACGCCGCCCTTCACGTCGAAGCCGTCCATCTCCACGAGCAGCTGGTTCAGCGTCTGCTCGCGCTCGTCGTGACCGCCGCCCATGCCCGCGCCGCGGTGCCGGCCGACGGCGTCGATCTCGTCGACGAAGACGATGGCCGGGGCGTTGGTCTTGGCCTGCTCGAACAGGTCACGGACCCGGGAGGCACCGACACCGACGAACATCTCGACGAAGTCGGAACCGGAGATCGAGTAGAACGGGACGCCCGCCTCGCCCGCGACGGCGCGCGCGAGCAGGGTCTTACCCGTACCGGGCGGGCCGTACAGCAGCACACCCTTGGGGATCTTGGCACCGACGGCCTGGAATTTCGCCGGCTCCTGCAGGAACTCCTTGATCTCCTGGAGTTCCTCGACCGCCTCGTCCGACCCCGCCACATCGGAGAAGGTCGTCTTCGGCGTGTCCTTGGTGATCAGCTTGGCCTTCGACTTCCCGAAGTTCATCACCCGGGAGCCGCCGCCCTGCATCTGGTTCATCAGGAACAGGAAGACCACGACGATCAGCACGAACGGGAGCAGCGAGAGCAGAATCCCGACGAACGGGTTCTGCTTCGAAGTCGAGACGTTGTACCCGTCGGGGATCCCGTTGTCCTTCTGGGCATTCGCCTGCAGGGTCCTGGCGAGGTCGACGCCCTGGTCACCGATGTAGGTGGCCTGGAGCTTGTTGCTGCCCGAGACCTTGGCGACGTTGTCCTTGAGTTCGACCTTGATCTTGTGCTCGTCGCCGGTCGTCAGCTCGGCGGACTGGACCTGGTTCCTATTGATCGCCTTGACGACCTGGCTGGTGTCCACCGACTTGTAGCCGCCGGACGAGCCGACGACCTGCATCAACACGACCACGGCGAGGACGGCCAGCACGATCCACATGACCGGCCCACGGAAGTAGCGCTTCACGTCCATCCATACGGGGCGAAACCGCCCCGTCCCTCCTGCCACAGTGAGGCACGGCAGCCCTGGAGGGGCGCCTGTGCGTGCGGTGTATTGCGGTGTATTTAGTGGTGTATGAGCTGTGTAATCCTCAGTCTCGAAAAAGACTGACCTTCGGACGGTACCCCAGCATTGTCACCCGACGCCGCCGTGGAGTGTTAACACATCCGCCTTCCCCTGCTCCAACGGCGGAAAACCGCGCCAGGTCCCCAGGGGAAGGCGGTGCTCTCAGCCGCCATAGACGTGCGGGGCCAGGGTCCCGACGAACCGCAGGTTGCGGTACTTCTCCGAGTAGTCGAGGCCGTATCCGACGACGAACTCGTTCGGGATGTCGAAGCCGACCCACTTCACGTCGATGGCGACCTTGGCCGCCTCCGGCTTGCGCAGCAGCGTGCACACGTTCAGCGAGGCGGGCTCGCGCGACCCCAGGTTCGACAGCAGCCAGGACAGCGTCAGACCGGAGTCGATGATGTCCTCGACGATCAGGACGTGCTTGCCCTTGATGTCGGTGTCCAGGTCCTTGAGGATCCGCACCACGCCCGAGGACTGGGTGCCCGCGCCGTACGACGACACGGCCATCCAGTCCATGGTGACCGGCGTGGACAGGGCTCGCGCCAGGTCCGCCATCACCATCACCGCGCCCTTGAGCACGCCGACGATGAGCAGGTCCTTGCCCTCGTACTCGGCGTCGATGCGGGCGGCCAGCTCGGCCAGCTTCGCGTTGATCTCTTCCTCGGTGATGAGGACCGACTTGAGGTCGGTGCCCATGTCCTTGTCGTCCACCCGCGCCACTCTCGTTCGACGTAACCGGCTCATCTGGCTCGGGCGGATCAGCCCTGCCGGATCACCAGTCTGCCACCCTCCCGGCGGACCTCGACGCGGCCGGGGAGGTTGATGGCCCGCTGGCCCCGCCAGCCGGTGATCAGCCGGTCGACTTCCTCGATGTGGCGGGCGAAGAGCGAACCGGCGGGCGCGCCCGCGGCGATGGCGGCGCGCCGCAGCACCCGGCGGCGGACGGCGGGGGGCAGCCCGTGCAGGCCGACGGTGTCCAGCTCGACGGCGTCGGGCCCACCGGACCCGGCCCCGGGGGCGGGGGCCGGGGTGGTGCGCAGGACGTCGGCCTCGGCGCGGGCGGCCCAGGCGTCGAGGGCGTCGGCGTCGTCGCGGGAGAGCTGGGCGGTGCGGGCGAGGGCCTCGACGACGCCCTTGCCGAGGGCCTTCTCCAGGACGGGCAGGGCCTCGTGGCGGACCCGGGAGCGGGTATAGGCCGGGTCCACGTTGTGCGGGTCGTCCCAGACGGGCAGCGACTGGGCCAGGCAGGCCTCGCGGACGGTGTGCCGGTCGAGCTGGAGGAAGGGGCGGCGGTAGCGGCCGCCGGTGCCGGAGACGCGGGCCATGCCGGACAGCGAGCGGGTGCCGGAGCCGCGGGCCAGGCCCAGCAGAACCGTCTCGGCCTGGTCGTCGCGGGTGTGGCCGAGCAGTACGGCGGCGGCGTCGTGGCGCTCGGCGGCGGAGTCGAGGGCGGCGTAGCGGGCGTCCCGGGCGGCGGCCTCGGGGCCGCCGTCCCGGCCGACGGACACGGCGATGGACTCGACGGGGGCCAGGCCCAGCTCGCGCATCCGCTCGGTGACCTCGGCGGCGCGCAGATCGGAGCCCGGCTGCAGGCCGTGGTCGACGGTGACGCCGCCGGCGCGCAGGCCGAGCCGGGGGGCCTCGAAGGCGAGCGCGGAGGCGAGGGCCATGGAGTCGGCGCCGCCGGAGCAGGCGGCGAGCACGAGGGGGCGGCCGTCGCGGGGGGCGGAGCCGCGCGGGGCGGGCGCCTGGGCCGGGGAGGCCGGGGCGGCCGGGGGATGCTGCGCGGAGGCGGAGGTGGCCGGGGAGTCGACGAGGACGTCGTGGAGGACGCGGCGGACCGCCAGGCGTATCGCGGCGACCGCTGGATGGGGACCCATGTCCGTTTCCCATCTGTCATGCGAGGGGGTGCCTCGGGGGGCGTACGAGAAATGTCGTCACGCGGGGGGATTCGTCACGCTGTGTATGTCGATGGTGACAGAAGCGAGCTGTTCCCCGAGCATCGCACGCCTACCCGTCGCCAACGGTCCCTCGGACGAGTGATTAACGGGAGCATTCATCCGTTCCCGAGTGAGCCGGTTCTACGACTCCGCCTTACGGTGCACCCGCGCGACCCACTCCGCGGGTTTGCCGATCTCCGACTTGGTCGGGAGCGTGTTCGGGGAGGTCCAGACCCGGTTGAAACCGTCCATGCCGACCTGGTCCACCACGGCCCGTACGAACCGCTCACCGTCACGGTACTGCCGCAGCTTGGCGTCGAGCCCCAGCAGTTTGCGCAGCGCCTGGTCGAGGCGGCCGGCGCCGCTGGCCCGCCGCTTCTGGAACTTCTCGCGGATCTCGGCCACGCTCGGCACGACGTCCGGCCCGACCCCGTCCATCACGAAGTCCGCGTGCCCCTCCAGCAGCGACATCACCGCGGTCAGCCGGGCCAGGATCTCGCGCTGGGCCGGGGTCTGGACCAGTTCGATGATGCCGGCCGCGCCGCCGCGCCCCGCGGCCTCCTCGCCGTCCGGCCGCCCGCCGCCCAGTGACTGGACGGCCTCCCGGATCCGCTCCAGCAGGGTGGCCGGATCCACGTCGGTCTCGCCCAGGAACGCCTGGATCTCGGACTCGATGTGGTCGCGCAGCCAGGGCACCGCGGTGAACTGCGTACGGTGCGTCTCCTCGTGCAGCGAGACCCACAGCCGGAAGTCGTGCGGGGCCACGTCCAGCTCGCGCTCCACGTGGACGATGTTGGGGGCCACCAGCAGCAGCCGGCCGCCGCCCGGGGCCCCGCCGGGCAGGTCGCGGGTGGCGGGCGCGAAGGTCTCGTACTGGCCGAGCACCCGGGAGGCCAGGAACGACAGCAGCATCCCCAGCTCGACCCCGGTCACCTTGCCGCCGACCGCGCCCAGCACCGCCCCGCCGGGCAGCCCGCCGCGCCGGTCCTGCATCTTGCCCAGCAGCGGCGACAGGATGTGGCGGAAACCCGCCACGTTGGCCTTGATCCAGCCCGCGCGGTCCACGACGAGGACGGGAGTGTCGGAGGCCGGGCCGCCGGTGACGGCCATCCGGGTGAAGCCGCGTACGTGCTCCTCCGACGATTTCGCGTGCCTGCGCAACTCCGCGACGACGGCGCGCGCCTCGTCCCGGCTCACTTCGGGGCCCGGACGTACCAGCCGGGTCGCGGTCGCGACGGCCAGGTTCCAGTCGACCATCTCCACACCACCGATGCTCGTCATGGCTTCACGGTACGTGGCCCGCGCCCCATCCGGGAGGAGACGGCTCCCCCGCACACCCGGCCGCCCCCGCCCGGCCGGGCGACGCGTCGCCCACGTCGCCCTCGCCTCACCGGCATCCGCAGTTGGCGAGCGCCGAGGCCATCGTGTCCAGGGCGCGCTGGGCGCCCAGGGCGTCGGTGGTGCCGTTGGTCATGAACGCGAAGACCAGCAGCCGGCCGTCGGCGTCGACGACGCTGCCCGCCAGGGTGTTGACCCCGGTCAGGGTGCCGGTCTTGGCGCGCACCACGCCGCGGCCGACGGTGTCCGCGCCGTAGCGGGTGCGCAGGGTGCCGCTGAATCCGGCCACCGGCAGCCCGGTGAGCAGCGGCCGCAGCTCGGGGTGGCCGATGTCCGCGGCCCGTACCAGCACCTGGGCGAGCAGCGCGGCGGAGACGTGGTCGTCGCGGTCGAGCCCGCTGCCGTCCGCGATGCGGGCGCCGGAGACCGGCAGCCGGAGCTTCTGCAGCCGGGCGGTCACGGCCTTCGCCGCGCCGTCGAAGCTCGCGGGCTCGCCGGAGGCGACGGCGGTCTGCCGGGCCAGGGCCTCGGCGATGTCGTTGTCGCTGTTGGTCAGCATCCGCTCGACGAGCGCGGACAGCGGCCGGGAGCGGACGGTGGCCAGCGGCCGGGGACGTTTCCCGGCCTCCTTGGCCCGCGGTTCCCCGGTCACCGCGACACCGCGCTCCCGCAGCATCGAGGCGAACGTTCCGGCCGCGTCGGCGGCGGGGTCCTCGGAGCGCGCGGCCGGGCCGTGGTCGCTGTCGTCCAGGCGGCCCTCGTCGGCCATCAGCGGGGTGACGGGCGAGATGTTCTCGTTGGGGCCGATGGGGTGCAGCCCGGGCCCGGAGTACAGCGAGGTGTCGTACCCGAGCCGGACGGACGTCGTGCCGCGCTTCTTGAGTGCGCGGGCGGTGCCGTCGGCCAGGGCGCGCAGCGAGGCGGGGCGGTCCGCGCCCTTGGCGGCGCGGGCGGTGAGGGTCGGGTCGCCGCCGCCGACCAGCACGATGCCGTCGCCGCCGTCCCCCACGACGGTGGTCTTGATCCGGTAGTCGGGGCCGAGGGCGGACAGCGCGGCGGCGCCGGTCGCCAGCTTGATGGTCGACGCGGGCACCACGGCGCCCTTCGCGCCGGTCCCGAACACCTGCCGGCCCGTCGTCACGTCCACGACGGACGCCGAGCGCTCGTCGCCCAGCGCGGGGTCGTCCAGCAGCGGTTCCAGGGCGTCGGCGAGCCCGCCGCCGGTGGGCGGCGGGACCGCGTCCTCGCCGCTGTCCGGCGACGGTACGGCGCCGGGCGCGCCGAGGGCGGCCAGCACGGGCGCGGCGTTGGGGGCGCGGTTCCCGGGGGGACGCTCGCCGCCCGCGCCCGGTCCCCGGGCGGCGCGGGCGCGTTCGGCGTCACGCTGACCGGCGTCCCAGGGCCCGGCGGCGAGCACCGATCCGGCCGCGACGGCGAGACCGACCGTGCCGGAGACGGCCACCAGCCGCCAGGTCGCGCGCTGTTGGGCCGGGGTGTGCTGCCAGCGCGTCCCCGTCCGGCTGTGCCGCCAGCGCGTGCGGAGGCGTTCGTGGAGCGGTTCACGGACCGGGGCGTTCCACCACCGTTCGCGAAGCCGTTCGAGGGCCCGGCCGGGGAGCCACCGCTCGCGGGCCCCGCCGTACCGCCGGCGTTCTCGGAGCCGGGCGCGGCGCCACTGGTCCCGCACGAGGGTCCGCCCGCGCGCGAGCAACTCCCTGAACTGCCGTGATCTGGCTTCAGGCACGACGGACCAGCCCCTTTCGCCACCACACACCTGCGTGGGGGACACTTAATCACCAGACGTATGTGTTGATCATGGAGGAGCCACCCGTGGAGTTCGACGTCACCATCGAGATCCCGAAGGGTTCGCGGAACAAGTACGAGGTGGACCACGAGACGGGGCGCCTCCGTCTCGACCGTCGACTCTTCACTTCGACCAGCTACCCGGCGGATTACGGCTTTGTCGAGAACACCCTCGGCGAGGATGGCGACCCGCTGGACGCCCTGGTCATTCTCGACGAGCCGACGTTCCCCGGCTGCCTGATCAAGTGCCGTGCCATCGGCATGTTCAGGATGACCGATGAGGCGGGCGGCGACGACAAGCTGCTGTGCGTGCCCGCGTCGGACCCGCGGGTCGAGCATCTGCGTGACATTCACCACGTGTCCGAGTTCGACCGCCTGGAGATCCAGCACTTCTTCGAGGTCTACAAGGACCTGGAGCCCGGCAAGTCGGTCGAGGGGGCCAACTGGGTGGGACGCGCCGAGGCCGAGGCCGAGGTCGAGGCGTCCATCAAGCGCCTGGAGGCGTCCGGCGGCCACTGAGCCCCGATACGCGAACGGGCCGGCCCTGAAGGCCGGCCCGTTCTGCGTTTACGCAGGTCAGAAGCAGTGCGGTCGCAGATCAGAAGCCGCGGGTGCGCTTGGCCGCGCGACGGCCCGAGGGGTCGTCCGCGCCGCCCGGGACCTTGAGGAACAACCGGGCCGCCTCGCCACCCAGGTTCACCCCGATGGCGATCGCCAGGGCCAGTGCCGCCGCCTGGGTGAGATGGGGGATGCCGCGGTCCAGGTTTCCCTGCGCGAGGGCGAGCAGTCCGAAGTACGTCGCGCTACCGGGCAGCAGCGGTCCGATCGCCGCCGTGACGTACGGCAGGGCGGACGCGTAGCGGTAGCGGGAGAGCAGCTGGCCGAAGAGGCCGACCAGCCCGGCGGCCACGGTCGTGGCGGCCACGGGCGGCACCTGGGCGGTGTCCGCGAGCGAGCCGTAGACCACCCAGGCGACCCCGCCGTTGAGCGTGGCGAACAGCACGGTGTGACGTTCCTGCTGGAGCAGGATGCAGAACGTCAGCGCGAGCAGCATCGCCGCCAGGGTCTGGGTGACCGGCCGCACGTCGTGGCCCAGCGCCGCCTCCGGGTTCAGCTTGGCGTCCAGCTGGAGCCCCCCGTACAGCACGGTGAGCACGCCGCAGACGATGCCGACGATCAGGTAGCCGACCTCCAGCAGCCGGGCTGCGGCGGTGATGTAATACCCGGTCAGCCCGTCCTGGACGCTCGCCACCAGGGCCCGTCCGGGGATCAGCGCGAACAGTCCACCGGTGATCACCGCGGACGACTGGAGTCCCGCGCCCAGGAGGCTGAGCGCGATCCCCATCGCGGCGGGCGGCATCGCCGCGACCACGAACTGGTAGAACTCCGGCAGCCCGCGCCCGGACGCCAGCCACGCCAGCCGGTCGCCGAGCATCGCGCCGATCGCCGCCGCGAAGAACATCGGCCACGCGCCGCCGACCAGCATGCTCGCCGCGCCGGCCAGCCCGCCGGCGGCCACGGTGAGCGCCCAGCCGGGGTACGGATGGCGGTTACGGCGGATCTCGGCGAGCCGCCGGTACGCCTCCTCCAGGGTGAAGTCGTCCTGCGAGGTGATGTCGTCGACGAGCTGGAAGACGGCGGCCAGCCGGGTGTAGTCGGTGCCCCGGCGGCGCACCGTACGGCTGGCGGTGACCGGGTCGTCGACCAGCGAGGGCTGGTAGCTGACCGACAGCAGGGTGAAGGTCACCGTGGGCTCGCAGCGGTGGAGCCCGTACGCGTGCGCCACGCCGAGCATCGCCGCCTCGACGTCCTCGGCCCCCTCGCCGCCCGCGAGGAGCAGCTCGGCGATGCGGAGGGTGAGATCGAGCACACGGGGCACGGCGGGGCCCGTGTCGTCCGGCGGATCGGCGCGCTCGGGCGTCGGGCGCTCGCTGATCGGCATGCGCAGCATCGTGCGCATCCGGTCCTGCCAGGGCGCGTCCTTGGTCAGCCGGACCATGGGTATGCCGTTCGGCGGCGTGAAGGCGAAGCCGCCGGTGGTCTGGTTGGACGTGGTGACCCCGGGAGGCGCCACGAAGGCCGAGCCCTCGGGCTCGGGTGCGGTCAGCTCGGTGGCCAGCCCCTCGGGGATGGCGAACTCCGAGGTCGGGTGCTCGCCATCGGGCGAGGGCGGCCTCGGTACGCCCTGGGGCGGTGTGAAGGCACTGCGCGCCTCATCGGACTGCGGCTTGCGGTTCTCCGCCGTATCCGCGTCCTGCGTGCCCGCGCCACGCTGCACGTACTGTCGCTCCGTCCCCACTCCGCCTCGCTCCTCGACCGCCTCCCCGTGCACTGTAGCCAGCAGCCACGATGCAACATCGGCGGCCACCGAAGCCCATTGTGCGGGGAGGTGGCCGCCGGCTGGGAGTGGGGGCAGCGTGCGCGACGGGTGTGTAGTGGAGTGACCCCTGTGAAGTGAGGGTGAAGATTCGCGGTGGGGGCGATCAGCGCTTGGCGTGCCGCCCGGTCAGTGCTTGGCGTGCCGCCCGGTCAGCGCTTGGCGTGCCGGCCGCGCGGGCCCTGCTGGTCGGCCGCCGGCCCGGCCGGCGCCTCGGCGGCCTCCTTCTTGGCCTTGCTCCGGGCCCGCAGGAACTCGATCGCGATCGGGATGACGGACAGCAGGACGATGCCGACCAGGATCAGCTCGATGTGCTTGTGGACGAAGTCGACCTTGCCGAGCGCCGCGCCCAGCAGGGTGACGCCCGTGCCCCACAGCACACCGCCGATGATGTTGAAGATGATGAAGGAGCGGTAGTTCATCCGGCTCACGCCCGCGATGATCGGCGTGAACGTCCGCACGATGGGCACGAACCGGGCCAGGATCAGCGACTTCGGGCCGTGCTTCTCGAAGAACTCATGCGCCTTCTCCACGTTCTCCTGCTTGAAGAGCTTGGAGTCCGGGCGCTTGAAGAGTGCCGGGCCGACCTTCCGCCCGAAGAGATATCCGACCTGGTCACCGACGATCGCCGCGACGGCGACGGCCACGCACACCAGCCACAGCTCCTGCTTGATCACCTCGGTGGTGACCAGCAGACCGGTGGTGAACAGCAGCGAGTCGCCCGGCAGGAAGAAGCCGATGAGCAGGCCGGACTCCGCGAAGACGATGGCCAGCACGCCGAGCAGCCCGAAGGTTTCGATCAGATAGTCCGGGTCCAGCCACTGAGGGCCGAGCGCGAGGGTGGTCACGGGTCACAGGCTCCTGGGTCGAGGGGTGCAGGCTCGTGCTCGTGCGAGGCCCGGCCGCAGGGTCGGGGTACGGACTGCTGCGGGGTTCATCGCTTCGCAGTGTGCCGCCCAAAGCTATCAACGCCGTGTGCGTGCCCGTGGTTCCCGCTGTCCGCCCGCCCCCTCCCCCGTACGGCACCCGCTACCCGTGGCGCTCCGCGTTGGCCACGATCGCACCCCGGAGGTAGGCGGCGAGCCCCGGCTTGGCCTTGTCGATGTTCTCGGTGAAGCGGTGATCCGTCACGTACATCTCCCCGATACAGGCGTGCAGCCGGTGGGGGCAGTCGTAATGGTTCCGGCACATCCACTGCCGGTGTTCCTCGGCGAGGTCCATCGCTGCCCCGGACTCCGCCGCGGCGCCCGACTCCATCAGCGCGATGAAGCGGTCGTTGATCGCGTCGCCCTCGGCCTTGATCCGCTGCCAGTCCTCCTTGGTGTACGTGGCCGCCCGGCGCTGGGACTCCCGGTACGCCTCGGTGTTCCCCCAGCGCTCCTCGACCTCGTCCGCGTATTGGTCCGGGTCGCCGCCGAAGACCTCGAACTTCTCCTCGGGGGTCAGATTGATGCCCATCTTCCGTGCCTCCATGGCGCGTTCGACGGCGGCGGCCATCTTCTCCAGCTGCTCGATCTGGCCGGTCAGCAACGTGTGCTGGCGCCGCAGGTGGGCCTGCGGGTCCGCGTCCGGGTCGTCGAGGAGGACCGCCACCTCATCGAGCGGAAAGCCGAGTTCCCGGTAGAACAGGATGCTCTGCAGCCGGTCGAGGTCGGCGTCGTCGTACCGCCGGTGCCCGGCCGCGCTGCGGGTGCCCGGACGCAGCAGCCCGATCTCGTCGTAGTGGTGCAGCGTGCGCACCGTGACGTTCGCGAAGCCCGCGACCTGTCCCACCGAGTAGCTCATGACCTGGTCCGCTCTCCCTGGTGTTCCGTACGGGCTCCACGGTGGTGCCTCACGTCACGTGAGGTGCAAGTCCGGATGCCGAAATCATGCGGGGCCGATCCGTGCTGCCTGGCATCCTGCCGTCTGTGCTGGGGATAACCGATCTTTCGACGTATCTGGCGGGCCTTGCCCTGATCATCCTGCTGCCGGGCCCGAACTCGCTCTATGTGGTGTCCGTCGCCGCGCGCCGCGGCCCCCGGACCGCCTACCGGGCGGCGGCCGGGGTGCTGTGCGGGGACGCGGTGCTGATGGCGCTGTCCGCGGGCGGCGTGGCGTCGCTGCTCCAGGCGAGCCCGGCGCTCTTCGCGGTGGTGAAGTTCGCCGGTGCGGGCTATCTGACGTGGCTCGCGGTGGGCATGCTGCGCGGGGCGCGGAAGCTGTGGCGCCAGGGGCCGGGCGCCGCGCGGGCAGCGGCGGAGGCCGCGAACCCCGAGAGGGCCGCGCCCTCCGGGACGGCCGCCTCCTCCGGGACGGCCGCGTCCTCCGGGGAGGACGGGAACGGCGCGGGCGCGGCGGTCGAGCGGCCGTACCGCCGGGCGCTGGTGGTGAGCCTGCTGAACCCGAAGGCGATCCTGTTCTTCATCTCCTTCTTCGTGCAGTTCGTGGATCCGGAGTACGCCCATCCGGCACTGTCCTTCGTGGCGCTGGGCGCCTGGGCGGAGCTGTTCAGCATCACCTATCTGTCGTTGCTGATCTTCGGTGGCACGTATCTCGCGGCTCTCTTCCGGCGGCGCAAGCGGCTGACGGCCGGGCTGTCGGCGGGCGCGGGGGCGGCGTTCCTGGGCTTCGCGGCGAAGCTGTCGCTCAGCAGCGCGGGCTGACGGCGCGGGGTCCGGGCGGCGCGGGATCCAGCGATTTGCGTCGTATATCCGTAATTTGATGGGCATGGCACTTCACGGCGGCAGGCGCGGCACGGCAAAGCGGCCCGACATCTCGGTCAACCCCCTCTACGGCGTGGCCGACCCGGTCAGCGGCATGTCGACGAACCCGCCGCGCCGCCGCCTCCCGGACGGGCCCATGGCTCCCTCGGCCGCGTACCAGCTGGTGCACGACGAGCTGATGCTCGACGGCAACGCCCGTCAGAATCTCGCCACCTTCGTCACCACCTGGATGGAGCCGCAGGCGGGGCGGCTGATGTCCGACTGCCGCGACAAGAACATGATCGACAAGGATGAGTACCCGCGCACCGCGGAGCTGGAGCGGCGCTGCGTGACCATCCTCGCCGACCTGTGGCACGCCCCCGACCCGGAGACCGTGATGGGCTGCTCCACGACCGGGTCGAGCGAGGCGTGCATGCTCGCCGCGATGGCCTTCAAGCGGCGCTGGGCCAAGCGGAACCCCGTCCGCTATCCGGCCACCGCCCGGCCCAATCTGGTCATGGGGATCAACACCCAGGTGTGCTGGGAGAAGTTCTGCGCGTACTGGGAGGTGGAGCCGCGGCACGTGCCCATGGAGGGCGACCGGTTCCACCTCGACCCGCAGGCCGCCGCCGAGCTGTGCGACGAGAACACCATCGGGGTCGTCGCCGTGCTCGGCTCGACCTTCGACGGATCGTACGAACCGGTGGCCGAGGTGTGCGCGGCGCTGGACGACCTCCAGGAGCGCACCGGTCTGGACGTACCGGTCCATGTGGACGGCGCCTCGGGCGCGATGGTGGCGCCGTTCCTCGACCCGGAGCTGATGTGGGACTTCCGGCTGCCCCGCGTCTCCTCGATCAACACCTCGGGGCACAAGTACGGCCTGGTCTACCCGGGGCTGGGCTGGGCGCTGTGGCGTACGCCGGAGTGCCTGCCCGAGGAACTGGTCTTCCGGGTCAACTACCTGGGCGGCGAGATGCCGACCTTCGCGCTCAACTTCTCCCGGCCCGGCGCCCAGGTGGCCGCCCAGTACTACACCTTCCTGCGGCTCGGCCGGGACGGCTTCCGCGCCGTCCAGCAGACCTCCCGCGACGTGGCCTGCTCGCTCTCGGCACGGATCGCGGAGCTGGGCGACTTCCAGCTGCTCACGCGCGGCGACGAGCTGCCGGTGTTCGCCTTCACGACGGCGGAGGAGATCACCGCCTTCGACGTGTACGACGTGTCGCGGCGGCTGCGCGAACACGGCTGGCTGGTGCCCGCGTACTCGTTCCCGGCGAACCGCCAGGACCTGTCGGTGCTGCGGGTGGTGTGCCGCAACGGCTTCTCGGCGGACCTGTCCGACCTCTTCCTGGACGATCTGCGCACGCTCCTGCCCGAACTGCGGAAGCAGCCGGGGCCGATGGGGCGGCCCGAGGCCGTCGCCACCGCCTTCCACCACTGAGCGTCTGCCAGGGGTTCAGCCCGCCTGGGCGGTGGCGCGCAGCAGCTCGACCCTGCGCCGTACGGCCTCCAGGGCGCCCGGCCTCCGGCCCGGCACCCGGCCCCGCAGGTCGATCAGCATCGGCGCGAGGGCATGCGCCCGGGCCGGTTCCTGGACGAACTGCCACTGGTGGTGGGCCCGGTCCACGGCCCCCTCCACCTCGGGGTGTCCGGCCGGCTCGCCGTTGCCCAGCCGGGCGTCGGCCACCGCCAGCCACAGCTCACACGCGCGGGCCGGATCCCCGGCGAGCCGGGCGAGATCGGCGCGCACCTCCAGCCAGTGGATCGCCTCGGAGGAGCGCGGACCCGCCGCCCGAAGGGCCTCCTGCTCCCAGGCGGCGGCCATCGAGGCGGCCTCGCTGTGCCGTCCGGCGTGCGCGGCCTCGAAGATCGCGGCGTGCGGATCGGGGACGGACGCGGAAGCCCGTACGGGCTCGGCCCGCCGGGCCGGTATGGGCTCGGGCGCCGGGGCGCTCCCCGGGGCGGGCGGGGCGGCCATGGGCGGCGGCCCGGGCGGAGGCGGCGCGGCGGATGGCGTCGCCTGGCCCGATACGGCCGGTGCCTGGGGGTGCTGGGGGCTCTCGGGCTGCTGGGGGCTCTCGGGCTGCTGGGTCTCGTACGCGCCCTGCGGCTCGTACGCCCCCGGAACCCCGTACGTCCCCGACGCCTCGTACGCCGCGTAGCCCTCCACCGGCGCGCCCAGCAGCAGCCCGGGGCCCGCGCCCAGCCCCGCCTCGGCGGCGGCCTGCTGGTGCAGCAGGGCGAACGGCGGGCTGTCCGCGGCGCCGCCGCGCAGCAGCCCGGCCAGCGCACGACTGTAGGCCGGCGCCGCGAGCCGGCGCTTGGGCGGGGCCGGGGCGATCGTCCCGTAGAGCGTCAGCCCGGAGGCGAGCGTGTCGACCGGCAGCCGCCCGTCGGACAGCCGTGGCCAGGCCGTCTCGTCGGCCACCAGGTCGGCGAGCACGGTGGTGCCGCCCGGCGGCCGCTGGGCCAGCTCGGCGGCCAGCCAGTGCCACGGCAGCGCGGTGTAGCGGGCGGTCCTCGGCGTCGTACGGGCCAGCGCGAGATGCGGCAGCCGCTGCTTGTGGTCGAGGGTGAGCTGGCCCGCGAGGTAGATGAGCACCGGACCCGGATGGGCGGCCGCCGTCCGCAGATGCGTCAGCACGGTCTGCGGATCGGCGGGATCGACGAGTTGGACGACGCTGGCGCCGCCGGGCGTGCCCAGCAGCGCGGCCGGGGGCACGGCCGCGAGCTGTGGCAGCGCGGCGGCCGCGTCCATCAGCCGCTGCTTGCCCACCGGCCCGGCGGCGAGGAGCAGGGCATAGCCCGGCCCGCGCGTCGTAGCCGCCCCCGTGCCCGCCGTGTCGTTCCCCATACGTGCACCGTATCCGCATCCGGCGACGGCGGGTGGTGGTGTGACATAGGCGGCATCGGGGACGGCGGTTCGGCAGCTCAGCGGCTGAGCCCCCGGTAACGGCCCACGGCGAGCGGGAAGAAGACCACGAGGAGCGCCAACGGCCAGCAGACGGCGAGGAGTCCGGCGTGCTCCGCGGCCCAGGAGCCGCCGACGCCCCCGGGGCTCCCGAACAGGTCACGGACCGCGGTGGCGGTCGCCGACATCGGGTTCCACGCCGCGACCGCGCCCAGCCAGCCGGGCATCGACTCGGGCGAGGCGAAGACGTTGGACAGGAAGCCGATCGGCCAGACCAGGATCTGCACGGCCTGGACGAGTTCGGGGCGCCCGGCGAGCAGGCCCAGCCAGATGCCGATCCACAGCATCGCGAAGCGCAGCCAGAGCAGCAGCCCGACCGCGGCCGGCGCCTCGCCCGCGCCGCCGTGCCAGCGCCAGCCCATCGCGAGCCCGACCCCGATGAGGAGCAGCAGGCTCAGCGCCGACTGGAGCATGTCCAGCACGCTGCGCCCGATCAGCACCGCGGAGGAGGCCATCGGCAGGGAGCGGAAGCGGTCGATGACGCCCTTGTTGAGGTCCTGGGTGATCGCGAGCATGGTGGCTTCGAGGCCGAAGGCCATGGTGAGGGCCAGCATGCCCGGCACCAGGTAGTGCTTGTAGTCGCCACCGCCGGGGACGGTCATCCCGCCGCCGAGGAAGTACGCGAACATCAGCAGCATCAGCACCGGGAAGGCCAGGCCCACGACCACCTGCACGGGCTGCCGGGCCCAGTGGGCGAGGCCGCGGCGGGTCATGGTCCAGGAGTCGACGAGGGTCATGGCGGTCATACGGGCGTCTCCTCTTCGGCCTTCGTGAGGTGCAGGAACACCTCGTCGAGGGTGGGGCGGCGCAGGGCGATGTCCTCCGCCTCGATTCCGGCCGCGTCCAGCGCCCGTACGGTCTCGGTGAGTGCGGCGACCCGGTCGGTGACCCGGGCGCCGATCCGCCGCCGGTCGGGATCGGTCTCGACCGACGCGGCGCGGGCGGCCATGCCGATCAGCGAGGCGGCGGCGGTCAGCTGACCGGCGTCGCGCAGCACGACGTCGATGCGGTCGCCGCCGATGCGGGCCTTGAGCTGGTCGGTCGTGTCGTCCGCGACGACCCGGCCGTGGTCGACCACGCAGACGCGGTCGGCGAGCTGGTCGGCCTCCTCCAGGTACTGGGTGGTGAGCAGGACCGTCATACCGTCGCCGACCAGGGAGCGGACCGACTGCCACACCTCGGTGCGGCCGCGCGGGTCGAGCCCGGTGGTGGGCTCGTCCAGGAAGAGCACCCGCGGCCGCACGATGAGGCTCGCGGCCAGGTCCAGCCGCCGCCGCATACCGCCGCTGTACTGTCCGACCGCCTTGTCGCCGGTGCCGTCGAGGCCGAACCGCTCCAGCAGCTCGTCCGCGCGGGCCGCCGCGCGCCGCCCGCCGAGGTGGTGGAGGCGGCCGAACATCTCCAGGTTCTGCCGTCCGCTCAGCTCCTCGTCGACCGCGGCGTGCTGGCCGAGCAGCCCGATGCGGTGGCGGACCTCGTCGGGGTGGCGCAGCACGTCGTACCCGGCGACCTCGGCGCGGCCGCCGTCGTGGCGCAGCAGGGTGGCCAGGATGCGTACGCAGGTGGTCTTGCCCGCGCCGTTGGGGCCGAGCACGGCGTGCACGGTGCCGGACGGGACGGTCAGGTCGAGCCCGGCCAGGGCCGGTTTTCCTCCGGCGCGTTTTCCTCCGTAGGTCTTGCGCAGTCCTTCGACGACGATCGCGGGATCGCTGTCGGCCACGGTCTTCCCCTCTCGCTCACTCCGCAGCAGCATTAGTCAAACTTGACTACGGAGCCTGGAAAGTACTCCCTGATCGAGGTCTAGTCAAACTTGATTACTGGCGGGATTCCTCGCGGAATCACTCCGCGTACGGGTTCGTCGCCCCGTCCGGCAGGACGTCCACCGAGCGCTCCCCCTCGCCCGCCATGACGTACGCCCCGCCCTCGAGCCGCTCGATCAGCCCGCGGGTCCACTCGGCGCCGCTGTCGGCCGAGTGGACCCAGAACTTCATGATCTCGCCGATGTGGCCCCACTGGTCGGGGGCGCCCTGCGGCGGCGACCAGTGCTGGGTGACCTCGGCCCGCCACGCCTCCAGCGCCGCCACCCGCTCCTTGAGCAGCGCGATGGCCTCGCCGCGCGGCAGGTCGACGATGAACCCCACCCCGGCCGTCAGCTCGTCGATCTTCTGGTCGTGCCGCAGCAGGGCGGCCCGCAGCAGCCTGAAGTACTCCTCCTCGCCCGCCGCGGTCAGCTCGTACTCGGTGCGCGGCGGGCCGCCGACGGTGCTCGGGGCCACGTCGTGGGCGCGCATCAGGCCCTGCTTCGCCATCTGTTTGAGCGCGTGATAGATCGATCCGGGCTTGGCGTTGGACCACTCGTGCGCGCCCCAGAACTCCAGGTCGTTACGGACCTGATAGCCGTGCGCCCGCCCGTGCTGGCGCACCGCTCCCAGCACCAGCAGCCGGATCGCTGACATGTGCCCGTCTCCCCATCTTGCCCCCGCCTGACCTGCGCTGGGGTCCAGAGTAGGGGTGTCAGCCCTCCATGAGCGACCAATCGGGCTCGGGCATCGCGCCGGTCTCGAAGACCAGATCGAACGCGCCCTTCCCGTCGATCGTCTCGCGGATGATGTCCGCGTGCCCCGCGTGCCGGGCGACCTCCTCGATCAGGTGGAGAACAAGCCAGCGCCAGGTGCGGGTGCCGCCCTCGTCCCAGGGGTAGCGGGGCGACTCGAACGTCTCGTCCAGCGAGGACAGCGCGCGCACGGCGTCGTCGGTCGCGCGCGCCACCTCCTCGTACCGCTCCAGCAGCACCGGGACCGTCTCGTCCTCCGTGGGGACGAAGCTCTTCTCGAACTCCGCCACCGCCTCGGGCGACAGCCGGGTCTCCCCCTGGCCCTGGCCCCTGCGCACCCAGCCCAGTTCGACGGAGGTCACGTGCTTGATCAGCCCGGCCAGGGACAGCGCACTGGCGCTGGGCGCGCTACGGGCCTGCTCCTCGGCCAGGCCGTGCACGGCGCGCCGGATGCCGCCGCGCTGTGCGTCCAGAAAGGCCAGCAGCGCGGAGCGCTCGTCCTTGCCGGCTTCGGAGCTCACGATGATGGGCATGGCTGCCGCCTTTCATCTGGAGGGCGCCCGGGTCGGGTGCCCTTCGATGGATCCCACGTTAGGAAGGCTTGCGGTCAGCTTCTGTCCGCAAGCCCGTAAGGGTGGGCCCCGATCAGAACGGGAACTGGCTGCGGCCGTGCTGGATCGAGATCCACTTGGTGGTGGTGAAGTCCTCGATCATCGCTTCGCCGTTGAGCCGCCCGAGTCCCGAGTGCTTCTCGCCGCCGAACGGCACGATCGGCTCGTCGTGCACGGTGCTGTCGTTCACATGGATCATGCCGGTGTGGACGCGCTTGGCGAGGCGGACCCCGCGCTCGATGTCGCCGGTGTGCACGGCGCCGCTGAGGCCATAGTCGGTGTCGTTGGTGATCCGGATGGCCTCCTCGTCACCGTCGAACGGGATCAGCACCACGACCGGGCCGAATACCTCCTGGGTGAGGATCGCCGCGCCCTCGGGGACGTCGCCGAGCACGCTCGGCTCCATCAGGGTGCCCTGGGCCCGCCCCCGGACCAGCGCGGTCGCGCCGTCGGCGATCGTCTGGTCGACGAGCGCGGTGATGGCCTCGGCCTGGCCCTCGTTGATCAGCGGACCGATGTGGGTGGCCGGGTCGCCCGGGTCGCCCACCTTCAGCGACTTCACCTTCGCCACGAACTTCTCGGTGAACGCGCGCTCCACCGCCCGGTCCACCAGCACCCGGTTGGCCGCCATGCAGACCTGCCCCTGGTGGACGAAGCGGCTGAACACCGCGGCGTCCACCGCGTAGTCGAGATCGGCGTCGTCCAGCACGATCAGTGCGCTGTTGCCGCCCAGCTCCAGGATGGAGCGCTTGAAGTGCGAGGCGGCGACGGTGGCGACATGGCGGCCGACCCGGTCGGAGCCGGTGAACGAGATGACCTTCGGGACCGGGTGCTCGATCAGGGCGTCACCGATCTCCGCGATGTCGGTGACGACCACATTGAGCAGCCCGGCCGGAAGTCCGGCCTCCTCGAAGATCTTCGCGACCAGACCGCCGCCGCATATCGGGGTGTTCTGGTGCGGCTTGAGGACGACGGAGTTGCCGAGCGCCAGCGCCGGGGCGACCGACTTCAGCGACAGCAGGAAGGGGAAGTTGAACGGGCTGATCACGCCGACGACGCCGACCGGCACCCGGTAGAGGCGGTTCTCCTTGCCGTCGTCCGGCGACGGCAGGATGCGGCCCTCGGGGCGCAGCGCCAGCTGGACCGCCTCACGCAGGAACTCCTTGGCGAGGTGCAGTTCGAAACCCGCCTTGACGTGGGTGCCGCCGCACTCCGCGATGATCGCCCGGGTCAGCTCCTTCTCGCGCTCCTCGATGACGCGCAGCGCCCGCTCGAAGACCGCCCGCCGGGCGTACGGGTTGCGGGCCGCCCACTCCGGCTGGGCCCGCTCGGCGGCGCGGTAGGCGAGGTCGACCTCGTCGACGGTGGCCACGGTGATGGAGGCCAGCTTCTCCCCGTCGTACGGATTGAAGTCGACGATGTCCCAGGAACCGCTGCCGGTGCGCCACTCACCGCCGATGTACTGAAAGGCCAACTCGGAGAAGTAGGACATGCCATCCCTATCTGGAGGACGCGGGACCGCATCCGGACACCCGCGAACGCGTGGGGGGTATTCCTGACGACACGTCATCCTACTGATCGGTCAGAGCTCGCGCAGGAGCCCCCTGAGCAGGTCACGGCTCTTCTCCGGGGACAGGCCGTCCACCCGCAGCCGCCCCAACACCCGCTCGTACTGCCCCACTTCATCGGGTTTGTCGAGGTAGAGCGCGCTGGTGAGCTGTTCCAGATAGACGACGTCCGGGAGATCGGACTCCGGGAACCGGAGGAGGGTGAAGGCACCGCTCTCCCCCGCGTGCCCGCCGAGGGCGAACGGCATCACCTGGAGTCTCACGTTCGGCGCTTCCGAGACGGAGATGAGGTGCTGTATCTGGGCGCGCATCACCTCCGGTCCGCCGTAGGGGCGGCGCAGCGCGGCCTCGTCGAGCACCACGTGGAACGCCGGTGCCCGCTCGGAGACCAGCAGCTTCTGCCGCTCCAGCCGCAGCGCGACCCGCCGCTCCACCTCCGCGTCGCACGCCTGCGGCTGGCCCCGGGTGACCACGGCGTGGGCGTAGCCCTCGGTCTGCAGCAGGCCGTGGATGAACTGGACCTCGTAGACGGCGATGTGCGAGGCGGCGCCCTCCAGACCGACGTACGTCTGGAACCAGCCCGGCAGTACGTCGCCGTAACTGTGCCACCAGCCGGTGAGGTTGGCCTCGCGGGCGAGTCCGAGCAGGGCCGCGCGCTCCGCCTCCTCTGTGACCCCGTACAGGGTGAGCAGGTCCTCGATGTCGCGCGCCTTGAAGCTCACCCGGCCCAGTTCCATCCGGCTGATCTTGGATTCGGACGCACGGATCGAATAGCCCGCCGCCTCGCGGGTGATGCCTCTGGCCTCGCGCAGCCGCCTGAGTTGGGAGCCCAGGAGAATGCGGCGCACCACCGATCCACTCGACTCGCTTGCGGTCATCTGTCCGTGACCCTCCCTGTGCGGAATGCGCTCTTCCGGCGATGGGCCCCCGCAACCCGGCAGGCCGAAGTCTGCCACTTTCCGGGCTCCGGGCTGTGCCCAAGTGGTTACCCGAGCGGGAGACCTACGCACATGTACGTAGGGAGAAAATGCGGCAAATCCGGATGCGACGCCTCAATTCTGCCGCGTGCACGTGCATTTGCCCTTGCATCTGCTGTCGGCATTCGAAACCATGGGTAACGCGCACGTGCAAGCTCGTACGAGATCTGGCCAGGATTCGTCAGGGCCACGGATGCAGGAGTGCTCGCATGGGGAGCGAAGGTTCGGTCCTGCTGGAACCCTTGTGGAGGGGGCTTCCCGCGATCGATCCTTCCGCCGTCTCCGGCGCCGTCTCCTGTTCACTCCCCGCGCGCTACGACGCGGTCAAGGGGGCGCGGCAGTTCACCGGGGCCACGCTGCGGCAGTGGGACCTCCCCGAGCTGCTCGACGAGGTGGCCCTCGTCGTCTCCGAACTGGTCACCAACGCGCTGCGGCACTCGGCCGCCGGAGTGATGCCGGGCGGCCCGCCCGGCGACGGACCCGAACCGCCACTGGTGCGGCTCCACCTGATGTACTCCGCCTCACGACTGGTGTGCGCCGTACGCGACCCCAGCGAGGCGGGGCCGGTCACCGGGGAGGCCGGGGACTGCGCGGAGTCGGGACGGGGGCTGTATCTGGTGGAGTCCTTCACCGACGGCTGGGGCTGGCATCCGCTGGCCGGAACGCTGCCCGGCAAGATCGTCTGGGCCCTCTTCCGCCTGCCCCGCGCCTAGATCCTGTCCCAGCGCGTCGCTCAATGGGGCGTGGTTTCCGGCGGCGCCGTCGTGATGCCCAGCGTGTGCAGCTGGAAGAGGCGCCCCACATCGTGGGAGGTGACGATCCCCTCCAGATGCCCGTCGTCCACCACCAGCACCGGCATCCCCCCGGCCCCCGGCCGGGCCCGCTCCAGCACCTCGCTCAGCAGCTCGTCCGACACCGCGACCGTGCACCGCTCCAGCGGCGTCGCCACCTCGCGCACCCGCCGGTCCTCCCGCATCCCGGCCGGCACCGCGGCCAGCGCGCGCAACTCCACGACACCGCTGGGCCGGCCCTCGAAGTCCAGCAGCGGCAGCACCGAGTGGCGTGAGTGCGCCGCCACCTCGTCGATGAACCGCCCCACCGGAAGCCAGTCGGCGCCCGTCGCGACCGGGGACGACATCGCGTCGCCCACCCGCACGCCGCGCAGCGCCGTGTTGATCCCGGCCCGCCGCCGCTCCGCGTTGGCGATCACCAGCATGAACAGCCCGACGAGCGCGATCCACAGCCCGCCGCCTTGCCCGCGCACGAACGAGAACCAGCCGACCGCGACGAGCAGGATCCCGAAGATCTGGCCGCTGCGCCCGGCCGCCCGCTCGGCCCGTTCCCGGTCGCCCGTACGCCACCACAGCAGCGCCTGCACCACCCGGCCGCCGTCCAGCGGCGCGGCGGGCAGCAGGTTGAACACCCCCAGCAGCAGATTGGCCCAGCCCAGCCAGATCAGCAGCGCCGCGGGCAGCCCCCATCCGGCCAGCGCGTTGGTCCCGACCCCGGCGCCCACGGCGACGCCGCCGATGACCAGGCTGGTGAGCGGGCCGCTGACCGCGACGAGCAGGGCGATCCCGGCGGTGCGCGGGCGCCCCATCTGGGTCACACCGCCGAGGGCCCACAGCGTGACGTCCTCGACGGAGACGCCCTTGCCGCGCGCGGTGACCGCGTGCGCGGCCTCATGCAGCAGCAGGCTCCCCATCAGCAGCAGCGCGCCGATCACGCTGGCGACCGCGTACACGAGTCCGGTCCGGCCGGGCGTCCAGGCGGGCAGCGTCTCGCGGCCGAGCCCGTAGGCGAGCACGACGATCAGTACCGGGGCGCTCCAGTGCATCCGCAGGGGCACCCCGAGGACATGACCTATCCGGACCGAGCCGTTCATCGCTCATCGCCCGTCTCACATCGCAGGCCCCCACCGATCACTACCAGTGTCGCTCACACATGGCCGACCGGGTCGTGCACCAGATGATCGAATTCCCCGTCCTTGGCGCCGCGCAGCATCGCCTCGACCTCGGCCGGGGTGTAGACGAGCGCCGGTCCGTCCGGGAAGCGGGAGTTCCGTACGGCCACGTGTCCGCCGGGCAGCTTGGCGAACTCGACACAGGACCCCTGGGAATTGCTGTGCCTGCTCTTCTGCCAGACGACCCCCTGGAGGTCCGCGGCCGCCATGCCGTTGTACGGGTGGTCGCGCACAGGGTTCTCCACTGTTCGTGCATTAGTGCAACGGTCAACTGCCTCGGATCATAGCCGCGTTTCTTTACTTGCGCATGGGCAAATGCATGAGCAGATGCACGTGCATAACAGCGTGATCACTGAGGCACGGCGTCTTCTGCCCCGCCCGGCGCGCATCAGTCGTCATGGTCGGTCGTCATGGTCGGTCGTCATGAAAGACGACGAGGACGCCCCGCGGGTTGGCCCGCGGGGCGTCCTCGTCGTCAGGTGGTGCCGGGCGTCGTCAGCGCCGCAGGGCCGCCGGGGTGCCGGAGGGCTCGGCCAGGACGGTGGACGTGGAGACGGGGACGCCGAAGTTCGGGGTGCCGTCCGCGTTCCAGTTCACCTTCTGCGCCCTGGTGGTACGGGTGCCGCCGCAGCCGTCCGTGGGCTTGGCGTTGGCGTGGTAGGCCATCCAGACCTCCTTGCCGTCGGGCGAGGGGAAGAAGAAGTTGTGGCCCGGCCCGTACACCCCGGCCGCGTCATTGCGCTGGAAGACCGGGTTGGCGTACTTCTTCCACGCGCCCGCCGCCAGCGGATCGCTCCCGGTCAGCTCCATCAGGCCGAGCTTGTAGTCCGGGGTGTCGCAGTGCGAGGCGGAGAAGGTGAGGAAGGTCCGGCCGCCGCGCTGCAGGATGGTCGGCCCCTCGTTGACCGCGCTGCCCGACTTCTCCCAGCCGTAGGTGGGCGTGGCGATCCGGACACCGGCGCCGGTCGGGGTCCACGGGTTGCTCATCCGGACCGCGTAGAGGTTCTGCGAACCGCCCTCCCAGAAGGAGTACAGCATGTAGAGGCGGCCGTCCGGCAGGGAGAGATAGCTGCTGTCGATCATCCAGCGGTTGTCGCCGTACGGATCGACCTGGCCCTTGTAGGTGTACGGGCCCAGCGGATCGGATCCGGCGCTCTCCAGCACATGGACGTGCTGGTGGTCGATGTTCGCCGAGACGCCCGCGCTGTACGTCAGATACCAGCGCAGTCCGTTCGGGCCGTTCAGCCGGTGCAGTTCCGGCGCCCAGAAGTTGCAGCAGCGGGACGCCACGGTCTCGCGGTACACGGTGGTGGGCGCCGCGGTCTTCAGCCCGCCGAGCGTGGGGGACCGGCGCATCTCCCAGTGCGAGGCCCAGGTGGTGCCCAGGTGGTAGTAGTACCCGGCGTAGCGGATGATCGTCGGGTCCGCGCCGTTCTGCGTCACGACCGGATTGGTGAAGCTCCCGGCCCTCACTCCCGGGGAACCGGCCGGTTCGGCCTTCGCGGCGGAGGCGTTGCCCGTCTGCAGCAGGGCGACGAGCGCGAGCAGCGCGGCCGTCAGCAGCGGCAGCGCTCTGGTGCGGATGCGGGTCATGGAAGGCTCCAGGGGTCGAGAGGCCCGGACAGTCCTGTGCTACGTCCGGTCGATATTTCGAACACGATCCGTCATTGCGAACGGACGGTAGAGCCGCCCGGTCGCGGGGTCAACCCCTCGCGCGTCGCTCGCCGTTGCTCCCGGGGCCGTTGCCGGGCCGTTGCCCGGCCGTTGTCAGACCCCCCTGCCAGACTCACGGTCATGAGGTGGGCAGCGGCGGAGACGGGCGACGGGGGTGTTCGTCTCTGCCCGCTGGACGCCTCCGGAAAGGCCGCCGGGCCGGTTGCCGAGGTCCCGGCGGCGCGGGGCGGGATCGCCGAAGCCGTGCGGTCCCGCCCGGAGGCCGACCGGTGGGTGTGGCGGTCCACCGCCGAGGTGTATCCACGGCTGCTGGCGGCCGGGGTCCGGGTCGAGCGGTGTTACGACATCGAGGCGGCCGAGGCCCTGCTGCTCGGCCACGAGGGGCGCTCGGGCGCCCCGCGCTCCCTCGCCGCGGCCTGGGCCCGGCTGCGCGGGCTGCCCGTACCCGAGGACCCGCCGGTGCGGGCCGCCCAGACCCAGCCGTCGCTGTTCGAGCCCGGCCCGCCGCCGCTGCCGCCCGGCACCGACCCGCTCGACGCGCTGCTGGCGGTGTACCAGGCGCAGCTGGCCCGCACCGACGCGGCCGAGCACCCGGACCGGATGCGGCTGCTGACCACCGCCGAATCGGCCGGGACCCTGGTCGCCGCCGAAATGCGGCGCGCCGGGGTGCCCTGGCGGGCCGACCGCCACCGGGAGCTGCTGGACGAGCTGCTCGGCGAGCGCTATCCGGGCGGTCTTGAGCCCCAGCGGCTGGTCGAGCTGGCCGACGAGGTGTCCCGCGCCTTCGGGGACGGGGTGCGGGTGCGGCCCGATCTGCCCGCCGACGTCATCCGGGCGTTCGGGCGCGCGGGGATCACGCTCACCTCCACCCGGGCGTGGGAGCTGCGGGAGATCGACCACCCCGCGGTGGAGCCGCTGCTGCGGTACAAGAAGCTCTACCGGCTGCACACCGCCCACGGCTGGTCCTGGCTCCAGTCCTGGGTGCGCGACGGCCGCTTCCGCCCCGCCTACCTGCCCGGCGGCACCGTCTCCGGCCGCTGGACCACCCACGGCGGCGGGGCCCTCCAGATCCCCAAGGTGGTGCGGCGCGCGGTCGTCGCCGACCCGGGCTGGCGGCTGGTCGTCGCCGACGCCGACCAGATGGAGCCCCGGGTGCTCGCCGCGATCTCCCGCGACCGAGGCCTGATGGAGGTCGCGGGCACCGGCCGGGACCTGTACGCGGAGCTGTCCGACCGCGCCTTCGCCGGCCGCCGCGACCAGGCGAAGCTCGCGCTGCTCGGCGCGATCTACGGGCAGACCTCGGGCGACGGGCTCAAGCACCTCGCCGCGCTCAGGCGCCGCTTCCCGGCGGCCGTGGCGTACGTGGACGACGCGGCCCGCGCGGGCGAGGAGGGCCGCCTGGTGCGCACCTGGCTGGGCCGCACCTGCCCACCGGCCGACGGCACCGCCACCGACCCGGCCGACGAGGCGGGCCTGCCGCGCGACCTGGGCGAGGAGCCGAGCTACGGCAGCACGCCGGGCGCCCGCGCCCGCGGCCGTTTCACCCGGAACTTCGTCGTCCAGGGCAGCGCCGCCGACTGGGCGGTGCTGATGCTCGCGGCGCTGCGCCGCGCCCTGGCGGCCGCCGGGCTCCGCGCCGAGCTGGTCTTCTTCCAGCACGACGAGGTGATCGTGCACTGCCCGGAGCCGGAGGTGGCGGCGGTGCGGCAGGCGATCGCGGAGGCGGGCGAAGCGGCCGGCACCATCGCCTTCGGCCCCACCCCGGTCCGCTTCCCCCTCACCGTGGCGGCGGTGGAGTGCTACGCGGACGCCAAGGACCAGCCAAAAGAAAGGGGGGCTCGCCCGACCGGCGCACCTCCGGAGGCAGCGGCCGCGCCCCGGCGCACACGATGGCCACATGAGCATCAGCCTTGAGCGGCTGCGTCGCTGCTCCATCGCCGTGGACCTCGGAGCGTCCAGGACCCGCGTCTACCTCAAGCGCACCGGCCTGATCGTCGACGAGCCCACCGTGGCCGCCGTCAACACCCGCACCGGCGCGGTGATCGCGGTCGGGGCGTTCGCCGAGCGCATGACGGGCCGTACGCCTGCCCACATCCGGGTGGTGCGTCCCGTGGCCGGTGGCACCGTCGTCGACATCGCCATGGCGCAGCGCATGCTGCGGCTGCTCCTCGGCAACAAGCTGCGCCGCGCCTGGCGCCGCAAGCCGCTGCCGAGCGCCGCCGTCTGCGTACCGCACGACGCCGATCCGCTCGCCCAGCGCGCCGCCGTGGAGACGCTGTCCGGGCTCGGCGCCCGGCGGGTCGAGCTGGTGGACACGCTGATCGCCACCGCCGTGGGCTGCGGGCTGCCCGTGGAGCGGCCCGAGGCGACGATGATCGTGGTGTGCGGCGCGGCCACCACACAGGTCGCGGTGCTGTCGCTGGGCGCGATCGTGGCCGCCGAACGGGTGCCGGTGGGCGGCGAGACCGTCGACCACGCCGTCGTCCAGCACCTGCGCAACGAGCACGCCCTGATGCTGCCGAGCCAGGCCGTCCGCCCGCTGCACCTGGTCCTCGGCGACACGGCGCTGGCCTCTCTCGGCACCGAGGTGCACGGCCGCGATGTGGCCACCGGGCTCGCCCGGTCCGTAACGATCGACGTCGAGGGCGTACGCAACGCCATCCGCACCCCGCTGACCGCCGTCCTCGACGCGATCAGCGCCGTACTGCGCCGCTGCCCGCCCGATCTGGTGGCCGACCTCGCCGACCGCGGCATCGTGCTGGCGGGCGGCAGCGCGGTGCTGCCCGGGCTGGACACCCTGCTGCGGGAGGCGACCGGCGTCCCCGTGAACATCGCGGACAACCCGGGCGTGTGCGCGGTCGAAGGGCTCGGCGCGATGCTGGAGGGCAAGGTCCAGCCCCATGTCCTCAGCTCGGCCATCACCTGAGGACACCACCTGAGGACATCGGCTGAGGGCATCAGACGAGGGCACCCCTGAGGCCCTTCACCCACTGCCTCACCACCACTCCCTCCGGGCAACTCCAGGAACTGATCGGAACTTTCTTCCCGACGCGTTGAGTGGCCGCCCCCTCCCGTCCGTACGAAGGGAGGAAGAGGCCGACATGGCCACCCAACCCCCCCGGGGCACAGACCGGGAGTCGTCAGTTGATGTTGTCCAACTCAGGTCCTGTCCTGGAGGTTCTGGTGCACGACGACGCCGCCGTGGCCGATGAGCGTCCGTCCAGATCGCAGCGCGGTACACCGGACGAGCAACTTATGCGTGCGCTCTACCAGGAGCACGCCGGACCGTTGCTCGCGTTCGTACTGCGCCTGGTCGCGGGCGATCGCCATCGCGCGGAGGACGTCGTGCAGGAGACCCTGGTCCGCGCCTGGCGGAATGCGGACCAGCTGTCCCGGGCCACCGGCTCCATCCGGCCCTGGCTGGTCACGGTCGCGCGGCGCATCGTCATCGACGGGCACCGCAGCAGGCAGGCCAGGCCCCAGGAAGTCGACCCGTCTCCACTGGAGCTGATGCCTGCGGAGGACGAGATCGACCGGGCACTACGGCTGATGACACTTTCCGACGCGATGCACGACCTCAGCGACGCCCATCGCGAGGTGCTCGTCGAGACCTACTTCAAGGGCCGTACGGTCAACGAAGCGGCGGAAACGCTCGGCATACCCAGCGGGACGGTTCGATCCCGGGTCTTCTACGCGCTGCGCTCCATGAAGCTCGCGCTTGAGGAGAGAGGAGTGACGGCATGACAGCGCAGGCGCACCACGCGGGACACGACGCCGTTGGCGCGTATGTGCTCGGCGTGCTCGACGAGGCGGACGCCACCTATTTCGAGGAGCATCTGGCCGGTTGTGACCAGTGCGGACGGCAGCTCGACGAGCTGACCGGACTGGAACCCCTGCTGGCGGACCTCGCGGCGGACATCCCCGGCATCCACGGGGCACCCGGCCGGACCGCGATCACGGGCCACACCCCGCACGCGTTCACCGCCACCCCGACCGCCATCGACACCCTGACCGCCAAGCCCGGCCCCGCCCTGCTGAACCGCATGGTCGGCGAGGTCGCCGCGGCCCGCAGCAAGCGCAAGCGGCGCGGCCTGTACCTGGTCGCGGCGGCGGCCGCCCTGATCGTCGGTGGACCGCTCGGCACGATGGCCGCCACCTCGGGCTCCGGCTCGGAGACGCCCGTCGCGGCGAGCCCGACGGACAGCGCGCTCTTCGCCAAGATGCCGATGAAGATGGAGGGCACCGACCCGACCACCAAGGTGTCGGCGGCGGTCGCGCTGCAGGACAAGATGTGGGGCGTCGACGCCGTCCTGCGGCTGAAGAACGTCAAGGGCCCGCTCAACTGCAGCCTCATCGCGATCTCCAAGGACGGTCATGAGCAGACCATGATGACCTGGGCCGTGCCCAAGTGGGGCTATGGGATCGAGAACAGCAGCGAGGAGATCGCGAAGAAGCCGCTGTGGGCGCATGGCGGAGCGGGCATGAAGAGCGACGACATCGATCGCTTCGAGGTCCGTACGAGCGACGGCAAGCGGCTGGTCTCCGTCAAGGCGTAACCAGCCCTGCCCGAACAGCCCCGCCCGCCGCCGTGTCACCCGGATCGCCGACCACCCCGCGCGACGCCGTGAGCGAGATGTTACACAGAGTGTGATATGTCGCTTTCGCGTCCCCGGGGGGTCCGGATCCGAGGAGGCACACGTGGCTGACCCGGACGCCCATCAGCAACGCATGTTCACCCAGTACGTGCTGCCCGAGATCGAGGTGCTGCTGCGCGTGGCGATGTCCCTGACCGCTCAGCGCGCCGACGCCGAAGATCTCGTGCAGGACACGTTACTACGGGCGTACCGGGCAGTCGGCCGTTTTGACGGGAGACATCCACGGGCCTGGCTGCTGACGATCATGCGGCACGCGGAGGTGAGCCGGCGCCGCCAGCGCCGGCCCCGCCTGCTGGACGACCCGGACACCGAGCTGGAACGGCTCTCCCCGGCCCGCGACGCCACCCCCGAGGAACTGGTGGTGGACACCGCGTTCGACGAGGCCGTGGACGCCGCGTTCACCGCACTGCCGCTCCGCGACCAGCAGGTCGTACGGCTGGTCCATGTGGACGGGCTGTCGTACGCGGAGGCGGCGCAGGTGCTGGACGTCCCCAAGGGCACGGTGATGAGCAGGCTGCACCGGGCCCGCAGGCGGATCCGGAACCAGCTGCTGGCCGCGGGACGCACCGGACGGGAACCCGAGCGAGGTGAGGCATGAGCCGATGGACATGGTGGCGCGACACCGAGCGGCGCCGGACGAAAGAGTGCCCGGTGGGCGCCCCGATGCTCCAGTCGTACCTCGACGGCGAACTGGACGCGCCGGACGCCAGCCGGGTGCGGGCCCATGTGGCGGAGTGCCTCGCTTGCGCCCGTGAGCTGTCCCTCTACCAGCGCATCACCAGCGCGCTGGCCTCCCGGGGGGTGACCGACGAAGCGGCGCTGGCGCGGCTGAAGGAGTTCGCGGCCTCGATCGCGGAGCGGGAGAGCACCCGGGAGCCGGGGGACCCGGATCGGATGCCGGGCTCGGGTCCGGGTCCGGGTCCGGGTCCGGGGCCGGGGCCGGGGCCGAGCGCGGTACGCAAGTCCGGAGGCTGACGCGGGGCCGCCGCGCGGCCGAGTACAGCAGTACGGCCGCGGTGAGCAGGGTCCCGGTGACGAGGGCGACATCGGCCAGGTTGAACACCGGGCCGCGCCCCGCCACCGTGATCCAGTCGACCACGGCGCCGCGCAGCGGGCCCGGCGGCCGCACCACCCGGTCGGCGCCGTTGCCGACCGAGCCCCCGGCGATCAGCGCCATGCCGCACGCCAGGCCCCGGCCGTGGGCCCGCAGTCCCGCGCACACGGCGGCCAGGGTGGCGACCGCGCCGGTGAGAGTGATCATGGTGATCAGCGCCGGGCGGCCGTTCCCCAGCCCGAAGGCCACGCCCGCGTTGTGCACCAGCACCGCGCGGAACGGCCCCAGCCGGGCCTGCGGCCCCCAGGTACCGCTCCAGGCGGCCACCGCGAGCGCCTTGCTCACCTGGTCGGCCGCGATCACCATGAGCGCGGCCAGCGGAAAGAGCAGCCGGCCGGTGTGCTGGTGGGGGTTCATGGGCGGCCTCCCTGGATGCCGGGGCCGGTCCGTGGCACGGTCCGGGCCCGGGAGGGAAACCCGGCGGGAGCGCGTCCCGCTTCCCTCCATCCGTGACTTTCCGGAGTTTCGGCGCTTTCCAGGCTTTCCGGGCGGCCCAGGCGGTCCAGGCGGCCGCGAGCGGCGCGGACACGACGGAGGGCCCGCAGGCGGCTGCCTGCGGGCCCTCGCTGTCACTTCACCGTGCTCGGCCGATGGCCGGAAGGGGTCACTCCGACGTCTTCCCCTTCGGCTGCAGCAGAGGCATCTGGTACTCGGACAGCATCTTCATCTTGTTCTTGTCGATCGTCTTCCAGTCCTTGTTCAGCACACCGCCGGTGTCACCCGAGTCCGGGTTCCAGGTCCAGTAGGTGTAGCTGATGCCGTTCTTCTTGAGGTAGTCCATCAGGGCGTTCTGCCAGATGGCCTCGGTGCTGTTGCCCGCGGTCTTGCGGCCACCGAACTCACCCAGCAGCACCGGACCGATGTTCTGCTGCTTGATGTAGGCCCAGTGCTTCTTCCAGATGGCGGGCATGTTCTTCGGGAAGTCCTTCGCCTGGAACCAGTTCTGGTTGAAGACGCCCGGACCGTAGTCGTGGGCCGAGTAGACGACCTTGTTGCCCTCGTCCAGCTTCACCGGGTGCTTCTTCACACCCTGGAGGTCGCCACCCCACCAGAACTGCTCGTTCTTGTGGCGGTCGGTGCCCTCGACGAAGATCAGCCAGTTCTTGTTGACCTTGTGGATCGCGTTACCGGCCTTGGTGGCCGCCAGGCGCCAGTCGGTCTTCGCGTTGCCGTCGCCCCACGTGGCCTGGCCACGCGGCTCATTGTGCAGGTCGGCGCCGACCACCCGGTCGTTGTTCTTATAGCGCTCGGCCAGCTTGACCCAGTCGCTCAGCCACTTCTTCTCGGTGAGGCTCTGGGAGTACCACAGCTCACTCTGGCCGTACTGGTCCGGGCGGTGCTGGTCCAGGATCACCATGATGCCGCGGTCGGTGGCACCCTTGACGACCTTGTCCATGATCTGCTGGCCGGTGAGGCCCTTCAGGTCGGGGTTCTTCTTGAAGTCGATCCCATTGGGCTTGCTCTTGGCGTCGAACATCTCGTTCGAGTAGGGGAGCCGCATGGTGTTGAACCCCTGCTTCGCCATTTGGTCCAGCATGGAATCCAAGCTACGGGTCCACAGGCCGTGCGGCGCGAAGGTGCCGGTCTCGAAGCCGAACCAGTTCACACCGGTCATGACGACCTTGTGGCCCTGCGAGTCCACGATGTCACCCTTCTTGGTGGACAGCGGGAACTTCACATCAGAACCGGCGGCCTTGCCCGCGACGGCCGAGGACGAGGAGCCCGAGTCGTCGGAGTTCATGGTGAACGCCGTGACGGTGCCACCCACGGCAGCGACAGCGACGACGGCCGCGGCGATACCCATACGCAGACGGCGGGAGCGCGGAGCGCGCTTCGTCTCGGTGGTCTCGGGGTTGGTCGGGACGTTGTTCTGGTCCATGGGGGAATTCATTCGGTGATACTCCTGAGGAATTCGCGTATTTCGGTCTTGAGAATGCTGGGGGTGTTCGTCGGAGATTCCAGACATTCCATTTGGGGGTCGGATACGGCGGTCAGCCGGACAATCCGCGCCTGCGGGAGGAGGTCGCCGATGAGACGGTCAAGCCCCTGGGCCTTCCAGCCGGGCCCGTCCACATCGATCAGCACCACATCCGGTTGCGCTGCTCGGGCCAGAGAAATTGCCTCCCGGGCCGATCCGGCAATTCCGGACAACTCCAGTCCCGGCTCCTCGATCACGAGATCAGCGAGAGCACTCAGCACCTGGGTGTGGTGCTCCACGACGAGAACTCTTTGCATCGATGGAGCTCCTTCGGGCTTTTTTGTCCTGTCGCTCACCGACATTAGAAAAGCCCGGGGCTCGAAACACCGTACGCATGACCGAAATCTGGATACCTCAATTGCAGGAATTCAGGGCACGCCAAACGGCCGAATTCCGACTACCTCAGTTGAGGTAGCGGAATTCGGCCGTTTTATATGAGGTATGTCCGTTTTGCGGGGGGTGGTGGAGGGTGTGCGAGGGCACAAGAAAGGGCCCCGCGGAGGTCCGCGGGGCCCCTTGGGATGCCTACCGGGCGAGGATCAGCCGGTCAGCCGGTACGCGTAGCCGGGGACGAAGACGCCCGCACCGGCCGTGCAGCCGTCCGCCTGCCCCGGCTGCTTGATCCACAGGAAGGCGTCGACCCCGGGGATCCCGGTGGCCGCGGTGGGGGTCCGGCCCAGCCTGCGGCCCGGCGGATCGCAGAACTGGTGCTTGGGCGTAGGCCCCGCCCCGTTGCGGCTGGTGTCGACCACGACCCCCAGCCGGGGGCGGCGCAGCTCGCGCAGCACGCTCAGGCCGTAGCGCACCTCGTCGCGGGTGGCGTTGAAGTTGGAGACGTTGACCGCGATGCCGTCCCCGTACCGGTCGATACCGGCGTGCCGCAGCCGCCCGGCCATGGTGCGCGCGGGCTGCCAGCCGGAGTTCCCGGCGTCGTAGTAGACCCGGGCGCGCGGGGCCCGCACCTGGAGCGTCCGGGCCGCGTACGCCAGGGCCGCGAACCGCTCCGCACGCTGCCGCTTGCGCAGACAGCCCAGGTGGGCGAGGGCGTCCGGTTCGAGGACGACCAGGGCGGGCCGGTCGCCGACGCCCCGGGTGAAGGCGTCGATCCAGCGCCGGTAGGCGACGCCCGCGTCGCCGCTGCCGCCGGAGCTGTACTGCGCGCAGTCCCGCTGCGGGATGGCGTACGCGACCAGGACCGGCAGCCGCCGCTGGGCCGCAGCTGTGCCGACCAGGCCCCGGACCTGCTCCTCGACCAGCGACTCGTTGGTCTCGGTGAACCAGGCGGCCTGCGGCTGGTCGGCGATGCGCCTGCGGATGGCCGCCGCCCGCCGGTCGCGCGGATGGGCGCGCACCCAGGACGCGGCGGGGTTGTGCGGGTCGGTGTAGAAGCGGGTCGTCGCGGGATAGAACGGCTCGGCCACGGGGAGTGACGGCCGGAGGGCATGGGTGGCCGAGGGCTCCAGCAGCGTACGTACCGTGGTGGCGGCCATCACGACCTCGGCCAGCACCACCATGAGCAGCACGTGGGCCATCCCGCGGCTCAGCCAGGCGGTCCGGCGCGATCGCGCCGGCGGGCGGGCCCGGGCGGCGCGGTCGCGCGGTTCGGTGAACATCGCCACCTCCGCCGGTCAGCTGTGGTGGGAGTTGCCGGGCGGCGGGCGGCGGCGGCTGATGAGCACCACGGCCAGCACCGCGAGCACGACCAGCACACCGGCCACGATCCCTATCGTGACCAGGGCGGGTTCATCCCCCGCGGCATGAGTCGCGGCGGCCGCCTTGGTGCGGTGCGGGGAGGGGGCCGCGGTGGGCTCGGCGGAGGGCGGCGGCGCGGCCCGGTCCGCGAGCGCCTTGGCGGGGGCGATCACCCCGTAGCCGTAGCGCGGATCGTGGCCCGCGGCGCTCTTCCGGTCGGCCGTGTCGATCAGCTTCCGGACGATCTGGCGCGAGTTCCAGCGGGGGTGTTCCGAGCGCAGCAGCGCCGCCCCGGCGGCGACCCAGGGCGCGGCGTAGCCGGTGCCGTCGCCGGTCCAGTAGTCGTTGTTGCCCGCCGTGGTGAGGATGGAGACGCCGGGCGCGGCGAGCGTGATGGTCCCGCCGTGGTGGGACGAGGTCCACACGGCGCCCTTCTTGTCGGTGGCCACGACGGCGACCACCCCGGGGAGGGCGGCCGGGTACGTGGGCCGGTTGCCGTCCTTGCCGTTGTCCCCGGCTCCCGCCACGACCATGGCGTCCTGGGTGGCGGCGTACTTCACCGCGGACTTCAGGGCGGGGCTGGGGTGTTTGAAGGACACGGCCACATGGATGATGTGCGCGCCATGGCTCGCCGCGTGGCGGATGGCCCGGGCGGTGGCCGCGGCCTGGGGCTTTCCGTTGCGGAAGACGCCGAGCGGCATGACCCGGGCCCGGGGCGCGAGCCCGTACACCCCGTCGCCGCGGTAATTGCGGCCGGTGCCGACGATGATGCCCGCGGCGTGGGTGCCCTGCTCGTCCGCGTTTCCGTCGTCCCGGGTGACGGGGCTGCCGCCGCCCGCGAAATCCTTTCCGGCGGCCACCCGCCCACGCAGATCCGGATGGGTCGCGTCCACCCCGGTGCCGACGACCGCGACGGTCACTCCGGCACCCTTGCTGAATTTCCACGCGCGCTCCGCCTTGAGCGCGGTGAGCGCCCATTCGGAATCGTGCAACGCACCGCTGCCGGAATCACTCGCCGCAGCCGGCGTGGCCAGTGCGAGGGTCATCGCTGCGATGACCGCTCCGGCCCGGCCGGCGAATGGATGGCGTGACATCACGTGACCTGACATTACGTCACCTACTCTCATCGCACGGGACGCAAGGCCGTCGGGCCCCTTTCATCTTGGGCAGCCCCCGGAAGTACTGACACCCGCGGGCGAGGGATCCGCCCTTCCCCTCTTCGGGGGAAAGGCCCGGGGCCGGAGAAGCGGCGCTCCCCGAAATGGGGGAGGAAAGAGGTCCGCCGAAGGTGCACTCACCGCTCCCCCAGGCGCGGGTACTACCTCCTTTGCGGGTGACGCACTCTGGGACTCGACGGCGATAAGAGCCTCCTGTCGAGGGAGTCGCGATGCAGCGTTTCCGAACGTTCAGTGAGCGCACGGGAGAGCCGGGCGATCGAGCGGACGTGACCACCCACCGGCGAAACGGGAGCCCTGTCCGGGCCCGTTCACCGCGGGGGAGGACGGCGGGTCTGCCCGGTCTGGCGCTGCGGTTCGCTGTGGTCGGCGGGGGCGGTGTGCTGGTGAATTCGGCGGCGCTTTTCGCGCTCTACCACTGGGTGGGACTGCCGCTTCTGGTGGCGTCCGGCATCGCGGTGGAACTCGCCGTGGTCCACAACTATCTGCTCAACGACCGGTGGACCTTCGCCCTGCGCACCCCGTCGGCCGGACGTTTCGTCAAATTCAACATATCCGTGCTGGGCGGACTCGCGATCAACGTCGTGCTCGTCTGGTCGCTGGTGCGCGCCGGAATGCATCTCCTGCTGGCGAATTGCCTCGGCATCGCCGCCGCGTTCGCGGTCAACTTCGTCTGCAGTACCGGCTGGGTGTGGGGGAGGCGAAGCCGATGATTATCCCGATCGTCTATCTGGTGCTGGTACTGGTCTCGGTGCTGCTCACCGTGCAGTCGACCCACGTCCTCTACCTCATGCTCTACACCTGGGACCGGGCGGACGCCGAGCGGAAGGCCAGGGCGCCGGAAACCTTCATTCCGCCGCGGCTCTCCTTCAGCGTGCTGCTGCCCGCCCGGCATGAGGAAGACGTCATCCAGTCCACGATCGAGCGGGTGGTGCGCGCCGACTATCCGGCCGAATTGCTGGAGGTCTTCGTGATCTGCTCACAGGACGACGACGGCACCGTGAAAAAGGCCGAGGAGAAGATCGACCAGCTGGCCCGGGAAGGGCTCCACAACGTGCGGGTCGTGGTCTTCGACGACGGGCCGATCAACAAGCCGCACGGGCTCAACACCGCCCTGCCGCAGACCGCCAACCAGGTCGTGACCATCTTCGACGCCGAGGACGACATCCACCCGAAGATATTCCGGCTCGTCAACACCGTGATGGTGCAGGAGCGGGTCCGGGTGGTGCAGGCGGGCGTCCAGCTCATGAACTACCAGTCCAACTGGTATTCCACGCTGAACGTCCTGGAGTACTTCTTCTGGTTCAAGAGCCGGCTGCACTACCACGCCCACCACGGCTCCATCCCGCTCGGCGGCAACACCGTCTTCTTCGCCCGCGCCCTGCTGCTGAAGCTCGGCGGCTGGGACGACCGCAACCTCACCGAGGACGCGGACATGGGCCTGCGGATCTCGGCGATGGGCGAGCGGGTGCGCGTGGTCTACGACGACCGGTATGTGACCAAGGAGGAGACCCCGCCCACCCTCGGCCACTTCATCCGGCAGCGCACCCGCTGGAGCCAGGGCTTCATGCAGACCCTGAAGAAGGGCACCTGGAAGAAGATGCCGACGCGCAAACAGCGCTGGCTGGCCTTCTACGTGCTGGTGTTCCCGCGCGGGCAGGCGCTGCTCGGCCTCTATCTGCCGATCTCGCTCGGCATGATCCTGATCCTCAAGGTGCCGGTGCTGATCGCGCTCTGCTCGTATCTGCCCGTACTGCTGCTGGTCGCGCACTTCCTGGTGCAGATGGTCGGCCTGTACGAGTTCACCGACGCCCATGGGCTCGAAGCCTCGCCGAAGGCCGTCGTCCGGATGGCGATCGCCTGGTTCCCGTTCCAGATGGTCCTCGCGTACGCGGCGCTGCGGGCCATGCGGCGGCAGCTGGCCGGCCGCCACGACTGGGAGAAGACACAGCACGTGGGCGCCCACCGGGGCCAGACCGAGGAGGCGGAGTCGCGTGTCGCATGACCCCGTGCCCCACAAGGCACCCTCGAACCCGGCCACCGTCGACCAGGACCGGGCCGCCCCGCAGCGGCCCCCCGCGCGGCGCCGCCGCCGGTTCTCCGTGGAGCGCGGCTGGTTCCCGCCGCTGGGGAACGCCGGGCGGATCGCCCTGGTGCTCTCCCTGCTGACCGGAGCGCTCACCCACGGCTACCACCTGTTCCGCTACCCCCTCTACCTCACCGACGAGGGCATCTACATGCAGCGGGCCTGGTCGCTGGTGCGGGAGACCAGCCTGTCCCCCTACACCTACGACTACGACCACGCCCCGGCGGGCTGGATCACGCTGGCCGGCTGGGTCTTCCCGCTGCCGAAGCAGTTCGAGACGTTCGGCAACGCGATCAACACCGGTCGCTTCCTGATGCTTCTGGTGCATGTCGCGAGCGTCTATCTGCTGTTCGAGGTCACCCGGCGGCTGTCGGGAAGCACGCTGGCCGCCACCATCGCCGCGTTCTTCTTCAACGTCTCGCCGATCGCGGTCTACTACCAGCGCCAAGTGCTGCTGGACAACCTGATGATGTTCTGGCTGCTGCTCAGCCTGTTCGCCCTGCTGCGGCGGGAGACCACCATCAGATCGGTGTTCGGCGGCGGGGTGGCCCTGGGGCTCGCGCTGATCACCAAGGAAAACGCGATCTTCTTCGTGCCGAGCTTCATCTATCTGCTCTACCGGCGGATCAAGGGGTCGGCGAGCCACCGGTTCCTCCGTACCCTCTGGCCGTTCGCCGCGGCGGCTCCGATCGGCGCCTATGTGACGTACTCGGTGCTCAAGAACGAGCTTCTGCCGAGCAGTTTCGACTTCGACCTGAACAACCCGCCCGCGGACCACGTCTCGCTGCTCTACACCCTGTGGTGGCAGCTCAACCGCAGCCAGGGCACCCTGCTCAGCCACCACGGTCTGCTCTACACGAGCTGGCTGATGCGCGACTCGTTCATGCTGATCACCGGGTTCGCGGCGATGCTGCTGTGCCTGTGGTGGGGGCTGCGGGACCGGCAGCGCAACCTGGGCTATCTGATCGTCGGCACCCTGGCCTTCGGCTACACCTTCTACCTGCTGCGCGGCAGCGTGGTGCTGGACTTCTACGTCGCGCCGCTGATCCCCATGTTCGCGATCAGCATCGGCATGGCCGTGGACCGGCTGCTGAAGGCCTCTTTCCAGAGTCGTTTCATGCGGCAGGCACATTCCCTCGTACGGGTCGGCGTGCCGTCGCTGATCGCCATCGTCCTGGTGATGTCACCGTCCTCCGGATATCTGGTGCACACCAATACCGAGGGCCATGTGCAGATAGCGGACCAGTACCAGTCCAAGATCAATCTCACCAAAATGCAGCACGACCAGATCGCCTGGGTGCGTAAACACGTCCCGCCCAATTCGCGCATCATCATGGACGACGACCTATGGGGAGAGCTGCACGATGTGCGTCCGTTCTATCCCTACGCGCATTCGCACTGGAACGCCTCGTCCGACCCCGATGTGCGCGACAAGCTGTTCAAAAAGAGATGGCAGAACATCGACTACATCATCATGTCGAACAAAATGCGCAAGTCGATGGCGACGAACAACGCCGACGGCCGCGAAAACTGGATCCTACGGGCCCTGCAGAATTCCGACCGGGTCTGGGCGGACATCCAGGGCAACATCAAGCTCGAAATCTACCGGGTGCAATAGCCGCGGGAAGAGGAGGTGAAGGCCATGCCTGAGTACGACGACTGGGATGTTCCGGAGGACAGGGATGTTCCCGAGTACGAGGAGAAATCCCCGGCCGGGAACGACCCGGGCGACAAGCCCAAGAAGAAGCTCACCTGGAAGACGGTCCTGCTCGCTCTCGTGGTCTTCGCGATCGTCGGATCGCTCGTGCAGGTGATCGCGCGCGGTGGCTTCGGTGGCGCCCTCGACACCACCGGCAACGGAGGCGGCGGCGCCCCGAAGAAGGGGCATCCGCACGAGCGGCAGGAGGTACGGCCGCCCAAGCAGCCCAAGACCATCAAACTGGGCAACCAGCGCGTCCCGCAGGCATCCGGCCCGATCATCGTGCTCAACCCGGGCCTGGTGACCCCCGGCGGCAAGGCGACGGTCGAGGGCGGTGGCTTCGGCAAGAAGTCCACCGTGGACCTGCTGCTCAAGGCCCGGGCGTCGGACACCAAGGGCCGGTCCATCGGCAGCGTCCGTACCGACCGCTACGGCTCGATCTACGCCCGGTTCACCGTGCCCGAGTCGAACAGCGGCCGGCCCGCCACCCTCGTCGCCCAGCAGCGCGGCAGCGCCAACGCGGCCGAGGCCAAGGTGATCACCGGCGGCGCGGTCGGCACCGCGCGGATCAACAAGCTGGTCGGCCGGCCGGGCGACACCGTCTCGGTCAGCGCCCATGGCTTCCGGCCCGGCGAGTCGATCGACGTGTTCTGGGGACGGACCACCGGCGTCCCCGTCACCACGCTGCACACCGACAGCGGCGGCAGCGTGGGCCGCGCGGACATCAAGGTCGGGGTGGCCCCGACCGGCAACAGCACGCTGGTCCTGGTGGGCAAGCGCAGCAAGACCACGGCCACCGCACCCTTCCAGATGCTGGCCATGTACCCGTCGATGAAGTCCAAGCCGTACGCGCTCAAGGCCGGTCAGCGGATCACGCTGTCCGCCAACAAGTTCGCGCCCGGCGAGCGGGTGCTGGTCTACATCAACCGCAACAGCGGGCTGCCCGCCTTCACCGCCCAGGCGAACGCCATGGGCCAGATCCGCGACGTGGCGTTCAACGTGCCGTTCGGGCTCAAGGGCCGGCAGACGCTGATGGCGATCGGCGACCAGAGCCGGGCCGTGGTGCGCTCGGGGTTCACGGTGCTGCCGTACACCCCGTCCGCCGAGCCCAGCGCCTTCGGCGGCCGGGCGGGCACCACGCTGAGCTTCTACGTCGCGGGCTTCGCCCCGGGCGAGACGGTGACCGCGTACGCCGGGTCCGGCTCCACCGGGCAGCGGAAGATCGCGACCTTCCAGGTCGACAGCCGCGGCAAGGCCTCGGCGGTGGGCTCGTACCGGATCACCCCGGCCGACGAGAACGGCGTCGCCTTCCAGCTCGTCGGCCAGAAGAGCGGCGGCATCGCCAAGGCGAGCATCAACATGTCCTCGGGCCACGGACAGAACGATTAGGTACGCCGGTGACGCCGGTGACGTCGGCGAAGACGCCCGAAGCGGGAACGTGGGCCGGCAGGTCCGTCCGGCCGCCTTCAGGGCCCTGAGGCCCACGTTCGCGATAGTCCGGAGATGTACCATGCGTCCTGGAGTGTCCTATGAGTATTATTTTCGGCCCTAACTCGCGAAGAGTCCTCCAGTTCCTGACCCATATCGAGGACCTCTCCCCCGAAGAAATCGACCGGGTGGCCGATCTGTGGAAGCAGACCTCCAGCCAGACCCGGGCCGAGGGATGGGCGGAGGTCCACCGCACCACGACCGACGAGGAGCGGTACCGCATCCTCGTGGCCGCCGCCGTCGCGCGCCGCGCCGCCCTGGACGCGGCCCGCAACCACCGCCGTCACGACTGGGCCTTCTGGGCCGCGGTGTGGGACGCCGCGGCGGCGGTCGCCGTGTGCGACCGCATCGGAAGCCACTACAACGTGCTGGTCGCGCCGCTCGCCGCGGTCATGCCGTCGCTGGCGCACTGCCGGCGCGATGAACTCAGCATCCGCGAACTGCAGGGTGCCGTCCTCAAGGGAGGTGGGTAGCGATGGGTGACGACCGGATCGACGTTGTGGTGGCCGATGACGACCCGGCAGTCCGGGAAGCCCTCGCGGACCTCATCGACTCCCACCCCGACCTGGAACTCGTGGGGCTGGCCATCGACCACGAGCAGGCCGTGCACGAGGCGGTCGAACACCGTCCCCGGGTCGTGGTTATGGACGTGCACATGCCAAAGGGCGACGCCCCGGGCAGCGTTCGCGCCATCCGTGACCAGGCCCCCGGCGCCCGCGTGGTCGCGCTGTCCGCCCACGGCGACCGCGAGACCGTCCTCAACATGCTCGCCGTCGGCGCCACCGGCTACCTGGTCAAGGGCACCCCCGCCGAGGAGATACTCGAGGCGATCAACCGGGCCGCCCGCGACCAGTTCTCCATGTCCGCCGACCTCCTCACCGACTGCGCGGAACCCCTGCGCCGCGCCGACCGCGCCTCCTGGCGCTTCGAGGATCTGGTGGGCGGCCGGCTGGAGGAGTCGTATCTGGACCTGCTCGGCCACGCCCCCTGCGGCGTGCTGGTCCTCGGCTCCCGCGGCCGGATCGAGTTCGCGAACGCACACGTACGGCACATGTTCGGCTACAGCTCGTCCGAGCTGCGCGACAAGCGGCTGCGGGACCTCGTCCCCGAGCGCTACCGCACCGCCTCCGAACAGCTTGTCGGCCGGGTGTTCAGCGCGCCCTCCGCGATGGCGGGCCGCCGCCGGGACGGCACCGAGTTCCCCGCCCAGTTCAGCGGCGGCCATCTGCAGGGCAAGCGGGCCCGCGGCGTCGTCTTCGTCGCCGACCTGAGCCAGCTGCGGGCCGCCGAGAGCCGGTTCCGCCAGCTCATCGAGTCCTCCCCGGACGCGATGATGATCGTGGACACCTCCGGGCGCATCCAGGCCGCCAACAACCGCACCGAGTGCCTCTTCGGCTACGACCGCGACCATCTCATCGGCCGCGCCGTCGAGGCGCTGCTGCCCGACCAGCCGCTGACCATCTCGCTGCGCGAATGGGACGAGTCCGAGGAGCCGCTCGGCCACAGCATGGAACTGGTCGGCCGGCGCAGCGACGCCAAGCAGTTCCCGGCCGACGTCAGCATCAGCCCGCTGCGCACCGAGGAGGGGATGCTGACCGTCCTGACCGTCCGCGACATCACCGAGGTGCAGCGCGCCCAGTTCGTCCTGGAACGCAGCCTGGAGCTGCTGGAGGTCACCGACCGGGACCGGCAGGCCCTGCTCAGCCATCTCGTCCACGCCCAGGAGGTCGAGCGCGGGCGGATCGCCGCGGACATCCACGACGACACCATCCAGGTGATCACCGCGGCCAGCCTCCGGCTCCAGCAGCTGCGGCGGCGGCTGCGGGACCCGGAGGAGCAGCGGGTGATGGACAAGCTGGACGAGACCCTGAAGCTGTCGCTCAGCCGGCTGCGGCAGCTGATCTTCGACCTGCGGCCGTCCAGCCTGGAGCACGGCTGCCTGGCCGCCGCGCTGCGCGGGCTGCTGGAGCAGATCCGTACCGAGACCGGCCTCACCTACCGGCTGGAGGACCGGCTCGCGGCCAAGCCGCCCGCCGAGACCATGGCGCTGATCTACCGGACCGCGCAGGAAGCCCTGATGAACGTGCGCAAGCACGCCCGGGCGAAGACGGTGCACGTCCAGCTGCTCGGGCTCGACGAGGGCTGTCTCGTACGGATCGTCGACGACGGCCAGGGCTACAACCCCCTCGAGGTCGAATCCCGCCCGGGCCACCTCGGGCTGTCCCTGATCCAGGAACGGGCCCAGATCGCGGGCGGCTGGTGCCGTATCGAGAGCGCCCCGGGCGCGGGCACCACCGTCGAGTTCTGGGTGCCGCTGGGCGATCCTCCGCCGATCCCGGCCCTCGGCGCGCCATCCCTCGACTCCCCCTCCCTCGGCGCGCCGTCCCTCGGCTGCCCGTCCCCGGAAGGGGAACCGGAGCCGTGACCGCCCCGGCGGAGCTGACCAAGGTCCTGATCGTCGAGGACCACCGGGTGGTCGCCGAGGGACTGTGGGCGCTGCTGGCCGAGTACGCGGACCTGACCGTGGTCGGCTGGGCGGACTCGGTCGCCGAGACCGTGCCCATGGCCAAGGAGCTGTCCCCCGATGTGGCCCTGGTCGACTTCCGGCTGCCCGACGGCACCGGGGCCGACGCGGCCGCGGGCATCCGGGCCCATGACCCCTCCACCGCGATCGTGATCCTCAGCGCCGACGCCAGCGACTCGGCGCTGCTGGCCGCGGTGGAGGCGGGCGCCTGCGGCTATCTGCTGAAGTCGGCGAGCGGCGACGAGATCGCCTCCGCCATCCGCTCCGCCGCCGAGGGGGAGACCCTGATCCCGGCCGGCACCCTGGTGGAGGTGCTGTCCCGGCACCGCGAGTCGGCGCGCTCGACCGCCGAGCAGACCGGGCGGCTGGAGAGCCTGACCCGGCGCGAGCAGGAAATCCTCACCCTGATGAGCCAGGGCTTGGACAACCGGGCCGTCGCGGAGCAGCTGAGCATCAGCTACGCGACCGTCCGCACCCATGTGCGCAAGATCCTGGAGAAGCTCGAGGTCCGCTCGCAGCTGGAGGCGGTCGCCAGGGCCACCGAGTGGGGATTCCGGCCCGTGGAACCGGAGTAGCGCCTCGGTCAACCGGGGGCGGACGAATGGGGGACAAAATCCCCCGGCTGTTGGAATTCCGGACAGCACTCACCGAGTTCCCTTCCCGTGCGCGTAGCTGGACCTCCGTTCCGTCGTTCCCGTCGCTCTCGTTTCGTTCCCGTCGCTCTCGTTCCATGGGCAGGTGAGTCAACGTGGCGCTTCGCGTTCTGATCGCAGACGATCATGCGGTGGTCAGGCAGGGTCTGCGCATGATCCTCGGGCTCGACAACGAGATCAAGGTGGTCGGCGAGACGACCAACGGCCGGGAGGCCGTACGGCTGGCCCGTGAGCTGTGCCCCGACGTCGTCCTCATGGACCTGCTGATGCCCGTGATGGACGGGGTCTCCGCCACGGCGGAGATCCGCCAGGACATCCCCGAGGTCGAGGTGGTCGCGCTGACCAGCTCCCTCGACGACGCCATGGTGATGGGTGCGGTACGGGCCGGGGCGATCGGCTTCCTGCTGAAGAACGCCGAGGCCGACGACCTGAGGAACGCGGTGAAGGCCGCGGCCGCCGGCCAGATCCATGTCTCCCCCGCCGCGATCTCCCGGCTGATGGGCCAGGTCCGCGAGCCGAGCGGACCCGAACAGCTCACCGAGCGGGAGACCGAGGTGCTGACGATGCTGGCCCGCGGCAAGGCCAACAAGGAGATCGCCCGCGATCTGCGCATCGGCCAGCAGACCGTGAAGACGTACGTGAGCCACATCCTGACCAAGCTCGGCGTGCACAGCCGGACCCAGGCGGCGGTGTACGCGGTGCAGTCGGGCCTGGTGCCGGCCGGTGAGCTGACCCCGCCCGAGGCACTGGAGTCCACGACGAGGGAGCAGTGGTGGTCGGCGTGATCGCTTTTGGGATACATGGGCACCGGTACGGGCACGGCTTCACGCCGGTGAGGTGGCGGCGCCGTCGCACCGCGCTCGCCGAGGTGACCGAGCAGGTCCTCGTCGGCGATCCGGGCGACGAGGTGCTGCGGCTGATCGCCCACCGGCTGCGCGAACTGCTGGGCGCCGACCTGGCGCGGGTCATGATGCTGGAGCCGGGCGACGTCCTGGCGGTACGGGCCACCGACGGCACCCCGGACGCCATCCCCCGCGGGCTGCTGACCCCGGGCGGGTCCGCCCCCGCCCGTAAGGCGATCCGCGCCGGACGCCCCACGGTCTCCGGGGGCGAGCGCAAGCGCCCCACTCTCTTCGGCCTCTTTCAGCGGGTTCCGCACGACGCGGCCCTGGCCTGCGTACTGGACGCGCCGCTGGTGGTGCGCGGCCAGGCCGCGGGCGTGATCGAGGTGGCGACCCGGCGCGGCGGCCGACGGCTCACCCGGGCCGATGTGAAGACCGTCCGGATGTTCGCGGAGCCCGCCGGGCTCGCCGTGGCCCGGCTCCGCGGACGCGAACAGCTGCGCCGGGTGGCCGCCACCGCCGCCGCGGCCGCCGGGCAGGGTTCCGTACGGCGCACCCTGGACTCCCTGGCCGCGGGCGCGGTGGCCCGTACCACCGCCGCGAGCTGCACCGTCTACCTGCTGGAGCCCGGTCCGGGCGCCGTCCTGCGCATGGCGGGCGGCGGCCACGGGCACACCCCGCCGTCCCGCAAAACCGCGCTGGAGGCGATCGCGGGCGCCACGCCGGTGATCCAGCAGGGCGAGGCCGGGGCCGGGGAGGCTCCGGCGCGGGGCGCAGTGGCCGCCTGGCCGCTGCTGCGCGGGACCACCGTGATCGGCGCGATGTGCTGCCACTTCCCGGCGGGCCGCCGCCCCGGCGAGACCGACATGGCCGTCCTGGAGGTCATCGCGGGCCACGCGGCGTGCGCCGTGGAGACCGACCGGCAGCGCGCGGCCGCCCGGGAGACGGCGGTACGGGAGGAACGGCAGCGGGTCTCCCGGGAGCTGCACGACTCGGTCTCGCAGGCGCTGTACGGCATCGCGCTCGGCGCCCGTACCGCCCGTGAGCTGCTGGAACGCGATCTGGCCGAGCCGACCGGGGTGGCCGAGCTGGCGCAGCTCGCCGAGCCGATCGAGTACATCCGGCGGCTCGCGGACGTCGCGATCGCCGAGACCCGGACCCTGCTGTGCCAGCTGCGGCCCGAGTCGCTGGAGGCCGAGGGCCTGGTCGCCGCGCTCACCCAGCACGTGGAGACGCTGCGGGACCGGTACGGCATCACGGCCGAGGCGACGCTCGGGTCCGAGCCGGAGACCACGCCGGAGGCCAAGCACGCCCTGTACCGGATCGCGCAGGAGTCGCTGCACAACATCGCCAAGCACTCCCGGGCCCGGAACGTCACCCTCCACCTGCTCAGCGGCCCCGACACGGTCACGCTGACCGTGGCCGACGACGGCGTGGGCTTCGACTCCCAGGGCACGTTCCCCGGACATCTGGGGCTGCTCTCGATGCGCGAACGGGCCCGGGAGGTGGGCGGCACCCTGCTCGTGGACAGCCGCCCGGGGCAGGGAAGCCGGATCCGGGCCACGGTCCCGGCCGAGCCCTGAGCCGAACCCGAGCGACATATGAGACATTACTGCCCCTCCATGTCGAACTCTGTGAAGGGAAACCCGGGGTGATCGTCGTCGGGAACCATACGCGGGAACCGGATCTGCGGGCCGCGCTGGCGGCGGTCGAGGACGGCCTCGTGGAGGCCACCCGCAGCGACGTGCCGTTCATCAGCGAGGCCGCCCGCCATCTGGCACGCCCGGGCGGCCGCCGGCTACGGCCGCTGCTGGTGCTCCTGGCCGCCCAATTCGGCGATCCGGGCGCGCCGGGCGTGGTGCCCTCGGCGGTCGTCGTCGAGCTGACCCATCTGGCGACGCGCTACCACGACGACGTACGGCACGAGGCGAACGCCTCGGTCGCCGTGCTCATCGGCGACTTCCTCTTCGCCCGGGCCTCGCGCCTCCTGGCCGGGCTGGGGCCACGGGCCGTACGACTCCAGGCCGACGCGTTCAAGCGCCTGGTCAGCGGCCAGATCCTGGAGACGACCGGCCCCGGCGACGGCCATGACCCGGTCGCCCACCACCTGCGGACCCTGGCCGCCCGCACCGGCGCCCTCACCGCCGTCTCCGGCCGCCTCGGCGCGCTGGCCTCCGGCGCCGGCGAGGAGATCGCGGACGCCCTCGCGGTGTACGGCGAGCGACTGGGCGTGGCCCGCCACCTCGCGGCCGAACTGCGCTCCCCGGTCCAGGGCGCCCCCACGCTGCCGGTTCTCCTCTCCGGCGACCCGTCGGCCCCGGCCGTGGCCGAGGCCCGCCAGGAGGTGCACCGCCAATGCGCCGCGGCCCGCAAGGCCCTCACCGACCTGCCCGAAGGCCCGGCCCGCGAGGCCCTGGCGGAGCTGTGCGACACGGTGACCGAGGACGGCTGACGGCTCAGGACCGCTGACGCACAGAAGCGCCCCCACCGAGAACGGCCGGCCTCCCAGGGCCGCTGACGGCTCAGACCCCCTGACGCCAGGTTCCGGACCCTGCTCACGCTCAGAACGGCCGAGACGCCCGGGCCCCGCCGATCGCCCAGAACCGCCGCGACCGCCACAGGGCCGCGGACAGCCAGAACCGCCGCGGCCGCCACAGGACCGCCCACAGCCAGAACCGCCCACGCTGAAACGGCCCACGCCAAGGCCGCTGACGCCCCAGGCGCGCCGGCACCCACGGCGCCCAACGACCCTGCGGCGCTGGCGCCGGGGACCACACCGCCCGTCCCAAAGCCGCCCCCGCTCGGGACGGCCCGACGCTCCGGGCCACCGGCCCCGAGGGCCGCTGACGGCTCAGAACGGCCGCTCGCCCCGCGACAGCGCCTCCCCGAATCGGCGCAACCGTGCCAGCGCCCCGGGGTCCAGCGCCTCCCGCCGCCGCACCAGCGCCCGCGCCACCGCGCGCCGCGCCCCCGCGCCACGACGCCGGCACTCGCCCGCGCCACCACACCGGCACGCACCCGCGCCCGCCCCCTCGCCCTGTCCCCTGTGCGTCTCCACCCCACGGAAACCCCGCCCCCACGCCACCCGATTCCACTCCACCCACGGGGCCGCCGGGACAGCCGCTACGGCGGCCACCAGTTGTGGCTGACCACCAGCATCACCTGAAGCTGCACGCTCGCCGAGTAGTACCGGTCCGGTACCGGCGGCGACGCCGCCATCCACTCCCACAGCGCATCCAGCCACTCCTGCCCGCCGCCACCCACCATCGCGGCCACCCCGAACGGGGCGACGAACGCCCCCGCCGCGCCCTCCCCGTACGCCGCACCGTCCAGCCGGTACCCGCACCGGATGCGGCCCGGATCGCCGTGCGTCGCCGCGCGCATCCACCGCCCCATCCGCCCGGCCACCGCCCGCGCCCGGGCATCGCCGCTCACCACCGCGTCCACCCCGATCCGCCAGGGGACACGGCAGGCGTTCCAGTGGTGGTCGCCGTCGTGCGCGCTTTCCAGCACCTGCCCCGGCGCGGGCTTCGGATCGGTCCTCGTATCCACCACGAAGTCCGGCAGCAGCCCGGTGTCCGGCGCGTACTGCCGCTGCAGCGCCCCCGCCAGCGACAGATGCGCATCCAGCGCCTCGCCCCACCGCGGGTCCCCCGTCGCCGCCCGGAACGCCCTGAAGTGGCCGGGCATCCAGTCCGAGGTGCGGGAGACCTCGTCGAAGTGGCCCGAGGACCAGTCACCCAGCTTGATCGGCCCGCCCGCCACGGGCAGCCCGGTCTCCCGGACGGCGTCGATCCGCCGTATCGCCCGCGCCGAGTAACCGCCACCCCACTGCCGGTCCGCGAGCAACAGCCCGTACGCGATGTCCAGGTCACCGTCGGTCGCGGAATTCGCCCCTCCGACGTCCCGCCCCGCATCGTCCTGCTGGGCGGCATGCAGATCGGGATGGCCGGCGGACGGATGGCCGAGGATATACCGGAGGATTCCGTCGAAAACATCCCGCGCATCGGGGTCGGCGCCCGCCATCAGCGCGCTGATCACCATGCCGTACCCCTGCGCCTCGGCGACGTACGGATACGCCGCGTCCGGGGCGTACACCGCGCACGAGCCATCGCTCCAGGACCGTACGAACTGGCTCTTCCACAGAAGGTAGTGCTCCAGCACCCGCCGGTCGGCCGCCGCCGGATCGCCGGAGGGCCGCAGCGTGCCGGGGGCGTACGGGAACGCATGGCCGCCGAACGGAACGGCAGGCCACCCAACCTTCATCGCCCAGCCCTCATCGCCCGGCCCTCATCGCAACGGCCGCCGCCGCGCCCGCCGCGACCAGTGCACGGCCAGGAAGATCACATCGGCCACGAACACCGCCACCCCGATGACCAGCAGGTATCCCAGCCCGTGCACCACCGTGCCGATGAGCCCGAGCACCATCGCCACGATCACGAAGAAGAGGAAGAAAGCCACCGCGCGACACCTCCCCGGCCCATCGGGCCAACCGTCAACGGCGGGCGAGCCGCCGCTGACCGCCCGCGCCCGCCTGGTACGCCTTGCCGTAGTACTGGAAGATCGCGCCCTCCTCGTCGGCGGGCAGCACATCATCCACACCCAGCGACGGGGCCTTCTTCACCAGCGCCCGCGCGTACGACACCTTGACGTAGCCCGGCCCCACGATCGCGTCGTCCACGGGAACGAAGACCAGACGGTGCCGGGTGGGCATCCCGGTACGGACCGTCGCCATCTGCGGCTCATCGGTGGCCGTGGACACATAGACCGACTCCAGCGCGCCGATCTTGCGGCCTTCGTCGTCCACGACATCGCGGTCGCGCCACTCACGGATATCAGCCGGCTGGATCATGACCATCACCCTCCGCCCGGGCGGCCCTGGCCGCCCTGTACACATCCAGGCTGCGCCTCGAGACGGTGTTCGACAACTGACCGAAATGATCAGGAGTGTGCGCTTGGCGGAGGGGTACTCGAGCGTCGGAGGTTGATAATCATGGTTCCCCTTCTCGTGGTACTGCTTCTCGCGCTCCTTCTCTTCGGTGCCGGGTTCGCCCTGAAGGCACTGTGGTGGATCGCCGTGATCGTTCTGGCTGTCTGGCTACTCGGATTCATCGTCCGTCCCACGACGGGCGGCCGCCGAGGCCGCTGGTACCGCTGGTAGTACAGCCATAAGGAAAGAAAGGGGCCCGACCGGATTCCCGGTCGGGCCCCTCTCATACGTTCCTGCTCACACGTTCCTGCTCATACGTTCCTGCTCGTACGCTGCTGAAAAACCGGGGCGGACATGCGCCAGGGCCGAGCCGCGAACGGCTCAGCCCTGATCAGTCGGCGCGCAGGCCAGTCAGTCGGCCAGGTCAGTCGGCCATCAGGCCCCGCCGCAGCCGCGTCAGCGCCTTCGTGAGCAGCCGCGACACATGCATCTGGGAGACACCCAGCTCGACACCGATCTCGGACTGGGTCATCTCCTCGCCGAACCGCATCTGCAGGATGCGCCGGTCGCGTTCGCCCAGCTGCTCCATCAACGGCTTGAGAGCGTGCAGGTTCTCCACGACCTCCATCGCAGGGTCGACCTCACCGATCCGGTCCGCGTAGGTGGTGACGCGGGTCGTTCCGGTCTCGGTGTCGGCGGGCGCGTCCAGCGACGAGGTGCTGTAACCATTGCTGGCCACCAGCCCGTCGAGGACCTCCTCCTCGCTCAGGTTCAGATGCTCGGCCAACTCGGTCGTCGTCGGCGACCGGTCCAGCCGCTGGAACAGCTCCTCGTTCGCCTTGGCCAGATCGATCCGCAACTCCTGCAGCCGGCGCGGAACATGCACCGCCCAGCTCGTGTCGCGGAAGAACCGCTTGATCTCACCGACGATGTACGGAACGGCGAAGGTCGTGAACTCCACCTCGCGGGTCAGGTCGAACCGGTCGATCGCCTTGATCAGCCCGATCGTCCCGACCTGGACGACGTCCTCCATCTCCACCGAACGGTTACGGAACCGCCGGGCGGCATACCGCACCAGCGAAAGATTGAGCTCGATCAGGGTGTTCCGCACGTACTGATAGTCGTGCGTCCCCTCTTCCAATTCCGTCAGCCGGTCAAGGAAGACCTTGGTCAGCGCACGAGCGTCCTGTGGCGTCACCTTGGTCGGGTCCGCCACGGCCGGCAGTCCGACCACCGCGCACGTCCGCTCAGCCTCCCCTGCCGTCAGCTCCGACGAATCCACGGTTGCCGTGCCGTTCACTTCACCCTCCCTGCCCATCGGCTTGTTGCAGCTGAACGAGGAGCCGCCTACCCGCCATTCACACCTCCATGCCATTTCTTTGGGCGCGCCGGCGAGGACACCGTGACATACCTGGGCAAACCGTTCCCCAACTGGCCTGGGCACCCGACCCCGTTGAACCCGTCCCCCGAAGACCCCGCCCCACGGCGAGCCACCGGCCTTCCCCAACTCGTCCACGACGGTGACCAGCCAGGGAAGATGAGGCCTCGATGGGGCGCCTGTTCAACGTGGTGATCAGCGCCGTGCCCTTCGCGGTGATCATCGTGCTCTTCGTGAAAGCGGCCAAGACCGGATCGAGGGGCAACCCCCTCGCACCATCGGACGCGCCCGCCGCTCCGGCGACTGGTGGGCCGGAGGCGGCGGCGGAGGCTCCTGCGGCGAACACGGGACACCCAGCAAAAAGCCCAGGTCACACGAGGTGACCTGGGCTTCTCATGAGCCGCCTAAGGGAATCGAACCCTTGACCTACGCATTACGAGTGCGTCGCTCTGGCCGACTGAGCTAAGGCGGCATGCTGGCGGTGCCTGATCGGCAGCAGCAGCTTCGCCAAGTCTACACAGTCCCGGGGGGTGCTCCGTACGGGGTTCCGGGGCGGCGGACGGGGAGGTCAGGTGCAGCGGCGGTGGGTGGGGGCGGGGGGCCGGCCGGTGAGGAGGTAGGTGTTGATCGCGGTGTCGACGCAGCGGCTGCCGCGCGCGTAGGCGGTGTGGCCGTCGCCGACGTACGTGAGGAGGGTGGCGGAGGTGAGCTGGGAGGCGAGGGCGCGGGCCCAGCGGTACGGGGTGGCGGGGTCGCGGGTGGTGCCGACGACGACGATGGGGGCGGCGCCCTCGGCCCGGAGGGGGTGGGGGCGGCCGGTCGGGGGGACGGGCCAGTAGCCGCAGTTCAGGGCGGACCAGGCCAGGGACGCGCCGAAGACGGGGGACGCCTTCTCGAAGGCGGGGAGGGCGGCGCGGACGTCGGCGGGGGTGCGGAACGCGGGCGGGAGGTCGAGGCAGTTGACGGCGGGGTTGGCGTACATGAGGTTGGCGTACGAGCCGTCGGTGTCGCGCTCGTAGTAGAGGTCGGCGAGGTTCAGCAGGCCCTCGCCGTCGCCGCGCCGGGCCGCGCGGAGGGCGGTGCGCAGCTGGGGCCAGGCGCCCTCGTCGTACATCGCGGTGATCACGCCGATGGTGGCGAGGGATTCGGTCAGCGTCCGGGAGCCGCCGGTGGGGACGGGGTGGGAGTCGATGCGGCGGAAGAGGGCGCTGAGCTGCTTGCGGGCGGATCCCACGGTGCCGGTGCCGAGGGGACAGCCGGAGCGGCGGTGACAGTCCCGGGCGAAGGCGGTGAAGGCGGTTTCGAAGCCGGCGGTCTGGTCGCGGTTCATGCGCCGGGAGGTCAGGGTGGGGTCGAGGGCGCCGTCGAGGACGAGGCGGCCGACACGGGCCGGATAGAGGTCGGCGTAGGTGGCGCCGAGGAAGGTGCCGTAGGAGGCGCCGACGTAGGCGAGTTCGCGGTCGCCGAGGGCGGCGCGCAGCAGGTCCATGTCGCGCGCCGCCTCGACGGTCGAGACATGGCGGAGGATGCGGCCGGAGCGGGCCGCGCAGCCGCTCGCGAACGTCTTGTACGCGGCGACGAGCCGACGGGTCTCGGCGGAGTCGTCGGGAGTCTGGTCGGTCCGGGTGAAGGCGTCCATCTGCCGGTTGTTCAGGCAGGTGACGGGTTCGCTCCCGGCCACGCCGCGCGGGTCCATCGCGACCAGGTCGTACCGCGCGCGGACCGCCGCCGGATAGCCGATCGCCGCGAAGGTCTGCAGATAGCCGATCGCGGAGCCGCCCGGGCCGCCGGGGTTGACCAGGAGCGAGCCGATGCGGTGGGCGGGGCGGGTCGCCTTCTTCCGGGAGACCTCCAGCTTGAGGTCATGGCCGGCGCCGGGCTTGGCGTAGTCGAGCGGGGCCTTCAGCGTGGCGCAGTCGAAGCCCGCGCCGCCGGGGCACTTGTGCCAGCTCAGGGTCTGGTCGTAGTACGGCTTGAGGGCGCTGGGGACGGCCGTCGGCATGGACGCGGCGCGCGGCGCCGAGGCTCCGGCGGTGCAGCCGGAGAACAGCAGGGCGGCGCCCGCGACGGCGACGCCGATGGTGGTGAGCGTGCTGCTGCGGCTGGTGGCCATCGGCGGATCCCTCGGGTCGCGGGCGCTGGCGAGGAGCCACCAGCGATACGGAGGGTATCCGCCCGACTACGCTCCATGCGCCGACCGGCTCACTCGTACGGGTGAGGAACCAGCCCGCGACCGGGTACGCGCTCGCGGCCTCAGCCCGCGCGCAGCGCCATGGTCATCGCCTCCACCGCCAGCAACGGCGCCACATTGCGGTCCAGCGCCTCGCGGCAGGCCGAGACCGCCTCGATCCTGCGCAGCGTCCGCTCCGGCTTCGAGCCCGCCGCGACCCGCTCCAGGGCGTCCCGTACGTCGGTGTTGGCGAGCGCGACCTGGGAGCCGAGCTGGAGGGCCAGCACGTCCCGGTAGAAGCCCGTCAGCTCGGTCAGGGCCAGGTCGAGGCTGTCGCGCTGGGTGCGGGTCGCGCGGCGCTTCTGGCGGTCCTGGAGGTCCTTCATGGCCCCGGCCGTGCCGCGCGGCAGCCGCCCGCCCGTACCGGCGGCGGCGCCGAGCGCGGCGCGCAGCTCCTCGGTCTCCTTGGCGTCGACCTCCTCCGCCACCTGCTTGGCGTCCTCGGCCGCCGCGTCGACCAGCTCCTGCGCCCCCTTGAGGCAGCCGCCCACGTCGTCGATGCGCAGCGGGAGCTTCAGCACCGCCTTGCGGCGGGTCCGGGCCCGCTCGTCGGTGGCCAGCCGCCGGGCGCGGCCGATGTGCCCCTGGGTGGCGCGGGCGGCGGAGGCGGCCAGCTCGGGATCGATGCCGTCGCGGCGGACGAGGATGTCCGCGACGGCGTCCACCGGGGGCGTACGGAGGGTGAGGAGGCGGCAGCGGGAGCGGATGGTGGGCAGCACATCCTCCAGGGAGGGCGCGCACAGCAGCCACACGGTGCGCGGCGCGGGCTCCTCGACGGCCTTCAGCAGCACGTTTCCCGCGCCCTCGGTGAGCCGGTCGGCGTCCTCCATGACGATCACCTGCCACCGGCCGCCCGCGGGCGAGAGCTGGGCGCGGCGGACGAGCTCACGGGTCTCCTTGACGCCGATGGTGAGCATGTCCGTCCGCACCACCTCCACATCGGCGTGCGTACCGACCAGGGCGGTGTGGCAGCCGTCGCAGAAACCGCAGCCGGGGACGCCGCCGAGCGCCCGGTCGGGGCTCACGCACTGCAGCGCTGCGGCGAAGGCGCGGGCGGCGGTGGCCCGGCCGGAACCAGGCGGTCCGGTGAACAGCCAGGCGTGCGTCATCTTCGACGACGCCATGGGCTCGGAGGCGGGCTCGGCCGACGCACCGGCCGTGACCAGCGCGTCCGCGTCGCGCGCGGCAGCGGTCAGCTGGGCCGCTACGCGGTCCTGCCCGACCAGGTCGTCCCATACCGCCATGACTGCCTCCGTTCGTGCCCGACGCGTCCCATTGTGGGGCACCCCACCGACAACGCCGCGAGGCGGTCAGCGGCGGCGCCGGCCGCCGCCGCCCTCGTCGTCACGGTCGCGCTCCCGGTCGCCGAGGAGTTCGTCGGCGAGCGTCGGGAGGTCGTCCAGCGGGGTCTCCTCCGCCCACTCGGGGCGCGGGCGCCGACGGGGCGGCTGGTCCTGGTCGAACTGCGGCAGCTCGCGCGTACGGTCGTTCTCCTGCGCCGGGCCCTGGTCCTGCCCCGGCTCCTCCTTGCGGAACATCCACGGCGGAACCCGGTCGGCCGGATCGGCGGACCGCTCGTCCCGTACGGGCGGCAGGACGGCCGTCTCATCGGTCGCGGAGGACTCCGGCGCGGACGGCTGGGGGAGGACCGTGGTCTCCTCGGCGTCCGGATCCTGCCGGGGAGGCACCGGCGGGAGCACGGCTGTCTCGTCGACGTCGGCGTCCGCGTCACGCTCACGGGAATCGCGGGCGGACCGCGGGTCGAATCGCGGCGTCCGGACCGTCTCGGCCGCATCCGGGGCCGCATCCGACGCCGCATCAGCCGCCGTACCCGAGGCCCCATCAGCCCCCGCATCGTCCGTCGTACCGGCCGACCCCGGGAGCTCGGTCTCCACGGTCGGGGCGTCCGACGCCATCCGCGCCTGCTCCGCCCGCAGCAGCGCCTCCTCCGCCCTGCGCTGCTCCTCCTGGCGGCGCGCCGCCGCCTCGGCCCGCTCCAGGGCCTGCGCCTCCGCCTTGCGGCGGAGCCGCTCCTGCTCTGCGGCGCGGGCGCGGTCCTCGGCCTCGATGCGCTTGCGGTCCTCCTCGGCCCGGCGGCGCGCGTCCTCGGCCCGCTTACGGGCCTCCTCCGCCTGCCGCTCGGCCTCGCGCTGCCGCGCCTCCTCCAGCTCGCGGCGCTTGCGCTCCTCCTCCTCGGCGCGCGCCTTGGCCAGCGCCTCCTGGCGCTCGCGCTCCAGCCGCTCCTCCTCCGCCTTGCGGGCGGCCTCTTCCTCGGCCTTGCGGCGCGCCTCTTCCTCCGCCGCCTTGCGGGCCTCCTCCTGGGCCTTCACCTCCGCCTCCGACAGCGGCAGCATCTGGTCCAGGCGGTGGCGTACGACGGAGGTGACCGCCTCCGGCAGCTGCCCGGCGTCCACGACCAGGTAGCGGGCCGGGTCGGCGGCGGCGAGGGCGAGGAATCCGGAGCGCACCCGCTGGTGGAACTCGGCGGGCTCGGACTCCAGCCGGTCCGGGGCCTCGGTGAAGCGTTCGCGCGCGGTCTCCGGGGAGACGTCGAGCAGCACCGTCAGATGCGGCACCAGGCCGTTCGTCGCCCAGCGGGAGATGCGGGCGATCTCGGTCGCGGCGAGGTCGCGGCCCGCGCCCTGGTAGGCGACGGAGGAGTCGATGTAGCGGTCGGAGATGACGACCGCGCCGCGCTCCAGGGCCGGACGGACCACCGAGTCGACGTGTTCGGCGCGGTCCGCCGCGTACAGCAGCGCCTCCGCGCGGTGCGAGATGCCCGCGGACGAGACGTCGAGCAGGATCGAGCGCAGCCGCTTGCCGATGGCGGTCGCGCCCGGCTCGCGGGTCACCACCACCTCGTGGCCCTTGGCCCTGACCCATTCGGCCAGCGCCTCGACCTGCGTGGACTTGCCCGCTCCGTCGCCGCCCTCGACGGCGATGAAGAAGCCGGTCGCGGCCGGGGCCTCCTCCGCGCCCCCACCGCGCATCAGCGCCTCGCGCAGATCGCGCCGCAGCGGCACGCCCTGCCGGTCGTCGGTGCGGCCGAGGACCAGCGCCGCGATGGGCAGCAGCAGCGCGCCGACGAGCATGAGCGTGAAGGCGGCGCCGCCGTGGGCGAACACGAAGTCGCCGCTGCCGAGCCGGTGCGGCCCGATCACGGCGGCGAGCAGCGGGGCGACGACCGCGCCCAGGCCGACGGCGACGCGGACGACGGCGTGCAGATGCTCGGTCATCCGGGGCCGACGGGACTCCTCCAGCTCCTGGTCCAGGAGGGAGTGGCCGGTGTTCGCCGCGACTCCGGCCGACAGACCGGCGAGCAGCGCGATCATCAGGACGGTCGTCGCGTCGTGCACCAGGCCCGCCGCGAGCAGCGCGAGACCGGTCAGCGCGACCGACAGGGCGAGCAGCCGCCGCCGCGAGAGCCCCGGGAGGACCTTGGGCGCCCAGCGGATGCCCGCCGCCGGGCCACCGCTGAGCACGAGCACGAACAGCGAGAAGCCGACCGGGCCGCCACCGAGGTCGACGGCCTGCAGCGCGGCGACGCCGACGGCCGCGGCGATGGCGGCCGCCACTCCGGCGCAGGCGAGGATCAGCAGCGGTACGGCGCCGGTACGGCCCTTGTCGGCGCCCGTACCGGAGACGGCGCGCGGACGGCGCAGCCCTTCGAGCGGGGAGCGCGTACGGGGCGTCTGCGCGCCGGGCAGCTCCACGAAGTAGAGGACCGAGATGGACGCGGCGAACAGCCCGGCGCCGACGTACGAGCCGAGCGCCGCCTGATGTTCGTGGAACCAGCTGACGCCCGTCCCCAGCAGCCTGCCGATGAGCATGACAACCAGCAGCCCGGCGGCGGCCAGCGGCACGCTGAGGAAGTTCGTCCGCAGCGAGAGGCGGCGCAGCGCGTCCATGTGGTCGGGCAGCGGGCGCACCGCGGCGCCCTCGACGGGCGGCGCGGGGAGCAGCGCGGGGGCAGCGTCGTCCTTGGCGATGGTCCAGAGGCGCTCGGCGACGCCCACGACGAAGGTGGTGATGAGCAGCCAGGCGACGGCGTCGTCGGGCGTCCAGTCGATCCACAGCGGCGCGATGAGCAGCAGGGCGAGCCGCAGCCCATCCGCGCCGATCATGGTCCAGCGGCGGTCCAGCGGGCCGGACGGGCCGATGAGCGCGGAGAGCGGGCCGAGGAGCACCGCCCCGAACAGCAGCGTCGCGAGGAGCCGCACGCCCAGAACGGCCGCGACCGCCAGCGCCGCTCCGCGATAGCCCCCGCCGAACGAGCCCGCGGACACCGCGGCCTGCAGCGACAGCAGGACGAGCACCAGCACGGCCAGCCCGTCCGCGGCACCGCTGACGAGTTGGGCGCTCCAGAGCCGGCGTAGCGGCGGATAGCGCAGGAGGGCTCGGACGGCACGCTCGCGGGAGTCCGCGGCAAGGGCGCCGGAAGTGGGGGTCACGTCCGAAGGCTGCTCTCGCGTCATCCCGCCAGCCTATCCGGATCACGTGAATCCACGTCCCCCCGGCCGAACAAACGGGCGGGGGCACGCGGATGACGTGGGAACGACCCGGGCGGCTACTCCGCCTTGGCCGCGGTCTTCTTGGCCGCGGTGGTCTTCTTCGCGGCCGTCTTCTTGGCCGCGGTTTTCGTGGCGGCCGTCTTCTTCGCCGCCGTCTTCGTGGCCGCGGTTTTCGTGGCGGCCGTCTTCTTCGCGGCCGTCTTCTTCGTCGCCGTCTTCTTGGCCGTGGTCTTGGCCGTGGTCTTCTTCGCCGCCTTCTTGGCGGTCTTCTTGGCCGGGCCCTTGGCGCGCTTCTCCGCCAGCAGCTCGTAGCCGCGCTCGGGCGTGATCGTCTCGACGTCGTCGTCCCGGCGCAGCGTCGCGTTGGTCTCGCCGTCCGTGACGTACGGGCCGAAGCGGCCGTCCTTGACGACGACCGGCTTCTCGCTGACCGGGTCGGTGCCCAGCTCCTTCAGCGGCGGCTTGGCCGCGGCCCGGCCGCGCTGCTTGGGCTGCGCGTAGATCGCCAGCGCCTCGTCGACCGTGATGGTGAAGAGCTGCTCCTCGCTCTCCAGCGAGCGCGAGTCGGTGCCCTTCTTCAGATACGGGCCATAGCGGCCGTTCTGCGCGGTGATCTCGGTGCCCTCGGGGTCGGTGCCGACCACGCGCGGCAGCGACATCAGCTTGAGCGCGTCCGCGAGGGTCACCGTGTCCAGGGACATCGACTTGAAGAGCGAGGCGGTGCGCGGCTTGACCGCGTTCTTGCCGGTCTTCGGGGTGTCGTCGGGCAGCACCTCGGTGACGTACGGACCGTAGCGGCCGTCCTTGGCGACGATCGGGCGCCCGGTCTCCGGGTCGGTGCCCAGCTCGAAGTCGCCGCTCGGCTTGGCGAGCAGCTCCTCCGCGTACGCCACGGTCAGCTCGTCCGGCGGCAGATCGTCCGGGACATCGGCGCGGTGCCCGGTCTCGCCCTCGGTCTGGGACGGGCGCTCGACGTACGGGCCGTAGCGGCCGACGCGCAGCATGATCCCGTCGCCCACGGGGAAGGACGAGATCTCCCGGGCGTCGATCGCGCCCAGGTCGGTGACCAGCTCCTTCAGGCCGCCGAGGTGATCGCCGTCGCCGTTCCCGGCCGCGGCCGCGGCGCCCTCGACGACGTCACCGGCGGAGACTCCGTCAGCGCCATTCGCGCCCTCGCCGAAGTAGAACCGCCTGAGCCACGGCACGGCCTGGGCCTCGCCGCGCGCGATGCGGTCGAGGTCGTCCTCCATCTTCGCGGTGAAGTCGTAGTCGACCAGCCGGCCGAAGTGCTTCTCCAGCAGGTTGACCACGGCGAAGCTCAGGAAGGACGGCACCAGCGCGGTGCCCTTCTTGAACACGTAGCCGCGGTCGAGGATGGTGCCGAGGATCGTGGCGTACGTGGACGGACGGCCGATCTCGCGCTCTTCCAGCTCCTTGACCAGCGACGCCTCGGTGTAGCGGGCCGGGGGCTTGGTGGCGTGGCCGTCGGCGGTGATCTCCTCCGCGGCGAGCCCGTCGCCCTCGGCGACCTGCGGGAGCCGGCGCTCGCGGTCGTCCAGCTCGGCGTTCGGGTCGTCGGCGCCCTCCACGTAGGCCTTCATGAAGCCGTGGAAGGTGATCGTCTTACCGGAGGCGGAGAATTCCGCGTCCCGGCCGTCGCTCGCCCGGCCGCCGATCTTGACGGTGACGGAGTTGCCGACCGCGTCCTTCATCTGGGAGGCGACGGTCCGCTTCCAGATCAGCTCGTACAGCCGGAACTGGTCGCCGGTCAGACCGGTCTCCGCCGGGGTGCGGAAACGATCACCCGAGGGACGGATGGCCTCGTGCGCCTCCTGCGCGTTCTTCACCTTCCCGGCGTACGACCGCGGCTTGTCCGGCAGGTAGTCGGCGCCGTACAGCTGCGTGACCTGCGCCCGGGCCGCCGCCACCGCCGTGTCGGAGAGGATGGTGGAGTCGGTGCGCATATAGGTGATGTAGCCGTTCTCATACAGCTTCTGCGCGACCTGCATGGTGGCCTTGGCCCCGAAGCCGAGCTTGCGGCTCGCCTCCTGCTGCAGCGTCGTCGTACGGAACGGGGCGTACGGCGAGCGGCGGTACGGCTTGGACTCGACGGACCGCACCGTGAAGGCGGTGTCCGCGAGGGCGGCGGCCAGGGCGCGGGCGTTCGCCTCGTCCAAGTGCAGGACGTTCGTGCTGTCCTTGAGCTGCCCCAGCGACGTGAAGTCTCGGCCCTGGGCGACCCGGCGGCCGTCCACGGCGGACAGCCGGGCGCCGAAGGTGCCCGGATCGCTGGCGTCACCGGCCCGGCCGGTGGCAAAGGTGCCGGTCAGGTCCCAGTACTCGGCGGAGCGGAAGGCGATGCGGTCGCGCTCGCGCTCGACGACGAGACGGGTGGCCACCGACTGGACGCGGCCCGCGGACAGCCCCCGCATGACCTTCTTCCACAGGACCGGCGAGACCTCGTAGCCATAGAGGCGGTCCAGGATGCGGCGGGTTTCCTGGGCGTCGACCAGGCGCTTGTTCAGCTCGCGCGGATTGGCGACGGCCTCGCGGATCGCGTCCTTGGTGATCTCGTGGAAGACCATCCGGCGGACCGGCACCTTGGGCTTGAGGACCTCCTGGAGGTGCCAGGCGATGGCCTCGCCCTCCCGGTCCTCATCGGTGGCGAGGAAGAGTTCGTCGGACTCGGCGAGCAGCTCCTTGAGCTTCTTGACCTGGCTCTTCTTGTCCGCGTTCACCACGTAGACGGGCTGGAAGTCATGATCGACGTCCACACCGAGCCGGCGCACCTCACCGGTGTACTTGTCGGGTACCTCGGCCGCACCGTTCGGCAGGTCCCGGATGTGCCCGACGCTCGCCTCGACCACGTAGCCCGGGCCAAGGTAGCCCTTGATCGTCTTCGCCTTGGCAGGCGACTCGACGATGACGAGTCGGCGGCCGCCCTGTGCGGTCTCGCTGGTGGTCGGGGACAACTTCGCTCTTCTCTCCGGTCGACGCTCGGTGAACGGGCGCTGCAGCGCGGGTAACGCGTACACGGCCTTCTACGGTGACGCTGCGGAGTGTGACGGTACATCCCGCCCCCGTGTCAAACGGAAAAAGCCCGCAACGCCACTCGAACGGTAACCCGACAAGCGTCCTGTCTGCCGCCCGGACCGGCACAAGCCTCGCGGAAGGCGCCCTGTCAGGCGTAACCCAGGCACCAGATCCCGCCGCCCAGAGAGGCGGCGGCGAAGAGAAGGGAGAGGGCCGCGGAAGCGACGGGACTCACACCATCGGCGACCGGCGCGCGCAGCTTCAGCCGCACCGCTGTCCACAGCAGCAGGGCCGTACCGAACAACACGAATGCCGTTCCGGCGAAGATCGCAGGTCCGCTCTCCATGAGCCGGAGCGTGACACGCGCCGGAGGCGTACGCACGAACCCCGGGTGAACGGCGCGCGACCGCCCTTTCCGGCCGTGTTCACGTCCCCGGCAGCGGCTTCCCGCCATGCGGGGGCAAGGGGGCGCGCGGCCGCTACCCCGGCGTACGCCCGGCGCGTGCTACGCGCCGGGCGTCCCGGCCCCGCGAAGACCCGCCGCGCCGGGCCCACGGCCGCCGGGCAGGGTCTCCGGCCGCCGGTGCGGCGCCCGGGGTACGGGCCTACGGCACCTCGTCGGCCACCGGCTGCAGAAAGCCCTGCTCGACCAGGAGCCGGATGGACTCCGGGGTGCGGTCGCGCAGCACCACCGGGTCCTCCCCGAGCAGCTGGGCGATCGCGTCCAGGATCCGGCCGGCGCTCAGCGTGCCGTCGCACACCCCCGCGAACCCCGCGCTCACCGTGTCGACCTTGGTCGCGCGCCGCATGCCCCGGTTCTGCCGGAGCACCACATGCTCGGGGTCCTCCGCGCCGGGCAGCCCGACCTGCTCCTGGACGACCTCGTCGGCGAGCCGGAAGCGGGCCGTCAGCAGCGCGGCGTCATCGTGCGCGCGCAGGAAGTCCTGCCGGTCGAAGTGGGCCGCCACGGCCTCCCCCAGCGGCTGCTCGACCGGATGCGGCCACTCCTCCACCGTCACCGACGGCCGGTCGGCGCCCGACTTGCGCAGGGTGATCCAGCCGAACCCGACGGCCGTGGTCCCGCGCGCCTCGAACTCGTCCAGCCAGGCGTCGTAGCGCGCCGCGTACGCCTCGGGCCCGGCGAGGTGCTCGCCCGCGTCCCGCAGCCACAGCTCGGCGTACTGCGCGACGTCCTGCACCTCGCGCTGCACGATCCAGGCGTCGCAGCCGGGCGGCACCCAGGCGGCCAGCCGCTCGCGCCAGTCCTCCCCGCGGACGTGGCTCCAGTTGGCGAGCAGCTGGCACCAGCCGCCGTCGTTGAGGTGACCGGCCGACTGCTGGACGAGGGTGCGGCACAGATCGTCCCCGGCCATGCCGCCGTCCCGGTAGACCAGCCGGTCGCCCTCCGCGGAGCGGGGCGAGATCACGAATGGCGGGTTCGACACGATCAGGTCGTACGTCTCGCCGCCGACCGGCTCGAAGAGCGACCCCTCGCGCAGATCCGGCTCCGGCGCCGCGGACAGGGCGAGGGTGAGCCGGGCCATGTCCAGGGCGCGCGGATTGGGGTCGGTGGCGGTGACGCGGGCGGCGTGCCGGCTCGCGTGCAGCGCCTGGATGCCGGAGCCGGTGCCGAGGTCGAGAGCCCGCTTGACGGGCGTACGGATGGTGAGCCCGGCCAGCGTGGTGGACGCGCCGCCGACCCCGAGGACGAGCCGGGAGCGGTCCGCGGGCCCGCGGGCGCCGCCGGGCCCGCCGATGCCTCCGGCACCGCCGACCGCGCAGCCCAGGTCGGAGACGATCCACCAGTCCTGGCCCTCGGGGCCGCCGTAGGGGCGCACGTCGACGCTTGCGCGCACCTCGGAGCCGTCCCGCACCAGCCAGCCGTCGGTGAGGCAGTCCGCCACCGGCAGGGCGGCGGCCGCCGGTTCGTGGGGCACCGGGCGCTGCAGCAGGAACAGCCGCACCAGGATCTCCAGCGGGCTGCCGCCCCGGGCCGCGCGCAGCGCGGGGACGGTCTCGCCGCGGGCCAGGGCGGCGTAGGCGGACGCGCCGAGCAGATCCAGCAGGCCATCAGCGGTGAACGAGGCGGCCAGCAGCGCTTCGCGGAGGCGGGCGGTGCGCTCGGGGTCGGCGATCGGGAGGCGGGAGGAGGGCTGGTGCGTACTCACGCCCCCATTGTCGGGGCAACAGCCGACCGTCGGCGACGACGGGCGGCGGCCTGTGGACAAGCCACCCTGTGGATAACTCGGCAACTCGACAACAGGGGCGTGCGGGCGGACCTTCGCGCCCTACGTGGCGCTGGTGGCGCCGGTCTTCGGCTTCTGGCAGCCGGGCTGCTTCGACATCGCGGTGCCGACCTTGCCCTCCTGCAGCTGCTTCAGGGCCTGGTCACCCGATTTGCTGAGCTTGTCGAGCTCGTCGGCGACGCCCTTGAGGCCCTCGGCGAACTTGGACTTGTCCGAGGTCTCGAGCTTGTCGACGGTCGTCTTCAGGTCGTTGTACGCCTTGGAGGTGGCGTTCAGCTCCTTCACGGCCTGCTTCTGGGTCTGCTCGCCCTTGTCGACGGGCGGGGCGCCCGCCTTCTGCACCGCCGTGGCGAGTGCCGCGTAGGCCTCGGAGATCTGCTGGAACGCCTTGGAGTCCGTCTGCTGGAGCTTCTTGGAGTCCTGCTCGTCGGACGCCGCCTGGATGGAGGCGTTGGCGCCCTGAATCTTCTTCAGCTGCGGCTGCACCTGGTCACAGACCGACTTGGCCCAGTCGTTGACCTTCTTGTCACCCTCATCGCCGCCGCCACAGCCGCTCAGCGCCAGTACGAGTGCCGCACCGCCGGACAGTGCCACAAGCTTCTTGTTCACCGGATTGGTCCCTTCCATGGCTCTCGGCCCCGGAACATACACGTCCGAGCCGCTCGGACCTTCAGCCGAGCATCCTGTATGGATACTTTTGAAGCCATTTGAACCAAGCTCGGTGTGCCATCCGCCTCATCGTGCCCATCGCGCCAACGGGCGGAAAGGCGGGCACGGCTGCGGGCGGACGGCATGCCGTCGCACACCGTCCGCCCGCATGCCGCGGGGGCTCATACGGCCCCCTCATCGCTCCCGGGTCGGTCCCCGGGTCAGGACACCACCGCCGCGTCGGCCGACTTCGCGACGCGTTCGGAGTTGCCTTCGTCACCCACGGCGATTCCCCGCCGCTTGGAGACGTAGACGGCGCCGACGATGATCGCGACGGCCAGCGCGGCGATGCCCGCACGGAGCCCCGGGCTCGCGTTGCCGCCGTAACTGAACTTCACGACCGCCGGGGCGATCAGCAGCGCCACCAGGTTCATGACCTTCAGCAGCGGGTTGATCGCGGGACCGGCGGTGTCCTTGAACGGGTCGCCGACCGTGTCGCCGATCACCGTCGCGGCATGGGCCTCGCTGCCCTTGCCGCCGTGGTGCCCGTCCTCCACCAGCTTCTTCGCGTTGTCCCAGGCGCCTCCGGAATTCGCGAGGAAGACCGCCATCAGGGTGCCGGTGCCGATCGCCCCGGCCAGGAACGAGCCGAGCGCGCCGACCCCGAAGGCGAAGCCGACGGCGATCGGCGCCAGGACCGCCAGCAGACCGGGAGTGGCCAGCTCGCGCAGCGCGTCCTTGGTGCAGATGTCGACGACCCGCCCGTACTCCGGCGTCTCGCTGTAGTCCATGATCCCGGGCTTCTCCCGGAACTGCCGCCGCACCTCGAAGACCACCGCGCCGGCCGACCGCGAGACCGCGTTGATCGCCAGCCCCGAGAAGAGGAAGACGACGGCGGCGCCGAGGACGAGACCGACCAGGTTGTTGGGCTGCGAGATGTCCAGGCTGAGGTTCATCTGCCCGGCCACGGAGGTGTGCACATCGGAGACGGCCTCCGCGATGGCGTCGCGGTACGAGCCGAACAGCGCCGCCGCGGCGAGCACCGCCGTCGCGATGGCGATGCCCTTGGTGATCGCCTTGGTGGTGTTGCCGACGGCGTCGAGGTCGGTGAGCACCTGGGCGCCCGCGCCCTCGACATCGCCGGACATCTCGGCGATGCCCTGCGCGTTGTCGGAGACCGGGCCGAAGGTGTCCATCGCGACGATGACGCCGACGGTGGTGAGCAGACCGGTCCCGGCGAGCGCGACCGCGAACAGCGCCAGCGTGATCGAAGTGCCGCCGAGCAGGAACGCGCCGTAGACGCTGAGCCCGATCAGCACCGCCGAGTAGACGGCGGACTCCAGACCCACCGAGATACCGGAGAGCACCACGGTGGCCGGGCCGGTCAGCGAGGTCTTGCCGATGTCGCGCACGGGGCGCCGGGTGGTCTCGGTGAAGTAGCCCGTGAGCTGCTGGATGAGCGCGGCGAGCACGATGCCGATGGCGACGGCGACCAGCGCGAGCACCCGCGGGTCACCGCTGTGGCCGAGGATCTCGCGGTTGGTGACGCCGTCGAGATCGCCGTAGCTGGACGGCAGATAGGTGAAGACCACGGCCGCCACCAGCGCCATCGAGATCAGCGCGGAGATGAAGAAGCCGCGGTTGATGGCCGACATCCCGCTGCGGTCGGCGCGGCGCGGGGCCACGGCGAAGATTCCGATCATGGCGGTGATCACGCCGATGGCCGGGACGAGCAGGGGGAAGGCGAGGCCCGCGTCGCCGAAGGCCGCCTTGCCGAGGATCAGCGCGGCGACCAGGGTCACGGCGTACGACTCGAACAGGTCGGCGGCCATGCCCGCGCAGTCGCCGACGTTGTCGCCCACGTTGTCCGCGATGGTCGCGGCATTGCGCGGGTCGTCCTCGGGAATTCCCTGCTCGACCTTGCCGACCAGGTCGGCACCGACGTCGGCGGCCTTGGTGAAGATGCCGCCGCCGACCCTCATGAACATCGCGATCAGCGCGGCACCGAGACCGAAGCCCTCCAGCACCTTGGGCGCGTCGGCCGCGTACACGAGCACTACGCAGGAGGCGCCCAGCAGGCCGAGCCCCACGGTGAACATGCCGACCACGCCGCCCGTGCGGAAAGCGATCTTCATTGCCTTGTGCGAGACCGCCGTCAGATCGACGTTCGGCTTCCCGGGAGCGGACGACGCGGAATCCCCGTTGACCGGGGTGGTAGGGGCCTCGGGGGTGGCTTCCCGGGCCGCGGCGGCGACGCGCACATTGCTGCGCACCGCGAGCCACATGCCGATATAGCCGGTGGCCGCCGAGAATCCCGCGCCGATCAGAAAGAACACCGACCGCCCGATGCGCTGTGGCCAGTCATCCGCCGGCAACAACATGAGCAGGAAGAACACGACGACGGCGAATCCGCCGAGCGTGCGCAGCTGCCGGGCCAGATAGGCATTCGCGCCTTCCTGAACGGCCTCGGCGATCTTCTTCATACTGTCCGTGCCCTCGCCGGCCGCGAGCACTTGTCGTACCAGCACCACGGCGAGCGCGAGCGCCGCGACCGCGACCGCCGCGATCACCATCACGATCACACGATTGTCGGCGGTCAGTTCTGCGGCGGCCAGGGACGTGGTGAGATCCAGCTGATGAGGGGTGAGAGGCCCCGCCATTCGTCCTCCTTGACGTTTGGCACATGGGCGCGCAGCAGTTCTGCGACCGCAGAAGAGCCGCCACGCTCAGGCGTCCTGAGCTCAAGATGTGGACGGATTGTAGGTAGCGTCACACGATCAAAACAGTGCGCCGGAATGGGAATTCGCCTGCACCAGCGAAGATCAATAGGTTTGGACCCCGGGAATTCCTCCGGAAGGAGGAAGGTCAACAATTCACTGACGGGGGTGGAATGATCTCTATAAACGATCTCAGTGCACTATGAAAAGTGCTGTTCAGAGCGGTTTTCCGGACACCCTGAACGCGCCCCGAACCCGTCCGGAATCTCCGGAACCCCCGGAACGACGACCGGGCCGGCCGTCACGGGGACGGCCGGCCCGGAGGTCACGGCAGATCGAGCGGAATGGCGGCGGATCGTTACGGCACGAGGGACTGCGGCGAGGCGGGCCAGCTCATGCGGATCACGCCACCGGTCTCGCTGGTCGTCACCTCGACGTCGTCGACGAGGCCGCTGATGACCGCGAGGCCCATCTCGTCCTCGGTCTCGGCCTCGGCCGCGCCGTCGTCGTCCACGTCCGGATGGGAGCCGGGGGCGTGCCCCGCCGAGGTGGGCGACTCATCGCCGACCTCGATGGAGAACTTCTTCTCCTCCTCGGTGAGCGCCACCCGCACCGGGGCGTCCACCCCGTTGCTCAGGTGCAGCCCCACCGCACGGGTGCAGGCCTCGCCGACCGCGAGCCGCACCTCGTCGAGCACGGCCTCGTCCACCCCCGCCCGACGCGCCACGGCAGCCGCGACCAGCCGGGCGGTCCTGACGTGCTCGGGAAGCGCGCTGAAGCGGAGTTCGACAGTGGCCATGCCATCCCCCTCGGGCGTATGGGCGTGCATATCGGGGGGCCGGGCGAAATCGCCCGGAACCCCCTTGGTGGTCTTCCCGCGGTGACTGGTCAGTCAGTCGCCGCGACAGCGTCCTCGACCGAGGTGTGGATGGGGAACACCTTGGTCAGGCCGGTGATACGGAAGATCTTGAGAATGCGCTCCTGGTTGCACACCAGACGCAGTGAGCCCTCATGGGCACGTACGCGCTTGAGCCCGCCGACGAGCACGCCGAGCCCGGTGGAGTCGAGAAAGTCGACGCCCTCCATGTCGACGACCAGGTGGTAGCTACCGTCGTTGACAAGCTCGACCAGCTGCTCGCGCAGCTTGGGCGCGGTATATACATCAATCTCGCCACCGACCTCGACGACCGTGCGGTCGCCAACGGTCCGAGTCGACAGGGACAGGTCCACGGATCCTCCAGCACCTTGCATCGAGCGGTCGCCCCCCATGGATCGGCAGCCGCGATGGCATTCAATCACTTACCAGCAGGCGTGCACGACGCCTTGAGCCCATTGTCCGTCAGACCAGTGACACACTCGGTGTCGATGGCCCACAACCAACTCCCGCGGCAGGCGGGCATACGCCCCTCGCCCCGGGCCGTTCTCGACCGGCTCGGCACCGGAGCGGGCCGAGGCGCGCGCATCACTCATACGGAGCACTTGCCCCCGCGTCTCGGCAGCCATGCCGACTGGCCTTCGCCGATCCGGCCGGAAGTGATCGACGCCATCCGGGCCGCCGGAATCGAGCGCCCGTGGACCCACCAGGCCCGCACGGCCGCCCACGCCCTGCGCGGGGAGTCCGTGGTCGTGGCCACCGGCACCGCCTCCGGCAAGTCCCTGGCCTATCTCGCCCCCGTGCTCAGCACCCTGCTGGACGGCTCGGAGGAGCCCAGCGGGCGGGGCACGACCGCCCTGTACCTCTCGCCCACCAAGGCGCTCGCCGCCGACCAGCGCCGCGCGGTGGCCGACCTCACGGCCCCGCTCGGCACCGGGGTGCGGGCGGCGGTGTACGACGGCGACACGCCGGTGGAGGAGCGCGAGTGGGTCCGCCAGTACGCGAACTACGTGCTCACCAACCCCGACATGCTCCACCGGGGCATCCTGCCGGGCCACCCCAGATGGTCCTCCTTCCTGCGCGCGCTGCGCTACGTCGTCATCGACGAGTGCCACACCTACCGCGGCGTCTTCGGCTCCCATGTCGCCCAGGTACTGCGCAGGCTCCGGCGGGTCTGCGCCCGCTACGGCTCCTCGCCCGTTTTCCTGCTCGCCTCGGCCACCTCCGCCGACCCGGCCGTGGCGGCCGCCCGGCTGACCGGCGTGCCGGTCGCGGCGATCACCGAGGACTCCTCGCCCCGCGGCGAGGTGGTCTTCGCCCTGTGGGAGCCGCCGCTGACCGAGCTGCACGGCGAGCAGGGCGCCCCCGTCCGCCGCACGGCCACCGCCGAGTCCGCGGACCTGCTCACCGACCTGGCCGTCCAGGGCGTCCGCACCGTCACCTTCGTGCGCTCCCGGCGCGGCGCCGAGCTGATCGCCCTGATCGCCCAGGAGCGACTGGCGGATGTCGACCGGTCCCTGCCGGACCGGGTGGCCGCCTACCGCGGTGGATATCTCCCCGAGGAGCGCCGCGCCCTGGAGCGGGCCCTGCACTCCGGTGACCTCCTCGGCCTCGCCGCCACCACCGCCCTCGAACTCGGCATGGACATCGCCGGTCTGGACGCCGTCGTACTGGCCGGCTATCCCGGCACCCGCGCCTCCCTGTGGCAGCAGGCCGGGCGGGCCGGACGCACCGGCCAGGGGGCCCTGGCGATCCTGGTCGCCCGGGACGATCCGCTGGACACCTATCTCGTCCACCACCCGGACGCCCTCTTCCGGCAGCCCGTCGAGTCCACCGTGCTGGACCCCGACAACCCGTACGTCCTCGCGCCGCACCTGTGCGCGGCCGCCGCCGAGCTGCCGCTCACCGAGGCGGACCTGGACCTCTTCGGCCCCGCCACCGAGGAGCTGCTGCCGCAGCTGGAGCAGCGCAAGCTGCTGCGCCGCCGCGCGACCGCCTGGCACTGGACCCGCCGCGAGCGCGCCGCCGACCTCACCGACATCCGCGGGGAGGGCGGCAGCCCGGTCCAGGTCGTGGAGGCGGCGACCGGGCGGCTGCTGGGCACCGTGGACGCCTCGGCCGCCCACACCACCGTGCACGAGGGCGCCGTCCACCTCCACCAGGGCGCGAGCTATCTCGTCCGGCAGCTCGACCTGGAGGACTCGGTCGCGCTGGTGGAGGAGGCCAGTCCGCCGTACTCGACCACCGCCCGCGACACCACCGCGATCTCCATCCTGGAGACCACCACCGAAATCCCGTGGGGGGACGCGCGGCTGTGCTTCGGATCCGTCGAGGTCACCAACCAGGTCGTCTCCTTCCTGCGCCGCAAGCTGATCACCGGTGAGGTGCTGGGCGAGACCAAGCTCGACCTGCCGCCCCGCACGCTGCGCACCCGGGCCGTGTGGTGGACCGTGACCGAGGACCAGCTGGAGGAGGCCCGGGTGCACCCCCAGGCCCTCGGCGGCGCCCTGCACGCCGCCGAGCACGCCTCCATCGGCATACTGCCGCTCTTCGCGACCTGCGACCGCTGGGACATCGGCGGGGTGTCGATCCCCCTGCACCCCGACACGCTTCTGCCGACCGTCTTCGTGTACGACGGCCACCCCGGCGGGGCGGGCTTCGCCGAGCGCGCCTTCCACACGGCCGCCCGCTGGCTGACCGCCACCCGCGAGGCGATCGCGGCCTGTGAGTGCGAGGCGGGCTGCCCGTCCTGCATCCAGTCCCCGAAGTGCGGCAACGGGAACGATCCGCTCGACAAGCGGGCCGCCATCCGCCTGCTGACGACGCTCCTGGCCAAAGCCCCGGACCAACCGCCCGCCGAAGGCTGACCGGACCCCGGCGCCCGCCGCCGAGCGCCGCCCGGCCCCGTCCGCCGAGCGCCCACCGGGGGCGGACACGGGAGTGTCGGCGGGGCCTGCCCGCGCCCGGGCCCGGAGGGCGAACGGCCCGGCCCGCACCTCCGCCGTGAGATCCGCGATCTCACCACTCAGGGCGCACCGCACCACGCGCGCGCCCTGGGCGGAGGCCACCCGCCGGGCGAGGCGGCACGCCGCCCCGGGCCCCTCCAGGCCGTGGTCCGCCGCGGCGAGCGCCGCCAGGTCGGCGGCCCCGCCCGCCCGGTGGCGCGCCACCATGACCTGCCCGGCCGCCAGCACGACCGCGAACACCGCGCACAGCGCCGTCGCGGCGAACGCCGCCCACACCGTCGCCGACCCCCGGTCGCCGCGCTCGCCCGCCCCGCGTACGCAACGCCTTGCACGACCGTCCGCCGCGCCGCGTACGGAACACCTCGCACGACCGTCCGCCGCCCCTCCTGCGGAACGCCTCGCACGACCGTCCGCCGCCCCTCCTGCGGAACGCCTCGCACGACCGTCCGCCGCCCGGCGTACGAAACCCCTCACCGGGCTGCCTCCCGCCCCGCGCCGGCAGTGCCCACCGTGTCCTCGGCGAGGGCGGTCGACTCGGCGTGCAGCCGGAGCGCCAGCGGGCCGGGGCCGACCGCGTGGGTCCGGACCCGCACACGCATCAGGTCTCCGTCCCGCCACAGCTCCACCCGAGCGCCGCGCGGTGCGGCCGACCGGACGGCATCCATCACGGCGTCCCGCGACTCCGAGCGCGCCGCCGCCCGGGCGCCGGCCCGGGCCGCGTCCACGCAACTCAGCTGCGCGGACGCGGCCATCAGGCTCCAGATCAGCATCAGGGCGAACAGGGCCAGCACCGGCAGCACGACAGCCGCCTCCGCGGTGACGAAGCCCCGGTCCGACCCGACGCGGACCGCTCCCGCGCGGGCCACTCCCGGTGCGCTCCGCGCACGAAGCCCGGCCCGCGCGCCCGGCCGGCCCACCGTGGACGGTGCCTCAGAACGGCGCATCGAGAGCCCGTCCGATCACCGATTGCAGCGCACCGCTGACGGTTCCGCTCGTCACCACCTTGTACAACACCGCGGCGAACGCACACGCCGCCAGCGTCCCCATCGCGTATTCGACGGTGGCCATTCCCGCCTCGGCCTGTGCACGCACCGCCGCGCGCCGCCGGGCCCACCACTGCTTCATCATTTCGGTCCCCCTTGTAGCTGTCATGTGCCGTACATACCGGCCCCTCGTGCCGCACCGGACCGAGGCGCCGTCCTCAGGTGTGGCCCGCCAGGCCGCCCGCCAGCCCCGTCATCACCGGGGCCACACCGATCAGCAGATACGCGGGCAGGAAGCAGGCCCCGAGCGGGGCAGTGGCCAGCACGCTCGCCCGATCGGCGCGTCGACCCGCCTCCCTCCCCTGCTCGGCGCGGCTGTCGGCGGCGAGCCGGGACACCGGCTCCACCGCCGGGGCGCCCGTGGTCCCGGCGTGCTCCAGGACGCGCGCCAAACCGCTCGCGCCGGGCAATGCGCCGAGCCGTCCCCAGGCGTCGGCGGGATCGCCTCCCAGCCGCAGCTCCGCCGCGGTCCGGACCAGCCGCTCGCCGACCGGGCCGCCGAGCGACTTGCCCACCGCGTCCGCCGCCGTGCGCGGGTCTGCCCCGGCGGCCAGACAGGCCGCCAGCAGGTCGGCGGCGAGCGGGATCTGCCGCACCGCTTCGGCATCCTGGCGGCCCGCGTCACGAGCCGGGCCGCCGGACCGCACGGCGGCCTGCCGCCGCTGCCACCGCCGGACGCCATACGCGGCCGCCGGCCCCGAAACCCACCCCAGCGGTCCTCCGACGAGCACGACAGCGGCCAGCAGGACACCGAGCGAGGCCGCCCAGGCCAGGGCCGCGCCCTCGTCCATCCGGGCACGCAGGCGCTCCCTGGCCTTGACCCGCCTCCGGGCCGTCCCGGTGTCCGTTTCCGCATTCGCTCGCCCGCCCGGCAGCAGCGCCGCCAGACGCCGGCCGGCGGCACGGTCCCGCCGGGCCTCCACCACCGCCATCGCCACATAGGCGACGGTGGCCATGAGGGACAGCGCGATCCCCAGCCTGTGGACAAGGGCGGCGCTCATCGGCCGACGGCCTTCCCGGGGGCGAGCGCCGCCCGCATCGACCGTCTGAGCCAGGCGAACCCGGCCCACTCCAGCAGGCAGCCGCCCAGCAGACAGCCCAGCCCGACCGGGGTGTGCAGGAGCTGGTGCAGCGGCTCGGTGCCCAGCGCGGAGCCCATCACCAGCCCGAAGACCGGCAGCACAGCCAGCACCGCGACGGTGACCTTGGGCCCCGCCAGCCTGGCGCGCAGAGTCTCGCGCTGCTCGCGCTCGGCGCGCAGCGCCGAGGCCACCCGGTCGAGCCCGGCGGCGAGCCCCGCGCCTTCGTCGACTGCCACCTGCCAGCAGGCCGCGACCCCGGTCAGCCCCTCCGCGCCCGGCTGCCGGGCCGCCCTGCGCAACGCCTCGGGCACATCCCCGCCGAACCTGGCGGCGGCGGACACCAGCCCCCATCGCTCCCCCAGGTCTCCCGAGGGCACGGACAGCAGCGCCTCGCCGGGCTGCCGCCCGGCCCGCAGCTCGCCCGCCACCGTGCCGCACAGCTCGATCACTCCCGCCGCACGCCGGTCACGGGCCCGGCCACGCTCCCGGGCCCGCAGCCACCGGCCGACGACCGGCACGGCCGCCACCGCGGCGAACAGCGGCAGGACCGACGCGCCGAGCACCGCGAGCACGCAACCCAGCGGCACGCACAGCAGCTCACGCCCCATCCGCCCGCCGTACCTGACCCGCCAGCGCTCCTTGAGCCAGGCGGCCGTCTCGGACAGCCGCCGCGCCGGGTCCGGCCCGGTGAGCACGGCGGGCCCGCCACCCGCGAACAGCAGCCTGGCCCGGCGCAGCTCCCGGTCCCGCGCGGAGAGCAGCCACGCGGCCACCGCCGCGCACAGCAACGCCGCACCGAGGCTCAGTGCCCCGGGGTTACCTCCGGTGCCGGTCATGACGCGCCTCCCCCTCGTCCACACAGGCGCTGGAGCCGCTGCCAGCCCGCCGCCCGCTCGAAGCCCCGCGGGCTCCATACGGCGGCCGGCACGGTGGTGACGAAGCCCGCGCGGTCCCGGTCCAGCACATGCAGCTCGGCGATCCTGCGCCGTCCGCCGCGGTCCCGCACCAGATGGACCACGACCGACAGGGCGGCCGCCAACTGGCTGTGCAGCGCGGCCCGGTCCAGGCCCGCGGTCGAGCCGAGCGCCTCCAGCCGGGCCGGTACGTCCCCCGCCGTATTGGCGTGGACGGTGCCGCAGCCGCCCTCGTGGCCGGTGTTCAGCGCGCCCAGGAGATCGGTGACCTCGGGGCCGCGGACCTCACCGACCACGAGCCGGTCGGGTCGCATCCGCAGCGCCTGGCGCACCAGGTCCCGCAGGGTGACCTGGCCCCGGCCCTCCTGGTTGGCGGGGCGGGTCTCCAGCCGGACCACATGGGGATGGTCGGGCCGCAGCTCCGCCGAGTCCTCGGCGAGGACGATCCGCTCCTCCCGGCCGACCAGCCCCAGAAGGGTGCTCAGCAGCGTCGTCTTGCCGGATCCGGTGCCCCCGCTCACCACGTAAGACAGCCGGGCGTCCAGCATGGCCCGCAGCAGCTCCGCACCGCCGGGCGGCACGGTCCCGGCGGCCACCAGCTCGGCGAGGGAGAACGCCCGCGGCCGCACCACCCGCAGCGACAGGCAGGTGGATCCGACGGCCACCGGCGGGAGCACCGCGTGCAGCCGTGTCCCGTCCGGCAGCCGGGCGTCCACCCACGGGCGGGCGTCGTCCAGCCGCCGCCCGGCCACCGCGGCGAGCCGCTGGGCGAGCCTGCGCACGGCGGCCGCGTCGGCGAAGGCGACGGCCGTCCGCTCAAGCCCCGCGCCGCGGTCCACCCAGACCTCGTCGGGGGCGGTGACCAGCACGTCCGTGACATCGGGCGCGGCGAGCAGCGGCTCCAGGGGGCCGGTGCCGACCAGTTCGGAGCGCAGGGCGGCGACCACACCGAGGACTTCGGTGTCGCCCAGCAGCCGCCCCTCCTCGCGCAGCGCGGCCGCCACCCGGGCGGGAGTCGGCTCCGCGCCGCTCTCCGCCAGCCGCAGCCGCACCGCGTCCAGCAGGTCAGGGGTTTCGACGCTCATGCGGTGACACCCCCCGCGCCGGGCAGGGCCCGCGCCCAGAACTCGGCGCAGAACCGGCCGAGCGGGCCGCGCGCGCTGCCGCCCGGGGGCTCGCCTCCGTCGAGTGCGTCCAGCAGCCCGGGCTCCGGAGGCAGTTGACCGGCCAGCGGCAGCCCGAGCAGCCGCGCGATCTCCTCGTCGTCCAGCTCCGGCCCGCAGGGGCCCCGCACCACCGCGCGCAGATCGCTCAGCACCATGCTCACCGTGGACGCCACCCGGTGGGCGGCCGCGACGGCGCGCAGCTCCGCCGGGACGACCAGCAGACCGAGGTCCACCTGGGCGAGGGCCTCGGCGGCCGCCTCGTCCACCCGGCGCGGCAGATCCACCACCACGACCCCGCCGCGCCGCCGGGCCGCGGCCAGCACCGCGCGCATCGCCGAGGGCGGAATGACGACCGAATCCCCCCTGTCCCAGCTCAGCACCCGCAGGGAATGCAACTCGGGCAGCGACTCCTCCAGCGCGCCCCCGGCGACCCGGCCTCGCGATTCGGCGAAGGCGGGCCATCGCAGCCCCTCCGCCCCCTCGCCGCCGAGCAGCACGTCGAGACCGCCGCCCAGCGGGTCGCCGTCGATGAGCATGGTGCGCCGCCCCGAGCGGGCCGCCGTGACGGCCAGGGCGCAGGCGAGGGTGGAGGCTCCGGCTCCGCCACGGCCACCGATGACCCCGATGGTCACGGCCTGCTGGCCAACTCCCTCTGCCACATCGGCGATCCGGTCCACGAGCCAGGTCTCGGCATCGGGCAGGAAGGCCACGTTGTCTGCGCCGATATCCACCGCCCGGCGCCAGATGCCGTGGTCGTCGAGATCGCGCCCGATGAGCAGCACGCCCGCTCTGCGGACGCGGCCGCGAAGCTTGGCCGCCGCGTCGTCCCCGACGAGAATCAGCGGCGCGCCTTCCCAACTGCCCCGGCGTGTGGGCGAGCCATGGGCCACTTCGGCTTCGGCTCCGGCGGCAGCGCACAGCCTCAGCAGATCGTCGAGAAGCTCTTCGTCCTCGGTGATGATCAGCGGTCTGCTGCGTTGTCCTTCTGCCGGTGATGACCGTTCCGGTGTGATGGATGCAGTCACGATCCCCTCCCCATATCGTTACGCGCTCTCACTCACGCGAACGGCGAGTGCAAACAACGCGGAGAATCACCGTGTCGCGATCCTGAAAATCTTGGGGATCTTGGTCCAAAACCGTGGACAACTCATCAGTTGTGAATATCCCAGTCACCTAAACCAGTGACTTCCGGAGTGCAGTCTAGCGATTACGCACGGTAACCGTTCAGGGTGTTGGGGAGCAGGAGTCACCCAGGCCCGGATGAGGGGAGCAAGATCTCGTGAAAGCACCGGAAAGGCATCCGGACATGCGACGACCCCCGCCGGGGGGGAGAGCGGGGGTCGTCCCCACGGCCGACTCGGGGGGGGAGGAGTCGGGCCGGGTTAGCACGGTCGCGAACGATCCGTGACTTCCATGGTGTACCCGAGAGCCTTCTCAGGCAAACCCACGCGCCTCAGCTTACGCCGAATGGTGGGCCCTATGCTCGGCGTCGTGGAAAACCACTCCTTGCCCCGGACAGCCGCCTTCTTTGACCTGGACAAGACGGTCATTGCGAAGTCAAGCACGCTCACCTTCAGCAAGTCCTTCTACCGGGGTGGGCTGATCAACCGTCGAGCCGTACTGCGTACTGCTTATGCCCAGTTCGTCTTCCTCGCCGGCCGCGCCGATCACGACCAGATGGAGCGGTTGCGCGAGTACCTCTCGGCACTCTGCCGTGGCTGGAATGTCCAACTGGTGAAGGAGATCGTCGCGGAGACTCTGCACGATCTGATCGATCCCATCATCTATGACGAGGCGGCTTCCCTCATCGAGGAGCATCACGCCGCGGGACGCGATGTGGTGATCGTCAGCACCTCGGGTGCGGAGGTCGTGGAGCCGATCGGCGAGTTGCTGGGCGCGGACCGGGTCGTGGCCACACGCATGGTCGTCGAGGAGGGGGTCTTCACCGGGGAAGTCGAGTACTACGCCTACGGACCGACGAAGGCGAAGGCGATCGCCGAGCTGGCCGAGTCCGAGGGATACGACTTGTCGCGCTGCTACGCCTACAGCGATTCGGGGACGGACCTGCCGATGCTGGAGTCGGTCGGCCATCCGCACGCGGTGAACCCTGACCGGGCCCTGCGCCGCGAAGCGGTCGCCCGCGGCTGGCCGATCCTCTCCTTCGACCGCCCGGTGCGGCTGAAGCAGCGGCTGCCCTCGCTGTCCATGCCGCCGCGGCCGGTCCTGGCCGCGGTCGCCGCGGTGGGCGCGGCCGCCGCCACCGCCGGTCTGGTGTGGTATGCCAGCCGGCGGCGTGCCCCTTATACCCGCATTTGACCTGCCGCAAAGATCTGCGTGGAGGGGTTCCACTTGGCTTCGCGCAGGAGTAGAAAGGAATCGACGGCCCGCGAGACCAGGGGTATCCGGGAGGATCTCCCCAGACGCACCAGGCCCCACGGACCGAGCATGGATGCCGGGCACCCACGCGACGCCGACCCGTCGATTACGGGCCAGCCGCACCAGGTGACGGGCGAAGATCCCGGCCTGATGGGCGAATTTCCGTGCACGCACTGGTAACCCGGCGGACGTGCCAGCGGCGGCACCCCCGTGGTGCCGCCGCAACTCTGTCCGGGCCCGGGCCTCCTTGGCCCGGACGGCCTCAGGCCGCTCCCCGCTGCATCGCCTCGCACACGGCCGTGCTCTCCCGTGCACCCAGCTCAACCGACCGTCCGCAGTGCGCGATCCAGGCCGCCATGCCCTCGGGCGTCCCGGACACATAGCCCTCCAGCCCGGCCACACACGCCGCGGCGCCCTGCTCCGCGTGGCCCACCTCCGCCGGGCAGACGGACTTCGGGTCCAGCCCGCTGCCGACCAGCACGATCCGCTCGGCCGCGCGCGCCACCAGGCCGTTGTACGAGGCGAAGGGCCGCAGCGCGAGCAACTCCCCGTGCACCACCGCCGCCGTCACCAGCGCCGGGGCCTCGCTGCCCGCGAGCAGCAGCCGCGCCAGCCCGTCGAGTCGGCCCGCCACCTCGTCGGCGCCCGGCGGCTCCGGCCCGACCAGCCGCTCCCGTACCGGTTCACCCGCCAGCCGGGGCCGTCCGACTCTGTCGTCATCGTCCGCCCCTCCGGCCGCGACCAGATGCAGCCGGGCCAGCACCCGCAGCGGCGACTGCCGCCAGACGCTCAGCAACTGGCCGGCCTCGGCGGTCACCCGCAGCGCCGCACCCACCGTGTGCGGTTCGCCCTCGGCCCCGAAGTCGGTGCGGCGGCGGACCTCTTCGAGCGCCCAGTCCGCACCGGCCAGCGCCGCGGAACCACGCGCTCCGCGCAGCGCCGCCTCGGACGTGACCTCGTTGCTGCGGCGGCGCATCACCCGGTGGCCGTAGACCCGGTCCACTGCCGTCCGTACAGCCTCCACGGACTCGGCCACACCGGGCAGCGCCGCCAGGGCGGCGAGCGGATCTGCTGACGTACTCATGAGTACGACCCTACGCACCCACGCCCCGGGGCCCCTCGTTGGAGTGGTTTTCTTCACGTAAATCCCTCATGGGAGAGGATCACTCACCTACGCTTTCTGAACATGAAGATCGCTTTCGTAGGCAAGGGTGGCAGCGGCAAGACGACGCTGTCGTCGCTGTTCATCCGCCATCTCGCCGCCACCCGCGCCCCCGTCGTCGCGGTCGACGCCGACATCAACCAGCATCTGGGCGCGGCACTCGGGCTCGACGAGGCGGAGGCCGCCGCACTGCCCGCCATGGGCGCCCATCTCCCCCTGATCAAGGACTACTTGCGCGGGACGAACCCCCGGATCGCCTCCGCCGAGACCATGATCAAGACAACGCCGCCCGGCGAGGGGTCGCGGCTGCTGCGGATCAGCGAGGACAACCCCGTCTACGAGGCGTGCGCCCGGACGGTCCCACTCGGGGACGGGGAGGTGCGACTGATGGCGACCGGGCCTTTCACCGAGTCCGATCTCGGTGTCGCCTGCTACCACTCCAAGGTCGGCGCGGTCGAACTGTGCCTCAACCATCTGGTCGACGGGCGCGGGGAGTTCGTGGTCGTCGACATGACGGCGGGCAGCGACTCCTTCGCCTCCGGGCTCTTCACCCGCTTCGACATGACGTTCCTGGTCGCCGAGCCCACCCGCAAGGGCATCGCGGTCTACCGCCAGTACAAGGAGTACGCCCGCGACTTCGACGTGGCGCTGCGCGTGGTCGGCAACAAGGTGCAGGGCCCGGACGACCTCGCCTTTCTGCGCGCCGAGGTGGGCGACGACCTGCTGGTCACCGTCGGCCACTCCGACTGGGTCCGGGCGATGGAGAAGGGACGCGCACCGCGCTTCACGGAGCTGGAGGAGCCCAACCGCGAGGCGCTGCGCACGCTGCACGACGCGGTGGACGCCTCCTACGAGCGGCGGGACTGGCAGCGCTACACCCGCCAGATGGTGCACTTCCATCTGAAGAACGCGCAGAGCTGGGGGAACGCGAAGACGGGTGCCGACCTGGCGGCACAGGTCGATCCGGCCTTCGCCCTGGACGAGTCCGCCCTGGACGGGCGGGCGGCGGCCGCTCCCACGCCTGGCTAGCCATCCGCCCCGGCGCGGTCATCTCGTCTGACTATTCACCCCATAGAGGGAACAACAGCCCGCTCCGCCCCAAAAGGCTTCCCACTGACTTTACCTGGCATTACGATTCATTTACCAACGCTTGGGAGTCAGCACCGCAGTACGCCGTGACCCACGGCCGCGCTCTTGCCCGCGACCGCGAAGCCCCGGAGGAGACGGGAATGTTGAAGCTCTTGGACCAGATCGCGCTTGCTACGGGGGCCCCGCTGCAAGCCGGGCTGATGGCCGTCGCGCTCGCCGGGATCGCGGTCGCCGTCCTCGTCTCGCTGCGCCTCTTCAACCGGCCGCGACAGCCGGCCGCCGAGTCGGCCGGTGCACCCCCCTGCCGTCCGTGGACGCCCTGGCGCAACCACCACTGCACCCGCCCCACCCCGGCGGCCGGGGCCGGACACGACCCCGGGGACGGCACGGGGCAGTTGCTGGGCGGGGTGAGCGCCTTCCAGCGCAACACCGCACCACTGGTGCGCGACGAGCTCGCGCGGCTCGCCCGGGAGGGACAGCGGCCCACCCAGCTGTTCCTCACCTGTGCCGACTCCCGGCTGGTGACCAGCATGATCACCTCCAGTGGCCCCGGCGATCTGTTCACCGTGCGCAATGTGGGCAATCTGGTGCCGCCTCCCGGCGAGGATGCCGCCTGCGACTCGGTGGGCGCGGCCATCGAGTACGCGGTGGAAGTGCTGAGGGTCAGCAGCATCACGGTGTGCGGGCACTCCGGTTGCGGGGCGATGCAGGCGCTGCTCGGATCGTCGGCCGCGCCACCCGGAGCACAGACGCCGCTGGCGCGCTGGCTGCGCCACGGCAGGCCGGGGCTGGCACGGATGGCGCGGATCGGGCGGCTGGGGCGCGGCGAGGTCGCGCTGGCCGACCGCCCGGTGGCCGACGATGTGGAGCGGCTGGCGCTGATCAACGTGATGCAGCAACTGGAGCATCTGATGGCGCACGCCTGCGTCGCGCGGCGGGTGGCGGAGGGAGGGCTGGTGCTGCACGGGATGTACTTCCATGTGGCGGAGGCTCAGGCGTACGTCCTGGACGCCCGATCGGCCAGATTCCTGGCCGTCCGGCCGGACGACGGCACCCCGGTGACCGTCTGCGCGGCCGGTCCGGCCGGCGTCCTGGAGCACGAAAAGGGGGGAACCGCGGAAGCGCTGGAGGCGATCTGATTACAGGTCTAAACCAATTTACGGCGTCAGGCCTTGTCAGGGCCTGCCCGAGGCTGATGAGCTATGGCCGGGACACAACGGACACCCTGGGAATGGGAGATGTCGTGAGCAACGAAAGCCTGGCCAGCCTTCTTCGGGAGGAGCGCCGCTTCGCGCCGCCGGCCGACCTGGCCGCGAACGCCAACGTGACGGCCGAGGCGTACGAGCGTGCGAAGGCGGACCGTCTGGGCTTCTGGGCCGAGCAGGCCCGTCGGCTGACCTGGGCGACCGAGCCGACCGAGACGCTTGACTGGTCGAACCCGCCCTTCGCGAAGTGGTTCGCCGACGGCAAACTCAACGTGGCGTACAACTGCGTCGACCGCCATGTGGAGAACGGGCTCGGCGACCGGGTCGCCCTCCACTTCGAGGGCGAGCCGGGCGACACCCGCTCGCTGACCTACGCCGAGCTGCAGCGGGAGGTCTCCCAGGCGGCGCACGCGCTGACCGAGCTGGGGGTCCAGACGGGCGACCGGGTCGCCATCTACCTGCCGATGATCACTGAGGCCGTCGTCGCGATGCTGGCCTGTGCCCGCATCGGCGCCCCGCACTCCGTGGTGTTCGGCGGCTTCTCGGCCGACGCCCTCGCCACCCGTATCCAGGACGCCGACGCCCGCGTGATCATCACCGCCGACGGCGGCTACCGCCGCGGCAAGCCGACCGCACTCAAGCCCGCCGTCGACGAGGCCCTGACCCGCCCCGGCACCGAGAACGTGCGCAGCGTGCTGGTCGTCCGCCGCACGGGCCAGGAGGTCGCCTGGACCGAGGGCCGCGACGTGTGGTGGCACGAGATCGTGGAGCGCCAGCCGGAGCAGCACACGCCCGAGGCGTTCGACGCCGAGCACCCGCTGTTCATCCTCTACACCTCCGGCACCACCGGTAAGCCGAAGGGCATCCTGCACACCACCGGCGGCTACCTCACCCAGGTGTCGTACACCCACGACGCCGTCTTCGACCTCAAGCCGGAGTCGGACGTCTTCTGGTGCACGGCCGACATCGGCTGGGTCACCGGCCACTCGTACATCGTCTACGGGCCGCTCTCCAACGGAGCGACCGAGGTGCTCTACGAGGGCACCCCGGACACCCCGCACCAGGGCCGCTGGTGGGAGATCGTCCAGAAGTACGGGGTCACCATCCTGTACACCGCTCCCACCGCGATCCGCGCGTGCATGAAGTGGGGCGACGACATCCCGGCCAAGTTCGACCTGTCCTCGCTGCGCGTCCTCGGCTCGGTCGGCGAACCGATCAACCCCGAGGCGTGGGTCTGGTACCGCAAGAACATCGGCGCGGACAGGACGCCCGTCGTCGACACCTGGTGGCAGACCGAGACCGGCGGCATCATGATCAGCCCGCTGCCGGGCGTCACCGCGACGAAGCCCGGTTCGGCCCAGGTGGCGCTCCCCGGTATCGCCGCCACCGTCGTCGACGACGAGGCGAACGAGGTGCCGAACGGTGCGGGCGGCTATCTGGTGCTCACCGAGCCCTGGCCGTCGATGCTCCGTACGATCTGGGGCGACGACCAGCGCTACCTGGACACCTACTGGTCCCGCTTCGAGAACCGCTACTTCGCGGGCGACGGCGCCAAGAAGGACGACGACGGCGACATCTGGCTGCTCGGCCGGGTCGACGACGTGATGCTGGTGTCCGGCCACAACATCTCGACGACCGAGGTCGAGTCGGCGCTCGTGTCGCACCCCAAGGTCGCCGAGGCCGCCGTCGTCGGGGCCACCGACCCGCAGACCACCCAGGCGATCTGCGCCTTCGTCATCCTGCGCGGCGGCGCGGCCGAGGACGAGGGTCTGGTCGAGGAGCTGCGGGCGCATGTCGCCAAGCAGCTCGGCCCGATCGCCAAGCCCAGGCGCATCCTGCCGGTGGGCGAGCTGCCCAAGACCCGCTCCGGCAAGATCATGCGCCGACTGCTGCGCGATGTCGCGGAGAACCGCGCGCTGGGTGACGTCACCACGCTCACCGACTCCTCGGTCATGGAGCTGATCCAGAGCAAGCTGCCGGCCGCACCCAGCGAAGACTGACCACCAGCGAAGACCGACCAGCGGTGCCGACGGCCTGACCAGCGGCCGCATCAGGCCCGAGCAGCGGTCTTCGGGCTGAGGGGCGCTCCCGCCATGCGGGAGCGCCCCTCGTCCGTTCCGGTTAAGGTGAAGACCTGCCGCGTTAACAACGCGACAAGATGACGAGGGCGCGCCGGGAAGTCTGGTCGGCACACACCACACGTGTGTCCGCACCCGCCCGACGACCCAGGAGGCCCCGCCCGTGGCCGCGCCCACCACCCGTAAGTTCCTCGGACGCCTTTCGCTGCCCGAGCGGACGTTCATCACCGACGCGCTGCGCACCGAGACCGTCGGCGGCATCATCCTCCTCGTCGCCGCGATAGCCGCGCTGATTCTGGCGAACACCCCGCTCAGCGGCGTCTACGGCGACATCAGGAACTTCTCCTTCGGCCCCCAGGCGCTGCATCTGCACCTCTCCGTCGAGTCCTGGGCCACGGACGGCCTGCTCACCATCTTCTTCTTCGTCGCCGGCATCGAGCTGAAGCGCGAGCTGGTCGCGGGCGAGTTGCGCGATCCGAAGGCCGCCGCGCTGCCCGTGATCGCCGCGCTGTGCGGCATGGCGGCCCCCGCTCTCGTCTACGTCGTCGTCAACGCGACCGGTGGCGGCAGCCTGAAGGGCTGGGCGGTGCCGACCGCCACCGACATCGCCTTCGCGCTCGCCGTCCTCGCCGTCATCGGCACCGCGCTGCCCGCCGCCCTGCGCGCGTTCCTGCTCACCCTCGCGGTCGTCGACGACCTCGGCGCGATCCTGATCATCGCGATCTTCTTCACCAAGGACATCAACTTCGTCGCCCTCGGCCTGTCCTTCGCCGGGCTCGCCCTCTTCCGGCTGCTGCACCACAAGGGCGTACGCGGCGCGTACATCCACGTCCCGCTCGGCCTGGTGATCTGGGCCCTGATGCACGCGAGCGGAGTGCACGCCACCGTCGCGGGCGTCGCGATGGGCCTGATGCTGCGCTGCACCGTGCGGGAGGGCGAGGACCGTTCCCCCGCTGAGCGCGTCGAGCACCGGGTGCGCCCGCTGTCGGCCGGGCTCGCCGTGCCGGTGTTCGCCCTCTTCGCCGCCGGAGTCCCGATATCCGGCGCCGCCGTCGCGGACGTCTTCACCCGCCCCGTGACGCTCGGCGTCGTCCTCGGCCTGGTGGTGGGCAAGGCCGTCGGGGTGTTCGGGGGTTCGTGGTGCGCGGCCCGGTTCACCAGGGCCGAGCTGAACGAGGACCTGGCCTGGGCGGATGTGTTCGCCGTCGCGACGCTCGCCGGTATCGGGTTCACCGTCTCCCTCCTCATCGGCGAACTCGCCTTCCCCGGCGCTCCGGCGCTCGCCGAGGAGGTGAAGTCCGCGGTCCTCATCGGCTCGCTGTGCGCCGCGCTGCTCGCGGGCATCCTCCTCAAGCTGCGCAACAACCGCTACCAGCGGCTGTATACGGAAGAGGAGCGGGACGAGGACATGGACGGCATCCCCGACGTCTATGAACTCGACACCCCCGAATACCACCTCCGGATGGCCGCCCTGCTCGAGGCCAAGGCCGCGGAGCACCGGCGGCTTGCCGAAGTAACCGCCGCGGACGACTCCGGTGACGATGGTCCGGCATGATCTGAGACGCCATGATCTGAGAGGCTTGAAAGCCGCGGAAACAGTGCAGAAGACCTGCACGCACGGAAGAACGCGCAGTCGCGTGAAGACGCGCCGGCGGCACACCGACGACGCGCCGGGACCGCGACAAGCACCGAAGACGACCGGAAGACGTACAAGAGCAGAGGGAGATGGCGATGAGCGCAGCCGACGACGGCGGCAACCGCAGCCTCGGCCAGCTGGTGGCCACGGCGACCACCGAGCTGTCCGCGCTGGTGCACGACGAGATCGCGCTGGCCAAGGCCGAGCTCCGGGTGGGCGCCAAGAAGGCGGCGGTCGGCAGTGGCGCCGGCATGGCGGCCGGGGTGCTGATCCTCTTCTCACTTCCGGTGCTGAGTTTCGCCCTTGCCTACGGAATGCGGTCCTGGACCGGCCTCGGCCTCGCCTGGTGCTTCCTGATCGTGGGCGGCATCTACTGGCTGATCGCCGGAATCCTGGGCCTGCTCGCGCTGCTGAAGTTCAAGAAGGTCAAGGCGCCCAAGCGGTCCATGGCCTCGTCCAAGGAGACGGCTGCCGTCCTCGGGAACGTCAAGCCGCATCCGCGGGCGGGTGAGAACGGCGGCCGCTCCGCACAGGATGTGACACGCTCGTCGGCATGACCGTCCCTGACATTCCCGCGTCGGTCGTTCGGCTGGACGGCCCCTGGATTCACCGGGACGTCGCGGCCAACGGCGCGCGCTTCCACATCGCCGAGCTGGGCGACGGCCCGCTGGTGCTGCTGCTCCACGGGTTTCCGCAGTTCTGGTGGACCTGGCGGCACCAGCTGACCGCGCTCGCCGACGCCGGCTACCGGGCGGTCGCGATGGACCTGCGCGGAGTGGGCGGCAGCGACCGTACGCCGCGGGGGTACGACCCGGCCAACCTCGCCCTCGACATCACCGGCGTGATCCGCTCCCTCGGTGAGCCGGACGCCGCCCTGGTCGGCCATGACCTGGGCGGATATCTGGCGTGGACGGCGGCGGTAATGCGGCCGAAGCTGCTGCGGCGGCTCGCGGTGGCCTCCATGCCGCATCCGCGGCGCTGGCGCTCGGCGATGCTCGGGGACGTCAGGCAGAGCAGTGCGGGCTCCCACATATGGGGCTTCCAGCGGCCGTGGCTGCCCGAGCGCCAGCTGGTCGCGGACGACGCGGCGGCCGTGGGGCGGCTGATCCGTGACTGGTCCGGGCCGCAGCTGCCCGAGGACGAGGTGGTGGACGTCTACCGGCGCGCGATGGTCATCCCCTCGACCGCGCACTGCTCGATCGAGCCGTACCGCTGGATGGTGCGGTCGCTGGCGCGGCCGGACGGTTTCCAGTTCAACCGCCGGATGAAGCGGCCGGTACGGGTGCCGACCCTGCATCTGCACGGGTCGCTCGACCCGGTGATGCGCACCCGCAGCGCGGCGGGGTCGGGGCAGTACGTCGAGGCGCCGTACCGCTGGCGGCTCTTCGACGGCCTCGGCCACTTTCCGCACGAGGAGGATCCGCACGCCTTCTCCACGGAGCTGATCAACTGGCTCAAGGACCCGGAACCGGACCGCTGAGCCGACGCCGCACCGAGCGCCCGGTGAGCCCTGTGCGAACAGGTGTTTCTCGAACAGCCACTTGCCTGGCGCATAGGCCAATTGCCGCAGTCACCGGCGATTACCGACCTTGGGCCAGGGGCAAAGTCCGAAGTATGGGCTGGACGCACGACTACCGTGACGCACCGAGCGGCCGCGGCCCCGAAGCCGCCGCTGCTGCCAATGCCGCGCTGAGCGTTTCCGAGCGGGGCGGCTCCGGGCCTGTTCAAGGCCATGATCCCAATATCGTCGGGATTCCCCGCATCATCCGGCGCCGTGCCCGCTGGGTCTCGGCGCGGCTGCGCCATCCACGCAGCCGGTAGGCACGGCCTACCGGCATCGCAGGACACGCGCCGGGAAGCACGCACCGGGAAGCGCGCACAGGGAAACAGGGGCTAGAGGGCACAGCCCTGGCTGTCCACCGGCTGGTCGGCCGTACGTCCCTTCTCGGCGTCCTTGCGCACCTCGTCCGCCGTCAGCGCGTACCCCGTGGCCGCGTCGTCGAGCGACTTGGCGAAGACCACGCCGTACACCCTGCCCTGCGGGGTGAGCAGCGGGCCGCCGGAGTTGCCCTGGCGCACGGTCGCGTACAGCGAGTAGACGTCGCGCTGCACGGTGCCACGGTGGTAGATGTCCGGGCCGTTCGCGGTGATCCGGCCGCGGATGCGGGCCGCGCGCACATCGAACGCGCCGTTCTCCGGGAACCCGGCCACGATCGCGTCGTCGCCGGTTTTCGCGTCGCCCTGGGTGAACTGGAGCGTGGGGGCCTGCAGCGAGGGCACATCGAGGACCGCGATGTCGCGCTTCCAGTCGTAGAGGACGACCTTCGCGTCGTACAGCCGGCCCTCCCCGCCTATTTGCACGGTCGGGTCGTCGACCCCGCCGACCACATGGGCGTTGGTCATGACCCGGTTCGGCGCGTAGACGAAGCCGGAGCCCTCCAGGACCTTGCCGCAGCTCGGGGCGGTGCCGACGACCTTCACGATGCTCTTCTGGGCCTGGCCGGCCACCGGGGACTGCGCGAGGGCCGGGTCGGGCTGCGGCACCGAGGGGATCGGCTCGTTCGAGAACGGCGAGAAGACCTGCGGGAAGCCGCCCTGCGCGAGCACCGTGGAGAAGTCGGTGAACCAGGAGTTGGCCTTCTCCGGGACCACGCGGGAGACCCCGAACAGCACCTTGGAGTCGCGGACCTCCTTGCCGACCGTGGGGAGGGAGGTCCCGGCCACCAGGGAGCCGATCAGCCAGGCGACCATCAGCATCGCCAGCACGTTCACCAGCGCGCCGCCGGTCGCGTCCAGGGCGCGCGCGGGCGTCCAGGTGATGTACCGGCGCAGCTTGTTCCCCAGGTGGGTGGTGGCCGCCTGGCCGACCGAGGCGCACACGATCACCAGCACGATCGCCACGATGGCACCGAAGGTGCCGGGCGACGCCCGGTCAGTGGTGCCGTCCCAGATGACCGGCAGCAGATAGACCGCGACCAAGCCACCGCCGATGAATCCGATCACCGACAGCACGCCGACGACGAAGCCCTGGCGATAGCCGATGATCGCGAACCACACGGCGGCGAGCAGCAGCAGGATGTCCAGCACATTCACTGGGACACCGTCTCACGCGCGCCAGTCGAGTGGGACGCGCTTCGCCCGGTCCCATGGTCGTTCCCAGCCCGCGTAATGCAGTATGCGATCGATCACACCCGCCGTGAAACCCCAGACCAGAGCCCCTCCGACCAGGAACGCCGGGCCCCGGTGACCGCTGGGGTGGACGGTCGTCGCCCGGTTGGCCGGGTCCGTGAGATCCGCCACGGGAACCGTGAAGACCCTGGCCGTCTCGGCAGGGTCCACCGGCCCGACCGGGCTCGGCCGCCGCCACCAGCCCAGGACGGGCGTCACGACGAAGCCGCTCACGGGGATGTACAGGCGCGGCAGGACGGCGAAGACCTGGACGCCCGCGGGATCGAGCCCCGTCTCCTCCTCGGCCTCGCGCAGCGCCGCATGCAGCGGACCGGCCCCGTCCGGATCGCCGTCCCCGGGGTCGAGCGCACCGCCGGGGAAGGACGGCTGGCCCGCGTGGGAGCGCAGCGACCCGGACCGCTCCATCAGCAGCAGCTCGGGGCCGTCAGGGCCCTCACCGAAGAGCACCAGCACGGCGGAGGGGCGGCCGCCACCCTGTGGCGGCGGCAGGAACCGGCTCAGCTGGTGCGGCTCGATCGTCTCGGCCGCCCGCGCCACGGGGAGCAGCCACTCGGGCAGCCCCTGTGAGCTGACCCCCACGCCTCCGCCGTACGTGCTCGTCATCCGGCGGCTCCCAGCGGGGCGGCGGGGCTCCCCGGGTAGTCGGCGGGTGGGCGCAGCCGCTGCCCGGGCTGGCCGCCCATCTCGTACTTCAGCAGCTTCTTCGCCTTGTCCGGATCGGTCTCGCCCTCCCCGTACGCCGGGCACAGCGGGGCGATGGGGCAGGCGCCGCAGGCGGGCTTGCGGGCGTGGCAGACGCGGCGGCCGTGGAAGATGATGCGGTGCGAGAGCATCGTCCACTCGCTCTTCGGGAAGAGCGCGGCGATCTCCGCCTCGACCTTCTCCGGGTCCTCCTGCTCGGTCCACTTCCAGCGCCGCACCAGCCGCCCGAAGTGGGTGTCCACGGTGAGCCCCGGCACCCCGAACGCGTTCCCCAGGACCACGTTGGCCGTCTTGCGGCCGACGCCGGGCAGCGTGACCAGGTCCTTCAGGCGCCCCGGCACCTCGCCGTCGAAGCGGTCGCGCAGCCCGGCCGAGAGCCCCAGCAAGGACTTGGCCTTGGCGCGGAAGAAGCCCGTGGGCCTGATCAGCTGCTCCAGCGCCTCGGGGTCGGCGGCCGCCATGTCCTCGGGGGTCGGGTAGGCGGCGAAGAGCGCGGGGGTGGTCTGGTTGACCCGCAGGTCGGTGGTCTGGGCGGACAGGACCGTGGCGACCAGCAGCTGGAACGGGTTCTCGAAATCCAGCTCGGGGTGGGCATACGGATAGACCTCGGCCAGCTCGCGGTTGATGCGCCGGGCTCGGCGGACGAGCGCGGTCCGGGATTCCGGCCGGGATGGCTTCGAAGGCTTGACGGTCTTGGCCGCCTTGGCCGCCTTCACGGGCTTGGTCGCCCTCGCGCTCCTGGCCGCCTTCGCAGGCTTCGCGGGCTCGGCGGCTTCCGCGAGCTCGGCAGGCTGCGCGGGCTCGGCGGATGTGGCGGGAGTGGCGGGAGTGGCTGGCTTGGCCGCTTTGGGCGCCTTCGCCGCTTTCGTCGGCTCGGCGGGCGCTTGTTCGCCCACAGCGGAATTACGAGATGCGGTCACCCGTTCGGCCCCCTTGCCCCGTGCTCTCACCGGCGTATTGGACACCCGGCCAGCCTAAGCCCAGCCACCGACATCCGGCCGGGCCACCGACCGGACCCCGCCCAATCGGACCCCTGCCGCACGGTCCGGCAGGCCAGTGCGTCAAACTTGTGATTGATCGCACTGTTTTACCGTCCGGCATCATGGGGACGACGGTCCCCTGTGCATGTCGACAAGGAGAGACTCGTGGACGACGTTCTGCGGCGCGCCCCGCTTTTCGCGGCGCTCGATGACGAGCAGGCCGCTGAGCTGCGCGCCTCCATGGGAGAGGCCACCCTCGCGCGGGGTGACGCCCTCTTCCACGAAGGGGACCCGGGCGACCGCCTGTACGTGGTCACCGAGGGCAAGGTGAAGCTCCACCGCACCTCTCCCGACGGCCGCGAGAACATGCTCGCCGTGCTCGGCCCCGGCGAGCTGATCGGCGAGCTCTCGCTCTTCGACCCCGGCCCGCGCACCGCCACCGCCACCGCCCTCACCGAGGTCAAGCTGCTCGGCCTCGGCCACGGCGACCTCCAGCCGTGGCTCAACGCCCGCCCCGAGGTCGCCTCCGCGCTGCTGCGCGCCGTGGCCCGGCGCCTGCGCAAGACCAACGACCAGATGTCCGACCTCGTCTTCTCCGACGTGCCCGGCCGCGTCGCCCGGGCCCTGCTCGACCTGTCGCGCCGCTTCGGTGTGCAGTCGGAGGAAGGCATTCACGTCGTCCACGACCTGACCCAGGAGGAGCTGGCCCAGCTGGTCGGCGCCTCCCGCGAAACCGTCAACAAGGCGCTCGCCGACTTCGCGGGCCGCGGCTGGCTGCGACTGGAGGCGCGCGCCGTGATCCTGCTGGACGTCGAGCGGCTGGCCAAGCGGTCCCGCTGACGAACGGCGCGCAGAACAGCAGGACAAGACGCAGGAAGGGCCCCGCCGGATTCCCGGCCGGGGCCCTTCGCCATGCTCGGAGCGCTCAGATCAGCCCGTGCTCGCGCAGATAGTCCAGCTGGGCGCGCACCGACAGCTCGGCCGCGGGCCACAGCGACCGGTCCACGTCCGCGTATACGTGCGCCACGACCTCCGAGGGCGTGCGGTGGCCGCTCTCGACCGCCGTCTCGACCTGCGCGAGGCGGTTGGCGCGGTGCGCCAGGTAGTACTCCACCACGCCCTGCGCGTCGTTCAGCACCGGGCCGTGACCCGGCAGCACCGTACCGACGCCGTCGTCCACCGTGAGCGACCGCAGCCGCCGCAGCGAGTCCAGGTAGTCGCCGAGCCGCCCGTCCGGATGCGCGACGACCGTGGTGCCGCGCCCGAGCACCGTGTCGCCGGTCAGGACGGCGGCGTCGGCCGGGATGTGGAAGGACAGCGAGTCGGCGGTGTGGCCGGGCGTGGGCACCACCCGCAGCTCCAGACCGCCGGTGGTTATGACGTCCCCCTGTTCCAGCCCCTCGTCGCCGAGCCGCAGCTCGGGGTCCAGCGCCCGGACCCGCGTCCGGGTCAGCTCGGCGAAGCGGGCCGCGCCCTCCGCGTGGTCCGGGTGGCCGTGGGTCAGCAGCGTCAGCGCGATCCGCTTCCCGGCCCGCTCCGCCGTCGCGATGACGTTCTCCAGGTGGCCGTCGCCCAGTGGGCCGGGGTCGATGACGACGGCGAGGTCGGAGTCCGGCTCGGCGACGATCCAGGTGTTGGTGCCGTCCAGCGTCATGGGCGACGGATTCGGCGCGAGGACGCAGACGGCGCGGTCGGTCGCCGGGCCGCCGATCGCGCCTCCGCGCGGCTGACCGGGCAGGGCGGCTGCGTACGTCATGCTCGCGGCTCCCCCGTGGCGCCCGGGATGTGCTTGGTGAACTCGTCGTGGCCCGGCCAGCTCAGTACCAGCTGATCGCCCTCCAGCCGGGCCTGTGCGAGCACCGGGGTGAGGTCCTGGTCCGTGGCGGCCACCAACGCGTCGTGGACCGTGTTGTGGCGTCGCAGCTGCCGTAGCGTCGCGATGGTCGGAGGCATCATCAGCAGCTCGCCCCGGTCGTAGCGGTCGGCCGCGTCCCCGGGGCGGATCCAGACCGTGCGGTCCGCCTCCGTGGAGGCGTTGCGCGTGCGCTGTCCCCGCGGCAGCGCAGCCACGAAGAACCAGGTGTCGTAGCGGCGTGGTTCGAACTCCGGAGTGATCCAGCGCGCCCAGCCGCCGAGCAGGTCCGAGCGGAGCACCAGCCCGCGCCGGTCGAGGAATTCGGCGAACGACAGGTCCCGGGCGACAAGCGACAGGCGGTCCGCCTCCCAGTCGTCGCCCGTGGTGTCCGCGACGACCGTGTGCGGGGTCGGGCCCGCGAGGAGCACGCCGGCCTCCTCGAAGGTCTCCCGGACCGCCGCGCACACGATGGCCTGAGCCTGGGTCGCGTCGCTCTCGTCGAGGCCCAGCCGCCGCGCCCACTGGGCGCGCGAGGGCCCGGCCCAGGCGACCATCCGCTCGTCGCGCGGGTCCACCGCGCCACCCGGATAGGCGTACGCGCCTCCGGCGAAGGCCATGGAGGCGCGTCTGCGCAGCATGTACACGGCGGGCCCGGCCGCCTGGCCGCCGCGGTCGCCGTCCGTTCCGTACTGGTCTCCGTGCCGTTCCCCGTTCGCCCCGTGCTCCCCGTCCTGCCCGCCCGGCGCACCGTCCGGTCCGTCCCGCAGCAGCAGCACGGTGGCGGCCCGGCGCGGCGTCACCGGCGTCAGCTCACCGGCCGACAGCAACCGGATGCGCTCTGGCCACTCGGGTGGATACCACTGGCCATTCGTAGTGGACATGGCCGGATGCTATGCGTTTGCGGGCGGATGTTCGAGGGGCCCCGGCCGGGGCCCGGATCACGCGGACGGGCTAGTCCGCGACCTCGACCTGGATCTCCACCTCGACCGGCGCGTCCAGCGGCAGCACCGCCACGCCGACCGCGCTGCGGGCGTGCACGCCCGCGTCGCCCAGCGCCTCGCCCAGCAGCTCGCTCGCGCCGTTGACGACGCCCGGCTGCCCGGTGAAGTCCGCGGCCGAGGCGACGAAGCCGACGACCTTCACCACCCGCACGACCTTGTCGAGGTCACCGACCACCGACTTCACGGCGGCCAGCGCGTTCAGCGCGCAGGTGCGCGCCAGCTCCTTGGCCTCATCCGGCGTCACCTCCGCACCGACCTTGCCGGTCACGCCCAGCTTCCCGTCGACCAGCGGCAGCTGGCCCGCGGTGTAGACGTACGGCCCGGTGCGGACCGCCGGGACGTAACTGGCGAGCGGCGCCGCGACCTCAGGCAGCGTCAGGCCGAGCCCGGCGAGCTTCTCCTCGACCGCGGTCATGCCTTTTCCCGCTTCAGGTAGGCCACCAGCTGCTCGGGGTTGTTCGGCCCGGGAACGACCTGGACCAGCTCCCAGCCGTCCTCGCCCCAGGTGTCCAGAATCTGCTTCGTGGCGTGTACGAGCAGCGGCACGGTCGCGTATTCCCACTTCGTCATGCAGCCGACTGTAATGCCTCACTCCCGGGGCCTGGTGCGTAGCCCGTGGGGGGACTGGTTAGGCTCCCCAGTGTGAGCAGGCTCCATGTCGTCAGTGGCAAGGGCGGAACCGGCAAGACCACGGTCGCCGCCGCACTCGCGCTGGCCCTCGCGGCCGAAGGCAGGCGCACGCTGCTGGTCGAGGTCGAAGGCCGCCAGGGCATCGCGCAGCTCTTCGAAACGGAACCGTTGCCCTATGAGGAACGCAAGATCGCGACCGCGCCGGGCGGCGGGGAGGTGCACGCCCTCGCGATCGATCCGGAGTTCGCACTCCTGGACTACCTCCACATGTTCTACAAGCTGGGTTCGGCCGGGCGTGCCCTGAAGAAGCTCGGCGCGATCGACTTCGCGACCACAATCGCGCCGGGGCTGCGGGACGTTCTGCTGACCGGCAAGGCGTGCGAGGCGGTGCGCCGCAAGACCAAGGACGGCCGCTTCGCCTACGACTCCGTGATCATGGACGCGCCGCCGACCGGCCGGATCACCCGCTTCCTGAACGTCAACCACGAGGTGGCGGGGCTCGCCCGGACCGGCCCGATACACAACCAGGCCCAAGCCGTGATGCGCGTCCTGAAGTCGCCCCAGACGGCGGTCCACCTGGTGACGCTGCTGGAGGAGATGCCGGTCCAGGAGACCGCGGACGGCATCGCGGAGCTGCGCTCGGACGGCCTTCCGACGGGCGCGGTCATCGTCAACATGGTGCGGCCGGCGATCCTCGACCACGAGGCCGTCGACGCCGCCGCCAACGGGCGTCGCGCGGCCGTCGCCAAGGCGCTCTCGCAGGCCGGGCTGGGCGGCGCGCGCCGCGGCGGCCTCGCCGAGCGGCTGGTCGACCCGCTGCTGGAGCAGGCGCGCGAGCACGCGGAGCGCGTCGCCCTGGAGCGGGCGCAGCGGTCCGAGCTGTCCGGTCTCGACCTGCCGCTGCACGAGCTGGAGCTGCTGACGGACGGCGTCGACCTGGCCGGGCTGTACCGGCTGGCGGCGGATCTGCGCAAGCAGTGGCCGTCGTGAGCGGCCGCGGGACGGGCGCGGCGCGGAACCCGTGCCGTACGAGTCGTACGAGTCGTACGAGTCGTACGAGCGGTACGGGCGGCTGTACGAGCCGTACGGGCGCCGAGGCCCATGCGGGCAGCACGATCAGCACACGCGGCACAAGCGGCACACGCCGTACGCAGGAGGCGGCATGAGCATGGACGTGGCACCCCGGCTGGAGACCGACGCGCTGCTGGACGATCCGCAGACCCGCATCGTGGTGTGCTGCGGTTCCGGCGGCGTGGGCAAGACCACCACGGCCGCCGCCCTCGGCGTACGAGCCGCCGAGCGCGGCCGTAAGGTCGTCGTCCTCACGATCGACCCGGCCCGCAGGCTCGCGCAGTCCATGGGCATCGACGCGCTCGACAACGTGCCGCGGCGGGTGGCGGGCGTCGGGGACGAGGCGGGCGGCGAACTGCACGCCATGATGCTGGACATGAAGCGGACCTTCGACGAGTTCGTCGAGGCCCACGCCGACCCCGAGCGCGCCCGCGCGATCCTGGCGAACCCCTTCTACCAATCGCTTTCGGCCGGCTTCGCGGGCACGCAGGAATACATGGCCATGGAGAAGCTCGGCCAACTGCGGGCCCGCGACGAATGGGACCTGATCATCGTCGATACGCCACCGAGCCGGTCGGCGCTCGACTTCCTGGACGCCCCGAAGCGGCTGGGCTCGTTCCTGGACGGGAAGTTCATCCGGGTGCTCATGGCTCCGGCGAAGGTCGGCGGCCGGGCCGGGATGAAGTTCCTGAACGTGGGCGTCTCGATGATGACGGGCACGGTCAGCAAGGTCCTCGGCGGGCAGCTGATGCGCGATGTGCAAACGTTCGCGGCTGCGATGGACACCATGTTCGGCGGGTTCCGCACCCGCGCCGAAGCCACCTACCGGCTGCTGCAGGCGCCCGGTACGGCCTTCCTGGTGGTGGCCGCCCCGGAGCGGGACGCCCTGCGCGAGGCCGCCTACTTCGTCGAGCGGCTGGCGGCGGATCAGATGCCGTTGGCCGGTCTCGTACTGAACCGGGTGCACAGCAGCGGCGCCGAACAACTGTCGGCGGAACGGGCCCTGGCTGCGGCGGAGACGCTCTCCCTGAAGAGCGCCGTCGCTGCGGATCCGCCGGGGGAGGGTAGCGTTCTGGCCAACCACGGCGAGGGCGCGGAAAATCTTGGTGCCGACGGATTTGTCGATCCCCACTCAGGGAATGCTCAAGCCCGGAACGCCTCAGCGGCGGACAATTCCTCGGTAGCCGATCCCGACGTCTCCCCCACGTCGGCGGAGCGGCTTGCCGCGGGACTGCTCCGGCTGCATGCGGAGCGTATGCAGGTGCTCGGACGCGAGCAGCGCACACACGACCGCTTCACGGCGTTGCACCCCGAAGTTCCGGTGGCCCAAGTGGCCGCGCTCCCCGGAGACGTACACGACCTGGCAGGGCTGCGAGCGATCGGCGATCGCCTCGCGGCGGCCCCGACGGACCAGTCCGAGCGCACGGCAGGCTGACGCCCGGCCGCGGCGTGGCGGGCCCATGACCCGCGATCCGCGATCTGCGACTCGCGGTGAGGACGGCCGGCACGAACGCCGTCAGGGCAGGCTCACGGCTACCCACGTGCCCATGGCGCGCGTACGCGTGGTCCCGCGCACCCATGGCATGGATGCGGCCTGGCGCGCGTGCCCCAGCCATGGCGCACCCATACGCGGGTACGTCCGGCTACGCGGGTACGTCCGGCACGGCGCACGGCCGGGACGGTCACAGCGCCCGCCGCGGATCCCCAATCGTCCGCACCGTCGCGCTCTGCCCATCCGTCAATGCACGTCGCCGTCCGTAAAGGCACGTCGCCGCCCAAGAAGGCACGCCGTCGTCCATAAAGCGTGGCGGGCTGCCCCAAGGTCCGCGGGCCCCCACCCGTGAACCACCTCGCCCGGCCACGACCGGCCGCGACCACTGTCGCGGCCGTACTCGTGTCGTACACCCTTCCTCGTCCCGTCGTGGATGAGAGAACAAGCCCGTGACGAGGGTGGGTGAGATGAAGTTGTGATGCGATGCGACGTCGTCGTCACGTACCGGCCTGGCGGCCGACCGCTATCCGACGGCAGCGAAGCGCTCGTACTCTTCGTCGTCGAAGGGCAGAATGCCCGCGCTGCGCTCGTACTCGGTGCGTGCGGTCTCCAACAGCCTTCGCCAGGAGGTCACCGTCGGGCGGCGGCGTAGCAGTGCCCGCCGCTCGCGCTCGGTCATCCCTCCCCACACACCGAACTCGACACGGTTGTCCAAGGCATCCGCAAGGCATTCGGTGCGCACCGGGCATCCGGTGCAGACCGCTTTGGCCCTGTTCTGTGCCGCGCCCTGGACGAACAGTTCATCTGGATCAGTAGTGCGGCAGGCGGCCTGCGCACTCCAGTCGGTTACCCAGCCCATGCTGGCGCCGTCCTCTCCCGAATCGGAGCTCCCCCACGGCGACAAACGGCATACTCACCGTCGCCAGTTGAGGACGTTACGGAAGGCGAGCAGGGCGCAACACCCCCTGCAGGCCCAATCTTGGATGGCCCGAACGGACTATGGGTACGCGGCAGATCACCCAACGGAGTGAGCTGACGACATTTGCGATTACTGGTGCAAACCAGGGCAGTTCAGTCGGCGAACATCGGTCAGCTCAGGACACGGGGCCACAATCCGGGCACGTCTCATCACTCACTCGAGTGGGGAGGGGGATGTCGTGCGATGTGGCGCGGCAGCACATACGTGGCTGGCGTGAAACAGCGTATGCGAACACGCGGTCACCTGTCCGGCGATTCGCCACGTAGGCTGCCCCTTATGGGTTACACGCGCTCGGGCGGAGGGCTGTCCACCGCTCAACAGGCCGCCAAGTTCCTCGGCGTCAGCGCGCTGGCCGGCGCCGTGATGGCCGGGCTCGCGCTTCCCGCCGTCGGGGCGTTCGGCCTCACCGCCAAGGAAACGGTCCAGGAATTCGACGACATTCCGGCCAATCTCAAGACACCTCCGCTCAGCCAGCGGACCACGATCCTGGACGCGAAGGGCGGCGAGATCGCGAAGGTCTACTCGCGCGACCGCACCATCGTGAAGCTGGGTGACGTCTCCCCGTACATGCGCAAGGCGATCGTCGCGATCGAGGACGCGCGCTTCTACCAGCACGGGGCGGTCGACCTCAAGGGCGTGCTGCGCGCCGCCAACCGGAACGCGCAGAGCGGCGGCGTCTCACAGGGCGCCTCCACCCTCACCCAGCAGTACGTGAAGAACGTCTTCGTCGAGGAGGCGGGCGACAGCAAGGAGAAGTTCGCCGAGGCCACCCAGCAGTCCATAGGCCGCAAGATCAAGGAACTGAAGTACGCGATCCAGGTCGAGAAGGAACTGGGCAAGCGCCGGATCCTGGAGAACTACCTCAACATCACGTACTTCGGGCAGCAGGCCTACGGCATCGAGGCCGCCTCCCAGCGCTACTTCAGCAAGCCCGCCAAGGACCTGAAGCTGGAGCAGGCCGCGCTGCTGGCCGGTCTCGTCCAGTCGCCGAGCCGCTACGACCCGGTCACCAACCCGGAGACCGCGAAGGCGCGCCGCGACACCGTGCTGCAGCGCATGGCCGAGGTGAAGGACATCACCGCCGCCCAGGCCGCCGCCGCCAAGAAGAAGCCGCTCGGCCTCGATGTCAGCATGCCGCGCAGCGGCTGCATCACGGCCGTCAAGGGCGCGGGCTTCTACTGCGACTACGTGCGCCAGATCTTCCTGAACGACCCGGTCTTCGGCAAAACGGCGGAGGCGCGCGCCAAGCGCTGGAACCAGGGCGGCCTGACGATCCGTACGACGCTGGACCCCCAGGCGCAGGAGTCGGTCCAGAAGTCGATCAAGTCGCATGTGTACCAGTCCGACAAGGCCGCCACCGCCGTCTCGCTCGTCGAGCCGGGCACCGGCAAGGTCCTGGGCATGGGCCAGTCCAAGCCGTACGGCTTCGGCAAGGACCAGACCCAGATCAACCTCTCCGCGGACCACTCCATGGGCGGCTCGAACTACGGCTTCCAGGTGGGGTCCACGTTCAAGCCGATCACCGCCGCGGCCGCCCTCGAGCGGGGCACGCAGCCGTACAAGCGCTACTCCTCGCCGTACAAGATGAAGTACCCGAGCCCGGTCAGCACCTGCAAGGGCACCTGGAGCAACAGCGAGAACTCGACCGTCTCGAACGAGAACGAGTCGGAGGTCGGCCCGTACGGGATGAAGGAGGCGACCGCGAAGTCGGTCAACACCTACTTCGTCCAGCTGATCAGCGACATCGGCGTCTGCCCGGTGACCGAGCTGGCCGACAAGATGGGCGTGGAGCGGGCCGACGGCAAGGAGCACCACCAGGTGCCCTCCGTCACCCTCGGCACCGAGGGCTTCTCGCCGCTGACCATGGCCAACGCGTACGCGACCTTCGCCAACCGCGGCGTCTACTGCTCCCCGGTCTTCATCGACTCGATCACCGGCCCCGGTGGCAAGAAGCTGAAGGTGCCGCAGTCGACGTGCTCGCGCGCGATGTCCGAGAAGACCGCGGACACGATCAACACCCTGCTGCGTGGTGTGGTCGAGGACGGCACCGGCAAGAAGGCCGGTCTCCAGAGCCGGGCGAGCGCCGGTAAGACGGGTACGACGGATGAGCGCCGGGCCGCCTGGTTCGTCGGCTACACCCCGAACCTCGCGGGTGCGGTGTGGGTCGGCGGCGGCCCGGGCGCCAGCGACCTCAAGATGGAGAACATCACCATCGGCGGTGTCCCCCACGACAAGGTCTACGGCGCGGACACCCCCGGCCCCATCTGGAAGGACGCGATGAGCGGCGCGCTGGACGGCAAGCCCGCGCCGAACTTCGTCACCGTGCCGATCAAGGACCCCAGCGCGCGCAAGCCCGCCCCCAAGAAGCCCGCCCCCGAGAAGCCGGGCCGCGACAAGCCCGGGAACGGCGGCGGCCGGAACAACGACCCCTGGCCGGACATCTCCCTCCCGCCGGGCGTGATCGGCGGCAACGGGAACGGCGGCAATGGGAACGGCGGCTTCGAGTGGCCGCGGTAACGGCACCCACTGCCGATTGATCGCGGAAGGGGCCCGGACGACACCGTCCGGGCCCCTTTCTCACATTTCTCACACGTGCGGGCCCCTGCCCCCGACGCGGGCCCTCACCCGCCCGCGAGCTGCCGCTTCACGGCGGCGGCGACCCGGCCGCCCTCGGCCCGGCCCGCGATCTTCGGGTTCACGATCTTCATCACCGCGCCCATCGCCCGCGGCCCCTCGGCGCCGCCCGCGACGGCCTCCCGCACCGCCTCCGCGACCAGCGCCTCCAGCTCGTCGTCCGTCAGCGGCTGCGGCAGATACCCGGCCAGCACCTCGCCCTCGGCCCGCTCCCGCTCGGCCTGCGCCGCCCGGCCGCCCTTGTCGAACGCCTCGGCCGCCTCGCGGCGCTTCTTCGCCTCGCGCGCGATGATCGTCTCCACCTCGGCGTCGGACAGCTCCCGGGCGCTCTCCCCCGAGACCTCTTCCTTCGAGATCGCGGTGATGGTGAGCCGGAGCGTGGAGGAGCGCAGCTCATCGCGCGCCTTGATCGCTGCGGTGAGATCGTCCTGCAGCCTGGACTTGAGCGTGGTGGTCATGGCGTCGAGTCTGCCAGCACTGGCCGGGAATCACCCGAAGATTTCTCCCCCCGCGGCGTTCTGCGACCATGGAGACCATGCGCGCGCGATACGGAGTACCCCTGGGAATCACGGCGGTCGGCGCAGCCGGTCTCGCCTACGCCGTCGGCTTCGAAGTGCGGTCCTTCAGGCTCCGCCGCATCACCGTGCCCGTGCTGCCGCGCGGCATGCGGCCGCTGCGCGTCCTGCAGGTCTCCGACATCCACATGGTGAGCGGGCAGCGCAAGAAGCAGCGCTGGCTCCAGTCGCTCGCCGGTCTGCGCCCCGACTTCGTCGTGAACACCGGCGACAACCTCTCCGACCCCGAAGGCGTCCCCGAGGTCCTGGACGCGCTCGGCCCGCTGATGGAGTTCCCCGGCGCGTACGTCTTCGGCTCCAACGACTACTACGGACCGAAGCTGCGCAACCCCGCCCGCTACCTGATGGAAAAGGCCAACGGCCGCCACGGCCTCAACGGCAACCCTCCGGCCGTCGGCGTCGTCCACAACCCGTGGACGGAGCTGCGCGACGCCTTCGACGGGGCGGGCTGGGTCGGCCTGTCGAACACCCGCGGCCGGCTCAAGCTGGACGACGTGGAGATCGCCCTCACCGGCCTCGACGACCCGCACATCAAGCGCGACCGCTACGCCGAGGTCGCCGGCGGCCCCGAGACCGGCGCGGATCTCTCCCTCGCGGTGGTCCACGCCCCGTACCTCCGCGTCCTCGACGCCTTCACCGCCGAGCACTACCCCCTGATCCTCGCGGGCCACACCCACGGCGGCCAGCTGTGCGTCCCCTTCTACGGCGCCCTGGTCACCAACTGCGACCTGGACACCCGTCGGGTCAAGGGCCTCTCCACCCACGAGGCCGGGGGCCACACCTCCTACCTCCACGTCTCCGCGGGCTGCGGCACCAACCGCTACACCCCCATCCGCTTCGCCTGCCCCCCGGAAGCCACCCTCCTCACCCTCACCCCCCAGGCCCCCTGACCCCCTCCCCCGCCCCGACCTGCGAGACCCCGGGAACCGGATTTCGTGTCTGGCCACAGGTCCGCTAAAGTAGAGCTCGTTGCTTCGGGGTGTAGCGCAGCTTGGCAGCGCGCTTCGTTCGGGACGAAGAGGTCGTGGGTTCAAATCCCGCCACCCCGACTGAAGGAACACCAGGTCAGGGGCCTGATCCGCGAAAGCGGGTCGGGCCCCTGATTCGTTTCCGAGGCGTCTGGCGAGGCCGCCTTAAGACCGGCTGATGGCTCGGGTGATGCCGGCGGCGATCGTGGTTACGAGGAGCCAGCCGCTGATGATCAGCGCGTAGCTCAGCCACTGATACCAACCGTGCGGGGCATAGGCACGCTCTTGGCCGAAGTCGATGACCGGCAGGAGCAGGTCGAAGGTGTAGAACAGCGGGTTGAAGTCGGGGGCCTCTCCGGGCTTGAGCGGAGCCGGGTGGTGAAGGGCGTAGGCGAGCGTGCCGGTCAGTAGGAGCACGCAGAGCCAGGCAGCCGCGCGGAGAGGGCGGAAGCCATAGCCAACCGTGATGTCCTGGACCCAGCTCCACGCGCGTGCGTATGCCGGGAGAGTCGTGCGGTGGCGCCGGTACTTGGCGAGTTGTACGAGCCGTGCGGATGTGTCGTCACCGAGGCACTGATAGGCGGCGGTCAACTGCTGGTAGGCGTGTGGCAGGTACTCGTCGCGCTCCAGGAACGGCAGCCGATCGGCTGCGGGCAGATGGGGCAGGAGAGTGGTGTAGGTGAGCTCACCGAGCCGGACTTGCTCGGGCCACAACGCGGGCTCGGCGTACAGAAGCTGGAGCTGGGTGCGACGCAGATTCACGGTGCCCTCGATCGAGGCGGCGTCGCGCAACCACATTTCCCCGATGACGGCGCTGCTGACGCGCAGTGCCATACCGTCAGGGTTGGACAGACGGGCCTCTGTCAGGTCGAGTTGTCCGGGTATACGAGCGCTGCGCAACGTGATGCGGCCCTGGGCGTGCAATCCGCGCGCGGTGAGGTCGGACCCCACGGTGAGCTTTTCGGCGTTCAGCGCGACGCCATTGGGATTGTGCAACCGAGCCGACGACAGCGCGACCTGAGCGGTCACCGTGGCTCCGTCCAGGCGCACCTCGCCGCGAGCGGATAGGGCGGTAGCCACGACCGCGTCGCCGATCACGGTGTGGTTCAGCGCGACGGCGACTCCCTGCTCCTCGGGATCCGCCGGTTCGGCCCGCAGCTCGTCCAGATAGAGAGTGCGGGCGATCCGGGCCGAGCTGAAGCTGACCGTTCCAGTCGCACGGCACTCACTCAGTGCAACAAAGCCCTCGAACTGGGCTCCGACCGCGGTCAGTCCTGGCAGGACGGACCGCCACAGGTGCAGCTCGCCGAGGCGAGCGGCGTACAGGTCGGGTGCAGCGTCGAAGTAGCAGTGAGTCAGGTGCGCAGGAGAGGCGATGTCCCCGTGCCGCAGGTCCAGCTGCCCGGAGATCCGCACTCCCCGGACGTCGACCTTCGCCACCTCCCCCGCGGTGGTGGGATGACTGAGCAGAAGAGCGCGCAGCACCTCGGCGCGCACCGTTCGCTCCGGTCCCCAGTCCACGCCTTCCGCCGGGTCCTCCTCGGGCGCGGCGCGGAAGTCGACAGCAACACCAGTTGGAAAGGCATCCCACATTCGGCGTTCCGGTGGCGTGAGCTCGTCGTAGGTCAGCATCCGTGCACGTTAGCGATCGCCATCGGTCGCTGCACTGGGGATCGAGCAGTGACCCAGCCCCTGGGCGGGGCTTTCACTGGCAACGTCACCGCGGCGAGTTCCTGAGGTGACTGCAACAGCTGCGGTCGAACCGTCGGCCGCCCCAACAAGCGTCGAAAGCTGGAGCACACCACGCCGGGCTGATGCTGGTTCGAGGAGCTGGGCATGCCGGTTGCGCGACTTGGGCCCGGGCCTGGAGGGCGCGAGGGAAGCCGACTTGCAGAGCCAAGGCGGCGGCCTCTGGCCAGCGGCCGTTGCAGCGGTCGGGCTGGTTCAAGGGCTCGCGAAGGCCCCCGCCGCCGGACTCCCCTCGTCCGGCGGCGGGGGCCAACCTCCGTGGAGAGGCCCGGCGCATCCTCGGCACGCGGCCTTCTGCCTCCTCGCCCACGAATCGATGTCCGCGCGCGTAGGAGACCGCCCAGGCTGGGGGCACGGGCTCGTGCGGCGGGAGGCATCGTCGTTGCGAGCGGGGACGGCAGGATGAGGGCGAAGATCCGGCCACCGACTCCGGGTGAAGGTCGACCCGCCACCTGTCCTCGAACCCGAGGTACGGATCTTATTCAGTCAGCCATGTCTTGGGCCTGGTACCCGAGCAGGCCAATCTTGAACAGCGGCGGAAGCATCTGTTCAAGGTACCAAGAAAGATCAGTCAGCTCCTCTGCCACAGGGTGAGACCGCCTATTGATCGAAGGGGAGAAGGAGATATTCGTCCTACCGTAGAAGAATAGGAGCAGGCCACCTGTTTCCACCTCTGGATGGTAAATGGAGATTCCGACCTGTTGCCGATGACGCTCAGGGGAGTCCAAAGTTGCGACGACGTGCGCGAACGCCTCGGACGGTGTGCTGTACCAGTCGAGGTCACCGTCTTCGTCAGGCACGGCGTACGAGATCCCGCGGAGTTCCACTGGTGACCAGCCTGATTCGGACAGGGCATGGACTACGAGGGACACAGAAACCGGCGCCTGGAATGTAAAGTCAATATCTGCTGTCCGGGCCACTTATCCCGCCCCCTTGGGAATCACTCGCCACGTGTAGTTCTTCTTGTCGAACCACTTGACAATATTTTCGGGTATTGGCTTCTCTGAGATCAGGGAGAACTTCCTTCCACCTTCCTCGGCTATTAGGCGTGCGTCGCCGAGGTTCGACTTGAACTTCTCCATGACCTTCGGGGTCTCGTTTGCCAGCTCCCAATACTTCCCGGACTTCGCCTCGTACCACACTTCGACACCATCATCTCCGGTGAAAGCTCCATCGAACTCACGCCCCCCTTCTTTGCACCAGGCGCGTTGATGGTCAGTGGCATCGAGCTGACCGACCGTCCAGACGACGGTGCGGTGCAACGACGTGAAGCCGGGGAAAGGGGATCGGACGGCCGCATAGAGGAGAGAACGGCGCATCCGGGCGAAGCGCAACGCGATCAGCGTTGTCCAGGGCACCCGCCACAACCCGTACCCCGTCAGTGTTCCAAGCCCGTGCGTCCGGCTCGCTCCGCCTGGGTCAGCACGCCCGGGACCGTGCGCTTGGCCTGGCGGATCTGCCGCACGTCAGCGATCACCGCGATGGCGAGGCATATCAACGGGATGGCCCATAGCAGGCCGTTGAGCTCGACCAGGGACTTCACGTCCCGGTCGGCCGGGTGCCGGACGGAGTAGTTGGCCAGTATGTGGTGGGCGCAGGCGGCCGTGACAGGGAGCAGGCCCGCGATTCGCGGCCATCCGCGTGCGCGTATGAGTACGCCAACTCCAAGCGCCGCAACGGCGGTGTAGACCAAGTGCGGGCTGGTCTGCGCGGCGGGATGGAGCCCGCCCGCACCCAAGGAGCCCGCCGGGGCGGGGAACCAGGCGAAGAGGAGCTGATCCGGGCCGGGGATATACGGGGTTCCGATAAGGCTCTTGGGAATGATCCACCCGCCGTCCGGGTGTCCGATGGCCCGGTTCGAGCTCAGCCCGTACCGAGCTACCGCCTCCAGCAGACCGAAACCGGCACCCAGCGCGGCCCCAGTCACCACATAGTCGGTCAGGCCCCACTGACGGCGGACCTTGATGTTCCAGGCCGCCAACAGCAAGGGCGTAACCTTCACCAGTTCTTCGACCACCGGATCAACGGTGTATCCGGCGGTCTGCACGGCCTCGATCAGCACCCCACCACTGGGCTGATCAGCGATGGCTCGTGTATACGCGTACTCCAGTAACGCGGTAGCAATCCCACAGCCGTAGACCCCCACCGCGATCGCCAACAGCACGGTGCCAATCCGCACCGACCGCGACGGCGAAGACAGCACCAGCAACTGCGCCACGCCATACACCGACGCGGCCAGCATCAATAACGCCACGCCTCTTCCCCCAACGGCCGCCGACTCGAAGACGTGAGGCTACGGGGACACCGAGTGACGAACAAGAGACTCTCAGGCACCTGTCCCGCCTCTCCCGACAGCCGTCGATCTCCCCCACGCCCAGCCGTGGGCGGCGGCTGTCACGTCCGGGACTTGGGTCCGAGACGGGTGAGGAACTCGTCTCTCCTCGGGGAAGCCGTTGTGTCGCTGAAGTGGCTCGGTTGGTCTTTCACCGCGGCCTCGCACTTCTCCAGCTGGTCGCCGAACCCGCGCTCGCCGTAGCGAACGTGGAGTGGACCTGCTGGCACGTGCGCCCGACTGCGCGGTTCTGCGATGACGGCGAAGCCCTGCAACACCGTTGCGGGGTCCGTGTAGCTGGTGAAGGGCGACCGCGCGTGCGCGCAGGAGATCATTGAGCACGCGCACGGGCGACGTCGGGCACAGGGCCAGGAGTGTGTCCAGCGCCGTCTCCCACTGCTCGGTCAGTCCAAGCACGATCACCGTCGAAGCCGCGTTCCACGCCACCGCGCTGGGAACGCTCGGCATCGTCCTCTCTCGGCGACCGGTTGTACGCGCGCGTGGGCGGCGGCCATCCCCACGGGCGTTCTCACCTCAGATGACCAGTTGGGTCTGTGCTCGCCATGCGTGCGTTGACCTGAGGTACCTGGGAGCCGGCCCTCTCCCGGAGGCCCCGCGACATGCGGGATCTTGGGGGTCGCGGTGGGGTCGCCTTCTTCGTCGGCGTGATCCCGACAGAAGGGGCGCGTCTCCTCTTTGCGGCCGCCGGTGGGAAGCGCCTCGCGCCCCGCAGCACGTTCGGAACCCTCGTGGCGGTCTGTAACTGTCCCTACACTGTGCATACTGCGACATCACACACTTCGGGGGGACCGATGTTCCGGCGAGCGGTAGTGGCACCCGGTATGCCTGAAGAGGGGGCGGCGCCGACCGGCCTGCCGCGGGCGCGTCGGTTGTGCGCCTGGGCGTTGGATTTCGCCGTCATCGTGGCCGTGGCCGTGCTGCTCGGCTGGTTCACCTTCCACCGGGTCGGTGCCGAGGTAACCGATGTGACGAGCCTGGCCGGGACCAGCGCTTGGGAGGTCATCACCTCGCATGGCGATATCGCGGGGGCGGGTCAGGATGTCGGGGAGTCGCTGTGGCGCTCTGCGGTGAACGCCGTCCAGCAGGCATTCGCAGCGCTGGTCGCGTTCACCTTCGCCTACCACTTCCTCTCGCTGGCCGTGATGGGCCGTACCCCGGGGCAGGCGTTGACGGGCCTGTGCGTCGTGCGGCGCCGGGGTGGCGGGCGGCCCGGGCAGGGCCGGGTCGCGGTGCGCGCCGCGGTGAGCACGCTGGTCGACGTCGGTTGGTATGCGCTGGCCTGCTGCCTGCTGGCCGGGGGTGCGGTCGGCCTCTCGGTGCTGTGCTGGATCGTCGCCATAGCCTTCTTCGCCGTCAACGCGGGGCTGGCGCTGATAGGCTCCCGGAGGTCGCTGGCCGACCGGCTGGCTGGGGTCACGGTCACCGGCGCGTGGCGCCTCCGGGCCGCGCTCGCACGGATCAGAGGGCGGCGCGGCGAGATGGTCGGCTGAAGAGCCGGAGCCTCACAGGCGCCGGTCGGCACCTCGTGGATCGTGGAGTCGGCCGACGGTCGTTCCCGCTCACCGCTACGGGGCCGTCCCGGAATTCAAGGCCCAGGCCGAGGTGGCGGATCGGGGCGCTCCCTTCCACAGGGGCAGAGGGTAGAAAGGGCGTATGGCGCGCCGTTCCTTAGCCTCCTCTTCCGAAGCCTCCGTTGCCGAAACTTCCGGTACCGAAGCTTCCGCTTCCGATCCCTCCCAGCCCCGTACCGACGCCCCCGAATCCGATGCCGAGGCGATGGTCACCGCCGTGCTGACCGCGTCCCGGCTGCTTGTGGCCGTCTCCGCCCGGTCGTTGGCGGCGGTGGAGGAGTCGCTGACGCTGCCGCAGTTCCGGATGCTGGTCGTCCTGGACGCCGGAGGGCCGTTGAGCCTGTCCGGGCTGGCCGGGGAGTTGGGGGTGCAGCCGTCGACCGCCATGCGCATGATCGACCGCCTGGTCACGACGGGCGTGGTCGCGCGGGGCGGCTCCGCCGAGGACCGGCGTACCAGCATGATCTCGCTCACCCAGGGCGGTCGGCGGATCGTGGCCGAGGTCACCGATCGGCGGCGCCGGGAGATCGCGCGCATCGTCGACGTCATGCCCGCCGGGCAGCGCCGTCATCTGATCGAGGCGCTGCAGGCGTTCGCCGAGGCGGGCGGCGAGCCGTCCGTCGAGGCCGGTCCGCAGGCCCACGCCGCCTGGTGACCCACCGCGCCGGGGCAGGCCACCCGGCGCCCGGACGGTGGGCCCGGGTAACCCTGCGAGAATGATCAACTGCTCTGGGAGACCGTAAGTCCGGTGGGTGGCCGGGGGGATGGGGACGTGCGATGAGGCTGCGGGACCGGCTGCGGTATTGGTTCGACGGCACGATGGACCGGGGGACGCCCGCGCTGATCGGCTGGCTCGGACTCGCCTCGCTGGCGTTGATAGCCGTGGTCTCCACGCTGGTGGTCGCCTTCTCGCACGAGGACACCCGGAAGAGCGGCGGCTGGTCGGGCGTGGTGTGGATGAGCCTGCTGCGGACGCTCGACCCGGGCACCATGGGCGGGGACACGGGCCGGCCGCTGTTCCTGGTGCTGATGCTCACGGTCACGATCGGCGGCATCTTCATCGTCAGCGCGCTCATCGGTGTGCTCACCACGGGCCTGGAGAACCGGATCCAGATGCTGCGCAAGGGGCGGTCGCGGCTGATCGAGCGCGGGCACACGATCGTGCTGGGCTGGTCGGACCAGGTGTTCACGGTGATCGCGGAGTTGGTGGAGGCCAACCAGAGCGCCCGCCGCTCGTGTGTGGTGATCCTCGCCGACCACGACAAGGTCGACATGGAGGATCAGATCCGCCACCGGATCCCCGCGACCGGCCGCACCCGGGTGGTCTGCCGATCCGGAAGCCCGCTGGAGCGGGGCGATCTGGAGCTGGTGAGCCCCGACACCGCCAAGTCGATCATGGTGTTGCCCCCGGTCGGAGACGACACCGACACGGACGTCATCAAGGTGCTGCTGCTGCTCAACAGCCGGAAGTGGAAGGGCACGCGGCCGAACGTCGTGGCGGCCGTGGAGAGTTCGGACAACCTGCCCGCGGCCCGTCTCGCCGCCGGTAAGAACGCGCTGATCATCGACGCCGACGACATCGCCGTACGGCTCATCGCCCAGGCGCACCGGCAGTCCGGGCTGTCCAGCGTCTTCAACGAACTGCTCAGCTTCGAAGGTAACGAGTTCTACTTCCGCGACGAGCCCGCGCTGGCGGGCTCGACGTACGCGGACATCCTGGCCCACTACGCGCAGGGCATGGCCGCCGGGCTGCGCAGGAGCGAGGGTGAAGTACTGGTCAACCCGCCGATGGACACCGTCGTCCGGGCCGACGACCAGCTGCTGGTGATGGCCGAGGACGATCTGCTGATACGGCGCGCCGAGACCCGGGCCGAGATCGTCCCGTCCGCGATCACCACCGCGCCCGGCCGGCCGCCGGTCCCGGACCGCACCCTGCTGATCGGCTGGAATTCCCGGGCGTCGAAGCTGATCAAGCTGCTGGACAGCTTCGTCGAACCCGGTTCGGCGGTGGATATCGCGGCGCCGCGGCGGCCGCGGAAGGGGGTGCCGGAGGGGCTGAAGAACCTGACGGTCGGTCACAAACGGTGTGAACCGACCCGCCGGTCGTCCCTGGAGGCCCTTGACCTCGGCAGCTACCAGCACATCGTGGTGCTCTCCGACGACGGTATCGATCCCAGGCGCGCGGATGACCGGACGCTGGTGACGCTGCTGCACCTGCGCGACATCGAGGTGCGGCTCGGTGACCCGTACTCGATCGTCACGGAGATGAACGATGACAGCAACCGGGAGATCGCCCAGGTCACCAAGGCCGACGACTTCATCGTCAGCACCAAGGTCATCAGCCTGCTGCTGACCCAGCTGACCGAGAACCGCGACCTCTACACGGTGTTCATCGATCTCTTCGACCCGGAGGGTTCGGAGATCTACCTCAAACCGGCCACCAACTATCTGGTGCCCGGCGCCGAGGCCAACTTCGCGACGGTCGTCGAGGCCGCACGGCGGCGCGGCGAGACGGCCCTCGGCTACCGGCTCGCACGGCACGCCGACGTACCGCCCGCCTACGGGGTCTTCCTCAACCCGGACAAGGCCGCGCCGCTGGTCCTGGAGGAGGGGGACGCGATCGTCGTGCTCGCCGAGGAGTAACGCTTCTGCGGGCTCGGCGGGGCCGGCGGGGCCGGCGGGGCCAGGGGTCCGGCTATTGGCGGCTCAGGGAGCGGCTGATGCCCGCCGCGGTCGTGGTGGCCAGAATCCAGCCGGTGACGATCAGGAGGTACGAGAGCCACTGGTACCCGCCCCGCGGGGCGAAGGCGCTCTCCTGCCCGAAGCCGATGATGGGGAGGAGCAGGTCGAGGGTGTAGAAGACCGGGTTGAAGTCGGGGGCCTCGCCGGACTTCAGGGGCCGCGGGTGGTGGAGGGCGAAGGCGACGGCGCCGGTGAGGAGCAAGGCGGAGAGCCAGCCCGCGGCGCGCAGGGGGCGGAAGCCGTAGCCGACGGTGACGTCCTGGAGGTGGCCCCAGACGCGGGCGTAGCGCGGCAGGGTACGGCGGTGGCGGCGGAGCTTGGCGAGCTGGACGGTACGGGCGGCGGCCTCGTCGCCCGCGGCGCGGTAGGCGGTGGTCAACTGCTCGTAGGAGGCGGGGAGGTAGCCCTCCACTTCGCGTTCCAGGAGCGGTAGCCGCTCTTCGGCGGGGAGGTGCGGGGCGAGGCTGCGGTAGCTGAGGCCGTCGATCTTGACGCGGTCGGGCCAGACCTCGGGACGGATGTGCAGCAGGTCGATCTGGGAGCGGCGCAGGTTCACATCGCCCTCGACGGGGGCGGCCTCGCGGAACCACAGCTCGCCGATGACGCAGCTGCTGGCGCGCAGGGCCTGGCCGCCGGGGTGGGACAGCCGGGCGTAGGCGAGGTTGAGGTGGCGGGGCATCCGGGCCCCGCTGAGGTTGACGTGTCCTTGCGCGCGCAGCCGCATGGCGTGCAGATCGTTGCCGACGGAAAGGTTCTCGGCGTGCAGGGCGATGCCGCCGGGGGCGTGGAGTGCGCTGTCGTCGAGGTTCACCTGGCCGGCCACGGTGGCCTCGTTGAGCCGTAACTGCCCGTGGGCGACGAGGCGCTTGGCCTGGACATCGGCGCCGATGACCGCGTGGTTGAGCTGCAGCAACGGTTCCTCGCAGCGGGTGTCCGGAGTGCCCAGACGCGCCCCGTCGAGGAACAGCCCTCCGGCGATCTGCGCCCCGGCGAGCCGCACCGGGCCGGTCGTGCGGCATTCGGTCATCCGCAGGACGCCCTCGGTGTGCAGGGCCCCGGCCGTGAGCCCGGGCAGCACGGAGCGGCTGAGCACCAGGACGCGCAGCCGTGCCCCGTACAGCTGCGGGGTGCGCTCGAAGTGGCAGGACCGCAGCCGTACGGCGTGCTCGACCGCCCCGTACTTCAGGCGCAGCTCACCGGTGATGCGCGCGCCGATCAGCTTCAGGCCCGCCACCTCGCCGTCGCGCGTGGGCCCGTCGAGCAGCAGCGCGCGCAGCACCTCGGCTCGTATGGTCCGCTCGGGCCCCCAGGAGCCGCCGCTTTCGGGGTCGTCGTCGGCGCCTTCGCGGAAATCGACGCTCTCATCGAGCGGGAAGGCCCGCCAGACGCGCCGCTCCGCCGGTGTCAGGTCCGTGATCTCCACCGGCGGGATCGTGTCGCGGCGGCGTTCGGGGTGTCAACCGCGTTGTGTTTCGCGGTGCTTGGACTCGGTGTCGGCGGTCTCGGTGGTGCTTTCGGCGGCAGGGGCCGCGGCGGGCTTGGGACGGATGAGGCGGCGCGCCAGGGGCTCCGTCCAGCGGGCGGTGAGGGGGCCGACGATGACGAGGATCAGGACGTACGCCGTGGCCAGGGGGCCCAGCTGTGGTTCGATGCCCGCGGTGACGGCGAGGCCGGCGATGACGATGGAGAACTCGCCGCGCGCCACCAGGGTGCCGCCCGCGCGCCAGCGGCCCTTGGCGGAGAGCCCGGCGCGCCGCGCGGCCCAGTAGCCGGTGGCGATCTTGGTGCAGGTGGTGACGACCGCCAGGGCCAGGGCGGGCAGCAGGACCGGCGGGATGCTGGCGGGGTCGGTGTGCAGGCCGAAGAAGACGAAGAAGACGGCGGCGAACAGGTCGCGCAGCGGGCTGAGCAGGTTGTGGGTGCCCTCGGCGACCTCGCCGGAGAGGGCGATGCCCACCAGGAAGGCGCCTACGGCGGCGGAGACCTGGAGCTGCTGCGCTATCCCGGCGACCAGCAGGGTCAGGCCCAGCACGACCAGCAGCAGCTTCTCGGGGTCGTCGCTGGAGACGAAGCGGGAGATGTGGCGGCCGAAGCGGACGGCGACGAAGAGGACGAAGCCCGCGACGCCGAGCGCGATGGCCAGGGTGATGCTGCCCGCGGCCAGTCCGACACCGGCCAGCAGGGCGGTGACGATCGGCAGATAGACGGCCATCGCCAGGTCTTCGAGGACCAGGATGGACAGGATGACCGGGGTTTCGCGGTTGCCGAGCCGCCCCAGATCGCGGAGGACCTTGGCGATGACGCCGGACGAGGAGATCCAGGTGACCCCGGCCAGCACCACGGCGGCCACCGGGCCCCAGCCCAGCAGCAACGCCATGATCGCGCCGGGCAGGGCGTTGAGCGTGGCGTCGACCAGCCCGGCCGGGTACTGGGTCTTGAGGTTGCTGACCAGATCGCTGGCGGTGTACTCCAGCCCGAGCATCAACAGCAGCAGGACGACGCCGATTTCGGCGCCGATCGCGACGAACTCCTCACTGGCCCCGAGCGGCAGCAGCCCGCCCTCGCCGAAGGCCAGCCCGGCGAGCAGATAGAGGGGGATGGGCGAGAACTGGAAACGTCCGGCGAGTCGGCCCAGCAGTCCCAGCCCGAGGATGACCGCACCGAACTCGATCAGGAAGACGGCAGAAGAGTGCATCCGTCTGTCACTCCCGCCCCAATATTGCCGCGGCGGCTTCCACGCCCTCGCGCGTGCCGATCACGATCAGGATGTCGCCTCCCGCCAGCCGGAAGTCCGGGGCCGGGGAGGGGATGGCGTCCGCCCGGCGCAGCACGGCCACGATGGAGGTGCCGGTCTCGGTGCGGGTCCGCGTCTCGCCCAGCACCCGCCCGTTCCAGTACGAGTGCGAGGACAGCTCGATCCGCTCGGCGACCAGCCCCAGCTCGGTGGTGGACAGCAGCGTGGGGCTGTGGTGCGCGGGCATCAGCGCGCTGATGAGCGCCTCCGCCTCGCCCGGGGTGAGCCGGGTGGCCAGCGCGCACTCGTCGGGGTCCTCCCGGCGGTACGCGCTCAGCGTCCGTCCACCGTCCCGGTGCGCGACCACCGACAGCCGGCCCTGGTCCCGCGTGGTCAGGTCGTAACGGACTCCAATGCCCGGCAACGGCGTACTGCTCAACCGCGGAACACCCACAGCCATCCCCTCCTCGTGGCCTTCGCGCTGGTAGCGCGGGTCGAAGTGTCGTCCGGCCACCGTAACAAATGGTAAAGAGTAAGTAATGGCGGAAAGTGATCCGTGGCCCGGTGGAACAATCCGCGTTCGGGTGTCCGTACCCCGGCAGACGCGCGAGAAAGACGGTGATCATGATCGAGTGGCGGCAGCTCAGCGTCGGCATGAGGCCCGTACCCGAGCCCGTCGCCACCCCGGTCATCTGGTCCGCGGCCTTCGCCGGGGCCCTGCTGCTGGTGGCCGTCCTCAACTCGCTCGGCGGCCATGGGCGGCCGACGCTCGCCCTGATCGCGCTGTCGCTGTTCGCAGCCGTGCTCGGGCTGTGCGCGCGGTTCGTGGCGGCGCCGGGGACGGCCGTGCTGTGCTGGCTCTTCCTCAACGCCTTCGCCATCCCGCCCGCGGGCGAGCTGACCTGGGCGGGCGACCGCGACAGCGCCTGGCTCGGGTGCCTGCTCGGCGCGGGCGTCGTCGGAACGGCCTGCGCCCGCGTCGTCAACGCCCGCGCGGGCTACCGCCGGATCACGCCACGCGACGGCTGAGCGGGGGCCGAGCGGGGCTGGGTGGCACGTTCCGCGAGCCGGGTTAGGTACGGCGTGGCGGGTTAGGTACGGCGTGGCCCGGGCGCAGGGCCCAGGCCACGCCGGTCGCCCTGCGGAGGGCTACTCCTCGTTGCCGTAGGGCCGGGTGATGATCTCCATGCCATGACCGGCCGGGTCCATGAAGTACAGCCCGCGGCCGCCGTAGTGGTGATTGATCTCGCCCGGCTGCTTACCGTGCGGATCGGCGTAATACGTGATGCCCTGCTCCCGTATCCGCTGGAACGCCGCGTCGAACTCCTCGTCGGAGATGAGGAACGCGTAGTGCTGCATGGTGATCGACTCGGCGGGGACGCTGGCGAAGTCCAGGGTGACCCCATTGCTGGTGGAGACCGGTATGAACGGGCCCCAGGCGTCTCCCACCTCCAGGCCCAGAATGGTGGCCAGGAATTCGGCGGATTCGCGGTTGTCCCGGGAATGGACGATGGTGTGGTTCAGCTCGACTGACACTGTGGAATGCCTCCCGATAAGGCAATCTCACGGGCACCTCCATGCCTCACCCAGCCGGTGACCGACACGCGATGCCGTATCTCCGATCCTAGGCACCATCCGGCTCGCCCGTCGAGCCTCTCCGGACCGCCGCCACGCTGAAGATTCCGCCCTCGGCGTCGCGGAGCGCCGCGATGCGGCCGTAGGGGGTGTCGACCGGCGGGGAAACGACGCTTCCGCCCAGTTCCACGGTGCGTTCGGAGACCTGGTCGACATCCGCGACGCGGAAATAGGCATGCCAGCGGGGCCGCACATTCGGATCGGGGGCGGCTTCCAGGGCGCCGCCGCGCAATCCGGCCACGGCCTTCCCGTCGATGTGCAGGACCACGCGGTCATGCTCGAAGCGGACGTCGCACCGCTCCCGCGCCTGGGCGTCCCAGCCGAAGACATGACCGTAGAAGAGCGCCGCGTCGAACGCGTCGCGCGTACGCAATTCCAGCCACACCGGGGCGCCCGGCCTGCGCTCGCCCCACCAGGCGGAGGTGAGATCGCCCTCCCAGACGCCGAAGACGGCGCCGGCCGGATCGGCCGCCCAGGCCACCCGGCCGTTGCCGAATTCCAGCGGTCCGACCGCGACCGTGCCTCCGCGCTCCTGGACGCGCCAGGCCACCTCGTCCGCGCTGTCCGCCGCGAAGTACGTCGTCCAGGTGACGGGCAGCGTCACACCCGCCGTCGGGGCCGACGCACCGATACCAACCGTCGGTACGCCATCTTCGGTACAGGCGATGGTGTAACGGCCGTGCCCGTACCGCGTGGGCCGGAACGTCCAGCCGAAGAGATCTCCGTAGAAGGCGTGCGCGCGGTCCAGATCGGCTGCCATCAGGCTCACCCAGCAGGGTGCTCCCTGGACAGCGCGGAACCTCTCCCGCAAGCCGCTCACCTCACTCCGCTCACTCCGCGTCCATCGCGGCTCAGGCCGCGTCCACCGCGATGGACGGCCCTTCCGCGCGCAGCCCTCATCGCTCGCGCGTCACGCCCGATATCTTCACTTTCCTCCGATCCCGCGGCCCGCGCCACCGCACTGATCGCGAAGCGCCCCGGGGAGCGGCCGCGGCCCGGCTGTGGTACATCACACCGGGGCGCGTCTGCCAACGTGTCGTGGACGAGCCGCCGCGGCAGGGCAGTATTGCGCCCATGTCGAATCTCCGCTCGAACATCGTCACGTGGCTGAGCCGCAAGTACTTCACGAAGATTCAGAAGAACGGGTTCGATCTGTCCAAGATGTCGTTCCTTCCGGATGCCACGCTGGCACCGCTGAGGCGCGACGGACTCGACCCCGTGGCAGATATCGCCAAAACCAGGGCAAAGGAACCCATCAGCAAGATTTGGCTCCCTTTCGGGATCAACGGGTGGCTCGTCACCGGCTATGACGAGACCAAGGCGGTCCTCGGAAAGGCGAAGGGATTCAGCTCCGACTTCACCAACCTCGCCGAGAAGACCGTCGGCTTGGCCCAACAGCAGAATCCCGGCGGCCTCGGCTTCAGCGATCCACCGACGCATACGAGACTGCGACGGCTGCTGACGCCCGAATTCACCATGCGGCGGCTCAGCAGGCTCACCCCGCGCATCCACGCCATCGTGGAGGAGCGGCTGGACGAGATGGCCGCGGCCGAGGGCCCGGTCGACCTGGTGGAGATGTTCGCGCTCCCCATTCCGGCCCTCGTCATCTGCGAACTGCTCGGCGTTCCGTACGAGGACCGCGATGACTTCCAGCGGTACAGCACGGCACGGTTCGATCTGTTCGGTGGCGCGAACGCGTCCTTCGGCGCCATGTCGGATTCGCTGGCGTATCTGCACGGAATCGTCCGCAAGCAGCGTGAAGAACCGGGTGACGGGCTGCTCGGCATGCTGGTGAAGGAACACGGCGACGAAATCGACGACCAGGAGCTGGCGGGGCTGGCCGACGGGGTGCTGACCGGCGGTCTGGAAACCACTGCGAGCATGCTGGCGCTGGGCACGCTCGTCCTGCTGCAGGCGCCGGAACAGTTCGCGGCGATGCGCGACCAGGAAGACGTCGTCGACCGTTTCGTGGATGAGCTGTTGCGCTATCTCTCCGTCGTCCAGGTGGCGTTCCCGCGGTTCGCGCGCGAGGACATGGAGATAGCGGGCACGAAGATATCCGCGGGCGATCTGGTGCTGTGCTCGCTGAGCGGAGCGAATCGCGACGACAAGCTGGGCCCGGACATGGAGCGGGTCGATCCGCACCGGCAGACACCGTCTCACCTGGCCTTCGGCCACGGCATTCACCGCTGCATCGGCGCCGAACTGGCCAAGATGGAACTCCGGGCGGCCTATCCCGCGCTGGTCCGGCGATTCCCGGAAATGCGGCTGGCCGTGGATGCCGACAAGCTCAAGTTCCGGAAGCTGTCCATCGTTTACGGCGTCGACGCGCTGCCGGTGACGCTGCGCTAGCCGAGCGCTCGAAGGAGATCACGGGGAATCGCGGGGAGGGGAGACACCGGGAGGGTGCGGGGGGACGGGGAGAGAAGGGGGCGAGGGCGGGGGATCACGAGGTGGATACGGGGAGTTGGGGTACGGAGGCCGTCAGAAGCGCTCGATGAGTTGCTCACGCCCGGCCGGCGGCTCGTACGAACCGGGCCAGAAATCGGTGATGGTCTGGATCCGGCCGTCGGGCGCGGAGGTGAAGAAGCTGATGCCGTGCGTCTCCTCCTCCTCGTCGCTGAACCGGACCCAGGAAACCGCCTGGGCGGCGTCGGCGACCACGCGCTCGACCTCCAGGCTCCACTCGCCGAGCTGCTCGGCGTTGAAGCGGACCACGCCGTCCCGGCCGACCACCCGCTCCCGCGTCTGTGGAAACTCGTAGCGGACGTCGTCGGCGAGGGTCGCGCCGAACGCCCTCCAGTCCCTGGCCTGGGCCGTTGCCCAGTATGTCTCCACGGTCGCGGCTATGTCGCCCATCGTCTCCCCTCCATCACGGCCCATCTGTCCATGCCCGCCGCGAACGTTATCCACAGGCGCGAGGGGACGCCAGCGCGGATGTCGGGGTGCGGCGCAGAATGGGGTCATGACTGAGAGCACGGAGTCCATGCCGGACTGGGAAATGCGGTTTCGGGCACCGCGAGTGGGGTTGCCGGAGTGGGCGGAAGACGCCCCGGACCGGTCGCTGTTCGTCTCGAACGCCACGGGCACATACGAGCTGTACGCATGGGACCGCGCGACCGGCGCGCAGCGGCAGGTGACGGACCGGCCGAACGGGACGACGGACGGGGTGCTGACACCGGACGGCCGGTGGATCTGGTGGTTCTCGGATACCGACGGTGATGAGTTCGGGGTGTGGCTGCGCCAGCCCTTCGAAGGCGGCGGGAGCGGCGACAGCGGCCCGGGCGGCGAGGGCGGGAAGCCGGGGACGGACGAGCCCGCGGCGCCCGGTCTCGAACCCTCCTATCCGGCGGGTCTCGCGCTCGGCCGGGACGGCACGGCGGTCGTCGGCCGGTCCACGGACGAGGAGGGCTCGACGATCCATGTGGTGGCGCCGGGAGCCGAGCCCCGGGAGATCTACCGGCACCGGGAGTCGGCCGGGGTGGGCGACCTGTCGCACGACGGGACACTGATCGCGGTCGAGCACACCGAGCACGGCGACGCCATGCACTCGGCGATCCGGGTCGTCCGGCTGGACGGTACGGCGGTCGCGGAGCTGGACGACACGAAGGGCGGCACCGAGGAGCTGGGCCTGGCCGTCATGGGCTTCGCGCCGGTCGCCGGGGACACCCGGCTGCTGGTCGGGCACCAGCGGCGGGGCCGGTGGGAGCCGATGGTGTGGGATCCGCTGACCGGGGTGGAGACGGCCCTGGCCATCGATCTGCCGGGCGATGTCGGCGCGGACTGGTTCCCGGACGGCTCGGCGCTGCTGGTCTCCCACAGCCACCACGCGCGCGGCGAGCTGTGGCGGTATGAGCTGGCCTCCGGTGAGCTGACCCGTGTCGAGACCCCGGCCGGGACGATCGCGGGCGCCTCCGCGCGGCCGGACGGCTCGATCGAGTTCCTGTGGTCCTCCGCCGAGCAGCCGCCGCAGGTGCGGTCGACGAGCGGGCGGACCGTGCTCGACCCGCCGGGGCTCAAGGCCCCCGAGTCGGTGCCGGTCACCGACGCCTGGGTGGACGGACCGGGCGGGCGGGTGCACGCCCTGGTGCAGAAGCCCGAGGGCGAGGGCCCCTTCCCCACCGTCTTCGACATCCACGGCGGGCCGACCTGGCACGACAGCGACGCCTTCGCGGCGGGCCCGGCGGCCTGGGTCGACCACGGTTTCGCCGTCGTCCGGGTCAACTACCGCGGCTCGACCGGGTACGGGCGGGCCTGGACGGACGCGCTCAAGCACCGGGTCGGGCTGATCGAGCTGGAGGACATCGCGGCGGTCCGTGAGTGGGCGGTGGCCTCGGGGCTGGCCGACCCCGAGCGGCTGGTGCTGTCCGGCGGCTCATGGGGCGGCTATCTGACGCTCCTGGGCCTGGGCGTCCAGCCCGAGGCCTGGGCGCTGGGCCTGGCCGCGGTCCCGGTCGCGGACTATGTGACGGCCTACCACGACGAGATGGAGGCCCTGAAGGCGATGGACCGCACGCTCCTCGGGGGCACCCCGGAGGAGGTGCCGGAGCGGTTCGAGGCGTCCTCCCCGCTGACCTACGTGGATCAGGTGCGGGCGCCGGTCTACATCTCTGCCGGGGTGAACGATCCGCGCTGTCCGATACGGCAGATCGACAACTATGTGGAGCGGCTGCAGCAGCGCGGCGCCCCGCACGAGGTGTACCGCTATGACGCGGGGCACGGCTCGCTCGTGGTCGAGGAGCGGATCAAGCAGTTGCGCTTGGAGATCGATTTCGCTCAGCGCCATCTGGGGCGGGGTCCGGCCGCGGGCCGGGCGCAGGAGCCGCAGGCCCGTCCGGAGTGATGCCCAGCGCGAGGTCGCGGGCGGCCTCGACCTCGCGCCGGTAGAGCCGGAACCACATGAAGACCACGAAGCCCGCGAAGACGAACCACTCACCGGTGTAGCCGAGGTTCTGGAACGCCTTGAGGTCCAGCCCGGTGCCCTCCGCCACGACGGGGGGCACCGGCCGCAGGGCCCCGGGCGCCTGGGAGGAGGTGATCCACGCGTCGTACACCGTGTACGGCACCAGATTGACCAGCGAGGCGTCGCTGATCATGCCCAGCTGGCCGCGCGGCAGCGCGCCGCTCGCGGTCACCCCGCCGCTGCCCTCGTGCTCGGTCGCCTGCAGCGCTCCGGTGACCGTCACCCGGCCGGACGGCGGCGCGGGCACCTTGGCGGTGTCGGCCTTGGAGGAGGCGTCCCCGGGCAGCCAGCCGCGGACCACGGGCAGCGCCTTGCCCTCGTCGGTGCGCAGCAGCGTCAGCACATAGAAGCCGGTACGGTCGCCGAGCCGCCGGTCGGGAACGAGGAGTTGGTGTTCGGTGTCATACCGGCCGGTGGCGGTCGCCCGCCGCCCGGAGGTCTCCGTGGTGACCGGCAGCAGGTCGCGCAGCGGCTTCGCCGTGGCCTTCTCGGCGACGGACGCGTCGTCCTGCTGCTGCTTGTGCGTGTCGATGCGCGTCTCGAAGCGGCTGAGCTGCCAGCTGCCCATGAAGAGGCAGAACGGGATCGCCACCACGGTGAACACGTTGATCACCCACCAGCGGGGTGTCAGCAGAAACCGATGCACACCCCCACGGTACGGGCCCCACGGCTGGCCCCCGGCGGCGGGCCCCGGGATCACGCCGCCGGGAGGGCCCGAACAGGCGCCGGGACGGGCACCGGAGCCGGGTCGGCGCCGGGGAGGAGGGGGCCCGGGAGGAGGCTCAGGGCGAGGCTCAGGAGGAGGCCAGCAGGCCGGTGCCGTAGACCGTCCCCGCGCAGGCACCGCTCAGGGTCACGCTGCCGACCGCGGGCTCGCCCGCCTCCGGCGTATAGCTGACCTGGACACTCGCGGCCGGCTGCTCGCCACCGCCGCCGCCCGGGGAACCGCTCGGGTCACCCGAGCCGGGCTGGTCCGACGGGCCGTCGGCGGCATCCGGGGAGGGGTTGGCGGTCGGTGTATCACCGCCGGAGCTGGGGCATCCGCTGGGGCCGCCGCCCGACGCCGGTATCCATGCGAACCGGACCTCGTACGCCTGGCCCGGCTGCAGGATCAGCGAGCCCGGCGCGGTGGCCGGGTCGGGCAGACCACTGGCCGCGTCACCCGTCGTGTGATCGACGTAGAAGACCTTCGCGGGGTCCGCCCCGCCCTGCGCGGCCACGCCGAAGGTGCCGCCGCCCTCGACCATGCAGGCCTGACGGGAGGTGTTCACCACGCGGAACGAGCCATAGATCCGGCCCTCGGCGTCGGCGCCTCCGGCCGATCCGCCGCTGCCGCCGAGCTGGGTGCGGGAGCAGGTGGGCGAGGTGGCGTTCAGCGTGCTGGAGGGGTCGGGGGCGGTGCCGTCCGAACCGCCGTCCGGGGCGCCCTTGGACGGCTTGTCCTTGCCCTTCTCGCCGTCCTTGTCCTTGTCACCGTGGTGATCCGTCCGGGCCTTGTCGGAGGGCCCGTCGGGGTCCTTGCCGCCGCTGCCCTCGCCGTGCCCGCCGCTGTCGCCCTCCTGGGGAGTGCGGTGGCTGCTGGCCGCGTTGGCCGGGCGGTCGGTCGAGGCGTTGCTGGCGGACGTGACGTGCACCAGGGCGGGCAGCGCGGCGCCGCCGAGCACCACCGCCGCCACGGCCCCGACCAGGGCCTGGCGCCGCCGAGCCCGGCGGGCGGGCACGGCGCGCCGCAGCTGCTCCAGGGAGTGCGGAGGCGGCTCCAAGTCGTCCACCGCGTGGTGCAGCATCCGCCGTAGCGCTTGCTCGTCCATGTCATGTGCGCCGCTTATGTCACGTGCGCCGCTCATGTCACCGGCGTCGTCCGAACCGGCTCCGTCAGGGCCCGCGCCGTCAGGGCCCGCGCCGTCAGGGCCCGCGCTGTCGGGGCTCGTTCCGTCGGGGCTCACGCCATCAGGGGCCGCTCCGTCGGGAGTGGCTTGCGCCGGCTCGCGGTCGGCCTTCCGGTCGGGGTCCTCCGGGCCCGGCGTGTCGTTCTCGTGGTTCATGCGGGGGCCTCCATGGCGACGCGGAGCGCCGCGATGCCGCGCGAGCCGTACGCCTTGACCGAGCCGAGCGATATGCCCAGTGTCTCGGCCACCTGGGCCTCGGTCATGTCGGCGAAGTAGCGGAGCACCAGGACCTCGCGCTGGCGGCGCTGCAGTCCCTTCATCGCCTTGATCAATTGGTCGCGCTCCAGCTGGTCGTACGCGCCTTCCTCGGCACTGGCCATGTCGGGCATGGGCTTGGAGAGCAGCTTCAGGCCGAGGATGCGGCGGCGCAGCGCGGAGCGGGAGAGGTTGACGACCGTCTGCCGCAGATAGGCGAGGGTCTTCTCCGGGTCGCGGACTCTTCGGCGTGCCGAGTGCACGCGGATGAACGCCTCCTGCACCACGTCCTCGCAGGACGCGGTGTCGTCGAGGAGGAGTGCGGCGAGGCCGAGCAGCGACCGGTAGTGGGCGCGGTAGGTCTCGGTGAGGTGATCGACTGTGGTCCCCGCTGCCATCGCGTCGTCAGTGCCCTCGCGCCCTGTCGCGAGGGGCGCGGGACGCGCGGCAGACCATGGCGCGATCACCGGCATACCGCCTGCCGCGCGCGGACGCGGGGGCCGCACTGCCGCGCCGCCGCGCCCTGGAACCGTTGCGATGCCGAATACCTCTGCCACGTCTGTTGGACACGCTTGCCCCTGTCAGGGTTGTACGCGCGAGGCACCGCTTTTGACGCTGCACCAGATCCCCCCATGCGCCCCAACTCTCCCCAATGCCCAGTTTTCACAGCGCCCACGGGTGGGCGACCAGAAAGACGCTCCCCGCTCGCTGTCGGTTGCAGCAAGCGGGGAGCGGTTCGTCGAACAGGTCATCGACCCGGATCAACTGGTCCAGGCCATTGACCAGATCACAGGATATTCACATTATCCGGGGCGTGCACCCCGTGCGGGGCGCTATATCGGTGCACCAGACACGCGGCTGCACCAGATGCGCGGCCGCACCACGCGTGCGGCCGCACCAGCTGCGCGGCTCTACGCGGCGGTCAGCTCCGCCGCGATGACCTCCCCGATCTGCGCGGTGTTGAGCGCCGCGCCCTTGCGGAGGTTGTCGCCGCATACGAAGAGTTCGAGCGCCCTCGGGTCGTCCAGGGAGCGCCGCACCCGGCCGACCCACGTCGGATCGGTGCCCACGGCATCGGCGGGCGTCGGGAACTCGCCCTCCGCCGGGTTGTCACACAGCACCACACCCGGCGCACCGGCCAGGATCTCGTGCGCAGCCTCCACCGTCACCTCGTTCTCGAACCGCGCGTGCACGGTCAGCGAGTGCGTGGTGATCACGGGCACGCGCACACAGGTCGCGGTGACCCGCAGGTCCGGGAGCCCCAGGATCTTGCGGGACTCGTTCCGTACCTTCAGCTCCTCCGAGGACCAGCCGTCCTCCTTGAGCGAGCCCGCGAACGGCACCACGTTGAGCGCCATCGGCGCCGGGAACGGCCCGGTCTCGCCGACCGCCCGCCGTACGTCGCCCGGGTGCGTACCCAGCTCCGTACCGGCCACCAGCGCGATCTGCTCGCGCAGCGCGTCGATGCCCTCCTTGCCCGCGCCGGAGACTGCCTGGTACGAGGAGACGATCAGCTCGCTCAGCCCGAACTCGGCGTGCAGCGCGCCCATCGCGACGATCATCGACAGCGTGGTGCAGTTCGGGTTGGCGATGATGCCGCGCGGCCGGACGCGCGCCGCGTGGGCGTTCACCTCGGGCACGACCAGCGGCACATCCGGGTCCATCCGGAAGGCGCCGGAGTTGTCCACGACGACCACGCCCTTGCTCGCCGCGATCGGCGCCCACTGGGCCGAGACCTCGTCGGGGACGTCGAACATCGCGACGTCGACGCCCTCGAACGCGTCCTCGCCCAGCGCGATGACCTCGACCTGCTCGCCCCGGACGGTCAGTTTCCGGCCGGCCGAGCGCGGGGAGGCGATCAGCCGGATCTCGCCCCAGACGTCGGCCCGCTCGGACAGGATCGAGAGCATGACGGTGCCGACGGCACCGGTCGCACCGACGACGGCGAGCGTCGGCTTCCGGCCACCGGCACCGCCGGCCCGGGTCATCGGCCGGTCCCTCCGTACACGACCGCCTCGACGCTGTCGCTGTCCAGCCCGAACGCGCTGTGCACGGCGCGGACCGCGTCCTTCACCTCGTCGGCCCGGGTGACGACCGAGATGCGGATCTCGGAGGTCGAGATCAGCTCGATGTTGACCCCGGCGTTCGACAGCGCCTCGAAGAAGGTCGCGGTCACGCCCGGGTTGGTACGCATTCCGGCGCCGACCAGCGAGATCTTGGCGATCTGGTCGTCGTAGCGCAGCGAGTCGAAGCCAATCTGCGGCTTCGCCTTGGTCAGCGCCTCCATCGCCCGGTGGCCGTCCGTCTTGGGCAGCGTGACGGAGATGTCGGTCAGCCCGGTCGACGCGGCGGAGACGTTCTGCACCACCATGTCGATGTTGATCTCGGCGTCCGAGATCGTGCGGAAGATGGCCGCGGCCTCACCCGGCTTGTCCGGCACCCCGACAACCGTGACCTTGGCCTCGGACGTGTCGTGTGCGACCCCGGAGATGATCGCCTGCTCCATGCCTTCTTCTCCTTCTCCCGCTTCCTGCCGATTGCGCACCCAGGTGCCCTGATGGCCGGAGAACGACGACCGTACGTGAATGGGGATGTTGTACCGGCGCGCGTACTCCACGCAGCGCAGATGCAACACCTTGGAGCCGCTCGCGGCCAGCTCCAGCATGTCCTCGTACGGAATTTCGCTGATCTTGCGAGCCTTCGTCACCACACGCGGGTCGGAGGTGAACACTCCGTCCACGTCGGTGTAGATCTCGCACACCTCGGCGTCCAGGGCCGCGGCCAGGGCCACCGCGGTGGTGTCCGAGCCGCCCCGGCCGAGGGTGGTGATGTCCTTGCTCTCCTGGGACACGCCCTGGAAGCCCGCGACGATCGCGACCGCGCCCAGCTCGAGCGCGTCGCGGATGCGCCCCGGCGTGACATCGATGATCCGCGCTTTGTTGTGGACCGCGTCGGTGATGACTCCCGCCTGGCTGCCGGTGAACGACAGTGCCTCGTGACCGAGGTCTTTGATCGCCATGGCCAGCAACGCCATGGAGATTCGCTCTCCCGCGGTCAGCAGCATGTCGAACTCGCGCCCAGTAGGAATCGGGGATACCTGCTCGGCGAGATCGATCAGCTCGTCCGTCGTGTCGCCCATCGCGGAAACCACGACGACCACCTGGTGGCCGTTCTTCTTGGCTTCGACGATTCGCTTGGCGACCCGCTTGATGCCCTCGGCATCGGCAACGGAGGAGCCTCCGTACTTCTGCACGACAAGGCCCACGTGCGCTCCTCGCAGATCTCAATATTGCGGTCGGCTCAGTTTAGCGAGCGGCCGGAAAGTGCCCTCCCGATATCAGATAGCGAGACACACGCCTCATCAATCTGACCAGGACGGACCAGACGGACCCGGGCGGACCAGGCGGATCATGCGGCACAACGTCCCCGTACCGCGGATACTCCTGGCATCCCGTACCACTCGTTCAGCGACGAACCCTGCCCGCTCCCGGGCGAAGCACACGGGAACGTAACCCAGCTCACAGGGCGCGCGGAGGCCCTACCGGCGCTACAGCGGCGCTCGCGCGGGCTTCCGGCGGGCTTCCAGGCGGGCCTCCGACGACCCTCCGAGCGGACTCTCAGGGGCGCAGGGAGCGCAGCCCCAGCGGCTCCGCGATCTCCGCCGCCATGACCCGGCCGGCCTCCTCCGCCAGCGCCTCGTCCCCGCCCGCAGCACTGTCCGTATCCAGCCCATCCAGCTCGTCCAGCGGGCTGTCCAGCCGTACGTGCGCGACGAGCGACTGGATCGCGCGCAGGGCGGCGGAAGCGGTCGTACCCCAGTTGGAGAGGTACGAGAACTGCCACCACCACAGCGCCTCGTTGGTCCGGCCATCGCGGTAGTGCGCCATGCCGTGCCGCAGGTCCGTGATGATCAGCGCGAGATCGTCGGAGATGCGGCAGGGGACGGACTCACTGCGCGGTACGTACGGGTCGAAGACCTCCGAGTAGACGTCCACCGGCTCCAGCAGCCGGGCGAACCGCTCCCGCAGCTCGTCGACGTCCGGCTCCGGACCGGCGTCCGGCTCGTACCGCTCGTCCGGTACGAAGTCCTCGTGCGCGCCGAGCCGCCCGCCGGCGAGGATCAGCTGGGAGAGCTCGAGCAGCAGGAACGGCACGGCGCTGTCCGGTTCGTCGCCCTTCGCGACCTCGGTGACCGCGACGATGAAACTCTCGATCTGATCGGCGATCTGGACCGCGAAGTCGTCGGGGTCCGGGTGGGCGTCGTGCAACGTTGCGTCAGACATCGAGAAGTCTTCTCCCTTCGAAGGCACGACCCAGCGTGACCTCGTCGGCATACTCCAGGTCTCCCCCGACAGGAAGACCACTGGCCAAGCGCGTGACCTTCAAACCCATGGGCTTGATCATGCGCGCGAGGTACGTGGCGGTGGCTTCACCCTCCAGATTCGGATCGGTGGCCAGGATCAACTCGGTGACCGTACCGTCCGCGAGGCGGGCCAGCAGCTCCCTGATCCGCAGATCATCCGGACCCACGCCCTCGATGGGGCTGATCGCCCCGCCGAGCACGTGATAGCGGCCGCGGAACTCGCGGGTCCGCTCGATCGCGACAACGTCCTTCGGCTCCTCGACCACGCAGATGACCGCGGGGTCGCGGCGCGGGTCCTGGCAGACCCGGCACTGCTCGGCCTCGGCGACGTTCCCGCACACCGCGCAGAACCGCACCTTCTCCTTGACCTCGGTCAGCGCGTGAGCGAGGCGGCGGACGTCGGTGGGCTCGGACTGGAGGATGTGGAAGGCGATCCGCTGCGCGCTCTTCGGACCGACGCCGGGCAGCCTGCCCAACTCGTCGATGAGGTCCTGGACCACGCCCTCGTACACGCCTGCATCCAATCTCGCGCCGCCGCGCGGTGGCTGTACTTCATATGAATATTCGGTTGCGCCGGTCGAAACGGGACACAGGGCCCGTCGAACGGTCCGTCCGGCCCGGTCACCCGGCCCAGGGGCGGACCGGAAACGGGTCGTGGGCCTCAGGCCTCGACCTCAGGCCCACGACCCAGCCCCTTCAGCCCGGCCCCTCAGCTCGAACTTTCGGCTCGAACCTCCGACTCGGACCTTCAGCCTCAGGCTTTCACTCTCAGGCCTTCAGTCTCAGGCTTTCGGCCTCAGAAAGGCAGACCCGGCATCCCACCCAGCCCCTGCGCCAGCGGGCCGAGCTTCGTCTGCTGCAGCTCCTGCGCCACGTGGTTCGCGTCGCGGACGGCCGCGACGACGAGGTCCGCGAGGGTCTCGGTGTCCTCCGGATCCACCGCCTTGGGGTCGATCACCAGACCCTGCAGCTCACCGGCACCGGTCACGGTCGCCTTCACCAGCCCACCGCCCGAGGACCCCTCGACAGGGGTACGGGCCAGCTCCTCCTGGGCCGCGGCGAGGTCCTGCTGCATCTTCTGCGCCTGCTGCAGCAACTGCTGCATGTCAGGCTGGCCACCACCGGGAATCACGAGTTCGCTCCTGGCTGTCGACTGCGGTTCTCTTCGATAGCCCGAGCCTACGTGCTCCCACGGCGCCTTGCCCTACGCCGTACGGAGGAGACCCCGGCGCCCGGGATCCGGGTCCGCCCCGCGCCCCCTCCGCCGCGTGGCCTACTCGTTCGCGATCTCCTCGATGACCGTGGCACCCAGCTCGCGCACGATCAGGTCGTGCCCGCTCAGGGCGGTCTCGTCCAGATCCGGGTCGTCCTCGGCCGGCATGTCGTCCTCCGGCGAGATCGGCGGAGGCTCGGGTTCCCGGTACGCGGACGCTTCGGCGGGCGGCCCCGCGTCGGCGGGCGCGGGAGCCGGGGCCGGGGCCGACGGTGCGGCGGGGGCGGAGGGGGGCGCGGGGGCGGGCTGCCGTGGCGGGGCGGGCTGACCGCCGCCTCCGCCGAAGCCGCCGCCCGCGTTTCCGCCGCCGCCTCCGCCGAAGCCCCCACCGCTTCCGCCGCCACCGAAGCCGCCGCCACCGCCACCGCCACCGAAGCCGCCGGGACCAGGCCCGCCGGGGCCAGGCCCTCCCTGCCCACCGGAGGTATCGACGATCGCCTCGATGCGCCACTGCACACCGATCGCGTCGTTGAGGGCCTGCCGCAGGATGTCCTCGCTGCCGCCGTTGGCGAAGCTGTCACGGGCGCCTGCGTTGGGGAATCCGATCTGGAGGGTGGTGCCGTCGAAGCCGGAGACCGTCGCGTTCTGGCTCAGCAGGATCCAGGTGAAGCGGCGGCGGTTCTTGACCGCCTCCAGGATGTCCGGCCACATCTGCCGCACCTGCATGGCGCCCTGCGCCATGCCCGGAGTCGGCTGAGGCTGGCCGGGCCCCCCGGCGGGACGCCCCTGCCCGGCCGCCGATCCGGCCCCGGCTCCAGCTTGGGGCGCAGGTGCAGCCGCGGGCGCAGAAGCTCCCGACCCCGGTGCGGAGGGGGTGGGCCAGGCTCCCGGCCGCTGCCCCCCGCCCGCCTCCGCGGGCGAACCGCCGGGCTGCTGCCCGCCGCCGCCCGCTCCGGGCTGTGCGCTCGTGGGCCAGGCACCGGGCCGCTGGCCGCCGCCCGGCGCCGCCTGCCCGGCCGCACCGCCGCCTCCGCCCGCCGAAGGCCAGGCGCCGGGCCGCCGCGCACCACTGTCCGTACCGCCGCTGTCCGCGCCACCGGCGCCCGGACCGCCGCTGTCACCGGCCGGTCCGCCGCCCGGCGCGGGCGGCGTGCCCTCACCGGAAGCGTCGTACCCAGGCGCCGGACCGCCGCCACCGCCACCGGCGGGCGGCCCACCGGCCGTCTCGTCCTGCCCCCCAGGCACCCCAGGCGCACCAGGCGCACCAGGCGCACTCGCGCCCGGCCCTCGGCCTCCGGCCATCGCGGCGCGGGCGGCCGCCGGGCCGGAGGGCCCGGCCGGGGCATGAGCCTCGGGCCCCGGTACGTACCCCACGGCGGGCCCGGGCGCAGGACCGCCACCACCACCGACGACGCCACCGCCCAGGCCGCCCGCCAGGGCACCCCGCTCCAATCGCTCCAGCCGCGACTGAACGGACCGCTCGTCATCGAAAGCGGCAGGCAGCAGCACCCGCGCGCAGATCAGCTCCAGCTGCAGCCGCGGCGAGGTGGCGCCGCGCATCTCCGTCAGCCCCTCGTTGACGAGGTCGGCCGCCCGGCTCAGCTCGGCCCCGCCGAAGACCGACGCCTGTGCCTGCATCCGCTCCACCACATCGGCGGGGGCGTCGATGAGCCCCTTGTCCGCCGCGTCCGGCACGGCGGCGAGGATCACCAGGTCGCGCAACCGCTCCAGCAGGTCGGCGACGAAGCGCCGGGGGTCGTTGCCGCCCTCGATCACCCGGTTCACGACCTCGAAGGCCGCCGCGCCGTCGGTCGCCGCGAACGCGTCCACGATCGCGTCGAGCAGCGAGCCGTCCGTATAACCGAGCAGCGACGTGGCCATGGCGTACGTCACGCCGTCCTCGGTCGCGGCCGCGAGCAGCTGGTCCATGACCGACATCGAGTCCCGGACGGACCCCGCGCCCGCCCGCACCACCAGTGGCAGCACCCCGTCCTCGACCGGAATGTCCTCGCGCCCGCAGACCTCGCCCAGATAGTCGCGGAGCGTCCCCGGGGGCACCAGCCGGAACGGATAGTGGTGCGTACGCGACCGGATGGTGCCGATGACCTTCTCCGGCTCGGTGGTCGCGAAGATGAACTTCAGATGCTCCGGCGGCTCCTCGACCACCTTCAGCAGGGCGTTGAACCCCGCCGAGGTGACCATGTGGGCCTCGTCGATGATGTAGATCTTGTAGCGACTCGACGCGGGCCCGAAGAACGCCTTCTCCCTCAGCTCCCGCGCGTCGTCCACACCACCGTGCGAGGCGGCGTCGATCTCGATCACATCGATCGACCCGGGCCCGTTCCGCGCGAGGTCCTGGCAGGACTGGCACTCCCCGCACGGCGCCGGGGTGGGGCCCTTCTCACAGTTCAGGCAGCGGGCCAGGATGCGCGCGCTGGTCGTCTTGCCACAGCCGCGCGGACCACTGAACAGATACGCGTGGTTGACCCGGTTGTTGCGCAGCGCCTGCTGCAGCGGATCGGTGACATGCTCCTGCCCGATGACCTCCGCGAAGGTCTCGGGGCGGTAGCGGCGGTACAGCGCGAGGGACGACACGCTTACGACGATATCGGGGCCCACCGACATCCGGACGCCGCCCGGGGTCCGCCCCCGGAACACCCCCACAACGCAAGGGCCCCCCACGCACCCGCCAGAGCCCACTTACCCTTGCTGCCTTCCGGCCCTGGGGGAGTTCGGTGAGATAGCGCCACGTGAGGGGCTGGCCCCCACCCTAGCGGATAGACCGGGGTGGGAACGAGTTCGCGAGCACTCCCGATCGTCTTGTAGAGTCTCCAGCGGAGGATTCGCCTAGAGGCCTAGGGCGCACGCTTGGAAAGCGTGTTGGGGGCAACCCCTCACGAGTTCGAATCTCGTATCCTCCGCCAGTGCCTTCACCGGGCACGATGTCGAAGGGCCCCACCGCTCGCGGTGGGGCCCTTCGGCGTTCTCCGTCTCACTTGTCGTCTCGGTCGGGACCTGCGGAGGCCGGCTGCGTGTCGCGGCGAGCCATGGCCGTCCCCGCGAAGGGGTCGCGCTGTTGCGGGAAGGTGGGTGCGCAATCGGGGCAGGCGTAGACCGTGCCGCCGCCAGCGCTCGCGCCGTACCCGATCGCCGCCACGACCGGCTGCCTGGTGGTCGTTTGGCAGCGGGCACACACCTGGACGTTCATCGGGCCGTCACCCCCTCGGCAAGCTCAGCGGCGATCGCCCGTACCAGGGCCTCGCGGAGCCGGGCCGCGTCGGTCAGGTACCGGTCCGGCCCCACCGGGATACGCCAGTGCAAGCGCGGACCATCCGTCCAGCCCGCAGGCGGTACGCCGACGTACGTAACCTCGTCGCCCTGCGCACTCAGGGCGTGGATCCCCTTCTGGAGACGTCGCCAGTCCTGGGCGTGACCGCTCGGGATGAGCCAGTACATCAGGCCGTAGTCGGCGATGACGGCGCCGGACGCGTCGGCGAGCAGTTGCAGCGCCCTCTCGCCGATGTCCGCAGAGGCTCGTACCGCGTCCCAGTACAGCCCGACTTGAACCAGCTCTACGTCGTCGCCGTTCGGCGGCATCCACGGCAAGGCTTTGGTGGTCATGCGTCCCCTTCCCCATTACGGGTAGTGAGGAGACAGAACCGTGCGTCATCCTGAACCGGCCAGCGCCGACCCGCACCGCGCATGTCCGTATGCGGCCGACGCATACGGACAACGGATGAACAGCGAGACCCAGGTACCAAACAGGGGTGGGCATGAACTGGTCTGCGCAGGCGATCCGCGACGCCTCCCGCCGAGGTGACTACGGCCGGGTGGTGAACCTGGCTCGCCGTGCCACAGGCGTCTCCCAACGCCAGCTCGGTGACGCCTGTGGGGTCAGCCAGTCCGCCGTCTCACGCCTCGAAGGCCGCGGCACGGCCTCCTACGACATGACCATCCTGGCGAGAGCCGCCACGCATCTGCACATTCCCCCGCGTCTGGTCGGCCTCGCCGACCACGCGGCGGCGCAGGCCGCCGAGAATGGACAGCGCGACGTGCACCGGCGCAACTTCCTCGCGGGGACCGCGGCAATAGCCGCCACGCCCGCGCTCACCGCTCTTCGCCCCACCCCCACGGAGGCTGGGCAGGCGGCCACGCTCCGCATGGCGACCACTGCCTTCCGCCGTCTGGACGGCACCACCCCCTCGCGGCACCTGTCCGAACCGGTCCTGGCACACCTCCGGCTCACCCAGACCATCACCGGCGAGGCCGAAGCCCCCGATCAGCGCGCCCGCCTGGCGGCCGTGGGCAGCGAAGCGGCGTCGCTCGCCGGGTGGCTGGCCTGGGACATGAACGACATCGGCTCGGCCCGTACGTGGTATGGCGCGGCCATCAAGGCCGCCCGCACCTCCGGCGACCGGCTGCTCCTCGCGTACCAACTCGGCAGCCTGGCCGGGTTCGAGGCGGACGCCGGCAATGCCGCCGAGGCGCTGTCCCTCGTCCGCCGAGCCCATCGACATCTGGGACAGGACACACCGGCCATTGCCTCAGCGTGGCTCAGCATGGTGGAAGCCCAGGCGCACGCGGCATCTGGAAACGCGACCGCGGCGGACACCGCCCTGCTCCAAGCCGCCCGCAGCACGGACACCATCCAGGACGACCAGCAGCCCCCATGGCCTTGGGTGTTCACCTTCACCCACAGCAAGGTCGCAGCAGCCCGACTGACCTGTGGCGCGCGGCTCGGGCTCCCCCGGTGGGTGGCTAGCTCCCAAGACGCAGCGGCTGCCGCGCTGACGTCGAGCCACGAGAAACAACGCGCCCTGCTGACGCTCGACCTCGCCGCCGCCCACCTCACGAGCGGTCGGTTGGACGGTGCGTTCGCTCTGGCCACCCGAGCACTGGAGACCGGCGTGGGGTACCGATCCGGCCGGATCATCGAACGCGCCCGTGGCCTCCGGCGGTCCTACGCCTCGCCGACTCCCCCCAAGGTCGTCCGCGACTTCGACGACCGACTGCACGACATCTACCTGTGATCACGAAAGGACACCTCATGCGACTGGGCATCACCGGCCACCGAGGTCTGCCCCCGAAGACGGAGCGTCTGGTTCGCCTGGCACTGGAAGACGAAGTCTCCCGCCGCGCCCCCGAACTGGTCGGAGTCTCCTGCATCGCCGACGGCCCCGACGCCTGGTTCGCCGAGCTGGTGTTGAAGGCTGGCAGCCGCCTTGAGGTCGTGGTGCCCGCGGAGAAGTACCGCGAGGGTCTGCCGGAGGAGCACCACGAGACTTACGACCGTCTCCTCAAGCAGGCGACCGAGGTCCACCGCACGGGCCTGGTCGAGTCCGACTCGCAAGCCCACATGACCGGGAGCGAAATCCTGGTCGGCCTTGCGGACGAACTGATCGCCGTCTGGGACGGCCAACCGGCCCGCGGCTACGGCGGCACTGCCGACGTCGTGACGTACGCCGAACGCACCGGCGTCCCCACCCGGGTGATCTGGCCGAAGGGCGCCACCCGCGACTGACCATTGGCCTCTTTTGCCCGGCTGATCAGGGAAACCCGGTGGGGCGCTCGCATCAAGAGCATGGTCTCTTATACGGCGACCAGCCGCCCGGCTGCCTGTCGCGCCGCCGACCACTCGGAGCATGGGAGGCGATTTGGTATCGCTAGAGATAGTATCCCTGACGAGACTATCTCTAGCGGGAGGCTTGCCGTGCGTCGTTTCATCGGGCGGGACCGCGAGCTGAACGTGCTCCGCAACGCCTTGCAGGCGGTTCAGGGTGCCGCCGGGTCGGGGAAACCGGGGCAGTGCATCCTCATGCGGGGAAGACGGCGGGTGGGCAAGTCCAGCCTTGTCGAGGAGTTTCTCCGGCGCACCGAGACGCCACACCTCTTCTTCACCGCGGCGGGCGGCACGGCGGAGGACGAGCTGGCGGAGCTGCTCGACGCCGTCGCCAGGTCCACCCTGCCGGAGCGGGGACTGTTCCGCGAGGAGACCCCCGATCAGTGGAACGCCGCGCTCAGGCTGCTTGCGGAGATCCTGCCCGACGACGCTCCCAGCGTCGTCGTCATCGATGAGGTTCCGTATCTCATGGACCGCATCGATGCCTTCGAGGGCATGCTCCAGCGGGCATGGGACCGGCTGCTCAGCCACAAGCCGGTACTTCTCCTCCTGGTCGGATCCGATCTGTCGATGATGGAGGCGCTGAACAACTACGACCGTCCCTTTCACCAGCGGGGCCGGGAAATGATCGTGGGACCGCTGAACCCGGCCGACATCGGCGAGATGCTCGGCCTGTCGCCGGCAGCCGCGTTCGACGCCGCTCTGATCACGGGAGGTCTCCCCCTGGTCTGCGCCGAGTGGCGGCCCGGAGCGGAGGTCTGGGAGTTCCTGCGCGACTCGCTGGACAACCCGATCTCGGCACTGCTGGTCTCCGCCGAGCGCTCACTGGCCGCGGAGTTTCCACCGCAGGCGATGAGCAGGGAGGTCCTGCGGGCCATCGGCTCGGGGGAGCGAACCTTCACCAACATCGCTCGCGCGGCCGGCGGCATCGCCCACACCACTCTCACCCGAGCCACTGACGTCCTGACCGAGAAACGGGTCGTGGCCGCCGAGCTGCCGCTCTCACTGAGGCCGTCGAAGGAACGCCGCTACCGGGTGGCCGACCCCTACCTGCGTTTCTGGCTCGCGTTTCTGGATCCGCACATGGCGGAGATCGAGCGGATGCGGGGAGATCTCACGCTGGGCCGGATCAAGGAGCAGTGGACGAGCTGGCGTGGCCGCGCGATCGAGCCCCTGATCCGGGAATCCCTCGCCCGCCTCCTGCCGGACGGGTCCCTGCCCGCCGCCCCGGCGATCGGCGGGTACTGGACCCGCAGCAACGACATCGAAATCGACCTGGTCGGCGCCGACCGGCAGCCGGTGGCCAAACAGTTGCTTTTCCTCGGCTCGGTCAAGTGGCTGGAGAACTCCGTGTTCAACAGCCACGACCTGGCCGCACTGCAGAAGCACCGGGCAGCGCTCACCGACGAGCCGGTACCGCTCGTGGCGGTCTCCCGTAGCGGGGTCGGTTGTTCCGGCCTTCAGGCGGTGTACGGCCCTGAGGAACTGCTCAGCGCTTGGCGCAGAGTGTGAGCAGGGACTGAACACGTTCTCAGCCTCGTCAGGCCGCAAGTCAGGACGTTTCTGATCATCCGCGGGCCCCGGAATGGGAAAGCACGTCGGCGTTTCCCCGTCTCAGTCGTGGCGAGCGATGGTCGTTCCCAGATCGACGGCCTGCGCCACCGCCGCGCGTCCGGGCACGGCTTCTACAACGCCGTACCCGACGATGAGATCGCGCCGCGAAGCCCCCGCCTCGGGGTGCAGGTGTGGGCCGAGACCCCGCTGGCCGGACGCGCGCTCCTCATCGACGTCGACGGTCTCCTCCGCGACCGCGGCACCCCGCTCGACCACGCGACCGGCCCCGCCCTCAACCCCGATCTGCTCGACGCGGCCCTCGACGCACAGCGCTGCCGCGTCGAACCCGGCGATCTGGTGCTCGTCCACACCGGCTGGGCCCACTGGTACCTCACCGCCGACCCGGGCGAACGGGCCGCGGTCCGCGCCGAGCGGCGCGCCACCGGATTCGTCCAGTCCCGGGACGTCACCGCCTGGTGCTGGGACCACCGCATCGCGCTGCTGGCCACGGACACCTTCGCCGTCGAAGTCCTCCCCGTGGTGCCCGGGAGCGACTTCCACGACAGCGCGCCCGAGGACGACGGCATGATGCACCAGGAACTGATCGCCAAACTCGGTCTGCCCCTGGGCGAGCTGTGGAATCTGGACGGACTCGCCGCCGACTGTCGGGCCACGAGCCGCTGGACCAGCCTCCTGACCGTCAAGCCCCTGAATCTCACCGGCGGTGTCGGATCCCCCGCCAACGCCACCGCCCTCCGGTAACCGCGACGGGGCGGCGGTCACAGCCAGCCGTTGCGGCGGAAGCCCCGGTGCATCGCGAAACAGGCGGCGGCGATGACGGCGATGATCAGCGGGTAGCCGAAGCGCCAGCGCAGCTCGGGCATGTGGTCGAAGTTCATGCCGTAGACGCCGCACACCATGGTGGGCACCGCGATGATCGCCGCCCAGGCGGTGATCTTGCGCATGTCCTCGTTCTGGGCGACGGTCACCTGGGCGAGGTGGGCCTGGAGTATGGAGTTCAGCAGGTCGTCGAAGGCGGCGATCTGTTCGGTGACCCGGGCCAGGTGGTCGGCGACGTCGCGGAAGTACTTCTGTATGTCGAGGTCGACCGCGGAGAGGCACTGGGTGGAGAGCCGTTCCATCGGGCGGCCCAGGGGCGCCACGGCGCGCTTCAGCTCCAGCAGCTCGCGCTTGAGCTGGTAGATCCGGCCACCGGGGTCGGTTCGGTACGCGGGCTCGGGGGCGAAGACCTCGGCCTCGACCTGGTCGAGGTCGTCCTGCACCGCGTCGGCGACCGCGAGGTAGTCCTCGACCACATGGTCGGCGATGGCGTGCAGCACCGCGGAGGGGCCCTTGGCCAGCTGGTCCGGGTCGGCTTCCAGCTCCTCGCGCAGCGGGCCGAGCGATCCGTGGCGGCCGTGCCGTACGGTGACGACGAAATCGGGCCCGGTGAAGACCATGACCTCGCCGGTGTCCACGACCTCGCTCGTCGTGGTCAGCTCGTCGTGATCGACGTACCGGACCGTCTTGAAGACGGTGAACAGCGTGTCGTCGTACGTCTCCAGTTTCGGCCGCTGATGAGCGTGGACGGCATCCTCGACGGCCAGCGGGTGGAGCGCGAACAGCTCGGCGATCCCGGAGAGCTCCCGCTCGGTGGGTTCGTGCAGCCCGATCCACACGAAGCCGCGTCCGGCGCGGCGCACCCGCTCGATCGCCTCCTCGACCGGGCAGTCGCCGGGCTGCCGCTTCCCGTCGACGTACGCCACGCAGTTCACCACCGACGTGCCGAGCGGCGAACGGGCGGGGTGGTTGAGATCGACGCGGCGGCGCCGACGGGCCAGGCGCGCCACTTTCCGGAGGTTGCCGACCATCGACATGGGAACTCCTTCGGCTGAACTACGGCCGGGCCCTCCCCCGTCAGGGGACGGCGCCGGCTGCGTCCACAGCGTACGACCCGGCTCCGAATCGCCCGGGGCGCGGCCGATGAGTTTTCGCGGCGGTGGCCGTCTGAGAGGGGGAAGAGTTCACCGCACTCGCGTGGAGGGCATCATGCGGAAGATCATCGCCAGCCTGTTCATCTCGCTCGACGGGGTCGTGGAGGCGCCCGACCAGTGGCACTTCCCCTACTTCAACGACGAGATGGGCGCCGCCGTCGACGCGACCCTCGGCAGGACCGACACTCTGCTTCTGGGCCGCAAGACCTACGACGGCTTCGCCGGGGCGTGGCCGGAGCGGGAGGCGGCCGGGGGTGAGGACGCCGGTTTCGCGAAGAAGCTCGGCGATGCCCGCAAGGTCGTCGTGTCCGGCCAGGACCTGTCGTTCACCTGGCGGAACTCAGAGCGGCTGGAGGGCGGGCTGGTCGACGGCGTCGCCGCCTTGAAGAGAGAACCGGGCGGGGACATCGCGATGAGCGGCTCGGTCTCGGTCGTCCGGGAGCTGCTGGCGCATGGGCTGCTGGACGAGTTGCACTTGATGGTGCACCCGATCGCCCTGTGCAAGGGCATGCGGCTGTTCGAGGAGGGCGAGGCCACGATGCCGCTGAGGCTGCTCTCGTCCACGACGTTCCGCACCGGGGTGCTGCACCTGGTCTACGCCCTGGCCGAGTCGGCCGGCGACGCCACCTACGACGACGCCAAGGTTCATCTGCCCCAGGACGAGGCGTAGCTCCGCGGGCCTCACGAGTACCCGGGCCGCGCTCGCCGTTACGCGGGGGCGGCCCGCTTCGTGCAGGTGAAGGGCTCGTCCAGCCAGTGGGTGTCGTGCTGCTCGTCGTAGACGATCGGGTAGTCGGTGTTCGGGTCGCACAGCTCGTCGATCTGGGTCCGGCGGTGTGGGTGCCCCACGCCGTCCAGGTGCGCTCCGGCAGGGCGATCTGTTCGGCGACCTCGGCGAGCAGGGGGCTGTGGGGCGCGGGTTCCTCGGAGCGCGGCGTGGCGCGGACCTGACCGCTGGGGCGGGCGATCGACCGGACCGACAGGGCGGGCCGGAGCTCTTCCCCGCCACGATCGACCGGACGGACGAGACGTCCGCGCCGCCGCCGCTCGCTAATCTGCCCCGGTGACCATCGAGCTGACCGTCCTGTCCACGGTTTCGTACCGCGGGGAGGAGATCACCGCCCCGCGGCTGCGGGCGCTGCTGGCGCTGCTCGCCTCCGACCCGCGCACCGGGTGCGGCACCGGGCGGCTGGTCGACGGGCTGTGGCCGGACGAGCAGCCGTCGAACCCCGTCAAGGCGGTGCAGATCCTGGTCTCCCGGCTGCGGTCGCGGCTCGGGGCCGACGTGGTGGTCAGCACGCCCAGTGGGTATCGGCTGGGGCTCGGCGAGGAGCGGGTGGACGCCTCGGCCGTCCTGCTGCACGCCGCCGCGTGCGCGGAGAAGGCGCGCGCCGGGGACCACGCGGGCTCCCTCGCCGAGGCGGAGGACGGGCTGGCCCTGTGGGACGGGGGCGGGGACGCGGAAGCGGTGCTCGGCGATCCGGTGGCGGCGCTGCGGGCCGAGCGGGCGGCGGCGCACCGGGCGCTGGTACGGGGGCGGGCGCTGGGCCTGGCCCGGACCGGGGCCCGGGAGGCGGCGGCCGGTCCGTTGGCGGAGCTGGTGCGGGAGTTTCCGAGGGACGAGGAACTGTGGCTGGAGCTGGTGCGTTGCGAGGCGGCGACCGCGGGCACGGCCGCGGCCCTGGCGACGTACGAGCGCTACCGGCGGCGACTGCGCGACGAGCTGGGCGCCGACCCGGGCCCGGGGTTGCGGGCCCTGCACGAGGAGTTGTTACGGGGCGAGGCGCCCGTGGTGCGGCGCGGGGTGCCGCACGAGCCGAACGTCCTGCTCGGCCGGGACAGGGACATCGCGGCCGTGGCCGGTTTGCTGCACTCGTCGCGCGTCACGTCGATCGTGGGTCCTGGTGGTCTCGGCAAGACCCGGCTGGCGGCCGCGGTGGCGCGGGCGGCCGAGCAGCGGGTGGTGCACCTGGTGGCGCTGGCGGGGGTGACGAGGGACGAGGACGTGGCGGCCGAGGTCGCCTCCGCGGTGGATGGCGGGGACGCGTGGCGGCCGTCGGGTGGCGGGGGCGCGCCCTCGGCTGAGGTGGTGGGCGGGCTCGTCGGGGCGCTGGGGCCGGGGCCCGTGCTGCTGGTGCTGGACAACTGCGAGCAGGTGGTGGGCGGGGTCGCCGAGTTGGTGCGGGGGCTGGTGGCGGCGACCCGGGAGGTGCGGGTGCTCACCACGAGTCGTACGCCGCTCGGGATCGCCTCCGAATCGGTCTATCCGCTGCCGGAGTTGGATCCGTCGACGACGGTCGAGCTGTTCGAGCAGCGGGCCCGGGCGGCGCGGCCGGACGCCGAACTGCCCGCCGAGACCGTCGCCGGGCTCTGCCGCCGCCTCGACGGACTGCCGCTCGCCGTGGAGCTGGCCGCGGCCCGGGTGCGGGTGCTGTCGGTGGGGGAGATCGCCCGGCGGCTGGAGGACCGGTTCGCGCTGCTGCGGGGCGGGGCGCGGGACGCGCCGCAGCGGCATCGCACCCTGCACGCGGTGGTCGACTGGAGCTGGAACCTGCTCGCGCCGGACGGGCAGGCGGCTCTGCGGGCGCTGTCCGTGTTCCCCGGCGGATTCACGGCGGAGGCGGCGGAGCGGCTGGTCCAGGGGGATGCGCTGGAGCTCCTGGAGGATCTGGTCGGGCAGTCGCTGCTGAAGGTGACGGACACCCCGTGCGGCGCCCGGTTCCGGATGCTGGAGACCGTACGGGAGTTCAGCGCGGCACACCGGACGGCGGCGAGCGAGGACGAGCAGGTCACGGCGCGTTTCCTCGCCTGGGCCCGGGACTTCGGTACGACCCACCACGACGCGCCCTTCGGCCCGGACGCCGTCGCCGCCTGGCAGCGGATACGGGCGGAGCAGGACAACCTGGTGCGGGCCCTGCGGATCGCGCTCGGCTCACCCGACTCACCCGACTCACCCGGCCCGCTCGGGACCCGCGACATGCCGACGGTCGTGGCGACCGCGGCCGCGCTGGGCGCGCTGTGGGCCACCGAGTCCCGCTACACCCGGCTGTTCGCGCTGGCCGAGGACACCGGCCCGCCGCTGTCGCGCCACCGGCCGGAGCCCGACGGCGTCGAGCCGGTCCGTACGCTCGCGGCCCTGGTGACGGTCAACGCGTTCCTCGGCGCGGGCACGGGCGCGCCGCGCTTTCTCGCCGTACTGCGCCGGCTGCCCCCGGCCGCGCCCTCGACGCTGATCGGCGCGCTGGCCACGGTGCTCGGCCGGATGCCGGAGCTGCTGGGGCCGGACCGTACGGCTCTGGAGCGGCTGTGCGCGAGCGACGAACCGCTGGTGGCGGGGGTCGCGGAGGGGGTGGCGAGTTATCTGTGGGAGAGCGAGAACGAGCCGGAGCGGGCCATGGCCGCCGCCCGGCGGATGCTCGCCGCGTTCGAGGGGCGGCGCGTGCCGTGGCCGGCGGTCCTGGGGCATTCGCGGCTGAGCGAGCTGTGCCTGCACGCCGAGCGGGGCGCGGAGGCGCTGGTCCACATGGCGGAGGCCATGCGGGTCATGGACGAACTCGGCGACTGGAAGGACATGGTGGGCCTGCGCTGGGGCATGGTGCTGGCCAACCTCCAGACCGGCGACCTCGACGCGGCCGAGCGCTGGCTGGAGCAGGCGGTGCTGCACCGGCCGGAGGAGGCCGTGGACCTGCTCACCCCCGATCTCGGGGCGCGCGCGGAGACCGCGCTCGCGCGGGGTGAGACGGAGCGGGGCCTGGGGTTGTGGCGGCGGGCCACGCGCACCCTGGAGGATGCGGGCGATCTGCTGCTGGAGCCGTGGGCGTTGGAGCTCCAGGCGGTGTCGGTGGCCGCACACGCGCAGCACGGCCGCCTCGATCTGGTGGCGGAGGCCGCCGGGGCCCTGGCCGAGCGGCTCGTGGGGCTGCTGGACCGGGGCAGGGTGGTGGACGTTCCGGTCTGCGGGGTGGTGCTGCTGGCGCTGGGGTACGTCGACCTCGCGGCGGAACGGGCCGGGACGGGGGTGCGGCTGATCGCGCTGGCCGAGCGGTTCCGGTGTCTGCGGAGCTTCCAGCCGACGACGGCGTCGGCCCGTTCGCGGCGCGCGGCCCGGGAGGCCGACGAGGCGGCGTACGAGGACGCGGCGTCGTCGTACGCCGCCCTGTCGCGGGACGAACTCCCCGCAGCGGCGGTCGCGTTGCTCAAGCTCCGCACCTGACAGGTCACAGCCGGACGGGCAGCCGCAGCAGGTGGAAGCCGTCGCCCGGCCAGTGGCCGAACTCCAGCGCGTCGCGGTCCACGGCGAGCCGCAGGCCGTCGCGGCGGACGAAGAGCCGGTCGAGGACGACGCCCGTGACGAGGCGGCCGAGCGCGGCGCCGATGCAGTAGTGGGCCCCGTGCCCGAAGGCGAGGTGTCCGTCCCCGCGCCCGAACTCCCGCCCCACGTCGAGGGATTCCGCGCCGTCGCCGAACTCCTCCGGGTCGTGGTCGGCGGCGAGCAGCGCGACCGTCACCGCCTCGCCCCCGCGCAGCGCGGTGCCCGCGAAGTCGAAGTCCTCGGTGGCGTAGAGGGTGGCGCCGATGCGGACGATGGAGACGTACCGGAGGAGTTCGGGCACGGCGCGCGGAAGCAGTTCGGGGTCGGCGTGCAGCCGGGCGGCCTGCTCGGGGTGGTCGAGCAGGGCGAGCGCGGCGTGGGCCAGGAAGAGCGCGGGCGGGGTGATCCCGGTGTTGATCAACAGGAAGACGATGCCGATCAGTTCGTCCTCGGTGAGCGGGTCCTCATTGTCGCGGGCGCCCCGGAGGAGGGCGGAGATCAGGTCATCGGTGGGCTCGGCCCGGCGGCGGGCGATCAGCTCCTTGGCGTACTCGACGAGCGCGACGAGCGCCTCTCCGGCCCGGCTGCCGTCGCCGAAGGCGAAGTCCCGCATCCAGGAGCACACCTGCTCGCGGTCGCCCGCGCCGACGCCGATCAGCTCGCAGATGACCTGGGTGGCCAGGGGGTAGGCGAAGGCGCCCAGCAGGTCCGTCCCGCCGTTCTTCCCGGCCTCGGCGACCAGGCCGTCCGCGGTCCGTTCGACGAAGGCGCGCAGCGCCGCGATGCGGCGGGCGGTGAACGCGCGGGTCAGCGGGGCGCGGCGGCGGGCGTGCTCCTCGCCGTCGAAGAGGGCGAGGTGTCCGGCGAAGTACTTCACGTACTCGGCGGGGAATCCGGCGGAGGCCGCCGCCAGCAACTCGTCCTGCGCGTCGGATGCTTCGGCGCCGTTCGGGATCCGGCCGCGGTCGCGGATCAGCCGCGGCTCGGTGAGGGCGGCCTTGACGTCGGCGTACCGGGTGACGAGCCGGACGGGGGTCGTGAGGCCGGGGAGGACGACGTGCGGGAGTTCGTCGCGGGTGCGGAGGTCGGCGTAGCCGCGTACGGGGTCCTCGACTTGCTCGGGCGTGAGGTGGACGGCGTTCTCGGTCATGCCACGAAGCGTGCGGGAGGCCGGCTTCAGCCTGGCTTCAGTCCGGCTTCGGCCCGGCTTCGGCCCCGGCTCGGCGCTCGCGCAGGCTGTGCGTTCGCCATGAATGCCACCGAAATTGTTGACGATATTGAGGACGATTCATACGTCAACAGCCGACGGGGACCGACGGCCACTTGAGGAGAACGCAGTGAAGCGCAGGACCATGGTCATGGGACTCGCCGCGGCCACCGCCGTCGGCTCGCGGGCAACGGGAGCGGGGGCGGCGGACGTGAAGAGGTCGGACGCGCTGGTCTTCGACAAGGACGACTACACGGTCCTGACGACGACCGTCGCCACGGACGACGGCGACAAGGCCGTGACGTACCACTTCTACAAGGCCATCACGTATGTCGCGCACCCGGTGGACTCGACGTACCAGTGCCTGAACGTCAGCGTTCCCGTCGAGATCGACGGCAAGGCGGTCGACGCCACCCGCGCGCCGATCCTCTTCGCCAACTCGGTGGGCGGCTACATGCCGTCGTCCGTGGCCGACGCCACCGGGGTCGGCGGCTCTCCGATGACCCCGCCGGGTGGGGGCGGCGGTGGCGGTGGCGGTGGTGGCGGCATGGTCAGCAACGCCAGGCTGGCCGTGGCCGCCGGTTACGTCGTCGTGGAACCGGGCGCGCGCGGCCGGACCCTCGTCGACGCCGACGGCACGTACTACGGCACGGCGCCGGCCGCCATCGTCGACCTGAAGGCCGCGGTGCGCTACGTACGCTTCAACAAGGGCCGCATCCCGGGGAACACCGACCGGATCGTCTCCTCCGGGACCAGCGCCGGAGGCGCCCTGTCCGCCCTGCTCGGCGCGTCCGGGGACAGTCCCCTGTACGACGCCCACCTCGCGGAACTGGGCGCGGCCCCCGCGAGCGACGCCGTCTTCGCCAGCGGCGACTGGTGCCCCATCGCCGACCTCGAACACGCCGGCATGGCGTACGAGTGGAACTGGGGCGGCAACAAGCTGAGTTCCGGCGACGCCGTCGACCAGGCCGTCTCCAAGGAACTGCGCTCCGCGTTCGCCGAGTACCAGGCGTCCCTGAAGCTGCGGGGGAAGAACGGCTACGGCCCCCTCACGGCCCGCAACTACGACGACTACCTGGTCAAGACCTACCTCGAACCGGCGGCCACCACCTACCTCAAGGCCCTCTCGGCGTCGGACCGTTCGAGCTATCTGGCCAAGAACCCGTGGCTCACCTGGTCCGGCGACCGGGCCGGCTTCACGTGGGCCGACTTCCTCGCCCACGTCGGGGCCCGGAAGAAGAACACCCCGGCGTTCGACACCTTCGACCTGTCCTCACCGGAGAACAATCTCTTCGGCACGGACACCACCAAGGCCCGCCACTTCACCCTCTACAGCCTGCGCCACGCCACCGGCAACGACAGCGCACGCCTCGACGGCGACCTGCCCCGGAAGCTCGACCTGATGAACCCCATGTTCTTCATCAGGCAGCGGAACCCCAGCCGGGCGAAGCACTGGTGGATCCGCGTCGGCACCAACGACAGCGACACCTCGCTCACCGTCGTCGGCAACCTCGCCGCCGGTCTGGAGAACCTGGGCGACGACGTCAACGCCCTGATGTACTGGGACGCCGGGCATGGCGCGAACCAGGACGCGGGCGACTTCATGACGTGGATCGGCCGGGTGACGGGCTACGCGGGGTGACCTGACGGCTGAACTCACCTGACGAAGAGGGTCCCGCGAAGGTACGTTGCCCCCATGACCGACAACCGAAAGGGCCATGCCGCGTAGGCGCCCATCAGCCCTGCGGGGCGACAGCCCGGTACGTTTCCGTTTCCACCCCCGATGGCGGTATCCGCCCATCGACCGTCTCTCGGGTTCCTGCACGGCCGACCTGCGCCGTCTGGAACGCACGCGCTTCCGGCCCGGGGCCGTCGACGAAGCGTTCCGGCAGTGGAAGGCACTGGCGAACCGTCCCCTCCGACGAGGGGCGGACCCGTTCTCCGGCTGCGGCATCCGAGGATGCTGCGGGGACGCCGAGGACTTTCGCGACCTCCTCGAAAAGGTGATCCACGCACTGCCCAAGAAGAGCGCACGCGAGATGCGCGCGCTCGTGTGGTCCCTCGACGCCAGAATCGTGGCGCGGCTCGGCATCCTTCACGCCGACGCCCCGGACACTCCGTGGTGGCGTGGCCTCATGCTGGGGGACGGTTAGCCGTGTGCGAGGGGTCCGGCCGCTCGGTGGCCGGGCCCTTCGTATCCCTCTCGTGCCCGGTGCCCCGGCCGGTCCGCGGTCCCTCAGGACCGGCGTGCGGCGCGTAGGTGGCCGGTGGCCGAGCTGGGCCGGTACGGGGCGGTGCCCTTGTACGTGGCGCGGTAGCCGTTGTGGCGCAGGTCGTCGTAGCGGAAGCGCGAACCGGTGCGGAGGGTGGCGTCGCACCGTGCCCTGCCCCGGGTGTTCGTGATCGCGGCGCACAGCTTGTGGGCTCCGGTGGAGTCGGTGAACGTCACCCTCTCCCCGGGCAGCGGTGCGCCGTCGGCGGTGGTCAGGGTGGCGGACACCCCCTTGACCCGCAGGGACGCGGGCGAGGTGTGCCGTTCCACGGTGGCCGCGCTCGCCTTGAGGCGGGTGGACGCGGGGTGCGACGGCGGGATGGCCAGACCGACCGGGCTGCTCAGCCCCGCGATGGGCACGGTGATCTGCCCGCCGCCGTCCGCGGGGATCTCCACCACGCGGTCGTTGCCGAAGTCGGCGATGAACAGGTTGCCGTACGCGTCGACCGCCAGCCCCTGCGGGGTGTTCAGGCCGGTGGCGGGGACGGTCGTCTGCGGGCCGCCGCCCCGGGGCAGCCTCACCACGCGGTCGTTGCCCGAGTCCGCCACGTAGAGGTTCCCGGCCCGGTCGAACGCGAGCCCGGTGGGCTCGGAGAGCCCCGCCGTGGGAAGGGTGCGCTGCGGCCCGCCGTCCACGGGCACCACCACGACGCGGTCGTTGACGAGGTCGGCGATGTAGAGGTTGTGGCGGGCGTCGAGCGCCAGGCCGTCCGGGTGGAGGAGGCCGGTGGTGGGCAGGGTGGTCTGTCCGCTGCCGTCCGCGGGGATCTCCACCACCCGGTCGTTGAAGCTGTCGGCGATGAACAGGTCGCCAGCGCCCTCGTCGCCCTCGTCGCCCTCGCCGTCCTCGTTGTCCTCGTTGTCCTCGCCGTGGCCGTCGCCGTCGCCGGTTTCGACGGCCAGGCCGATCGGGCGGGAGAGGCCGGTGGCGGGGACCGTGGTCTGGCCGCTGCCGTCGGCGGGGACCGTCACCACGCGGTTGTTGCCGGTGTCGGAGATGTAGAGGTCGCCGTCGGTGTCGAGAGCGAGGCCGGTGGGGCGGGTGAGACCGGTGGTGGGGACGGTGCTCTGGCCGCTGCCGTCGGTGGCGACCTTCAGCACCGCGTTGTCCGTGTACTCGGACACGTACAGCTGCGCGACATGCGGGGCGGGTGCCGGAGCGGCCGTGGCGGCGGCCGCCGAGACGATACCGGAGACGAGTCCGGCCGCACACAGCGTCAGGATTCCTGCCAGCGCGGTCAGTCGGTGCCGTACGGGAAAGCGGCTCATTCCACACCCACCTGTGGTTTCTGGACGGTCGGCCCATTGCCGTGACCCCGACATTAGGAACCCACCGCCCGCCCCGGTCCACACCACGCCAGCGGCCCGCCGGGATCCACCCGGGTGGCAGGCGCCGGAACGGCCGTATCCGAATTGCGCGGCGTCAGAAGACCGGCATCGCGGTCACGCTGCCCATACGCGCCAGGAAGACACGATTGCCCGCGCCCACCATCAACCAGTCGCCGGCCTGACCTCGCGAGTAGGCCCAGGCCTTCTCGCCCGTGTCCTTGTCGAAGACGGCGACGCCCTTCTCACCGAGGGTGTCCTGAGTGGCCCAGAGCGATGTGCCCTGCACCACCAGGGGTACGAGCTGCGGCACCGTGTCACCCTGCGTGTGCTGCGCCCAGTCGGTCTTGCCGTCCCTTTTGTCGCGGCGGCTGATCTCCGAGCCGTCCTGGGCGTAGAGGGCATCGCCGTCGATCGCCGGAGGCCCCCAGCCGCCCGTGCTCTTCGAGAGCTCGCTCTTCGCGGGCAGGGACCAGACCTCCTTCCCGTCCTTGATCTTGCGGGCCGTCAGGGTCGGTCCGCCCAGGTAGACGACTCCCTCCGAGACGGCGGGAGCGATCGGGGCGATCACCGTCGTGCGCCGGGACAGCTTCCAGGCCACCTTCCCGGTGCGGGTGTCGAGCGTGACCACCTTGCCGCTCTCCCCGCAGATCACCAGGCGTCCGCTACCGGCGGCCACCAGGGGTGGGGTAATCGTCGAGCACTCCACAGGCATGGGCACGGTCCAGCGAATGGCGCGCTCCGCGAGGTCCAGGGCGCCCAGACGGTCGATATCGGTGCTGTGTCCCGTGCTCGATGCCATGAAGTAGACGGTCTCCGCATCTGCTCCGATGACCCCGAGGGCCTCGGCGGACACCGTCCACTTCTTCTTGCCGGTGCCGCTGTCGAGCGCGAGCAGTTTCCCGTCGAGGTCGTCCTCGACGGTCACCACGAGGTCGTCCGAGGGCGCGGCGCAGCGAGCCTGCGAGCCGCATTCCACCGTCCACCTGCGGCTGCCGTCGGCCACGTCGTATCCGCCCAGGCTGCGGCTCGTCTCTTCCACCACCACGCGATCGCCCGCGACGACGGGAGCGGAAGCCATCAGGCTCGCGCCCTGCGGCCCCCACAGGCTGGGCGGTGCGGTTCCCTTCTCGTACTGCGAGGGCTTCAGCCGCTTGGCGTCCCACGGCTTGCGCGCCACCGCGGCCTCCTTCTCGTCCGCGATGGCGTTCCGCACCGCATCGCCGTCCTTGGACAGCAGCCACCACGCGGCCCCTCCCCCGCCCGCCGCCAGCACGGTGCCGCCCGCCGCGAGCGTGGCGATGAACTTGCGGCGGGAGGGCGCGGCCGGGTCGGTGGGGGTGCGTATCTCCGGGAAGGTGGTCAGCTGCTTCGCCGCCGCCTCACGCCGCTTGATCTCGGCGGCCAGCGACCCCAGCTGCCACACCCGCTTGGCCTTCGCCTTGCTCCCCGGCGGCGGGGCGAACGCGGCCGCGATCTGCTGCGGGAGCGGACGCTGGGCCGGGTCCTTGACGAGGCAGGGGCCGATGAGTGCGCGGATCGAGTCCGGTACCTCCGACAGGTCCGGCCGGCCGTGCACCACCGCGTACTGCACCGCCGCCACATGCCCGCCCTGGTACGCGCGCTCCCCGCTCGCCGCGTACGCCAGCACCGCGCCCAGCGAGAACACGTCCCCGGGCGGTCCGACGCGCTGCCCCATCACCTGCTCCGGCGCGCCGTAGCCCGGCGTGACCGGGATCTGCCCGGTGGAGGTGAGGGTGAGGCCATGCTCCGGGCGGGCGATGCCGAAGTCGATGACGCGCGGGCCCGAGGAGGTCATCACGATGTTGGACGGCTTGAGGTCGCGGTGGACCAGTCCGGCGTTGTGGATGTCCTGGAGGGTACGGGCGAGTTCGTGGGCCAGCTCCGCCACGCCCTGCTCGTCGAAGGGCCCCTGCTCCTCGATGGCGTCGTCCAGCGTGGGCCCGGCCAGGAACTCGGTGGCGATCCACGGCCGGCCGCCCTCGGTCCACGCCCCCAGCACGCGGGCGACTCCGGTGCTGGCGACGGCCTGCGCGGCCTGCGCCTCGCGGACGAAGCGCTGGGACATGTGCTCGTCGTACGCCAGCTCCGGGCGGAGCACCTTGACCGCGGCGGCCCGGCCGGAGCCGTCCCGCCCGAGGTACACCTTGCCCATGCCGCCCTCGCCCAGCACGCCGAGGAGGCGGTAGGGGCCGAGGCGGAGGGGGTCGCCGGATCCGAGGAGATTCATAGAGGGGAGTCTTCCTGCCGGTGATCCGGCTGCCATTGACGAAACGGGCTCACTCGAAACGGATGGCGCAGACGAAATCGCCACTGGTCCACGCCAGGGTCCCGGCCCGTTCGTGAGCCACGAAGCCGCTGTCGAAGTTTCCCGGGACGCGGAGCGTCCAGGCGACCTTGTGCGTCCGCAGATCGACGGCACCGATCTTCGCGTTGCCGTCGAGGGCGACGTAGGCGTACTTCCTGCCGATGACCGGCGTGACGTCGAGGTTGGGCACCGCGTCGCCGAACCCCGTCTCCCACAGCGGCTTTCCGGTGTCCGCCGCCACGGCGACGAGCCCGCGGGTGCCCTCGGCGACGTACACCACGCCGTCCTTCACCCCCGGCCTGCCGTACGGCCGGTCGTCTTCCGCGACGTCGCCCTTGTCGCGGCCCTTGCCGAACCCCCAGGCGACGTCCCCGTCGGAGATGCGGAACGCCATGAGCTGCCCGGTGCCGAAGTAGACGTGCTCTTCGTCCGCGACCAGCTGTCCCGGGCTGAGGTAGGAATCGTCGCCCGACTCCCTGAGCAGCTTGCAGGACCAGAGCGCCTCGCCGGTGCGGGTGTCGTGGGCACGAAGACCGTCTTTGTCGGGGATGTCGTCGAGAGCCCGGGTCAGCAGGAGTCGGTTCGCGGCGACGGCGGCGACGGTGTTGTCGTCGTAAGCCCTGGGGTTGTAGGAGCCCGAGAAGGGCCGGCGCCACAGCTCCTTGCCCGTGCCGAGACTGACGGCCAGCGTGTGCCAGCCTCCTTCGGCCTCGGTTCCGGTACCGGCATCGGTGGGGGTCGTGAACTTTCTGGCGATGAGGTACATCACGCCGTTCGCGACGAGCAGCGGATGTGCCTCCTCCGAGAAGGCCGCTTCGAATTCCGGGAACGGCCCCGCCGCGCGGCGCGGCTCGCCGTTTCCGGGGTCGATGGAGTGGACCGAGAGACCCCCCGCGGGCCCCTGCTCGGGTATGAAGGCGTAAGCCCGCCTGCCATCCGAGACGACCCGCCACCGGACCGCCCGGCCGTCCTGCAAGGTCTCCCACTCCCGGGTCCAGCGCTCCTCGCCGGTCTTCGCGTCCAGCGCGACCAGGCCGTTCTCGCACAGCACCAGGGTCAGGTCGCCCGCGGGTATCGGGAGGAAGTTCTCATCCGCCTTGTCGACCTTCGCCCACCACACCGCGCGCGACGGCACATTGGCCGGGCGGGGCTCCTTCCCCTCCGGCCAGGCGGACCACGCCCCCACCCCCGCGGCCGCCGCCCCGAGGGTCGACCCGCCGGTGAGGGTCAGGAACTTCCGCCGGGACATACGGGCCCCGGGTGCGGCGCCCGGCGCCACCGTGCCGGGCGGTGCGGGCAGCCGCTCCGGTTCGATCCGCCACACGTCCGTGGCCCGCCGGGCGATGTCCGCGAGCACGGTGTCGGGCAGCAGGTCCCGGAACGCCTCCGGGTCGTCCGGGAGGCGGGCGTCCAGCTCCCGGGCCAGCTCCGCGGTGCCGGGGCGCTGGGCGGGGTCCTTGCTGAGGCAGCGCGTCAGCACCGGCAGCAGGGCGGCCGGTACGCCGGTGAGGTCGGGTTCCGCGTACCGCACCCGGTACAGCAGGTCCGCCGCCTGGCCGCCGCCGAAGGGGCCGTGCCCGGTGGCGGCGAAGACCAGCACCCCGGCGAGGGCGAACACATCGCCCGCCGCGGTGTGTTCCCCGCCGATGGCCTGCTCCGGCGACATGAAGGCCGGGGTGCCCGCGGTCGCGCCCACCCGGGTCAGCCGGTCGTCGCCGAGGGCGCGCGCGATACCGAAGTCGATGACCTTGGGTCCGAGGTCGGTGAGGAGGATGTTGGACGGCTTGAGGTCACGGTGGACGACGTCCGAGCCGTGCAGCCGGCCGAGCGCGGCACACAGGGCGGCGCCCAGCGCCCGTACGGTCCGCTCCGGAAGCGGACCGCACACCGCCACCGCCTCGTCGAGCGGCGGGCCCAGCACATACTCGGTGGCCAGCCAGGGGATGTCGGCGAACGGATCGGCGTCCACGACCACCGCGCCGTACCGCCCTCCGATGACCCGGGCGGCGTCGACCTCCAGCCGGAAGCGGGTGCGGAACTCCGCCTCGGTGGCGATCCGCCCGTGCATGGTCTTGAGCGCGACCGTGCGCCCCTTCGCCGAGCGGCCCAGGTACATGTTGCCCATACCGCCGCCGCCGAGCCGGGCGATGAGCCGGAACGCGCCGAGCTGATCGGGGTCCTCATGGGTCAAGGGGTGAGCCATCAGACGGTCCCTCCGAGAGCGGTCGGCTCGTACGACGGGCCGCCCGACGCCTGCTCGTCGGCCGCATCCGTCTCCGCGGCCAGCAGCTCGGCGGACTGCCGGACGAGCGCCCCGATGACCGCACCGGGCAGCCAGCCGGGCCCGAGGGCCGCGACCGCCCCGCTTCCGGCCGGGGCCTCCTCCGTACGCGTCAGCTCCTCCAGCAGCCACCCGGCCTGCGGACGTGACGCCGGATCCCGGGCCAGGCACAGGGCGATCGTCCTGCGCAGCCCCTCGGGCAGTTCGCGGCGTTCCGGGACGGTGTGCCCGGTCGCGGCGTACGCCAGCACCGAGCCCAGCGCGTAGATGTCGCCCGGCGGCAGCGTCTGCCCGCCCGCGACCTGCTCCGGCGGCAGACTGCCCGCGCCCGACCCCGGTGGCCCCGACCGGTGGGCGCCGAAGCACGTCAGCCGCGGTCCGTCGGCGGTGAGCAGCACCGCGCCGGGCGAGATGCCACCGTGCGTCACGCCCCACGCGTGCGCGGCCGCCAGCGCCTCGGCGAGCGCGGCGCCCACAGCGCGGACGGTGCGCTCCGGCAGCGGCTCGCCGTGCGCGGCGAACGCGGCCGGGAGCGGCAGCGCGGGCAGGTACGGCGAGGCGTACCACAGCGCCTCGCCCGTCCCCCCGAGGTCCGCCACCGGCGCGATCCAGTCCCCGGACAACCGCCGCCGCGCGGCGTCCGCCTCCACCGCGAACCGCCCGGGGTCCGCGCCGGGCAGCGGCGTGCTGATCACGACCGTACGGTTCCCACCCGGCAGCCGCCCGATGAACCGCCGCTCCGGAAGGCGCCCGCCGTCGCCGCCGCCCTCCGTGTCGAACCGGGCCACGACGTCATACGGCCCGATCTGCCGCGGATCGTCCGAGCGCAGCGGTTCCATGACGTACGACTCCCCCTCACAACGCACAGGCGCACCAACCCTATGTCAGCGCCTCGGCGACAACCGCGCCGGTTTCGCGGGCCGTGAGGGAGGGACGCTGCGGCTAGTCGATCACCAACCCCTTGGCCTTCAGGACCGGTTCGAGGCCGCAGACCTCCATGACGCTCTTGCCGGAGCGGTAGGCGGCGATGAAGGCGTCCTCGGCCTCGACGCGTTCCTGGCACTTGGCGATGACGTCCGCCAGGTCCTCGTGGCGGACCACGACGACGCCGTCGGCGTCGGCGCGGACCACGTCGCCCGGGCGGATGATCTCGCCGCCGATCAGGACGGGTTCGGCCATGGGGCCGACGGTTTCCTTGACCGTGCCCTTCATGCAGACGCTGTACGAGAAGACGGGGAAGCCGAGTTCGCGCAGTTCGCGAGTGTCGCGGACGCCGGTGTCGGTGACCAGGCCGCCCAGGCCCTTGGCCACGCAGGCGTTGGCCAGGACGTCGCCGAAGGAGCCCGCCTCGGCGTATGCGCCGGCGGAGACGGTGATGACGTCGCCGGGGCGGGCGTGGGCGATGGCGACCTGGAGCATGATGTTGTCGCGGGGCGCGCAGCGCACGGTGAAGGCGGGGCCGCACAGGGACATCGCGGGGTCGACCGGCTTGATGGTCGAGTCCAGGGCGCCGAGGCGGCCCTGGGCTTCGTGGATGGTGGCGGCGGAGTAGGCGCTCAGCTGCTTCACCAGGTCCGGATCGGGGCGGTCGAAGGCGGTGTTGACGCGGATCATGTGACTCCCTCGGGAGGGTTCAGGAGAGTTCGGCGCGGGCGCGGGCCATGGCCTCACAGGCCGCGGTGAGGACGTCGTTCGAGGTGGCGAAGGAGATGCGGAAGTAGCCCGGCGAGCCGTACGCGGCGCCGTGGATCACCGCGACCGACCGCGACTCCAGCAGGTGGGCGGCGACGTCCTCGTCGTTGCGGATCTCCTGGCCGGAGGGGGTGCGGGTGCCGAGGAGGCCGGAGCAGTTGACGAAGGCGTAGAAGCCGCCGTCCGGCGGGGTGCAGAACATTCCGGGGATGTCGTTGATCAGCTTGACGACGGTGTCCCGGCGCGCCTGGTAGACGGTGACGGTGTCGTGGACGAAGCCCTGGTCGCCGCTGAGCGCGGCGGTGGCGGCGGCCTGGCTGATCGAGGAGGGGCAGGAGGAGATCTGGGACTGGAGGGTGTTGATGGCCCCGATCAGCTCGGCGTTGCCCGCGCCGTAGCCGATGCGCCAGCCGGTCATCGCGTACGTCTTGGAGACGCCGTTGGTGTAGAACACCCGGTCGGCGAGGCGGGGTTCGACCGCGGCGAGGCTGTGGACCCGGCCCGTTCCGTAGAAGATCTCGTCGTAGATCTCGTCGGTGAGCACGTGGACGTGCGGATGGGCGAGCAGCACCTCGGCGAGGGCGCGCAGCTCGTCGGCCGTGTAGACGGCGCCGGTCGGGTTGCCCGGGGAGTTGAGGACGACCCAGCGGGTGCGGTCGGTGAGGGCGGAGGCCAGCCGGTCGGGGGTCAGCTTGAAGCCGTCGGCCTCGGGGCAGGGGACGATGACCGGGGTGCCGTCGTTGGCCAGCACCATGTCCGGGTACGACACCCAGTACGGGGCCGGGATGACGACCTCGTCGCCCGCGTCCAGGGTGGCCATCAGGGCGAGGAAGATGATCTGCTTCCCGCCGCCGCCGACCGCGATCCGGTCGCCGGGGTAGTCCAGCCCGTGGCGCCGCCGCAGCCGGTCGGCGATGGCGGCCCGCAGCTGTGGGGTGCCGTTGACCGGGGTGTATTTGGTGGCGCCCTGCCGGATCGCCTCGATGGCGGCGTCCTTCACATGGCCGGGGGTGTCGAAGTCGGGTTCGCCGACGGTGAGATCGAGGATCTCCCGGCCCTGTGCCTTCAGTTCGCGAACCCGCTGGGCGGCCGCGGTGCTGGGCGAGGGTTTGATGCGGCCGACGCGCTGTGCGGTGCTCATTTCAGTCGGCCCTCCGCTCGAAGTTGAGCCCGCCCGGCACCTGGAAGGTGGGCAGGATCTCCATATGGCCGATGTTGACGTGGCGCGGCGAGGAGATGGCGAATTCGATCGCGTCGGCGATGTCCTCCGGCTTGAGCGATTCGTAGCCGTCGTAATACCGGCGCTGCGCCTCTTCCATGTCGCCGAGCAGCCGTCCGAAGATTTCGGTCTCGACCCGCCCGGGGCAGATTTCGGTGACGCGGATCCGGCGCCCGTATCCGTCCACCCGCAGCTGGCGGGAGAGGGTGTGCACGGCCGATTTGGTGGCGTGGTAGATGGTGTTTCCGCCGAAGTTGTAGACGGCGGCGATGGAGCTGATGTTGACGATGTGGCCGAGGTCGCGTTCCACCATGCCCGGCATGACGAGCCGCACCAGGTGCAGCACCGCCTGGATGTTGACGGCGATCTGCTCGTCGATGGCGAATTCGTCGGCGGTGAGGATGTTTCCGGTGCGGGACACCCCGGCGTTGTTGACGAGGATGTCGACCTGGAGGCCACGCAGTTCCTCGGTGAGCGCGGCGGTGTCGGTGATGTCGACGGCGTGCGGGACGCAGCCGGTGCGCCGGGCGAGGTCATCGAGCCGGGCGGCGTCGCGGGCGATGGCGTGGACTTCCAGGCCCTGCTTGGCCAGCCGCTCGACGACCACCGCGCCGATTCCGGTGGAGGCACCGGTCACCAGTGCGGTCTTGTAGTCGGAAAAGGGCATCGGGACTTCGCTCCTCTGTGGGGGCAGGTTTGACGGGACTACGCGTCGCGCAGCGGCATATGGGCCCGGTCCGAAACCCGGGATACGGCGATGAGCGTGCCGAGGGCGGTGACGACCGCGTAGAAGGCGGGCATGTTGGTGTTTCCAGTGCGGTCGATGAGATAGGTCATCAGCAGCGGCGCGGTGCCACCGAAGAGCGCCGAGGAGATGTTGTAGCCGAGGCCGTAGGCGGAATAGCGGACCCGGGTCGGGAAGAGTTCGACGAGCAGGATGTGGATGACGCCGGTGTGGCCCGCGAAGATGACGGCCATGACGCACGCGCCGAGAATCGCCAGCCCCACGTTGCCGGTCCCGATGAGCAGGTAACAGGGAACGCCCAGCGCGGCCATGGCGATCGCGGCACCCGACAGGACCTTCTTCCGCCCGATCCGGTCGGACAGGGCGCCCATGTACGGAATGGCGAGGGAGATGGCCACCAGGCTGGTCGAGGTGACGAGCAGCCCCTGCACCTTGCTGAAGTGCAGCTCGGTGCTCATGAACGTGGGCATGTAGCTGAACAGCACGTAGTAGCCGGAGCCGTTCATCAGCGGGATGAACAGGGCGAGCAGCATCGCGCGGCGGTGCTCGGAGGAGGTGAACGCCTCCTTGAGCGGGTTCTTCGCCAGTCCGCCTGCTTCCTTCAGCCGGTTGAAGTTCGGGGTGTCGCTGATGCGCTTGCGGATGTAGAGACCCGCGATCCCCAGCGGTACGGCGAGCAGGAACGGGATCCGCCAGCCCCACGACTCCATGGCGTCCGTGCCGAGGCCGCTGGTCATACCGGCGGCGATCAGCGTGCCGGTGAGCAGCGAGAGGAACGAGGCGATCTGGGCGTAGCTGGTGTAGAGACCGCGCTTGCCCTCGGGGGCGTGCTCGGCGAGGAAGCTCATCGCGCCCGACGCCTCGCCGCCGACCGAGAAGCCCTGGAGCACGCGGAGCAGGATGAGGAGGACGGGGGCGGCTATGCCGATGCTCGCGTACGTCGGCAGCACGCCGATCGCCGCGGTCGCGACGCTGATCAGCATGATCACGAAGACGAGCATGCGCTGGCGTCCGATGCGGTCGCCGAGGTGACCGCAGATGATCCCGCCGAGGGGGCGGAAGAAGAACGAGACGGCGTAGCCGAGGAAGACGAGCTGCACCTGCACCGCGTTGGACGCGTCGGGGAAGAAGACGGCACCCAGAGTGCCCGCCATGAAACCGAAGATGCCGTTGTCGTAGAGCTCGGCGAAGATCCCGACGCATCCGGCGAGGGTCACTTTCCGAGCGGTTCTCGGATCGACGACGTTGGGTGCCGGCTGGGCGGCGGCGACGGCGGTCATGATGTCTCTTTTCTGCAGCGGGGTCAGGCAGATGGGGGCGGATCACTCACCGTGGGGAGGGGGACGGAACGCGAAAGGGGAGGGGTGGAATACAGGGATGGAATGCAGGGGTGGAATGGCAGCGGGAATTCACACGGGGGACGGGACGGGCCGGGTGGCCGAGGGGGCGGGGATGCCCAGCTCGTCGAAGACGGTGCGGACGCGGGTGGCCAGGGCGCGGACGGCATGGTGCTGGGACCGGTACGCGGCCACCGCCTCGTCCACCGTCCGGTGCCGGAAGCGGACGGTCTGGCCGGGCCGGGCCTGCCCGAGCGCGGACAGACCGGTCGCGGTGACCACCGCGAGCACCGGATATCCGGCGGTGACACCGCGGCCTCGGTGCAGGACGAGCAGTTCCTCGCCCGCGGGCACCTCGACCGCGCCGACCGGCACCCCACGGGACAGCACCTCGCCGGTCGCCATCCGCCGCGGTACGTCGCCGCTCATCCGCAGCCCGATGTGGTTGCTCCGCGGGGTCACGGTGAACGGCGAGCGGAACAGCCGCTCGGCGGTGTCGCCGAACTCGGCGAGGTCGGGGCCGTCGGTCACGTCGATCGTCCAGGACTCGGCGAAGCGCGCCACCGGGGCGTGCACCCGGAACAGCGGGATGCCGAACACCGGGTGGTGGACCGGCGGGCAGGAGGTCCGCAGGGCCAGCTCGTCGCCGTCGCGCAGCGTGGGCCCGAAGCCGAGGATCGTGTCGGGGGCGCAAGAGCCGAGGAGGGACGGAGTGTCCACCGAACCGAGGACGGCCAGATAGACGCGCAGCCCCAGCCGGATGCCGCTGACGGCGATGGTCTCGCCCGCCCGGACCGGCAGCGGCTCCCACTGCGGGCGGGGCACACCGCCCACGGTGACGTCGGCGGGCGCGCCGGTGACGGCGATGAGGATGTCGGTGGACGGGGTGCAGCCGAAGTCCAGGGCGGTGATCTCCAGCAGCGGCGCGCCCTCGTCGTTCCCGGCCAGGACGTTGGCGACGCGGGCGGAGTGCTGGTCGAGGGCGCCGTTGACCGGCAGGCCGTAGCGGGAGTGGCCGAACCGGCCGAGGTCCTGCACGGTCGCCAGGCCCGCCCGGTGGACGGTGAGGGTGCCGGTCGCGGTGAGGGTGTCAGTCATGGCACGCCGCCAGGGGTGCGCCCGCGTGCTCGTCCCACTGCTCGGGGGCGATCGGTACGAACTGGAAAGTGTCCCCGGGCCGGTACGGGGTCAGCGGCCGGGCGTCGAGGTCGAGCACCCGCAGCGGGGTGCGGCCCAGCAGCGGCCAGCCGCCGGGGGACGGCATCGGGGAGATGACGGCCTGCCGTCCGGCCACCGCGATCGACCCGGGTACGACGCTGGTACGCGGCGAGGCGAGCCGGGGCACCGGGCGCGGGAACGCCGGGCCGTCCATCATCGGGGCGGCGGCCGGGGCGCCGAAGCAGCGGACGGTGAGGGGGGCGCGCGAGTGCAGCGCGACCACCTCGTCCTCGGTCAGCCCCAGCTGCCCGGCGACGACGGGCAGGTCGGGGCCGTACTCGCCGCCGTACACCACCGGGACGACGAAGCGGCGGGGCGCGGGCCCGGGGCGCAGGTCCTCGGCGAGCCTGCCGCTCTCGTACCGCAGCAGCCGGCGGAGGGTGGTGTGGTCGGTGGTGGCGCAGTCGAACTCGACGAGCAGCGTGTCGTACGTGGGCACGATGCCGTACACCCCGCCGGGGCGGGCGGCCTCGACCGCGTCGGCCAGGGCGTGGACGGTCTGCCAGGCCCGGTCCGGCGCCATCCCCGCGGCCTTGACCACGACGGCCGAGTCGCCGCAGTCCGCGATGGTGACCTCGCCCGCCATGTCAGGCGCTCCCGACAGCCGAGGCCTTGAGATCCAGGACCTCGGTGAGCGGCGCGATCCGCACCCCGGCGGTGAGCAGTTCACCGCGGATGCGGTGGGCGAGCGCGATGGCGCCGGGGGTGTCGCCGTGCAGCAGGACGGTGTCGCACGCGACGGGGAGGTCACGGCCGCCGACGGTGCGGAGCACGCCCTCGGTGACCATGCGGACCGTCCGTTCGGCGATCTCCCCCGCGTCGTGGAGCACCGCTCCGGGCTCGCTCCGGGGCACCAGCGTGCCGTCGTCGCGGTACGCCCGGTCGGCGATGCCGACGATGCCGACCCGCAGACCCAGCGCGCGGGCGGCGTCGGCCAGCTCGCCGTCCTGGGCCAGGACGATCAGGGACCGGTCGAAGGACGCCACGGCACCGGCGACCGCCTCCGCGTAGTCGGGGCGGGTCGCGACCAGGTTGCCGAGGCGGCCATGCGGCGCGATGTGCCGTACGCCGGTGCCGTGCGCGGTCGCGAAGGCGTGCAGCGCGCCCAGCTGGTACAGCGTGTCGGTGCGGATCTCGTCCGGGGTCAGATCCATCGCGCGGCGGCCGAATCCGACGAGATCGGGAAAACTGTGGTGCGCGCCCACCGCGACACCGATTTCGGCGCAGCGGCGGACGGTCGCGTCCATGATTCTCGGATCGCCCGCGTGGAATCCGCACGCGATATTGGCCGATGTCAGCACGTCGAGCAGTGCCTCGTCGTCGCCCATCGTGTAGGCGCCGAATCCCTCGCCGAGGTCGGCCACGAGATCGACGGCATGCTTCATGACGTCCTCCGAGAAAAAAGAAGAAAGCGGCTTCGTCGCTTCTTTGCGAGGGGGGAAATTCGCGTTTCGGTGAACGTAATCCGTACGGGAGATGGCGGCAAATATGCGTTGTGTGTGACGCGATCGCCTCTGGTTATGACCTGGGCCACACGCGTCGTCGGCCGCGGCCGGTGCGGCGCCTACCATGAGGGCCCGCCGAGGCTGGAGGACCGCGCATGGACACCAGGCGTCTGTACTCGTTCGTGAAGATCGTCGACGCCGGGAGCATCACGCGCGCGGCCGACATCCTGCACATCGCGCAGCCCGCCCTCAGTCAGCAGCTCTCCATGCTGGAGACCCAGTTCAAACAGCAGCTGCTGATCCGCAGCAAGCGCGGAGTGGCGCCGACCGAGGCGGGCCGGGCGCTGTACCGGCACGCCCAGCTCATCCTGCGCCAGGTCGAGTTGGCGCAGGCCGCGGTCGACGTGTCCGGGCGGGCGCCCGCGGGCAGCGTCTCGGTGGGCCTGGCCCCGTACAGCATGGGCGCGGCGCTCGCGCTGCCGCTGCTGACCAGCGTGCGCGAGCGCTACCCCGACATCCTGCTGCACATCAACGAGAACTTCGGCGGGGTGATCAGCGAGGCGATCATGACCGGCCGGATGGACATGGCGTTCATCTACGGGGCGGGGCCGCTGCGGGGCGTGCAGTTCGAGCCGCTGCGCACCGAGGACCTGTTCCTGATCGCGGCGCCGGGCCGGACGGTGGAGCCGGGCGGGGGCGCGGATGTCCCGCTGGAGGAGCTGGCGGACGTGCCGCTGCTGCTGCCCAGCCGGATCCACACCATCCGCCAGGTCGTGGACGCCGCGTTCCAGCACGCCTCACTGCGGCCGCGGGTCATCGGCGAGATCGAGTCCGTCCTGACGCTGGTCAGCGCGGTCGGCGCGGACCTGGGCGCGACCGTGCTGCCGTGGTCGGCGGCGCGCGCGATCCTCGACGTACAGAACCTGGTGGTGCGCCGGATCGTGAACCCGGCCATCCCGGTCAAGCTCTCCCTGTGTACGTCCGACCACCAGCCGCTGTCGGAGCCCGCCCATGCCGTGCACGATCTCTTCCATGAGCTGATCGCCGACTTCGGCTAGCCCTCCGCGCCGGTACGGGCGGGCTGGGTGGGGTCGGCCGCCCGCTCCGCCCGGTCCTCGGCGGGCTTGCGCAGCAGCAGCAGCGCCGCGTCGTCGTGCAGCCGCCCGCCCACATGGGCCAGCAGCTCGTCGTGCAGCCCGGCGAGGGTCCGGGACGGGTCGTCGCACACATGCCCGGGCACCCGTTCGGCCAGCGGGAAGTACGCCCGGCCGTGGTCGCGCGCCTCGATGACGCCGTCGGTGTACAGCAGCATCTGGTCGTCGTCGGCGAACGGGACGACCTGCAGGCTCGGCGCCTCGCCGCCCAGCGAGGCCAGGCCCAGCGGCGGCGCCGGGCGCACCGGCTCGATGGGCACGACCGCACCGGCCGGGCCGATCAGCAGCGGCGGCGCGTGACCGCAGTTGACGATCTCCATGCGCCCCTCGCGGGGGTAGCCGGCGACGACGGCGGTGACGAAGTCGTCGGAGGCGAGGTTGCGGGCGAGGCTGCGCTCGATCCGGCCGACCACGTCCAGCAGGTCCGGTTCGTCGTACGCGGCCTCCCGGAACACCCCCAGCACCAGCGCGGCGGTGGACACCGCGGGCAGTCCCTTGCCGCGCACGTCGCCGACGATCAGCCGGACCCCGTACGGAGTGGACACCAGCGCGTACAGATCGCCGCCCACCCGGGCCTCCGCCGCGGCGGCGCTGTAGCGGACCGCCACCTGGAACCGGCCGACCCGGGCGGGCACCGGCCGCAGCAGCGCGTTCTGCGCGGCCTCGGCGACCGAGCGGACCGCGGCCAGCACCCGTTCCCGGCGCCTGCGCAACACACCCGACAGCCAGCTGGCCAGGGTCACGGCGACGATCGTGGACAGCACGACCGCCTGCCCGTGGAGCGGCGCGTTCAGCCACGCGCCGAGCAGCGCGCCCAGCGCGACGGCGAGGAACCCGATCCGCAGCACCGTCCACGGGCGGCACGCGGCGGCGGCCAGCGCCGGGCCGACGGCGAGCAGCGGCAGCCAGCTCGATCCGTCTCCGGTGACGAAGGCGATGACCGCGACCGCCCCCAGGATGAGTACGGGCACTCCGGCCGCGTACGGCGCGGGGGGATAGGGCTGGTCCAGATGGGTGCGGGCCTGGATCATGTCCGGGTCGACTGCTCTCTCACTCACTCAGCCCGTTCGCCGGGCGCTACGACGTCCTGTCCGTTACGTCCAGAGAACCAATGGTTCGCGGCGGGCGACAAGGGCCGGAATTTCAGATAGTGAGCGAAAGGTGCCTGGTCACACGGTCGGCCGTGGGCAGCAGCCGGTCCCGTATCTCCTCCGGCCGCGCGTCCCGGGCCGCGCGCCCCGCCCGGAGCGACACCCCGAGCGAGCCGATCCGGTCCCCGCTGTACACGGGCACCGCGAAGCAGACCGTGCCCAGCGCGTACTCCTCCAGGTCGGTGACCGGCGCGTCGTCGGGGAAGGCGTCCAGCCGCCGCAGCAGCTCGGCGGAGCTGGTGACGGTGCGGGGCGTGAGATCGGCGAGCGGATGACGGGACAGATACTCGCTGCGGGCGTCGTCGCCCAGCTCGCGCAGCACGCACTTGCCGAGCGCGGTGGCGTGCCCGGCGTCCTCGAACCCCACCCACAGGTCCACCCGTGGCGCCCGGGGGCTGTCGACGATCTCCGCGACCCGGATCTCGCCGTCCTCGTAGAAGGTCAGATACGCGGCCGCCGACAGCTCGTCCCGCAGTCCGGCCAGCGTCGGCCGCACCCGGTTGAGCAGCGCCTGCCCACGGCTGCCGACCTGGAGCGTGTGCAGCTTGTCGCCCACGACGAAGCCGCCGTCGGGCAGCCGGTGTACATAGCCGTCGTGGACCAGGGTCCGCAGCAGGTGATACGCGGTGGCCAGGGGCAGCCCCGCCTCCCGTGCCAGCTGTTTCGCCGGCGCACCGCCCTCATGTGCGCCCACGGCCTCCATCAGGCGGAAGGCTCGCTGCACGGAGGTGATGAGCGTAGGGCCTCCTGGAGTACCCATATGACCAGCTTGCGCCCGGTACGGCGGCCGGGCAAGGGGATACGGGAGGGCCGTCCTGCACGCGGGGACGCGGCGTACGGCGAGGGCGCCGGCCACCCTCTGAGGTGGCCGGCGCCGTCGGGGACGGGGCGGGGAGGGGTCAGCCGGGGCTGATGCGGCCCCGCCAGCCGCCCTCTTCCTGGCCCCGGTGCTCGATGAAGTCCTTGAACCGGTGCAGATCGCCCTTGATACGGCGGTCGAGCGTCCCGGTCATGTCCGCGGCCTTCTCCGCCATTCCGCTCGGCTCGAAGACCAAGGCCAGGTTGACCTCGGTGTGGTTGTCGTCCAGGGGCCGGAAGGTCACCAGACCCTGCTGCTGCACCTCGCCCGAGGTCGTGCGCCAGGCGATGCGCTCATCGGGCAGCTGATCGACGATCTCGGTGTCGAACTCACGGTGCACACCGGCGATGGAAGTCGACCAGTGGTTGCGCCGATCGTCCACCTGCGTCACCTGGTCCACGCCTTCCATGAACCGCGGGAACTCGGTGAACTGCGTCCACTGGTTGTAGGCCGTGTGCAGCGGAACCTCAACCTCGACGGTCTCCCGCACGGTGCTCATCGGTGACTCCTTTCGACGTTGTCACCGCACCGGGTAACCGACCGCGCACCCGTAAAACGTCATCGCACGGCGTCATCGCAGCGGATGCAGCGCGGCCAGTTCGGCGGGGGCGGTGCCGGTCGCGATGGCGTCGGCCAGCAGCCGGCCGGTGAGGGGGCCGAGGGCCACGCCCCACATGCCGTGGCCGCCGTTCACGTACACCCGCGGCGAGCCGGTCGGGCCGACCAGCGGCAGCCCGTCGGCGGTGCACGGGCGCGAGCCGACCCACTCGTCCCGGCGGGCGTCCCAGTCGACGTCCCGCAGCAGCGGACGGGCCGCGGCGATGATCGCCTGGATGCGGCGCGGATCGACCGGCCGCTCCGGAGGCGCCAGCTCCATCATCCCGGCGACCCGCACCCGGCCGTCGCCCAGCGGGGTGCACACCACCTTCTGCGCGGCCAGATACGTCGGGCGCGCCGGTGCGCCCGCGGCGGGCACGCTGAAGCTGTAGCCGCGCCCGGACTGGACGGGCACCCGCACGCCGAACGGGCGGACCAGCCGGTTCAGCCACGTCCCGGTGGCGACGACGGCGACGTCGGCGCGCAGATCGCCCTGGGACGTGCCGACCGCGACGCCCGTGCCCAGGTCGCGGATCCCCGACACCTCGGCCCGCTCCACGACCTTCCCGCCGCGCTCCCGCACCGCGTCCGCCAGCGCCCGCACGAAGTTCCCGGGATTCAGCCGCCGCTGCCCGTGCAGCGCGATGCCCGCCCCGACCGCGTCGCTGAGCACCGGCTCCAGGGAACGCGCCCGGTCGCCGTCGACGAGGTCGTACGGAATCTCGTAACCGGCCGCCCGGGCGTGCTCCAGCTCCTCCACCATCCCCGCGCGCTCGGCCGCCGTGCCGAAGGCGAGCAGCATCGGGTCCACGGGGACGGTCGGCTCGGCGACCCCGCCCGCCGCGAGGTCGTCGTACGCCGCGAGCGCGTGCCGGTTCAGCGCGGCGAACGTGGTGGCCAGCACCCGCCAGCGGCGCGGGGTGCAGTGCCGGGTGAACGACAGCAGGAACCGCGCCAGCCGCGGATCGGCCCGCGGCGGGATGTAGACGGGCGAGGTCGGCGTGACCAGGCTGCGCACCCCGTACCGGAGCGCGGCGGGCTCGGGCAACGGCAGGGCGAGCGCCGGTGTCAGCCACCCCGCGTTCCCCCACGAGGCCCCGGCCGCCGGCCGCCGCCGCTCGGCGACGGTGACCTCGATGCCACGGCCCTGCAGGGCCCAGGCGGTGGCGAGCCCGACGATCCCGGCCCCGACGACGACGGCGCTGCGTGGTGTGGACACGGTGGCGTTCCCCTTCCCCGGATGATGCGCGCTGCGTACGCATCATGGGCGGCCGGGGGCGCGCGCCGCACTGTCCGCGTGGCCGATTGCGCGGGGGCGGGTGTTGTCGCGCGGGACAAGCCGCACGCCGGGCGCCGGTCCGCCCGGCGGCCGTCGGCGGGCCCTGCGCCGGGTTACGGGAGACGTAGCGCGCGGAGGCGCAGGCGGAGCTGGATCTCGAACTTGGCGGCCGGGTCGGCGAGGTCGAGGCCCGCGATCTCGTGCGCCCGCCGCAGGCGGTAGCGGAGGGTGTTGGGGTGGATGTGCAGCTGCCGGGCGGCCAGCCGGGCGTCCTCACCGGCGGCCAGGTAGTGGGCCAGGCTGTCGAGCAGTTCCGTGCCGCGCTCGCGGTCGTAGCGCTCCAGGTCGGCGATCGCGCCCAGCGGATCGTGCCCGGCCGCGTCGGCCAGGTCGACCGTCTGCATGAGCAGGGCGTCCAGGTGGACGTCGCGGATGTGGGCGGCGCCGCCCGCTCCGCCGCCCAGCCGGGTGAGCAGCCGGACGACCAGGTCGGCGTCGGCCCGGGAGCGGTCCAGTTCATCGGGGCCGGGAACGGTACGGCCCACCCCGGCCACCAGTCCGAACCGCGCCTGGAGCTCGCGGACCACGCGCGCCAGCCGCTGTTCGTCGCGCACCGGCACGACGGCGTAGCCCGCGCCGTCGGCCTCCGCGTGAACGCCGCCGTGCGCCGTCCCGGCCGGGACGGCCGGCGCGTCGAGTCCGGCGAGCGCGCGCCGCAGCGGCTCCCCGGAGGGCGCCGGGGCGACCGGCCGCAGCGCGACGACGGCCAGCGGACCGGGGGCCAGCGGCAGTTCGGCGGCGGCCTCGACGGCCTCCGGCCCGCCGCCCAGGAGGGCGCGTACGGCCGCGGCGCGCCGCGCCTCCTCCCCGCGCCGCCGCGCGATCTGCCGGGCCAGCACCGGGGCGGCCAGCGCGGCCGACTCCTCCAGCGCCGCCCGCTGCTCCCGGGAGGGCGCGTTCGGCACGATCGCCCAGATCGACCCCACGGACAGGTCGTCCACCCGGATCGGCATGATCGCCCGCGGCAGCACCCCGGACGCGCGGAAGTCCGCGTACAGCGGGGCGGACGAGCCCGCCAGCCGCACATCCAGCCGTTCGTTGCGCAACAACGGCCGGTACCGGTCGGGCACCCGGCGGTTGAGGATCATCGCGACGCGGGCGTCGTCGGAGTTTTCCTGGCCGGGCGAGTAGGTGATCAGCTCGGACGCGTCGTCCTCGATGGTGACCGGCGCGCCGACCAGCCCGGCGATGCTGTTGGCCAGGGCGAGGAGGCCGTCCGGGGAGTCGTCGTACATCGCTCCTCCGCTCATGGGCGCGCCGCCGGTTCCGGGGGCGCCTACCCGGACCGAACCGTATCGACGCTCCGAGGCGGAGATTATCCATGGCCGAGCGGCCGGTAACCATCCCCCCGCCGCGGCCTACCCGATGGCCTGCGGGCGCCGCCGCCCGTGCCCGGTGGCCTGTTCGAAGGCGTGGCCGATCTGCAGAACGGCGAAGTCCGCCCGGTGCGGTCCCACGATCTGGACGCCCACCGGCAGCCCGGCGGGGGTGAACCCGCCCGGGACGGACAGGGCGGGGCTGCCGGTCGCCGTGACCAGGTACGCCGAACGCATCCACTCCAGGTAGTCCCGCATCGCCACCCCCGCCACCTCGGCCGGGTACTCGATCCCGATGTCGAACGGCGGGACCTGGCTGACCGGGAGCAGCAGCACGTCATAGCGCTCGAAGAAGGCGCGGACGCGGTGGAAGAGCGCGGTGTGCAGCACCTCGGCGCGGGCCACGTCGGGCCCGGTGAGGCGGCGCCCCGCCTCCGCGTTCTCCCGGATCGTCCGCTTCAGCTCCTCCGGGTGACGGTCCATGAGCGGGCCGAACGCGACCTCGAACAGCGCGGCCCGCTGCGTACGGAACACCTCCTCGCCCTCCGTCAGGTCCGGGCACGCCCGCTCCACCGCGCACCCGAGGTCCTCGAACACCCCCGCCGCCGACTCCACGACCGCCGCCACCTCCGGCTCCACCGGCACCAGCCCGCCCAGATCCGGCGACCAGGCCACCCGCAGCCCGGCCAGGTCCCGGTCCAGCGGCCTGGCGAACCGGGCGCCCGGCTCCTCCAGCGCGATCGGCGACCGGGCGTCGGGGCCCGCCATCGCGGACAGCAGCAGGGCGGTGTCCGCGACGGTACGGGCCATCGGGCCCTTGACCGAGAGCGTGGTCCACGCGTTCGCCGCGGGCCAGGTCGGGACGCGCCCGGGCGACGGGCGCAGCCCCACCACGTTGTTGAACGAGGCCGGATTGCGCAGCGACCCGCCCGTATCGCTGCCGTCCGCGATCGGGATCATGCCGCTGGCCAGCGCGGCGGCCGCGCCCCCGCTGCTGCCGCCCGCGCTGCGGTCGGGGGCGTACGGGTTGTGGGTGGCGCCGAAGATCGGGTTGAAGGTGTGCGAACCGGCGGCGAACTCGGGCACGTTGGTCTTGCCGAGGGTGATGGCCCCGGCGTCCCGGATCCGCTCGATGATCAGGTCGTCCTGGTCCGGTATGCCGTCGGCCAGCGGCGAACCGTGGCTGGTGCGGATGCCCGCGGTGTTGTGGGTGTCCTTGTGCGCGATGGGCAGCCCGTGCAGCACCCCCACCCCGTCGGCTCCTTTCGCCCCTTCCGCGACGATCCGCTCGTCGGCCGCGGCGGCGGCGTCGAGCGCGCGGTCCGCGACGAGGGTGACGATCGCGTTGACGCCGGGGTTGACCCGCCCGATCCGGTCCAGATGCGCCTGCAGCAGCTCACGGGCGGACAGCTCACGGCGCCGGAGCAGGGCGCTCAGCTCGTGCGCGGTGCGGTAGCAGAGGTCGTCGTTGTGGTCCGTCACGGTTGCTCGCTCTCGTAGATTGCCGAATTGTCCCCACCCCGCCCCTCCCCGAACCAGGGGCCAGGCCCCTGGACCCCGCGGGGACTCCGCCCCGAGCCCCCCGGCGCCGAACGCCATCCGGCCCCGGCGCGGGGAGCACACGGCCGGGTGGCGACGCGGAAGTGGTTGATCCCCCACCCCTTCCCCGAACCAGGGGGCGCCCCCTGGACCCACGGGGCTGCCGCCCCGGAGTCCCGGGACCGGAGCGGCCGTGGTGCGGTGGCCACGGCCCGCGGATGCGGCGCAACGGCAGGCGGCTGCCGGGGGCAGGGTGAGTGCGCGGCGGGACCACGACCGGCCGACGGCGCCTCCGGCCCCCTCCCCCCCCGTCGGGCCATGCCTGCGCGGGGGCAATGGACCTGGCGCCCCCGCGCGGGGTGGTTCCGGCGCGCGGGCCTGCACACCGCTCTCGTCGCGTCGCAGGGGACGGCCGCAAGGGCGTGAGCGTCGCCGTGCCGCGGCGGTGCGGCGCACGCCGCACGGCCGTCGGCGGGCCGGACGACAGCGCGTTGCAGCGGGGCGGGGTCCAGGGGCGGAGCCCCTGGTTCGGGAAGGGGCGGGGTGGAGAAACACCGGCACCGCCGCGACGGCAGACGCCCCACCACGCGCAGGGCGCCGCCGGGAAGGCCGCCCGCGCGTGTGGCGGGCGGCCTTCTCCGGAGCAGGTGGGCGGCATCGGGGCGCAGCGGGCGGTTATCCGCGGGGGGATTCGTCCGGGTTCCGCGGGGCGGTGGCCGCGGCGGCGTGCGGGGCCGAGGCACCGTGGGGCCCAGGGGCCGAGGCACCCGGGGCGGGGGCCCGGTGGGGGGCCGGGGGCCGGTCCCCGGTTCGGGAAGGGGCGGGGTGAGGGAAGAGCAGCTGCACCAGCAGCGCCACCGCCACGTTCACCGCCACCCCCACCAGCCCGGCGTTCACGTGCCGTACGTCGATCTCGGCCAGCGTCAGCCACGTCACCACGGCCTCGCCCGCCGCCAGCCCGGCCAGCGCGGCCCGCGTGGTGAGCAGGCGGCGGCCGCCGAGGGCGGCGAGCAGGCCGGGGACGAGCTGGATGAAGCCGCTCACCGTGAGGAGCTGCAGGTCGGCCAGGAGCCCGGGGCGCAGGATGCCGAGGACGAGCGCGAGGCCGATGGCCAGGACGACGACGCTGTGGTTGACCCGCATCCGGGCCGACTCCCGGCCCGGGGGCAGCAGGTTCTGGGCGACCAGGGTCGAGATGCCGATGCACATGGCCCCGGCCGGAACCATCGCCGAGGCCGCGGCGGCGACCACGACGAGCCCGGTGGCCCAGTCCGGCAGCGCGCCCTGGGCGAGGGTGAGCAGCACCCCGTCGCCGTCCCCGTCGGCCCGTACGACCACCCCCGTGAGCCCGACCATGATCGGGATCATCAGCGCGACCTGGTACAGCGGCATGAAGACGTTGTTCGTACGGATCGCCCGCGGCCCGCCCGCGGCCATCAGCGGCGGCCAGTGGTGCGGCGTCGCCATCATCCCGCCCGCGATGGCCGAGACCAGCACGCTCGTCGTCCACCACACCTGGTCCTGCGCCCCGCCGTGCACGGTCAGCATCTGCGGCTGCGCCTCGTGGACCCGCTGGAACACCTCGCCCACACCGCCACCGACGTAGTGCAGCGGGATGACGACGGCGAGCACGGCCATGACGCCGATGGTCAGGACGTCCTTGAAGTAGGCGCTGTTCTTCAGCCCGCGGATGCCGGACCACAGCACGAAGGCCGCCGTCAGCACGGAGGCCAGCACCATGCTCAGCCGCCCCGACGCCGTGCTGCCCGTGGCCAGCCCGACGACCATGCCGAGGCCGGTGAGCTGGAGCTGGATGTAGGGGAGCAGGAAGATCAGCCCGATGACGGCGACGACCTTGCCGAAGAGCGGGCTGCGGTAGCGGTCGGTGAAGTAGTCGGCCTGGGTGAGGTAGCCGTTCTCCTTGCCCAGCCGCCACAGCCGGGGCTGGACGAAGTAGAGCAGCAGGAAGGCGAGCGCCAGATAGACGACGGCGTACGTGGCGGCGTTGCCGCCGGTGTACGCGACCCCCGCGACCCCGAGGAAGCTGAAGGTGGTGAACACCTCGCCCGCCTGGAGGAACCACATCGCGAGGGAGCCGAAGTTGCGCCGTCCGACGGCCCATTCGGCGAGGTCGGCGGAGCGCCCGGTGCGGCCGAGGAAACCGCAGAGGGCGAGGGCGCACATGCCCAGCAGCGATACGGCGAGGACGACGCTCACTGTCCCTCACCCGCCGTCGCCCGCTCACGGTGCCGGAACAGCCCCCACTCGACGGCGGCCAGCGCCGGGGTGAGCGCGAGCACCCAGGCGCCGACCCATACGTACAGCGAGGGCATGCCGAACCACAGCCGCTCGGCGTTGACGAACGGCAGCCACACCGACGCGAGCAGGGCCAGCGCCGGAACCACGGGCAGAAGGACGAGCAGTTTGCGCCACGACACGGTACCTCCAGGGCGCGAGGGGACTGCGCGGCATTCAACAGACCCGCCCACGGTCCGGCATCGTCACCGGCGGCCAACATGCGGCGGCCCCGCCTTGTCCGCGGGGACAAGGCGGGGCCCTGAGCACAGAGGCTGACCGCTACCGGCCCGCGCCCGCGCCCACGCTCACCGGAAGCCGCGCGGCCGACGTCCCCAGCCCCGTCGGGCCGAACAGCTGCCGCGGCAGCCGCGGTGCCCCGGCCTCGTACCGCAGCTCCTCCTCCCGGTACCGGTCGACCTCCCGGTGCCAGGTCAGGATCCCGGTCAGCCAGTCCTGGAGGTCGCGCACATACCCCTCCAGGGCCGCCCGGCCCTCCGCCGACAGCCCGAAGTCCTCGTACAGCACCGGGAACTCATGGGCGGCGACATGCTGGAACTGCCGCATCCGCGACGTCATCAGGTCATGCACGATGGCCACCCCGGTCGGGTAGTCGCAGTCGAAGAAGTTCTGCACGACCAGGACGCCGTTGTGGACCTCGTCCTCGAACTCGATCTCCTTCTGGTACGAGAAGACGTCGTTGAGCAGGGTGGCGTAGTCCATGGCGGCGTTCTCCAGCGACCGGACCGGCCCGCTGCGGTAGATCCCGGGCGGGAGGCGCTTCCCGTAGGACAGTCGGCACAGGCTCATGGTGAGCTGCGAGCCGAAGGTGTGGCGGCGCATCTCGACGTAGTCGACCGGGTCGGGGATCCGGTTCTGCACCTGGTTCGCCAGCTCCCACAGCCAGCTGTCCAGCATGTCCTCCACGGCCGTGCGGAACTCGCGGCGCGCGTCCTCCTCCATCGTCCCCGCGGTACGCGACCACAGGTCGGCGAGCGAGCGCTCCAGCCCGCTGACCGGGGCGGGGGTGGGGCCCGCGTCGACCGGCATGAACGCCTTGAGCCGTTCGTTGCACACCTTGGCGCCGGTGAGGTCCCGCCTCCGGCCGAAGACCCGCGGATAGTAGTCGTCCGCGTACGTTCCCCAGGCGAGCCAGCCCGACGTCAGGTCCAGCTCGCCGGGGGGACGCCTCCGGGTGGATGCCCGCCGCGCACAGCGGAAGGTCGGCGGCGAGCAGTCGGCGCTCGTCCCAGACGTCCGAGTCGGGCACACCCGGCTGGGGCCCGAAGATGCCCATACGGTGCGACCACTCGACCAGATTGCGGCGCGCCCGGTCCAGATGCGGGCTGAGCCGGGCGGTGAAGGGCAGGAAGAAGTCCGGCAGCAGGGACGGCCCGACCCGCTGATGCGGCACATGGCTGAAAGTGCGTGCCCTGGCCCGCTCCGCCCGGCCGGTGGTGAGCGGAATGTCGGCGGCCGAAACCCCGAGCCCGCTGCCGCCGAGACCGCTGCCCCCGAGCCCGCTGATGCCGAGCCCGCTGATGGAGAACGGCGACCAGGCGGGCGCGCTCCCGGCCCCTCCGCCGTTCATGTAGCGGCTGGAACGCATATGCCATTCATGGCCGCCCGACTGCCAGTCCTGGAGCCCCTTGACGTACGCCATGACGCTCGCGCGGGCCGCCACATCCAAACCGTGCTCGGCGAAGAGCGGGGGCAGCTCGGTGAACGTGGTGTTCTCGAACTGCTGGAGCCGGGAGGTGAGCAGGTCGTTCACGGCGTCCGCCGCCTGCTGGGTGGTGCAGCCCAGGAACGTCTCCAGGACCAGCACCCCGTTGCTCAGCTCGCCCTCCTCCTCGATCTCCCGCTGGTACGAGAACAGGTCGTTGCGCAGGTGCACCGCGTCCGAGAACGCGTCCCGCAGCACGCGCAGCGGCCGCGACTCCGCGACCACCGCGGGCACCTCGGCCCCCACCGCGTGCTCCACGAGCCCCGCCGACCACGGGGCGCCGCCGACCTTGCGGCGCATCTCGATGTACTCCACCGGGTTGGGCGTCCGGCCCGCGTTGATGTTGGACAGCTCCCAGAGCGATTCGCCCAGCAGATTCTCCGTGGACTCCCGGAACCGGGCCCGCCAGTCCGGCGACATCGTGGGCACCGTCCGCGTCCACAGGTCCTTCAGGCCCGCCTCGACCGGGTTGACCGGCTCCGGCATCCCGGCCGCCGCCGGGTCCATCGGCATGAACAGCGGCAGCCGGTCCAGATACGCCTTGCCGCCCTCCCGGTCCTGGGAGCGCTTGAACCGCTCCAGGAAGTGGTCGTCGAAGAAGAACACCCACACATACCAGTCCGTGATCAGCGCCAGCTCGGCGGCGGAGCATTCGGGGTGGGTATAGGCGCACAGCAGGGCGTAGTCGTGGGCGTCGAGGTCCTTCTGCTCCCAGATCCCGGAGCCTTCGAGCATGCCCATCCCTCGCGCCCACCGGGTGGAGTGCTCCCGCGCCGCCTGGACATGGGGATTCAGCCGCGCCGGGTACGGCGTGTAGAAGTCGGGGAGTTGAAAGGGCTGTGTCACGGGTGCACCGGGACCTCTCCGTGCGACGGTTGCCCGCGGCCGTCAGCGGGCCCCCGGGCTGATCGGCTCGGCTCTACCCAGGGCCCTGACGGACTATCCGACTGCCCGACGAGTCACATAAGCGTGCGATCGTTTCCGGCCCCGCCGCGGCGGTACGGACGGCCGCGGCGGGGCCGGAACGGGCGGCTCACGCACTAGCGCGGCGATCTGGTGGCCTGGGACGGGATGGCCGCCCGCGCCGTCTTCGTGGCGGTCCCGGGCCCGACCGCCTTCGCGGGCCCCGCCGCCTTCGCGGGCCCCGCCGCCTTCGCGGGCCCCGCCGCCTTCGCGGGCCGGAAGGCCCACTCCATCCGGGGCTCCATCGCGAAGCGGAAGACCCGCTGGACGAGCGGGGAGCACAGCGCGGTCACCACCACCGCGGCGATCGCCGTGACCACGATCGCGCCCGCCGGGGTGTGCAGCCAGGACTGGTCGTACCAGCCCGCGAAGTGGGAGCCCTTTATCAGCAGGCCGTGCAGCAGGTACCCGTACAGCGTTCCGGCGCCGAGCGCGGTGAACCACATCGTCCGCCCGGGCACCCAGGCGAAGAAGCACGCGGTCAGCACCATGGAGCAGCCGAAGAGGGCGAACGTCATCACCACGCCGCTCCACCACGGCGCCCCCAGCTCCTGGGCGCTGTCCCGGTGGTAGAACCACCCGGCGTTCATGCGCGGCACCGCCCAGTAGGCGAAGACCAGCGCGGCCGCCGTCACCGGCACCGCCAGCAGCCGCACCGCGCGGCGGCGCACCATCCGGAAGTGCTCCGGCCGCATGTGCGCTCCGGCCACGAAGAAGGGCAGGAACTGCAGCACGCGCTGGAGGTCGAGATCGTCGCCGATGTCGGGCGAGCACGAGGCGAGCGCGGCGATCGCGAGCGCGAGCGGCACCGGATGGCGCGCGATCCGCCACACCGGGGTGGTGATCCGCCAGACGAAGAGCGCGATCAGGAACCAGGTCAGATACCAGGGGTCGAGCAGGCTGACCGGGTACGAAAGGTCGCCGTCCGCCCAGCCCTTGAGGAGGCTGTAGACGGTCTCGAAGATCACGTACGGGACGACGACCCCGGTGAGGAGGCGCTTCAGCCGGTCCGGCCGGAGGTCGAAGTTCCGCGAGAAGTAGCCGGAGATGAGGATGAACGCCGGCATGTGGAAGGCGTAGACGAACATGTAGAGGGCGGACGCCGCCCTGCTGCCGTCCCGCAGCGGTTCCCAGGAATGCCCCATCGCGACCAGCACGATGGCCAGGTACTTGGCGTTGTCGAAGAACGCGTCACGCTGCTTCGAAGCGGGGGGAGCGGCGGGAGCGGCGGGAGCGGCCGCGGGCAGGGCGGGGACGGGGGCCGGGGAGGCGGGCGCGGGGGCGGGGGCCCGCCGCGCGCGACGTAAGGACGAGACGTTCATCACATACGCCGCCCCGTGGAACCGACAGCGGCGATCCCGCCTCTTTGTGGGGTTGAGGAGAGGGCTGCGGAGTGGAACATTCCACGCACAGTAGTGGCGGCCACGGGCCCACGGGCGGAATGGCTCAGCTCTTGCGTACGACGGTTCGCGCCACCGCCGCCACTGGCACACTGCGCCCCCGCACCCGCCGCCCCATGGCCGGGAACCGCCCGTCGCCCCTTTGGCCCGGCTGTGCGCGCGGACCCCCGCCGCCTCGCCCATGCTGGTGCCCAGGAGGGGGCGACCCGACGACCCGGCGCGCGAAGGGCAGGGCCCCGATGAGGCTTGTCGTCGATCTCAACCGCTGCCAGGGATACGCGCAGTGCGCGTTCCTCGCCCCCGACGTCTTCGCCCTGCACGGCGAGGAGGCGCTGCTCTACACGCCGCACGCGGACGAGTCCCAGCGGGAGAACGTGGCGCGCGCGGCGGCGGCCTGCCCGGTCCAGGCCATCCTGGTCGACGACGAGGACCCGTCCGGTGTCCGCTGACGGCGCGCCGCACACCCTGCGGCGCGAGGGGCGCATCGTCATCGTGGGCGCCTCGCTGGCCGGGCTGCGGGCCGCCGAGACACTGCGCGAGGAGGGGTTCGCGGGGTCGCTCACGATGATCGGCGACGAGCCCCATGAGCCGTACGACCGGCCGCCGCTGTCCAAGCAGGTGCTGCTGGGCCGGGTCCCCGCCGACCGCACCGCGCTGCCCCGGCGCCGCGCGGTGGACGCGACGTGGCGGCTCGGCGTCGCCGCCACCGGGCTGGACATGACGGCCGGGCGGGTGCGGCTGGCCGACGGCGACGAGGTCGGCTACGGCCGGCTCATGATCACCACCGGGGTGCGCGCCCGGCCCTGGCCGCACCCCCTGGAGGCCGAGCTGGACGGCGTCTTCGTGCTCCGCGGCCGGGAGGACGCGGCCGCGCTGCACCGCCGGCTGTCGGCCGGACCGCGCCGGGTGCTGGTCATCGGCGCGGGCTTCACCGGCTCGGAGATCGCCTCCGCCTGCCGCGAGCGGGGGCTGCCGGTCACCGTCGCCGAACGCGGCCCCACCCCCCTGGTGGGCGCCCTCGGCGGGGTGCTCGGCGCGGTCGCCGCCGACCTGCAGCGCGCCCACGGCGTCGATCTGCGCTGCGGCGTCATGGTCACCGCGCTGGAGGGCGACGCGGCCGGGCGGCTGCGGCGGGCCCATCTGTCCGACGGCACCGCCCTCGACGCCGATGTGGCGGTGGTCTCCCTCGGCATCACCCGCAACACCGAATGGCTGGCCGGGTCCGGGCTCGGGGCCGGGCCCCGCGGCATCGCCTGCGACGCGGGCTGCCGCGCCTTCGACGTGCGCGGCATCGTCACCGACGACATCTTCGTGGCCGGGGACGTCGCCCGCTCCCCGCACCCCCTCTTCAACTACCAGTTCCTGTCCCTGGAGCACTGGGGCAACGCGGTCGCCCAGGCCGAGATCGCCGCCCACAACATGATCAGCGCGAGTGCCGACCGCCGGCCGCATCTGTGGGTTCCCGCCTTCTGGTCGTCCCAGTTCGGGGTGAACATCAAGTCGGTCGGGGTGCCGTCCCTGGGCGAGGAGGTCCTGATCGCCCAGGGGTCGCTCGCCGAGCGCCGCTTCACCGCGGTCTACGGATACCAGGGGCGCGTCATCGCCGCCGTCACCTTCGACCAGGGCAAGTGGCTGGCGTTCTACCAGCGGCTGATCGAGACCGCCGTCCCCTTCCCGCCGCCGTTCACCACCGTCGACCGCCGCGCCGAAGGGCTGCGGCCGGTCCCGGCCGACTTCCCGGACCCCACGCTGCCCACCCACGGCCCGACCGTCACGCTCAGCGGCTACTCGCCCGCCGACCGGCGGATCGCCTTCACCCCCATGCGCGTCTGACCACCCTCGGCCACTGATCCCCGGCCCGCTCCCCGGTCCCTGATCCCCGGCCCTGATCCCCGGAAGGACTCCGCCATGGCCCACGGCCCCCTCCTGCGGAAGATCACCGACTACGCCAACCGCGCCGACCCGTACCCGGTCTACGCGGAACTGCGCAAAACACCCGTGGTGCACGAGGAGGACGGCCCGTACATCGTCAGCACCTACTGGGAGATCCACGCCCTGCTGCACGACCCGCGCATCAGCTCCGACGCGCGCAACCTCGACCCCCGGGCCGCGGGCGAACCGGCCGACGCCGAGAGCGAGTCCGAGGAGGACGACCCCGGGCTGCCGCCCGCCTTCCTCAAGCTCGACCCGCCCGAACACGACCGGCTGCGCCGCCTGGCCATGACCCCCTTCGGCCCCCCGCACACCCCCCGGCGGATCCACGCCATGCGCGGCGAGCTGTCCCGCATCGTCAACGAACTGATCGACGGCTTCCGGGACCGGGACCGCGTCGACCTCGTCGACGACTTCTCGTACCCCTTCCCCGTCACCGTCATCTGCCGGCTGCTGGGCGTGCCGCGCGAGGACGAACCCCGCTTCCACACCTGGGCCGACACCCTCGCCGCGAGCCTCGACCCGGACCCCGAACAGGACGCCGCGACGCGGCGCCGCGTCACCCACCAGGCGCGCGCCGAACTCGGCCGCTACCTCTCCGAACTGATCGAGGAACGCCGCCGCTCCCCCGGCGACGACATGCTCTCCGCCCTGGTCACCGAGGACGGCCCGGACGGCCGGATGAGCCATACGGAGCTGCTGAGCACGGCCGCGCTGCTGCTGGTCGCGGGCCACGAGACCACCGTCAACCTGATCACCAACGGCATGCTCGCCCTGCTCCGCAACCCCGACGTCCTGGCCCGGCTGCGCGCCAAGCCCCATCTGGCCGTCCCCCTGGTCGAGGAGCTGCTGCGCTACGACCCGCCCGTCCAGCTGCTCCCCCAGCGCACCCCGCTCTCGGACATCGACATCGCCGGGGTGACCATCCCCAAGGGCGCCCCCGTCTGGCTCGTCCTGGCCTCCGGCAACCGCGACCCGCAGCGCTTCCTCGACCCCGACCGCTTCGACCCCCAGCGCCGCGACAACCAGCACCTCGGCTTCGGCAGCGGCATCCACAGCTGCTTCGGCGCCCCGCTGGCCCGCCTGGAGGCCCAGCTGGCGCTGACCGCGCTGGCCCAGCGACTGGAGAACCCCCGGCTCGTCGAGGACCCGCCGCCCTACCGCCGCAACGCCGTCCTCCGCGGCCCCCGCCACCTCCCCATCGCCGTGGACGACGTGCGCTAGCCGTGCTGTCCCGGCACAGCCGACGCCGTCGACTCCGACTTCGCGGCGATCTTGCGGGCCATCCCGCCGAACACCAGCGCGTGGAACGGCGAGACGCCCCACCAGTAGACGTGCCCGGCCAGCCCGCGCGGGTGGAAGACGGCGCGCTGGCGGAAGACGGTCCGGCCCTCCGCGTCCCGGTCCACCCGCATCTCCAGCCACGCCAGCCCCGGCAGCCGCATCTCGGCCCGCAGCCGCAGCAGACGGGGCGGCAGGACCTCCTCGACCCGCCAGAAGTCCAGGCTGTCCCCGACCCGCAGCCGGGCCGCGTCGCGGCGGCCGCGGCGGAGGCCGACGCCGCCGATCAGGGTGTCGATCCAGCCGCGCAGCGCCCAGGCGAGGGGGAACGCGTACCAGCCGTTCTCGCCGCCGATGCCCTCCACGACCCGCCAGACGTCCTCCGGGGAGGCGTTCACTGCGCGGCGGCGGTGGTCGGTGTAGAGGGTGCCGCCCGCCCAGTCGGGGTCGGTGGGCAGCGGGTCGCTGGGGGCGCCGGGGGTGGCGGCGGAGGACCAGCGGGTGGCCACGTCGGCCTCGCGGATCCGCCGCAGGGCCAGCTCCAGGGCCCGGTTCACGCCGAGGGGGCCGCCCGGCGGGTCGGGGACGTAACGCCTGATGTCCCGTTCGGCGCACACCACCTCGTGCCGCAGGGACTCCACGAGGGGCCGCGCGAGGGCGCCGGGGACCGGGGTGATCAGGCCGACCCAGAGGCTGGAGAGCCGCGGGCTGAGCACCGGCACCGGCAGGATGCCGCGCCGGGGCAGCCCGGCGACGGCCGCGTACCGCCGCATCATGTCCCGGTAGGTGAGGACGTCGGGGCCGCCGATGTCGAAGGCCCGGCTCACCTCGTACGGCAGTGCGGCGCAGCCGACGAGCAGCCGGAGCACATCGCGGACGGCGATCGGCTGGGTGCGGGTGCGCACCCAGCGCGGGGTCACCATGAGCGGTAGCCGTTCGGTCAGATAGCGCAGCATTTCGAACGACGCCGAGCCCGACCCGATGATCACACTGGCCCGGAGCACCGCGGTCGGCACGCCCGAGTCCAGGAGCACGCGGCCCACTTCGGCGCGGGAGCGCAGATGGGGAGAGAGGTCCCGGTCCGGGACCCCGGCCGGGGTCAGCCCGCCGAGGTAGACGATCCGGCGGACCCCGGCGGCCCGCGCCGACTCGCCGAAGACGCGGGCGGAGCGCCGGTCGGTCTCCTCGAAGCCGGGCCCGCCGCCCAGCGCGTGCACCAGGTAGTACGCGACATCCACGCCCTCCATGGCCGCCCGGACGGACTCCTCGTCGGTCACGTCGCCGCGTACGATCTCGACCCGCCCCGCCCAGGGGTGATCGCGCAGCTTCCCGGGGGAACGGACCACACAGCGCACCGCGTACCCCGCGTCCAGCAGCTCGGGGACGAGCCTGCCGCCGATGTATCCGGTGGCCCCGGTGACCAGACAGCGCATGCGGCCATGCTTGAACGCACGGGGGCCACCCGCAACCGGGCCGGGTGCGGACAGCGCGAAACCTGCGAGGTGGGCTCCCTTCGCCGGCATTGTCCGGATCAGGTTGTGGAGGTCGCCTTCCGGTCTCCCCGACCTTCCGGCCTCTCAGCCCGGCCATCAACGAGACGTTCCGGAGAACCAAAGTCCTCTGTCCTGAACGCCTCTCCGGTCGAGCTCCCTCGCTCGCCCCGCAGGCTGTTTTTCAGGTTACTCCTGACCCCCTTGGGCGACTAGTCCCCTTTCAAGAATTTTTCACCCTTTTATCGGCGCGTCCCTACAGCCCTCTTCCCGGGCCCCGGCCTGGTACTCCCGCGCCTTGGCTGCGCCGGAAGGCGCTTGCCCGGTAGGCTTTCCGTGTGATCTTCAAGCGCATCGGAAACGGTCGGCCCTACCCCGACCACGGCCGGGAAAGCACCCGCCAGTGGGCGGATGTCGCCCCACGCCCGGTACGTCTTGACCAACTGGTCACGACGAAGCAGCAGCTCGACCTGGAGACGCTGCTCGCCGAGGACTCGACGTTCTACGGGGACCTCTTCGCCCACGTCGTGAAGTGGGACGGCGACCTCTATCTGGAGGACGGGCTGCACCGCGCGGTGCGCGCCGCGCTCCAGCAGCGCCAGGTGCTGCACGCGCGCGTCCTGGAACTCGACTGACCCCGCCCCCACGAGGCGCGGCCGGGCCCTCGCATTGGCCCTTTCGGGTTGGACTGCACACCAACGATTGATCATTTAGTAGGCATCGTCACCAGGCCGCACTACGCTGCGCATATGAGCATGCTGACCCCTCCTGGCATGGGCGGAAAGTACCGCATCACGGGCGACCGCTACCCGCGCATGCGCCGGCCCCGGAGCCGCCGTCGCCTGGTGTTCGCGGCCCTCGGCTCGGTCGTGGCACTCGGCCTGGCCGGCTGGGGAACGCTTCAGCTCATCGACGTCTTCTCCGGCGGCGCCAAGGGCGGCGACACGGTGCGCGCGGCGCGCGGCAGCGCGGACTGCAAGCGCGATCCCGGCAAGGGCGGCAGCCGCGACCGGGGCTCCGGGACCTCGTCCCGTACGGCGGCGGCGAAGCTGCCGAAGCCCTCCGACATCACCGTCAACGTCTACAACGCGACCAAACGCTCCGGGCTCGCGAAGGACACCGCCGACGAGCTGAAGAAGCGCGGCTTCAAGATCGGGGACGTGGGAAACGCCCCGAACGCGTACGACAAGAAGGTCAAGGTGCCGGGGATACTCCTGGGCGCACCGGGCTCCGCCGACGGGGCCTTCCGGGTGCTCGGCACCCAGCTGGCCGGGACCGAGACCAAGAACGACGCCCGCCGCGGCAAGGACGTCGATCTGATCATCGGCACGGAGTTCAAGGACCTGGTCGGGCAGAAGGACGCGGACAAGGCGCTCACCGCGCTGACCAAGCCCTCGCCCCGCCCGTCGGGCTCGCCCTGCTGAGCGGGCCCGGACGGCTGTACTATCCCGCGGTCCCGTACATCCGGTCGCCCGCGTCGCCGAGCCCCGGCACGATGTACCCGTGCTCGTTGAGCCGCTCGTCGATGGACGCGGTGACCACCGTCACGGGCGTGCCCGCCAGCTCGCGCTCCATCACCTCGACGCCCTCGGGCGCCGCCAGCAGGCACAGCGCGGTGACGTCGTCGGCGCCCCGCGATATGAGCTCGCGGATCGCCGCGACGAGCGTCCCGCCGGTCGCCAGCATCGGATCCAGCACGTACACCTGACGGCCGGAGAGGTCATCGGGCATCCGGGTGGCGTACGTGGACGCCTGGAGCGTCTCCTCGTCGCGGATCATGCCGAGGAAGCCGACCTCGGCCGTCGGCAGCAGCCGCACCATCCCGTCGAGCATCCCGAGGCCGGCCCGCAGGATCGGCACCACCAGGGGGCGCGGATGCGAGAGCCGCACCCCGGTCGTCGCCGTCACCGGGGTCTCGATGTCGACCTGCTCGGTCCGCACATCGCGGGTGGCCTCGTACGCGAGCAGGGTCACCAGCTCGTCGGCGAGCCGCCGGAAGGTGGGGGAGTCGGTGCGCTTGTCGCGCAGCGTGGTGAGTTTGTGCGCCACCAGCGGGTGGTCGACGACGTGGATCCGCATGGCAACGACACTAACGGAGCCCTCCGGCCGCGACTCCCGCCGGTAACCCCCGGCGCGCGACGACAGTCTGTCGCCGTACTGGCATCAAAGCGCTGTTTCGGGGGAAAGTGGGCAGGAGCGCCCGGGCCGGACGTCCGGGCGAAGACCTCGGTCCGAGGGGTGAGGCCATGGCCGACACCGACATGTCCACCGGCAGGACAATGGGCGCCGGGTCCGCTCGCGAGAGCGCGGCGGACCGCCGCCGCCGTCGCGAACGCTTCCTGCGCGCGCTGAACGAGGCGCGGCAGGTGCGCGACCGCGTACGGCCGCGGCTGACCCGCGCCGCCCGGATGCGCGAGGCGATACTGCTGCGTACGTTCCGCTGATGTTCCACCGATGAACCCGAACCCGGCGCACCGCCGATGGAGCGATCAGGTCGGTCCGTTTCGTTTCACGTGAGCCACATCTCTTTGGACTGGTGCACGACGCAGCGCGGAAGACCTCTCGCGAAGCGATGGTTTCTGCCACGATTCCGATTGGGGCGGGACACTGTCCCGCCCGCCCCGGCACGCCTATGACCAGTGGGAGAGTCACGGTGTACTTCGCCGCATTGCTCGCGCGCACCGCAGAAGGGTGGGAAGCGAGCGACACAGAGCTCGATGACGTGGAGACTCTGACCGATTTGATCGAACTGGCTCGGGGGGCCGCCAAGGACGACGACACGGTTCTGGCCTTCATCGAGCACGAAGACGCGTGGTTCGGCGTCGTCCGCGTGGACGGCGAGGACGACCCGCACATCTACGTATCGGACGCGGCCGCGGCCGCCCGCACCTCGTACGGCGCGATGCTCACCGACGAGCTGCTCGGCCGGGACCCCGACGACGACCTGGACAGCCTCGTCGACCTGGACGGCACCGAGGACGGCGAGCCCGACGAGGACGACGACACCGACCCCGCGCCGGTCCCCGTGGGCCCGCTCGGGGACGGCGACATCCTGGCCGACCTGGGCATGGAGGAGAAGGAACTGAAGTCCCTCGACGGGGACGCGCTCGAATCGATCGCGGACATGCTGGGCTGCAGCATGGAGGGCCTGGAGGCGGTGCGCTGACCGCCGCCACACTGGAGTCATGACCGATCCGCTGACCGGCATCCTGCCCGGACCCGACCCCGACCCCCTGCGTGACCCCTGGCGCGCGCCGATGCGCCTCGCGCTGGAGGAGGCCGTACGGGCACCCGAGACGGGGGATGTACCGGTCGGCGCCGTCGTGCTGGGCCCGGACGGGACGGTGCTCGGCCGCGGCCGCAACGAGCGCGAGGCCCACGGCGACCCCACGGCCCACGCCGAGGTCCTCGCCCTCCGCGCCGCGGCCCGCCGCCTCGGCGGCTGGCGGCTGACCGGCTGCACCCTGGTGGTGACCCTGGAGCCGTGCGCCATGTGCGCCGGCGCCATCGTGCTGTCCCGGCTCGACCGGGTGGTCTACGGCGCGATCGACGAGAAGGCGGGCGCCGTCGGCTCCCTCTGGGACATCGTCCGCGACCGTCGCCTCAACCACCGCCCCGAGGTCATCCACGACGTCCTCCCCGACGAGTGCGCCGCCCCCCTCACCGCCTTCTTCCGCACCTCCTGACCCACCCCCACCCGGAACCGATTTCGGATCTCGGCCCTTCGTCCGCTAGGCTCTGCCTCGGTAGCGTGTCCGAGCGGCCGAAGGAGCGCGCCTCGAAAGCGCGTGAGGGGGCAACTCCTCCGTGGGTTCAAATCCCACCGCTACCGCTCGACTCACCCCCCTGAACTGCGGAAACGCAGGGCAGGGGGGTGTTCTGCGTGTGGATACGTCCACCAGTTGTGTGGACACGTCCCGGCACGTGAGTCCCGCAACCGCCGATCCGCCCTGAGCGAGGCCTGCCAGGCCTCGGCCTTGTTCGTCGCCGCGGTCACCCGCCGGCGCAGCGGCGCGTCCGAGAGGTAGCGCAGCAGTTGCACGGTGCGGATTTCGCGGCCGACCTCACGGAACGCGGTGTAGGTGGCGTTCTTCCGCGACCCGGAACGCAGCCGCTTGAGCAGCGTGGACGATGAGATTGCCCCCTCCCCCACGGAGATGGCCACCCGCATCAGGTGCCGAAACTGCGACTCGATCAAGTCCCAGTCGACGACGTTCTTGCCCGGCTCCCCGAACAGCGCGTCGATGTGCACGTACTCCGTGACCTTGCTGGGTCGGAGAGCCGTTGCCGCTGATGGATGGCGCTACGGCGGTGCGATTGATCGCGGAGAGGCGCCCGTCAGGCCGGCCAGCAGCGCTTGGGCGCTACCGGGTGAGAAGGGCGCTGATGACCTTGCCGCCGGCCGTCCGGCGGGTCACCGCGGTGGTGCGGGCGAGGCGGTTGACCATGGGCCAGCCGAAGCCTCCCGTGCCGCCGTTCAGGTCCGGGGGGCGCATGCGCGGTGCCTGCGGATTGCTGTCATGCACGGCCACCTCGATGCTGTCCGGGTGCGCGGTCAGGTCCAGGGCACAGGTACCGCCGCCGTGGCACAGGGCGTTGGTGACGAGCTCCGAGACGACCAGGACCACGGTGTCGGCGGCCTCGGCTGCGATCGCCGGAACGAGGCCGCCGAGGAAGTCCCGAGTGCTCTCGCGTGCGCCTGCCACGGATGTCGCGGAGCGGACGGTTGCGACGTTGACGCTCATCGTGTCCATCAGGTCACCCTGGTCTCTGGATCGTCAATGCCTGTCCTGTCTGCCCGATGCTTGTGCCCCGCCTGCGGCGCGGCAACCGCACGAAGCCTCGGCTGTGGAGCGTGCCTGGCCGATCATCCACGCGGTCAGGCGGGGAAGCTGTGGGGTTCGCGGCATCGAGGCCGGCGCAACGTCGCTGCTCAAAGCAGGTGTCCGCGGTTGGAGCGGGGCCACCACGCGCCGTTCTGTGCTCGAGGTCGACTATCTCTCTGGCCAGCGCATAGAAATCTGCGTCGGCCGGAGTAGACATTGGGTGGTGGTGTGGTTATGGTTTCTCTCGTAGCCGAGATCAAGCGGGGCCCGGCAGAGATGAACTGCCGGGCAGTAGTACACGCAGTTGCAGTTCGTAGGACGGTGCGGTGGTGGAGCTTCGAAGCCAGAGTTGTGCAAGGCGGCGACGAGGCTGACGACCGGACCGGGTGGCCCGCAGTGATCAGGGGCCGCCGTGAGCAGTACCGCAGTAGCAGTTCCCGTTTGGTAAGTAGTTCATCCAGAGGGAAAGAACGGAGGAGTTGAGCGCCATCAGGATCGCCCGGGCGGAAGTCTTGAGCCCGGGTACCGCGGGACATCGATAGTGAGGTGGTCTCCGGTCAAGCAACCGCGATCCCCGCACCCCCGACAGCATTCAGGTCGGGTCTGCGAAAACAGAAGGCCGGCGCAGTACCAGGGTCGGCAGATGGTGTAGCAGTTCCTTCGGGGCCCTGGTGCCATATGGCACCAGGGCCCCTCCACGCGTTCCACAGAGAGGTGCAATGACAGCAGACGACTCGTACAGCCGTCTCGACGACGACGACTACCCTGCCTACACCATGGGCCGGGCCGCCGAGATGCTCGGCACCACCCAGGGCTTCCTCCGCGCCATCGGCGAAGCCCGCCTGATCACCCCGCTCCGCTCCGAGGGCGGCCACCGCCGCTACTCCCGCTACCAACTGCGCATCGCCGCCCGCGCGCGTGAACTCGTCGACCAGGGCACCCCCATCGAGGCCGCCTGCCGCATCATCATCCTCGAAGACCAGCTCGAAGAAGCCCAGCGCATCAACGCCGAATACCGCCGCACCGCCGAAGCGTCCGGCCGCCCCCGGCCTGAGACGGTGCGCCCGCCGGGTACCGGCGGGCCCCGGCACACACATGTCAGGGCGTGACGCATGGGTCGTTCCCCATGGTGATTTTCCCGCAACGCGCGGAAGGCCCTGCCCAATGGATCGCGCACACCGCGTCCGGTAGCTGCCGTCGCCCGTGAGAGCCGTGCTTTCAGCCGGACAAGAGGGCCCGCTCTCGCCGGGCGGAAGAGCCTGTCATGCACAGGATCGGGGGCGCGCAGCCATGGCTGCGCGCCCCCGACATACGAGACCGGGGCTGCGCGCCACGTGGCGGCTCGGGTGCCGCTTGCTCTGTGCGGCTGTCGTGTAGTTGGAGGAGCAGACGTTCAGACGCTCGTCCAGGCTTCGAGGAAGGCTTTCCGTCCAGCGGGGTCGTCCGACCTGCGGTCGGCGTGCAAGACGCGCCAGGCGGTGAGTTCGAGATCTCGGAGCCACAGTTCTCCGACGACCTGCGTCTTGAGGTCGGGAAGATGGTCGGACTCGGAGAGGGCTTGACCGATCACCTCCCCGGCTGCGAAGCGTTGGGGCGGGGTCATCTCATCGACAGCTGAGAGGATCTTTCGGGCCAGGGCGGTTCCTTCACCTGCCATGGATTGCAGCACCTCAGCCTTGATGTTGGCGGGTAGCAGGTAGGCGGTGCCGGAGGACCTCCACAGGTCGGACCAGAAGCGTTCGCCTTCCTTGGTGGGGGCAGGTAGCGCGGCCAGCAGTCCGAGGAGATGGCCGATGGCCGCGTAGCCACCGGAGTGGGCGGCTGCGACGACTGCGATGCCTGCGACGCGCTCCACATCGAGGTGGCCGGCTTCGAGGTCCGGAGCCAAGCCCAATTGGTGTTCCAACTGGTCTGTGAGGGGTGCGGATACGTGGGGACGGACCTCAGGAAGCATCGACGATCCTTGCGAGTAGGCGAGCGGAGATGCCCGTTCGGAAACCCTGATCGTTCCCACGACCAGCCGATCCACTCGGCTTCGGGTGGCCCAATTCGCGGTGAGACCAAGGGGCCGGAGTCCACACGGCGGCGAGAGAGCCCAGGGCCAGAAGTGCCCCCAGGTCGAGAACATCAGCCCTGCCCGACCTTCCCACCCGCCCTCGGAGGGTACGGCTGCCCCGCGCAGGTCGTGCCGTCGCCTGCTCACTCCGCTCACTCCAACAGCGGGCCGGCCTTCAGGTGACGGTGGCCGGATCGGCGGCCCTGATCGTGTCGAGACCGGCTACGGGCGTGAACAGCGACCCTCTTCCTGAAACGCTGCGCTCCGGGTGGGCCAATATCTATGACCGCGAGGTGAGGGTTAAACGCGCCGCGCGGAGAGCGTTTTTACCGCAACTAACAGAGTGAAAAAACCGTACACGGGCCACCACTCCATGCTATTGTCGATCTCAGTTGCAGTTGTGGTTCCCAAAGCTTCAAGCGCCTTCGCCGGCATTTTCAGCCATCGGAAGCGTTTTCGTGTTGCCGGTCATTTTCCGGACGGGGCATCATCGCGGCGACCCGGTATCCGTGCACCGCGGGTCCCGGCGTACTGCCCCAAAGGAGATATGACATGGCGTCAGGCACCGTGAAGTGGTTCAACTCAGCCAAGGGTTTCGGCTTCATCGAGCAGGACGGTGGCGGCGCTGACGTGTTCGCCCACTTCTCGAACATCGCCGCACAGGGCTTCCGTGAGCTGCTCGAAGGCCAGAGGGTTACCTTCGACATCGCGCCGACCCAGAAGGGTCCGACGGCCGAGAACATAAATCTCGCCTGACGCGCACTTTGTAGCTGGGCCCGCATCCCTCGGGGCGCGGGCCCGGCTACGGGCATTCTCCGAGGTTTCACCTGTGGGATGGCGCCGCCCGTGGCCCCCTCTCCGGGGAGCGGGCCTCTTCGGAGCCATACCGGTCGACGTCCTGGATTTCACGTCCACATGACGTCACACATTTCATCGCCTGCGCCCGCACCAGATTCGCTGCAAGCCAGACTCGCTTTCGCATGCCATTCGGCCCGTTCTTGTGATTCCCCGCGCTACCTTCTGCTGCGGGAATTCCTTGATGCGTGCCGTATCAAGGAAGGTTCTGAATGAACCCCACACGTACGAACGGCCGCATTTCCCGCCCCCGCCGGACCGACAGCCCCGCTTTCGGCGCCAGCGCCGGTTCGAGGCGGGGCGCCCGCTTCGGCTCGCCCGCACCCAGCCGTTCCGGCGGTCCGAGCCGCTCGCGCGGCCACGGCCGCCGGCCCGCCACGGTGCAGGGCGAGTTCGCCCTGCCGGAGACGCTCACTCCCGCGCTGCCCGCGGTCGAGGCGTTCGCCGACCTCGGCATGCCCAAGCAGCTGCTGGCAGCGTTGACCGCGCAAGGCCTGAGCGTCCCGTTCCCGATCCAGGGCGCGACCCTGCCCAACACCCTCGCGGGCCGCGACGCCCTGGGACGCGGACGCACCGGTTCCGGCAAGACCCTCGCCTTCGGCCTGGCTCTTCTGGCTCGCACCGCCGGACAGCGCGCCGAGCCCCGCCAGCCGCTGGCCCTTGTCCTTGTGCCGACGCGTGAGCTGGCCCAGCAGGTGACCGACGCACTCACCCCCTACGCCCGCTCGGTGAAGCTGCGCCTGGCCACCGTCGTCGGCGGAATGCCGATCGGCAGGCAGGCCAATGTGCTGCGCGGTGGCGCCGAGGTCGTCGTCGCGACGCCGGGCCGCCTCAAAGACCTCACCGACCGCGGTGACTGCCGGCTGGACCAGGTCGCGATCACCGTCCTGGACGAGGCCGACCAGATGGCCGACATGGGCTTCATGCCCCAGGTCACCGCGCTCCTGGACCAGGTCCGCCCCGAAGGCCAGCGGATGCTGTTCTCCGCCACCCTCGACCGCAACGTCGACCGACTGGTCCGCCGCTACCTCACCGACCCCGTCGTCCACTCCGTCGACCCGTCCGCAGGCGCGGTCACCACGATGGAGCACCACGTGCTGCACGTCCATAGCGCAGACAAGCACCGGACGACGACGCAGATCGCAGCGCGCGAAGGCCGGGTGATCATGTTCCTGGACACCAAGCACGCCGTCGACCGGCTGACGCAGGACCTGCTGAACAGCGGTGTCCGGGCCGCCGCCCTGCACGGCGGCAAGTCACAGCCGCAGCGCACCCGGACCCTGGCCCAGTTCAAGACCGGCCACGTCACCGTGCTCGTGGCCACGAACGTCGCCGCCCGCGGCATCCACGTCGACGACCTCGACCTCGTCGTCAACGTCGACCCGCCGACCGACCACAAGGACTACCTCCACCGCGGCGGCCGTACCGCGCGGGCCGGGGAGTCCGGCAGCGTCGTCACCCTGGTCACCCCCAACCAGCGCCGCGACATGACCCGCCTCATGGCGGCTGGCGGCATCGTGCCCCAGACCACCCAGGTCCGCTCCGGCGAAGAGGCACTCAGCCGGATCACCGGCGCGCAGGCCCCCTCCGGCATCCCCGTGACGATCACCGCGCCGGTGGCCGAGCGGCGTAAGCGCAGCGCGGCCTCACGCGGCCGACGCAGCCCCGCTTCGGCTGCCCGGCGCGCGACCGCGCGGAAGTCCTCCTTCGACGCGGCGGCCTAGAACCTTCGTGATCAGGAAACTGACCCACCTCAACAGGAGGCACATTGTGACGCTGATTCAGATGCAGCCCCGCTCGGCCAATGCCACCCCCGTGCACAGGACGGTGGCCGACGCCATGGACACCGCCGGACCGCAGGTCTGCGATGACATGACCATCGAGGTCGCCCTGTCCGTCATGGCAAGCGCCCGCACCGTGCATCTCCTCGTCAGCGACAACGACGGCCTGTGCACCGGTCTGCTCACCCAGGCCCAGCTCACCGCAGTCCGCGACAGCTCCGCCTACACGGACCGGATCCAGCTGCGCGACGTCCTCGGCGACCGCGGCCCGTTCACCTCTCCCGTGACCACCATGGCCGAAGCCCAGCACGCGATGCGCTACCGCCAGCTCGATGCCCTGCCTGTGGTCGACGAACACGGCAGCGCCTTGGGCGTCCTCGCCCTTGCCCGCTGAACCGCCTCAACCGCGGCAGAACCATCCCCCTTCGCTCTTCTCCCTGTGAGGCATCATGCGCTGTGTCATCGCCCGCTTCCCCTTCGACCTCACCAAAAGCGGCGTCCTGGAATCCATGAAGGGCGTCATGCCCGAGGAAATCGTCGGCGAGTCCGTGACCATCGGCCGCCGCACCTACCCCGTCAAACAGGTCGGCCAGGTCATCACACGCCAGGACCGCCGCGATTTCAGCGCCGGCGAAGTCCTCCGGGCCATGACCCAGCTCGGCTTCACCTGCCGCGGCCTTCCCCAGGCCGCCGCGCCCACACGCGCTCTCAACCCGCTCCAACAGGCTTCCGCGATGCTCGGCGCCCCCGCGGCCATCTGACCGACGGGCAGGCGCGAGCCGCCATCAAAGCAGCGGTGAGGGTCCGACCGGAATGCGCCGGTCGGACCCTCACCGCGTACCGAGGGGATTCTCGGCGCGACAGTGGGTCAGCGGTCGGAGTAGCTGAAGTCGCCCATGGTCCAGGCACTGACGTCCTCGATCGCTACCCGGTACATCCCACCCGTCTCCGGGATCCCCACCGCGCCCTGCAGAATCCGCGCCACATGAAAATGCAGATGCGTGGGCGGTTCCGCCTCGCGCGTCGCAGCGGTGAACACGGCGGAGAAATCGCTCAGGCGGGCCGAGTCCGCCAAAACCTCCGACACCCGCTGCCTCCACACGGCTTCCGGAGCCAGCCGCCCCGTGATGACAGCACCACCCGCGACCACGGTCAGAGACATCTGATTGCTGTGCCCGGACTCCACCAGGGCGGCGACGTCAACGAGCAGTCCGTCAGGCTTCGACATGAGAGACGATTTTAATCACCGGCCGTCCGGGCAGCTGAAGCAGTGGTGCTCCATGAAAAATGCAAGATCGAACTGCGCAGACGAGGACGACGCGGGGCCGGGGGAACGGCACCCCCGAGTCAGGTCTCCCACGACGCCGGGGTCGACGTGCCCGGGGAGCGGATCCACCCGAAACCCAACATGCGCTGGGACGGCAGGTACGGATTCCGGCGGTTGAGTGGGCTGGCTGGTCGGCCGACGAGTCGGTGCGAAGACGCTGCTGGGCCAAGGTCTACCGCACCGCGTCCACCGAGGACTGCTGGTTCTTCATCGGCGGGATCTCCAGTACAGGCCATGCCAGCTTCAGGGCGGCCTCGCGGCCGGGCAGGACTCGACGGGCACGGTACCGGGCCACCTCTACGGATACCAGCTCGTGCACGGCGTCATCCCTCGCCTCGGGTGGGGAATCGACAGCCCGACGGTGTGCACGCCTGCGACAACCGCTCCTGCCAGCAACCGGCCCATCTACGACTCGGCACACCAGCGGAGAACCGCGCCGAGTGGCTCGCCCGGCGCCGAGACCCTGGCAGCCCACTGGCAGACCTCCGCGGGCCCGCCGGCCGCTCGCGAGCGACCGGTGCCGCCATCCGCGCCGGCAGAGCGAACCGCGATTCCGGCCAAGAGGTCGCGGTTCGCATTCAAGCCGCGGTCGCGGCAGGTCGACCGCTCAGCCTCTGGTAACCGACGTCGGTACCGGCTGGATGAGCCCGTGGACTGCGTCCCCGGCGGCGGTCGCGGTCGGCTGGGTTGCCAGTCCATTCCTCCAGCCACCCCACCGTTACGCTTAGTTATCCAGATGGCACGCGCGATACTCTGTCCCGGTCTCCGGGAAAACCGCAGGTGAAACGGGTCACGTGGAGGGGTTCAAATCCCACCGCTACCGCTCTTACACTCCTCTGGCTTGCGGAAACGCAGGGCAGAGGGGTGTTTTGCCATGGGCACGTCCACAGCAGTCGTGTGGACACGTCCCGGCACGTGAGCCCCATATGACCCCGGCTATGTGGGTCCGACCGTCCGAACTGGAGGACCACACGTGACCTCGAACATCGCCGCGTTCACCGCCCCGAGCCCCGAGCGGCCGCCCGCGTCGGTCCCCGTCGACTGGGCGGCGGTCGAGGGGTGGCTCGGGGTGTCGCTGCCGGACGACTACAAGCGGCTGGCCGACGCCCACGGGCCGTTGGACTTCGGCGAGTTCGTATGGATCCACGTGCCGTGCGTCCAGGAGGGCCACTTCGACTACGGGGAATGGCTGCGCGACACGCACCGCTCAGCCCGCATCAGGAGCCGTGCACTGCCGGAGTCGGAACGGCCGGCCTTCCACCCGGCCCCCGGCGGACTCCTCGCCTGGGGCGAAACCCGCGGGAGCGACGTGCTGTTCTGGGACACGTCCGTCTCGGAGGATCCCGACCAGTGGACGGTGGTCGTCCTCCACACCGGCCCCGTCCCCGGCAGCGGGCTCCTCCCCTGGCACCGGTACGACCTCACGCTCACCGGCTATCTGCGGCATATGGTCCGCGAGACCTGGGAACTCCCCTCTCCGCCCGGCCCTCTGATGGGCCCGCTGCCCGGCACCCTCGCCCGCACCGGCTTTCTGCCGGAGGCCAGGCCCTGGACGCCGCCCGAGCCCACCGTTCCCCGCCTCACCGGGGCCGAGCGCCGCGTCGCCCTGGAAACCGGCACCGGGCTGGATGCCCTGCGCCTGCTGTCCCCGCCGCCCGAAGCGCCGTATCTGGGTGGCGGTACCTGGGAGGGGCTCTTCGAGGAGCTGGGCACACGGCTGCCACAGGACTACGTGGCCCTCTTGGACCTGTACGGCGCCGGGTGCTGGAGCGAATGGCTGCGTTTCCACACCCCGCTGCGCCCGGCCGGCCGGGGTTTCGTCCGGCACGTCGAGTCGGCCCTGGACGGCTACGGGCAGCTCAAGGAGACATACCCGGAGGAATTTCCGCTCGCGATGTGGCCCGAGCCCGGCGGCTTTCTGCCCTTCGCCAATTCCATCGACGGCGACTACCTGGGCTGGCTGGCCGAGGGCGATGATCCAGACGCCTGGCCCCTGATCGTCTGGCCCCGCCACGCCCGGCAGGGACGGCCGTGGGACCGCGGCCTCGTCGACGCGCTCCTCACCTGGCAGCGCGGCACCTTCGTGACCGCCGGGCTGGCGGCGCTGGACGAGGACGACGACCCCGTCGAGTGCGCGGGGTTCGAGCCCTGGGGCGACCACGCCTACTGGTGAACTGCCCACCGGTTGTTCCCGTCGCCCACGTCAACTGCCTCTCCGGTGAAACGATGTGTACATGTCTTCTTCCGGAGCGGCCATCCGGCCCGCGAGCCACGCCGACCTGAAAGCCGTGGCCGACATCTACACGCACTATGTCCGCCACAGCGTGATCACCTTCGATGAGACGCCCCGCTCCGCCACCGACTGGGAGCAGCTGCTGGGCTCCCTCACCGTCCGGGGTCTGCCCTTCCTGGTCGCCGAACTGTCGGGCGCCGTGGCCGGGTACGCGTACGCCGCTCCGTGGCGTCCCAAGCCCGCCTACCAGTACACGGTGGAGGACACGATCTACCTCGCCCCCGACGCCACCGGCCAGGGGCTGGGCACCGCCCTGCTGGGCCGCCTGATCGCCGAGACCACCCGGGCCGGGAAGCGGCGGATGATCGCGGTCATCGCGGACACCGGTGGCGACGGCACCGGCAGCGACGCCTCGACAGCGCTGCACCGGCGCTTCGGCTTCGCCGAAGCGGGCCGGCTGACCGCCGTCGGCCACAAACACGGCCGCTGGGTCGACACGATGCTCCTGCAACGGTCCCTGCCGGAGCCGGATTCCGAATGAGCGGCGGGGGCTGGGCGCGCGGGCGGCATGCTGTCGGGCAGGGCGGGTAGTCGGCAGGCACGCCTCACAGAGGAGTGCTTCGTCATGATTTTCGCCATCGTCGGCATCTGTGTCGTTCTGGCCGTGCTGGCCTTCCTTGTGCCCCGCCTGTCCCGCCACCCCGAACGGGGCGCCCAGCGCACCCTGGGCGCCGGTTCACGCGCTGGCGGCAAGGCCCCCGGCATCCTGGGCCGGCTCCTCAGCAAGCCCTTCCGCAGCAGCTCCAAGGCAGTTGGCCGCAGCGGCTCCGCCGGCCGGCGCGCCCGGGGCCACATGCCGTTCTAGGCGCTATGGCGCTGGAGATCACCGCCTGAGACGCTCAGGAGGGCGGTGGCGTGTTCGCCGCGTCCAGCTTCTCCAGCGTCCCCTGGAGCCAGCCGCGGGCCCCGCCCATGTGCAGTGCGAAGCGCGCATGGGACAGGGGCCGGGTCAATGGGTTGCGGCGGTGGGCACGCGCCGCCTTCTCCGCGGCCCTGATGGCCTTGACGGCGAAGGAGAGCCGCAGCTGCAGATTTTCGGGCTCCGTGACGTCGACCAGTTCCGCGGCGCAGGTGACGACCTTGTCGGCGGCGCCGTCCAGTTCGTCGGCTGCACGGCGGATGCTGGACGGGTCGTCGAAGGTCACGATCAGGTCGTGGACCTCGCGTAAGGCGGCTATGGCTGCTGTGGACATGCGCATAGCATGCCGTAACCGGAACCTCGGCCTCTGGCCGCGGGGTGGCGGTCGCGCACCAATCCCTGGCCCGGCCCGGAGGACTGGACCAGGGACGGCTTCCGCGCGTACGGCCCTGAGGCTTACTGCGGGGGCTGCTGCTGCGGCGGCGGTTGCTGGGGCGGAGGCTGCTGGGGCGGAGGCTGCTGGGGCGGGGGCTGCTGCGGAGGAGGCGGCGGGGGCGGTTGCTGCGGAGGAGGTGGCGGCGGGGGTTGCTGCTGCTGGTTCTGCTGGTTCGGGTCCGTCGGCTGCTGCGGCGGGGGCTGCTGCTGGGGCTGCTGGTTCTGCCCCGGATCGGACGGCTGCTGGTTGGGCGGCGGTTGCTGGCCCGGATCGGACGGCTGCTGCCCGGGATCGGTGGGCTGCTGCCCCGGGTCCGACGGCTGCTGGCCGGGGTCCGTGGGCTGCTGGCCCGGGTCCGTGGGCTGCTGGGACTGATCCGGCGGCTCGGACGGGTCCATTGACGGGGTCTCGGACGGGCGGATGGTCTCCAGACCCAGGGGCGAGTGATGCTTGATCCTCTTCGGCGCCTCCGCCAGGTTCGGAGCGTTCTGCTCGCCCGGCATCGCCAGGTACTTCGGATAGTGGGACGGGGACAGCACCACGTCCCGCGTCTTCTTGCCCTTGGCCACACCGATCACCCGCCGGAACAGCTCCGACTTACCGGCCGTCACCACGGTGATCCGCTTGACCGCGTCCGGAGCCGGCCGGATGACGGTGACCGCGTTCCGGGAAAAGCCGGACCACTGGGGGCCGGTGAACGTCAGCTCGGCGCCCTTCTTCGGGGCCGCCGCACGGATGGGGTTGCCGGAGGCGCACTTCACGACCGGCATGCCCTTCCTGTCGACGAACACGGCGGTGCCCGCCTGGAGAACGGTGGCCGCGGGTTTCACCCGGCCCTGGTAGCCGTACGTCCTGGCGTAGGTGTCCGACCGCAGGACGACGCCGGAGAGCCGGTGCACATACGCCCGTATGCGCTCCGGCCGGATGTGCTGGACCTTGCTCCACGCGGCGGCCTTCTTCGGGGCCGCCTTGAGGTCGTGCATCAGCTCCTGCCGGTCGCAGGCCCGCCGGCCCGGGGTCCCGGCGTAGAGGCCGGGGGTGTCGCCCTGGAAGGCCCGGCCCCCGTTGGAGGGCGAGACCACATGCCGGCGGTCATGGCCGACGGCGGAGGTGAACGCCGGTACCGAGGTCTTCCCGATCGGTTCGCGGCGGTATTCGGCCGTCGCGGCCCACCCGGAGGGGGTGACCGTCCCCAGGACCGCCACGGCGGACACGACGGCGACGGATCCGGCGGCAAGTCCTGATCGGCGCGAGGTGAGATGCCATGAGATCGAGCGCATGTCCGTTTCCCTTCCCTCGGCCCCCATCCTGCGCTCGGCCCGCGGATCGCCGCGTCCCCCGAAACCCCGACATCCGCCCCCACCTTCGGGGGACCGGCCCGTCTCCCCCATCCGCGGAACCCGGCATGACGCAGAACCGCCCCCGGTCCGGTGGCCCGGACCGGGGGCGGCCGCTGCCCCTCGCGGTTCTGTGGAGGAATTCTCCGAACATCACGGAACATCGCGGATATATCCCTCTTCTTTAGACTAAACGCAAAACCCCGTCCACGCTCCTGGAGGGAGAAGGCGATGACCGGCCCTGTCGTCGCGGGCGTCGACGGCTCGGAGCGCAGCCTGGTGGCGGCGGAGTGGGGCGCGCGGGCGGCCCTCCGCCGAGGGGCCGGGCTGCGGCTGACGCACGCGTGTCCGCCGCTGCCACGCAGGGTCTCCCCGGTGCCCGGATGGACCGCGTGGCAGCACGTGGGCGAGCAGATGCTGCGCCGCACGGCCGACGAGTTCAGGGGCCGCCACCCCGGCCTCGACGTCGAGGGGGTGCACACCGACACCGAACCCGAGCAGGCCCTGCTCGCGGCCGCGGCGGACGCCGCGCTGCTGGTCGTCGGGGCACGCGGCTGGGGCGGCTTCGACGGGCTCGCGGTCGGATCGGTGGCGCTGTGCGTGGCGGCCACCGCGGACTGCCCCGTCGTGACCGTGCCCGACACGGCGGCGCGACCGTCCGCGATGGACCAGGACGCCGACGAGGTGGTGGCCGGCGTCAACGCGCATGACCCGGCGGACGAGACGATCGGCTTCGCCTTCCGCGCCGCCCGGGAGCGGGACGCCCTGCTGCGGGTCGTCCACGCGTGGGCACTGCCCCCGGCCTCGCCCTCCGCCTGGATGCTGACCGTGCTGGAGGAGGACCGCGGCATGTGGGAGGACCAGGAGGGCCAGGTGGTCTCCGACGCCCTGCGGGCATGGCGGGATAAGTGCCCCCAGGTCCCGGTGGTGCCGGATGTGGTGCTGCTGGGTCCGGCACAGGCGCTGGTGCGGGCGTCGGAGCGGGCCCGGCTGCTGGTCGTCGGGCGCCGCACGAGCCCGCGGGTGGCCGAGCGCAGCCTGGGCCCGGTCGCGCACGCGGTGCTGCACCACGCGCACTGCCCGGTGGCCGTCGTACCGCACCCCGCCTGACCACGGACGTACGCCCTCACCCCCCCGTCAGCCCATGCCGTCTCCCCTCCTCCGAAGCTCAACTCCGACTCCGACCCCGACCCCGACCCCGACCCCGAATCCGACTCCGCGAAGAACACGCCTCATCCGAAGAACACGCCGAACTCCGCGTAGAGCGCGGGGTCGACGGTCCTGATCCCGGCCGCGGCCTCGGCGAGCGGTACGCGCACGACGTCCGTACCGCGCAGCGCGACCATGACGCCGAACTCCCGGTCCATCACCGCGTCGACCGCGCGCAGCCCGAAGCGGGTGGCCAGCCAGCGGTCGAAGGCGCTGGGCGTGCCGCCGCGCTGTATGTGCCCGAGCACGGTGGTGCGGGCCTCCTTGCCCGTGCGGTCGGCTATCTCCCGGGCCAGCCACTCCCCGACGCCGGACAGCCGCACATGGCCGAACGCGTCCAGCGCCGAGTCCTTGACCACCATCTGCCCCTCCTTCGGCACGGCCCCCTCCGCCACCACCACGATCGGCGCGTACCTGATCTTGAAGCGGTCCTCCACCCAGCCGCAGACCTGGTCGACGTCGAAGGGCTGCTCGGGTATGAGGATGACGTTGGCGCCGCCCGCGATGCCCGAGTACAGGGCGATCCAGCCCGCGTGGCGGCCCATCACCTCGACGACCAGGGTGCGGGTGTGGGACTCCGCGGTGGTGTGCAGCCGGTCGATGGCCTCGGTGGCGATGTTGACCGCGGTGTCGAAGCCGAAGGTGCTGTCGGTGCCCGCGACGTCGTTGTCGATGGTCTTGGGCACGCCGACCACGTGGATCCCCTCGTCCGAGAGGGCCGCGGCGACCCCGAGGGTGTCCTCACCGCCGATGGCGATCAGGGCGTCCACGTCATGGTCGGCGAGCGTCTCCCGGACCCGGCGCACCCCGTCCTCGCTGGCCAGCGGGTTGGTGCGGGAGGAGCCGAGGATGGTCCCGCCGCGGGGCAGGATGCCGCGCACGGCCGGCACGTCCAGCGGCACGATCCCGCCGTCGAGGGCGCCGCGCCAGCCGTCCCGCACCCCGACGAAGTCGAGCCCATGCACCTCGACGCCCTTGCGGACGATGCCGCGGATCGCCGCGTTCAGCCCTGGGCAGTCGCCACCACCGGTCAGCACCCCGACACGCATCTCCGCCTCCCTCCAGGACCTTCGATCCCGCCCCTCTCCAGAGTCCACCCATCGTCGCCCGGGCGCCCACTCCACGAAGCCCGCACCTGTGGATCACCTGCCGGATGATCGGACTGATAAGACTGATGCTTCCGCGGTGTGGATAGACTCCGCCGCGGTTGCCCCAGGGGACACAGCGCGAGAGGCAGTACGAGATGGCCCAGGCGAAGAAAATCGCTCTCTACATGCTGATCGTCTTCGTGCTGTACACGATCATCAAAACTCCGGCGCGGGCAGCCGATCTCGTCCAGGTGGGGTTCGAGGGCATATCGGACGCCGCCAAGAGCGTCGGTGAGTTCATGAGCGAACTGGTCAACTGAACCAGTCGCCCGGGATTGAGCAGCCGGGTGATCAGCAGCCGGGTGATCAGCAGCCGGGTGATCAGGGGCTCCGCCTTCTGAGTACCGACTTCCGCGTACCGACGGAAGCAGCCGCCCCACTATGGGGCAATTTCGCCACCAACACGTAGTAAAGCGGTGCTTGCACACAGTGCACATGTCTTGTGATGCTATGACCGCTTTGCCGGGTGAGTACATCGTGAAGGGGTGGCGTGACCGTGTCGGCCCGTACCGCGCCCAGAACCCCGCCCCGAGGCGATGGCGGCAGAGGCGACGGCGGCAGCGAGAGCGGCAGAAGCCGCGGGGCTGACGCCAGAGCCCTCACCCAGGTGCTCTTCGCCGAGCTGTCCGGCCTCACCCCCGGCACCCCCGAGCACACCCGGGTGCGCGATGCGCTGATCGAGGCCAATCTGCCGCTGGTCCGCTACGCCGCCGCCCGCTTCCGCAGCCGCAACGAGCCCATGGAGGACGTGATCCAGGTCGGCACGATCGGCCTGATCAACGCGATCGACCGGTTCGACCCGGAGCGCGGCGTCCAGTTCCCGACCTTCGCGATGCCCACCGTGGTCGGCGAGATCAAGCGCTACTTCCGCGACAACGTCCGCACCGTGCACGTACCGCGCCGGCTGCACGAGCTGTGGGTGCAGGTCAACGGCGCGACCGAGGACCTGACGGTGCTGCACGGCCGCTCGCCGACCACCGCCGAGATCGCCGAACGGCTGGGGCTGGGCGAGGACGAGGTGCTGGCCTGCATCGAGGCCGGGCGCTCGTACCACGCCACCTCGCTGGAGGCCGCCCAGGAGGGCGACGGACTGCCGGGGCTGGTCGACCGGCTCGGCTACGAGGACCCGGCGCTCGCCGGAGTCGAACACCGCGACCTGGTGCGCCACCTCCTCGTACAGCTGCCCGAGCGCGAGCAGCGTATCCTTTTGCTCCGTTACTACAGCAATCTGACTCAATCTCAGATCAGCGCCGAGTTGGGTGTCTCGCAGATGCATGTGTCCCGGCTGCTGTCCCGCAGCTTCGCCCGGCTGAGATCCGCAAATCGGATCGAACCGTCATCGTGACGGGGGACCCCCTCCCCGGCCCTTCGGCGCTGTAATGTCGACATGGCGCTACAGCGTGTTGCCGACATGTGACATTCTGCAGGAGTCGCGTTTGACGCGGCCCGACCTCCGGTATTGAGGGGGAGGCTGCGTTGAACGCTTCAGAGCGCAACTGGGATCCGTCCGCGACCTCAAGGGGGTGGCATGTCCGTAGAACTGGGCAGCTCGAAGGTGCTCACCAACGACGCACCGCACGTGCTTGACGACTGCGACGCCATCGACACCCGCACCCTCTCCCGCTCCCTCTTCCTGCGGCTTTCCGCACTCGACCGGGACAGCGAGGAAGCCGGATATGTACGTGACACCCTCATCGAGCTGAACCTTCCGCTGGTGCGTTACGCGGCGGCCCGGTTCCGCAGCCGCAACGAGCCGATGGAGGACATCGTCCAGGTCGGCACGATCGGCCTGATCAAGGCGATCGACCGTTTCGACTGCGAACGGGGCGTGGAGTTCCCGACCTTCGCGATGCCGACCGTCGTGGGCGAGATCAAGCGCTTCTTCCGCGACACCAGCTGGTCGGTGCGCGTGCCGCGGCGGCTGCAGGAGCTGCGGCTGGCGCTGACGAAGGCCAGCGACGAGCTGGCCCAGAGCCTCGACCGCTCCCCGACCGTCACCGAGCTGGCCACGGCGCTCGGCGTCTCCGAGGAGGACGTGGTCGACGGGCTCGCGGTGGGCAACGCCTACACCGCGTCCTCGCTGGACTCCCCCTCCCCGGAGGACGAGGGCGGCGAGGGCTCCCTGGCCGATCGGCTCGGCTACGAGGACAGCGCCCTGGAGGGCGTGGAGTACCGCGAGTCGCTGAAGCCGCTCCTCGCCAAACTGCCCCCGCGCGAGCGCCAGATCATCATGCTCCGCTTCTTCGCCAACATGACGCAGTCCCAGATCGGCGAGGAGGTCGGGATCTCTCAGATGCATGTCTCCCGGCTGCTCACCCGGACCCTGGCCCAGCTGCGCGAGGGACTCATCGCGGACTGACCCTGTACTCCTGACGGGCCGTCAGCCACACTGGCCCGATGCGACCCGCAGGGAGCCGGACAACGGGCCGCCGAGGCACGGCACTCGCCACCTCGGCGGCCGCGCTGTGCCTGGGCGCGCTGCTCGGCGGCTGCGCCGGTAGCGGCCAGGGCCATGTCGCGACCGGGGCGGCCGGACCCGGCGACGAGCGGGCCCCGACGAAGGCCGTCCCTCCGGAGGGCGGCGTCGACCTGGTGCCGCTGGACCGGGGCGACGACTCCGGCGAGCGCCGCCGGACGGACGGGAAGAGCGCACCGGGCGCGGCACCGGGGACGGCCGGTGCGGAAGAGACGAGCGGCGCGCCCCCCACCACCGCGTCCAGTACGCCCACGCCCGGTCCATCGGCGCCGGCGTCGTCGCGGCCCCCGAGCACCGGCTCCGCCGGCGCACAGGACGGCGACGGCGATACGGGCCGGGGCGGGGAATCGAGTCCAGGCGGCGGTACGGGCTCCACCGGCGGACGTACGAACGACGAACCCGCGCCCTCGTCCCCGCCCGGCGGCACGTCTCCCGCGCCCTCCACGCCCTCCGGACCGGCCGCCCTGAAGGTCGGCGACCCCGAGCGCACGGCAACCGACGAGCGCTGGTGCGAGAAGGTGACCGTCGAGTTCCGCAACACCGGTGGGCTGCCCGTCGTATCGGGCAAGGTGACGCTCTCGACGCACGTCATCGACGCGCTCGGCCTCGACTGGGCGACGCTGGAGTCGAAGCGGAAGCTGCCCGCGCCGATCGGCGCGGGTCAGAAGCGAGTACGGACCTGGAAGGTGTGCGTGGACGCCTGGCGGGTACCCCTGGGGATGCACATCGAGACCCGGGACGTCTCGGTCGACTGGAAGCCTTGGAAGCCTCCGAAGCCCCGGAAATCCGGGGCACCCGAGGTGTCCTGAAGGTCTGACAGGTCCCGAGGGACCGGCGGATCAGGCCAGCGCCAGCCAGGCCACCGCTGCGACGATGACCACCGCGGCGACCACACCGACGATCACGCCGACCCGCGAGCCGCCGCTCGACGTGGCGGCCGTCTGCGGCTGCCGTCCGCCGTCGTCGACGAACGCACGGAACATCTGGGTGGAGCCGGCCGGGTCGTTGTTGCCGTTGGGGCTCTGCGGGTTGTTCGCCATGGGCCCAGACCCTAGCGAACGCGCGGATTCCCGCCCACCCCTGGGTCACTCCAGGCACCTCCCACCTCAGTGGCCCCATTTGACCGATAAGAGGACAAGCCTTTAAGAGGAATTTACTACCTCAACCCACCCAGTCATTTGCCTGTAGCAACTAACTTCCTCTATGGTTGCCTAAAGCAACCTAAAGTCTCAAGGAGGTGCGATGGCAGCGCAGAGCCAGTACGAAGAGCTGGCCCGTCAGCTCAGCGCCATCGGCACCGTCAAGCGCGGTTTGGGTCGCGTCCTCCCGGCCGACTGCCCGGCCGGCTCGGCCGTCGTCCTCATGCTCCTCGACCGCTACGGCGAGATGCGCATGAGCAAACTCGCCGAGCTGCTCGGCATCGACATGTCGGTCACCAGTCGCCATGTGGCCCACGTCGCCGATCGGGGCTGGGTGGACCGCAAGCCCGATCCATTTGACCGGCGCTCGCGGCTGCTGAGCATCAACGCCAACGGATTGACTCTGCTCAGCCAGGTGTCGGAGCGCTACACGCAGGCGCTTGCGCACTGTCTGAGCGACTGGTCGGACGAGGACGTCGGCCACCTCAATGAACTTCTCGCCCGGCTGCGGTCGAGCTTCGGTGACACCCGACACCGGCTCCTGCCGCACCAGGTCGAAAGCACCACCCGTACACCCTCGCAAAGTTAAGGACATTCATGGCAACGACCACACCGGACGGCGGTGTGCGGGGACCCGCGGGGCACCCCGCCCACGCCAAGCACGGCGGAGGAGGACACCACGGCCATCAGGGCCAGGGTGCCGACGCCGCGGCGCCGATGACCCACCGGCAGATCATGGAGGCGCTCTCCGGGCTGCTGCTGGGCATGTTCGTCGCGATCCTGTCGTCGACCATCGTCTCCGCCGCACTACCCAAGATCATCGCCGACCTCAACGGCAGCCAGTCGTCCTACACCTGGGTGGTCACCGCAACCCTGCTGGCCATGACGGCCACCACCCCGCTGTGGGGCAAGCTGGCCGACCTCTTCAGCAAGAAGCTGCTGGTCCAGATAGCCCTGCTGATCTACGTCGCGGGCTCGGTGGTCGCCGGCCTGTCGCAGAACCCCGGCATGCTGATCGCCTGCCGAGTGGTCCAGGGCGTCGGCGTCGGCGGCCTGTCCGCCCTCGCCCAGATCGTCATGGCCGCGATGATCTCCCCGCGCGAGCGCGGCCGCTACAGCGGCTACCTCGGCGCGACCTTCGCCGTCGCGACGGTCGGCGGTCCGCTGCTGGGCGGCGTGATCACCGACACCGACTGGCTGGGCTGGCGCTGGTGCTTCTACGTCGGCGTGCCGTTCGCGGTCATCGCGCTGGTCGTGCTGCAGAAGACCCTGAAGCTCCCGGTCGTGAAGCGGGACGTCAAGGTCGACTGGGGCGGCGCTTTCTTCATCAGCGCCGCGGTCTCGCTGCTGCTGATCTGGGTGACCTTCGCCGGTGACAAGTACGACTGGATCTCCTGGCAGACCTACGCGATGGTCGGCGGTGCGATCGTCCTCGGCCTGCTCTTCGTCCTGATCGAGTCCAAGGCGAGCGAACCGATCATTCCGCTGCGTCTCTTCCGCAACAAGACGATCACCCTCGCCTCGCTGGCCTCCCTCTTCGTCGGTATCGCGATGTTCGCCGGCACCGTCTTCTTCAGCCAGTACTTCCAGCTGGCGCGCGGCAAGACGCCGACGATGTCCGGCATCATGACCATCCCGATGATCGGCGGCCTGTTCGTCTCCTCGACCATCTCCGGTCAGGTCATCACCAAGACCGGTCGGTGGAAGGCATGGCTGGTCACCGGCGGTGCGCTGGTGACGGCGGGCCTCGGGCTGCTGGGCACCATCCGGTACGACACCCCGTACTGGCACATGGCGATCTACATGGCGCTCATGGGCCTCGGCATCGGCATGATGATGCAGAACCTGGTCCTGGCCACGCAGAACCAGGTGGCCCCGCAGGACCTCGGCGCGGCCAGCTCCGTCGTCACCTTCTTCCGCTCCCTGGGCGGTGCGATCGGTGTCTCGGCGCTTGGCGCCGTGCTCGCCACCCGGGTGACCGACTACGTCAAGGACGGCCTCGCCGAGCTCGGCCCCAAGGGCCGGGCGATGGGTCACGGCGGCACCGGCGGCGGGGGCATCCCCGACGTGCAGGCCCTGCCGCAGCCCATGCGCACGATCATGGAGAGCGCCTACGGGCACGGCATCGGGGACGTCTTCCTGTTCGCCGCCCCGGCCGCGCTGCTCGCCTTCCTGCTCACCCTCTTCATCAAGGAGGTCGCGCTGCGCACCAACACGGGCTCGCCGCAGACCGCCGAGGACGCCCCCGCGGGCGACGCGGCCCCCGCGAACGCCACGGCCACCGCGGAGACCGGCCACGGCCGGACCGAGGAGCGGGAGCCCGCCCTGGTGGGCGCCCCGTCCGCCGATCTGTCCACGCGGGACTCCGATCGCGCCACTGCCGCCGCGGTCGCCCCGCAGCGCCTGGCGGCGTACGCCTCGGCCGGTGACGGCGGATCCGGACACCAGCCCCGGCAGGGCGTGCACGGCTTCGTGCGGAACGCGGAGGGCGGCGCCGTGCCGCGCGCCGCGGTGACGCTGATCTCGCTCGCCGGGCGGCAGCTCGGACGTTCGGTGGCGCACACCGACGGCTCGTACGCCCTGGACGCCCCCGGCTCCGGCTCGTACGTGCTGATCGCGGCCGCCGACGGCCACCAGCCGCAGGCCTCCACGGTCGTCGTCGGCGACGAACCGCTCGGCTTCGACATCGTGCTGTCGGCCACCAGCGGGCTCGTGGGCACCGTGCGCGGCGCCGACGACGGACAGCCGGTGGACGCGGCCATGGTCGTGGTCACCGATGTCCGCGGTGAGGTGCTGGCCACCGGCAAGACCGGTGAGCAGGGCGAGTTCAGCTTCGAGGAACTGGTCGCCGGAACCTTCACGGTCGCGGTGAACGCGCCCGGCTACCGGCCCTCCGCGCTGCCCGTCGAGGTCGGCTCCAAGGGCCTGACCCGGCTGGAGATCGCGCTGCAGGCCGGTGCCCGGGTGCAGGGCACCGTACGGGCCGGGGCCGACCGGCGCCCGCTGCCGGACGCGCGGGTCACGCTGGTCGACGCGGCCGGGAACGTGGTCGCCAGCGCCACCACCGGGGAGGACGGCGCGTACGCCTTCACCGACCTGGACGCGGGCGACTACACGGTCATCGCGAGCGGCTACCCGCCGGTCGCGGGCAACCTGACGGTCGCGGGGCACGGGATCGACGGACACGACGTCGAACTCGCCCACCCCGGCGACTGAGAACTCCGGGGCGTGGGGCGTGCGCAGAGCGGAGACGCGCCCCCGCCCCGGACCGGGCGGCGTGCGATTCCGCCGGACCCGGAACCCGGATCCGGGCAGCGGTGTACATCAGGCAGGGGACGGCCTCACACCGCTGCTCGGGCCCGGGCGCGGAAGAAACACAGCACCACGGGAGCAGGAGACGACACGCGGCATGACGACCACTGGGGCAGGAGCAGGCGGGGGAGCGGGGCTGCGGGCCCGGATCCTCACCCGCGACGGATGGGCGGTGCAGCACGCGGTGCTGACCGTCACCGATATGACGGGCGGGCAGGTGCTGCGCGCCCAGGCCACCGAGGACGGTTCGGTGCGCAGCGAGGAGCCGCTGCCCCCCGGCCCGTACACGATCATCGCCACGGCGGTGGGGTACGCACCGGTGGCGTCCACGGCGATCGTCACGGTGGCCGGGCGCGCCGATGTGGGCACGCTGGTGCTGGCCCGGCAGGGCGGGGTGGAGCTGCCGCCGCCCGGCGCGTGGACGCTGGATCCCGCGCATTCGACCGTCGGGGCCGTCGCGCAGCATCTGGGGATCTCCAGCGTGCACGGGCGGTTCACGGACTTCGGCGGGCAGATCGAGATCGCCGAGGACATCGAGAAGTCGCGGGTCGAGGCGGTGATCCAGGCAGCCAGCATCGATACCGGTAACGAGATGCGGGACGGCCATCTGAAGTCGCCCGACTTCCTGAACGTGGAGCAGTTCCCGGTCCTCACCTACACGAGCACGCATCTGAGCGCGGCCGGCCCGGACCGGTGGACGGTGCACGGGGAGCTGTCCATGCACGGTGTGGTGCGGGACGTGGACCTGGACCTGACCTATCTCGGGACCGGCCCCGACCCCTGGGGCGGGGTGCGGGCGGCCTTCCGGGCGACCGCGGAGCTGCGCCGTGAGGACTTCGCGATGAACTACAACCAGGTGGTCGCGGCGGGCATCGCGGCGATCGGTACCACCCTGCGGGTGGAGCTGGACATACAGGCCGTCCAGGGCGAGGAGCTTCCGGCGGCGGCATGACGGCCGCGGTGCCCGCTCGTGCGCTAGGGGGCGTCCCGCAGGGCCTCGATACCGGCGATCGCCAGGTCCAGCGCGAGGGTGAACTCCCGCTCGCGCATCTCCTCGACGGTGTATCCGCGGCTCGCTTCCATGGTCCTGCGCGATTCGTCGAACTCCGGGCGATCCTCGACCGAGCTCATCACCTCCCGGAACAGCTCGTCCTGGGTGACTCCCAGCGTCCGGCAGAGGGCGGAGTAGCGGCCCTCGATGGTGCTGAAGCCGTAGACGAACTGGTAGACGAGGGAGAGCGCGCTGGTGATCTTCTCGTGCGGCAGTCCGCTGTGGCGCATCACCCGCTGCGCGGCGCTGGAGAAGGCCATCGCGTTCGGCCCGATGTTGAAGTACTCCCCCAGCAGCGGGGACAGCCAGGGGTGGCGCACCAGCACCTGGCGGTATTCGAAGGTGAGTTGGCGCAGCTGCTCGCGCCAGTCCGGGCCCTCGTCGGTGGCGGGCTGTTCCGGCTCCCCGGCGGGCCGGGCGGCCTCCGCGGGGAGGACGATCTCTCCCATGCAGGCGTCGAGGGCGAGTTCGAGCAGCTGGTCCTTGGTCTCCACGTACCAGTAGACCGACATGGCGGTGACGCCCAGATCCGCCGCCAGCCGGCGCATGGAGAAGCCCGCGAGCCCTTCGGCGTCCAGCAGCCGGACGGTCGCCGCGATGATCTTCACGTGGTCGAGACCGACCGGCTGCTGATCGCCCTTGCGTTTGGGGGCCTTGCGCTCGGAGAGCCAGACGCTGGACCGTGGGTGGGTGGCACGGCTGCCGGTTGCCATGGCGGCTCTCCTTCTGCGCTGCGCTGCTGCCGCGTCTCAGGCGGACACGATGCGCGACGGGTCATACATGTCCGATGCTATGCCGCCGGAGCCGCCGGTGAAGATCGTTCGGCCCGGCGGAGCAGCAGCGCGGCCAGCACTCCACCGGCGAGCACGGCCGCCGCGCCCACCAGCTGGCTGGTCTCCACCCCGGAGGCGAAGGCGTCCAGGACGGCCGCCCGGTCCTCGGGAGTGCGGGCCGTGGCGAGGGCGGCCGGGAGCGAGCCCGCTCCGGCGGCGGCCGCGGGCAGCAGCGTGCCGAAGCGGGAGTTCAGCACCGCGCCCAGGACCGCGACCCCGAGCCCGTTGCCGCATTCGGTGAGGGTGCCGTTGACGCCCGCTCCCACCCCGGCCTTCTCCGGCGGGATGGCCGACATGATGGCGTTCGCCATCGCGGGCATGGCGAACGCGATTCCGGCCCCCATCACCACCAGCCCCAGCAGCATCCCGCCGTAGCCATCCGCGCCGAGGACCGCGATCAGCGCGAGACCGAGCGAGAGCAGCCCCATGCCGGTGACGATCGTCAGCGGCGTGCCGAGCTTCGGCAGCAGCCGGGCCCCGACACCGGTGAGGTTGAGCGCCACGATCACCAGCGCGAGCGGCGCGGTGCGCAACCCCGCGTCCAGGGCGTCGTAGCCGAGCACGAACTGCAGATGCTGGGTGAGCAGGAAGAGCGAGCCGCCCATGCCGAAGGCGACGAGGATGCCGCCCGCGACGGCGCCCACGAAGGAGCGGTTGCGGAAGAAGTGCATGTCCAGCATCGGATAGGGGATATGACGCTCCCACAGCGCGAAACCGGCCAGCACGGCGATGCCGACGAAGGCGGACAGCAGCACCCGGTTCGAGGTCCAGCCGTGCTCGGGCCCGGCGATGATCGCGTAGACGATCCCGGTCATACCGACCGTGGAGAGCAGCGCGCCCAGCAGATCGGGCCGGTCACCGGCCGGGTTCTTGGACTCGGGGACGAGCCGGACCACGGCGGCGAGGCCGAGCAGCGCGACCGGGATGTTGATCAGGAAGATCGACCCCCACCAGAAGTGCTCCAGCAGCCCGCCGCCGATGAGCGGCCCCGCGGCGAAGCCGAGCGAGCTGACCGCGCCCCACACGCCGATCGCCTTGGTCCGCTCGGTGTCGTCGAAGATCTGCACCACGACGGCGAGCGTCGTGGTCATGAGCAGCGCGCCGCCGATCCCCATTCCGGCGCGGGCGGCGATGAGCTGGCCCGGCCCCTGCGCCAGCGAGGCGATCAGCGAGCCGACGCCGAACAGGGCGAGCCCCGCGACGAGCATCTTCTTGCGCCCATAGCGGTCGGCGGCGCTGCCCGCGCTGAGCAGCAGTCCGGACTGGACCAGCGAATAGGCGTTGATCATCCACTGGATGTCGGCGGTGGTCGCGTCCATCTCCCGGGCGAGGGAGGGGACCGCCACGTTGAGGATCGTGTTGTCCAGCAACACGGTGAGCTGGGCGAGGCAGATCACGGCGAGGATCAGCCAGCGCTGGGGATGGCCACCGGAGGCTGCGCCGGGCGGCGCGGCAGGTCCGGTATCGGCGGTCGGGGCCGTCATGGGGACTCCAGGGAGACGTTTGTACGGTGCAGGGCAGCGCGTTCGCCGTACACCGTACAAGCGTCGCTGTACGCCGTACAGTGAATTTCCGCGCGCCACGCCGCGCCCTGTGCGCCCTGCGCGCCCACATGGGTACGGGCCGGTGGCCGCGGGGGGAACCCGGCCACCGGCCCGTACGGAACGGGGCTGAAGGCGTCAGCTGGAGGACTTCTTCTGCGTCAGGTCGTAGAGCGTGGTGCTGCCCACGGTGACCTTCTTGTAGGTCGCCTCGATCCAAGTGGTGATCTTGGACGAGGTGCCGTTGCCGCCACCGCCCGGGCCGCCGCCCATGCCGGTGCCCGAGGAGATGAAGTAGTGGATCTTCCCCTGCTTCACATACTCCTTGAACTGGGCGAGGGTCGGCGACGGGTCGCTGCCGTTGAAGCCGCCGATGGCCATCACCGGGTCCTGGGTGGCGAGCTGATAGCTCGCGGCGTTCTGGGAACCGATGGCCGCCGCGACCCAGGTGTAGTCGTCGGCGTTCTTCTCCAGCTTCGCCTTCACCTTGGCGTTGACCTGCGCGCCGTTGAGCAGCCCGCCCATGCCGCCGCCCATACCGCGTCGGCCGCCTTCGCCCATGGCGCCGGGGAACATGCCCCGCTGACCGTTCCGGCCCTGGCTCTGCTGGCCCTGGGCCTGGCCCTGCCCTTGGGCGTTGCCGTTGCCGGTGCCGGTGCCGGTGCCGTTCTGCTGCGGCCGGCCGGCGGCCGGGAAGCCGCCACCGGGACCGCCGCCCGGCATGCCCTGCTGCCCCTGGCCCTGCTGACCCTGCTGGCCCTGACCCTGGCCCTGCTGGCCGCCCTGCATCCCCGGCGGGCCGCCCATGCGCCCGCCGCCGGGACGGCCGCCGCCGGGACCGCCGCCCATGCCGCCCGACACCGTGGGACCGGCCGTGATGATCGAGCCGCTCTTCGGCGTCTCCACCGTGTTCAGCGTGTACGCCACCGGCCCGGCCAGCGCCGCCGCGAGCCCGAGCGCGGCCACGCCCAGCGCGAGCGTCCGCCCCAGCCGCGCCGCGAACAGCAGCCCGACCGCGGCCGCGAGACCGGCGATCAGCACCGCCCGGCGCAGCCACGGGTGCCAGTCCGCGGACCGGCCCAGCAGCACGTACGACCAGTAGGCCGTGACCGCGACCGTGACCGCGAGCACCACCGAGGCCGCGGTGCCGACGCGGTCCTCGGCCTGCCGCCGCTCCCACAGCATCGTCGCGCCCATGCCCACGATCGCCGCGATGTACGGCGCGAGGGCGACGTTGTAGTACTGGTGGAAGATCCCGGACATGAAGCTGAACGTCGCGAACGTCATCAGCAGCGCCCCGCCCCAGACCAGGAACGCCGCGCGCCGGGTGTCCGTCCGCTTGGCCCGCCAGGTCAGCCACAGCCCCGCCACCAGCAGGATGAACGCCGCGGGCAGCAGCCAGGCGATCTGACCGCCCATGTCGGAGCCGAACAGCCGGTCGATACCGGTCTCGCCCCACATTCCGCCGCCACCGCCGCCACCGCCGCGCGCGCCACCGCCGCCGACGCTGCCGGTCTCGTTGCCGTTGATCCGGCCCAGGCCGTTGTAGCCGAAGGTCAGCTCGAGGAAGCTGTTGTTCTGCGAGCCGCCGATGTACGGCCGGGACGACGCGGGCCACAGCTCGACGATCGCGACCCACCAGCCGCCGGAGATCACCATCGCGAGCCCCGCGAGCAGCAGTTGCCCGATCCGGCGGCCCAGCCGGGCCGGGGCGCACACCGCGTACACCACCGCGAGCGGGGGCAGGATCAGCCACGCCTGGAGCGTCTTGGTGAGGAAGCCGAGGCCGAAGCAGATTCCGGCCAGCACCAGCCACTTCGTCCGGGCGTCCTCCAGCGCGCGCAGCACACAGTAGACGGCCGCGACCATCAGCAGGCACAGCAGCGCGTCGGGGTTGTTGAAGCGGAACATCAGCGCCGCGACCGGGGTCACCGCGAGCGCGCCGCCCGCGATAAGCCCGGCGGCCGCGCTGAACCGGCGGCGTACGGCCGCGTACAGCACCCCGACCGTCGCGACGCCCATCAGCGCCTCGGGGATCAGGATCGCCCAGGAGGAGAGGCCGAAGACGCGCACCGAGAGGGCCATCGGCCACAGCGCGGCCGGGGGCTTGTCGACGGTGATGGAGTTCGCGGCGTCCGAGGAGCCGAAGAAGAACGCCTTCCAGCTCTCGCTGCCCGCCTGCACGGCGGCCGAGTAGAACTGGTTCGCGTAACCCGAGGCGCCCAGGCTCCACATGTAGAGCACGGTGGTCACGGCGAGCAGGGCCCACAGCGCGGGCCGCGCCCAGCGCGGGTCCTCCGGGCGGCCCCGCCACGCCCGCGCCAGGCGCGAGCCGCCGGAAACGTCGGAAACGTCGGGCGCGATGGGGGGAGCGGCGGCGGGAAGGGGCGGCGGCGCACCGGCTTCCCGGGTGCCGTGGTCGTACGTCGTCATCGGTTGGTCCTCGGGTCGTGGTCGGTGGTGGCTCCGCTGTCCGACGGGAAGACCCAGGCCCGGAAGAGCAGGAAGCGCAGAACGGTGGCGGCGAGGTTGGCCGCGATGAGCACGGCCAGTTCGGTGCCGTGCGAGGGGGAGCCGGGGGCGGTGTCCAGGGCGGCCAGGGAGCCACTGGTCAGCACGAGGCCGATGCCGAAGACGACCAGGCCCTGGGCCTGGTGGCGGATCGCCCGGTCCCGTCCGCGGACGCCGAAGGTGAGCCTCCGGTTGGCCGCGGTGTTGCCGAGCGCGGACAGCAGCAGCGCCAGTGCGTTGGCCACCTGCGGGCCCGTACCGAGCCGGAAGAGCGTGTAGAGCGCCAGATAGACGAGCGTGGACAGCCCGCCCACCACACAGAACCCGACGAGCTGGCGAGCCAGTCCGCCCGGCACCCCGCTCAGTTCGCGGTCGCGCGGATCGTCACCGAACGGGCGGCGCAGCCGGTCCAGCGGGAGCGCGCCGGTGGCCAGCGCGCGCCCCACCCGCCAGACGCCCTTCAGGTCGTCGGTGGCGGTCTTCACGATGTGCACGGTGCTGTTCGGGTCGTCGACCCAGTCCACCGGCACCTCGTGGATGCGCAGCCCCGCACGCTCGGCCAGCACCAGCATCTCGGTGTCGAAGAACCACCCGGTGTCCTCGACCATCGGCAGCAGCCGCTCCGCGACGTCCTTGCGGATCGCCTTGAACCCGCACTGTGCGTCGGAGAACCGGGCCGCCAGGCTGCCCCGCAGGATCAGGTTGTAGGCGCGCGAGATGAACTCCCGCTTGGTGCCGCGCACGACGCGCGAGCTGCGCGACAGCCGCGATCCGATCGCCAGGTCCGAGTGGCCCGAGATCAGCGGGGCCACCAGCGGCAGCAGCGCGTTGAGGTCGGTGGACAGATCGACGTCCATATAGGCCAGCACCGGCGCCTCGGACAGCGACCAGACGGTGCGCAGCGCCCGCCCGCGGCCCTTCTGCTCCAGCCGGACCGCCGTCACCTCCTCGACGGTGTCGTCCAGGTAGGCCGCCACATGGGGCGTGCGGTCCGTACTGGCGTTGTCCGCGATGGTGATCCGGAATCGGTAGGGGAAGGTGCGCGTCAGATGGTCGTGCAGCCGGCGCACACACCGCTCGAGGTCCGCCTCTTCGTTGTAGACGGGGATCACGACGTCGAGCACCGGGCGGCTGCGGTCGACCGCGATGTGCCGGCGCGCGGGCAGGGTCTGCAGGGGTGTCTCGGGCGGCGCCTCGAGAGGGCTGTCGGTTCGCATGGAACGACATTCGCGAGCGGCGCTGTCACGGCTGTGTGGTCAGCCTGTGGCCTGGCTGTGAGTGCGTAACGCCCTGGTGAACAGGGAGATGGACGCCGAACACGGTACGCCCCGGCACGCTGTCCACCGTCACCTGTCCGTCGTGCGCGGCGACCACCGCGTGCACGATGGCCAGCCCCAGACCGGTGCTGCCCGCGGTGCGCGAACGCGAGGCGTCACCGCGCGCGAAGCGCTCGAAGACGTGCGGCAGCAGATCGGGCGGGATGCCGGGGCCGTCGTCCTCGATCTGCAGCGAGATGTACGAGGGCGGCTGCGGCGGCCCGGAGGTGCCGGGGTGCGCGGCCGCCCGCGCCATGGCGTACGGGGATCCGTACGGCGCCGCGTAGGGCGAACCGGACCCGCTGCCGCCGGGCGGCGCGCCGTGGCCCGGGCCGTGGCCGAAGGCGTAGGGCGAGCCGGGCCCGAAGCCGTGGGCGTCGTCCGGATGGTTCTGGGGTCCGTACGACGGGCCGTGCACCATGCCGTACGGCGCCAGGTACGGCGACGGGCGCGGCGCGGTGTGCGGACCGCCCCACAGCACGCGCGCGGTGACGGTCGTCCCGGCCGGGGTGTGGTTACGGGCGTTGCCCAGCAGGTTGACCAGGACCTGGTGCAGCCGCGCCGAGTCGCCGTGGACGAGCGCGGGTTCGTCCGGCAGCTCCAGCCGCCACTGGTGGTCGGACCCGAGCGCCCGCGCGTCGCTGACCGCGTCCACCACCAGCGGGGACAGGTCCACCTCGGCGTACTCCAGGGGCCGCCCGGCGTCCAGCCGGGCCAGCAGCAGCAGATCCTCCACCAGCCCGGTCATCCGCCCGGCCTCGGACTCCACCCGGCCCAGCGCATGCCGGGTGTCCGGCCCGATCTCCTCGCGGCCGCGCCGGGTCAGCTCGGCGTAGCCGCGGATCGAGGCGAGCGGGGTCCGCAGCTCATGGCTGGCGTCGGCGACGAACTGCCGTACCCGCGTCTCGCTCTCCTGGCGGGCCGCCAGGGCCGATTCGATGTGCCCCAGCATGCGGTTGAGCGCCGCCCCGACCTGGCCGACCTCGGTCCGCGGATCGGCCTCGGAGGCCGGAACCCGCTCCCGCAGCGCCACCTCGCCGCTGTGCAGCGGCAGCTCCGAGACCCGGGTCGCGGTCGCGGCCACCCGGCGCAGCGGGCGCAGCGAGATGCCGACCATGGTGGCCCCGGCGAGCCCGGCCGCGACCAGTCCGGCGGCGGCGACGCAGACCTCGACCAGGATGAGGGTGTTGACGGTGTCCTGGGTCTGGTTGAGCGGGAACGCCATGATGATCCCGCCGTCCCTCGGGTTCCACTTGGCCACGGCTCGATAGCTGCCGAGGCCGGGGAGATCGACGGCGTGCACGTTGTCGTCGAGGGGGATCGAGGTGAGCGCCTTCTCCTGCCCGCTGGTCAGCTTGTCCACCCGCTGCGCGGCGTTCGAGAAGTCCGGCAGCATCGGCTCGTCGTTGCTCTTGCCGGACTGGATCGCCTTGCGGTCCGGCCCGAGGCGCGCCCCGGCGGTGCCGATCGGCTGCCCGGGCCCGTTCAGGAAGAAGATGCTCTCCGGGCCGCGCGGATCGATCGAGTTCGGCCGCTCGCTCGCCTTGCGCATGGCGCCGCCCGCGGACGAGCGCAGGTCGTTGTCGACCTGACCCTCCAGATACGACTTCAGGGCGATCGTCGTGACCGTGCCGATCACGGCGCAGACCACGGCGATCAGTGCCACCGCCGAGACGACCAGGCGGGTGCGCAGCGACCAGGGCCGCCGGGCGGAGGCCCGGGTGTTCTTCCTGCCGCGCGGGGTCGGGTGCGCCACGGTGTCTACTCCCCGGGCTTGATCAGATACCCGGCGCCGCGCCGGGTGTGGATCATCGGGCTGCGGCCCGCGTCTATCTTGCGCCGCAGGTAGGAGATGTACAGCTCGACGACGTTGGCCTGGCCGCCGAAGTCGTAACTCCACACCCGGTCCAGGATCTGCGCCTTGCTGAGCACCCGGCGCGGGTTGCGCATCAGATAGCGCAGCAGCTCGAACTCGGTCGCGGTCAGGTGGATCTCCTGCCCCGCCCGCGACACCTCGTGGCTGTCCTCGTCCAGCACCAGGTCGCCGACCGCCAGCACCGATTCGCTGCGCGCGGCCGCCGCCCCCGACCTGCGCAGCAGACCGCGCAGCCGGGCGACGACCTCCTCCAGGCTGAACGGCTTGGTGACGTAGTCGTCGCCGCCCGCCGTCAGCCCGGCGATCCGGTCCTCGACGGCGTCCCGCGCGGTCAGGAACAGCACCGGCACCTCGGGCAGCTCGCGGCGCAGCCGGCCCAGGACGGTGAGCCCGTCCATGTCGGGCAGCATGACGTCGAGGACGACCGCGTCGGGGCGCAGCTCACGGGTCGTACGGATGGCCTCGGCACCGTCGCCCGCCGTCCGCACCTCCCAGCCCTCGTAGCGCAGCGCCATCGACAGCAGGTCGGCGAGGGCCGACTCGTCGTCCACAACCAGCACCCGGACGGGGCTCCCGTCCGGTCGCAGCAGCTCGGTACGCCCATGGGGCGAGGTCGCCATCATGAACGTCAGCTTCCGGCGACGGACTGAGAGCTTCCTTTCGGCTACCTGTGAATAACCTGAGAATCCTATGGGCCCGAAACGGCCCCGGCGCCGGCCCCGGAGCCGGCCCCGGAGCCGGCCGCGGACTACGGCCCCGGAATGGCCCCGGGAATAGGCGGAAGCCCTCTCCAGTTCGCAGGAATATGGCTACTCAACCCGCCCTCGGCAAGATCGGCATCTGGACCGCGGCCCTGCGGGTCACGGACTCCCTATCGGCGCAGCAGGTCGGCGAGGCGGCGGCCGAGCTGGAGGAGCTGGGGTACGGCACCCTCTGGCTCGGCGGCAGCCCCAGCCCGGACCAGGCAGGGGCCCTCCTGGAGGCCACCGGCCGGATCACCGTCGCGACCGGCATCCTCAGCATCTGGGACCACGACCCGGCGTTCGTGGCCGAGCGGTACGCCGCCATCGACGCGGCCCACGACGGGCGCTTCGTGCTGGGTCTCGGGGTGAGTCACAGCGCGCTCGCCGGTGAGCGGTACGCGCGCCCGTACTCCGCGATGCGGGAGTACCTGGCGGCCCTGGACGCCGCCCCGACCCCGGTCCCCGCGTCCCGCCGGATCCTGGCCGCCCTCGGCCCGAAGATGCTCGAGCTCTCCCGCGACCGCGCCGCCGGCGCCCATCCGTACCTGGTCACCCCGGAGTTCACCGCGCAGGCGCGGGAGATCCTGGGCGACGAGGCGCTGCTCGCCCCGGACCTCAAGGTCGTCCTCGAACCGGACCTCGACCGCGCCCGCACCATCGCCCGCGACTACCTGGGCCGCTACCTGGCCCTGCCCAACTACACCAACAACCTGCTGCGGTTGGGCTTCGAGGAGGAGGACTTCGCGGACGGCGGCAGCGAACGCCTGCTGTCGGGCGTCTTCGCCCTGGGCGACGCGGAAGCGATCCGGCGCCGCGTCGACACGTTCCTGGCGGCGGGCGCGGACCACCTGGCGGTCCAGGTGGTGAACACCGCCCCGTTCACCACCCTCCCCCGCGAGGAGTGGCGCACCCTGGCCGAAGCCCTCCCCCTCGGCAACGGCTGACGCGCCGCTGCGGGGGGCCGCACACGCGCGTCACAGGCCGAACAGCCGCGCCGCGTTCCCGTAACAGACCCCCCGCAGCCAGTCGTCGTCCTGGTCCAGCCGGGTCAGCGCCTCCAGGGCGTGCTCGTACCCGTACGGGATGTTGGGGAAGTCGCTCCCGAACAGCACCCGGTCGCCCAGCGCACCGAGCCGCCCCCGCTCCTCCGGCGGAAAGGGCCAGTGGGCCTCGGAGAAGTCGGTGAAGGCCATCGTCGTATCCAGGTGCACCCCCGCGTACCGCTCCGCGAGCCCCAGGAAGTCCGCGTACTCCGGCAGTCCCATGTGCGCGACGACCAGCCGCAGCCGGGGGTGCCGGGCCAGCAGCCGGGCCACCGGTTCGGGTCCGGTGTGCTTGCCGGGCGCCGGGCCCGAACCGCAGTGGATGACGATGGGCGTCCCGGCCTCGGCGAGCATCCCCCACACCGGGTCCAGCAGCGCGTCGCCCGGGTCGTACGCCCCCACCTGCACATGCGACTTGAACACCCGCGCCCCGCCGTCCAGCGCCACACCCACGTACTCCTCGACGCCCGGCTCCGGGAAGAAGGTCGCCGTGTGCAGACAGTCGGGCGTACGGGCGGCGAACCCGGCCGCCCACTCGTTCAGCCACGCCGCCATGCCGGGCTTGTGCGGATAGACCATCGAGGTGAAGGCCCGCACCCCGAAGTCCCGTATGAGCGCGAGGCGTTCGTCCTCGTCCTCCCGATAGGTGATGGGCCACTCGATGCCGACCAGCGGCTCGACGGAGTCGAAGTACGCCCAGACCTTGTCCAGGACGTTCTTCGGCATGAAGTGCGTGTGCACGTCGATGATCCCGGGCAGCCCGAGCCCCTGCCAGAAGCGACGGACGGGGACGGCGGCAGCATCAGTCATACGGATCACGGTACGACGGCCCGAATCGCGCACCGCAGCGCACGCACGAGGGCCCGGCACCAGATCTGGTGCCGGGCCCTCGCCTCAAGTAGCGGGGACAGGATTTGAACCTGCGACCTCTGGGTTATGAGCCCAGCGAGCTACCGAGCTGCTCCACCCCGCGTCGGTGAATGCAACACTACGTCATTCCCCCCGCTGAGGGAAATCCGTTCCTCGCGGCGCTCCTCACGGCGGTCCCACCGCGCCCCGGGGCCCCTGGCTACGCACCGGCCCCGGCAGCGACAGCCGTGACGGTGAACTCGTCCCCGCACACCCGCAGCCCCGAGGAGACCCGCGCGGTCATGGCCTCCTTCGAGCCGGGCGGGTAGGCCTTCACCAGGGAGGCGCTCTTCCAGCACGGCTTGTCCGAGAGGCCGTCGTTGATCGTGTGCAGCACGGCGTGCGCGCTTCCCCCGGCGGCCACCGTGACGGGCTTCCCCATGGCGCCCTCGCGCTCGGCGGCCTTCCCGATCGTCTGCCCGTCCCTGGCGAGCAGCGACACCCCGGGGAATCCGTTCAGCGTGCAGGCGCTCTTGCCCTTGTTGGTGAACACCAGCGCATACCGGATGTTGCCCGCCCCGATGTCGGCGTTCCCCACGCGCAGGCTCATCGACGAGGACTCACACCTCCCGCCGCCGGCGCTCCCGGCCTTCGACCCGATCTCCTCACCGCCCGTCGCCGAACCCGTCGCCGAGCCCGTCGCCGCGTCGCCGTTCTGTGAGGCGGCGGCCGCGGGCGCCTTCCCCTCGGGCTCGGGCTCGCTGCCCTGGCAGGCGGTCACCCCCATGGCCGCCACCGCCGCCATCGTGGCGACGACGACTTTGCCCCGGTTGGTGAGCGTGATGTGCGACATGGGAACCCCCTTGCTGGTACGAGCGTCTCTCGCATCAACAACCCTGCCGATCCGCGCTAGTGCTCTGTTAACACCCGAGTGGCACATCACTAACGCATCGCTAATGCCCCGGCCCCGCCGCGGCCGCGAGGCCGTCCGGAACAATCGCCGCATGACCGTCCCCGTGCCACCCGTGCAGGCCCTGATCGTGGTCGACGTCCAGTCGGCCTTCGTCACGGGCCCCGACGCGGTTCCCGGCGCGCCCCGGCTCCTCGACCGGACCACCGACCTGCTCGCCAAGGCACGCGCCGGTGGCTCGCTGATCGTCCACCTCCAGAACGACGGCCCCACGGGCGCGCCCGACGAGCCGAAGACACCGGGCTGGGAACTGCACCTGCCGGTCCCCGAAGGCCACCGGGAGGTCGTCATCCGCAAGACGGAGGACGACGGCTTCCACGAGACGCCCCTGGGCGGCCTGCTCGCCGAGCGGGGCGTACGAGCCCTGGCCGTGTGCGGGGTGATGTCCGAGATGTGCGTCAGCGCGACGGCGCGCACGGCCCTGGAGCTGGGCTACCGGGTGGTCATGCCCCACGACGCCCACGCGACGTACGACATCCCCGCGGCAGCGGGCATCAGCGACGCCGTACCGGCGCCGATGGTGTCGCGCGTCGCCGAATGGGCGCTGGGCGACGAGATCGAGATCATCGCGCAGGCCGCCGACGTCACCTTCGCACCCCCTCCGCGGGCCGCGCGGGGAACAGCCGTCCCGGCGGCACGGTTGCATCGACCGAGGGACCGGCGCCGCACGGCGGGGAACACGGAGACCACAAGGTCGTCCACCCCACCAGGCTCCGGGCCCCAGGATCGCGGTACGCCCGCCGCGCACTTGGATCAAGACGGATTTCCGCAGGAGGACTGTTCCATGACTGACCGGCCCTTGACGCTCATGGCAGTACACGCCCACCCCGACGACGAGGCCACCGGAACCGGAGGGGTCCTCGCGCGGTATGCGGCGGAGGGCATCCGGACGGTTCTCGTGACGTGTACCGACGGCGGTTGCGGTGACGGGCCGGGGGGTGTCAAGCCGGGCGATCCCGGCCACGATCCGGCGGCCGTCGCCTTGATGCGCCGTCAAGAACTCAAGGCGAGCTGTGACGTCCTGAAGATCAGCGATCTGGAGATGCTGGACTATGCCGACTCCGGGATGATCGGCTGGCCGAGCAACGACGCCCCCGGATCCTTCTGGCAGACCCCCGTGGAGGAGGGCGCCGCCAGACTCGCGGAACTCATGCGGCACTACCGGCCCGATGTGGTCGTCACCTACGACGAGAACGGCTTCTACGGCCACCCCGACCACATCCAGGCCAACCGCATCACGATGGCGGCGCTGGAGATGACCACGCTGACACCGAAGGTGTACTGGACGACGATGCCCCGCTCGATGATGCAGCGGTTCGGGGAGACCATGCGCGAGTTCGGGGAGGACATGCCGGAGCCGGATCCTGCCGAGGCCGCCGCGATGGCCGAGATCGGCCTCCCCGACGATGAGATCACCACGTGGGTGGACACCACCGCGTTCAGCGGCCAGAAGTTCGACGCGCTGGCCGCGCACGCCAGTCAGGGCGAGAACATCTTCTTCCTCAAGATGGGCAAGGAGAGGTTCGGCGAGTTGATGGGCATGGAGACCTACGTACGCGTCAAGGACGCCACCGGCGCCGCCGTACCCGAGAACGACCTCTTCGCCGGACTGCGCTGATCGCCGCCGCACGGCAGCCGCCCGGTCGGGCACGTGGGCCTGGCCGTGCCGCTGCCGCCGCGCGTCCGTTGCGATCTGCGGGGTGTACGGAGGCGGCTGTTTCCAGCTCGGCGCCGGAAGGACCCCCATTCAGGGTGCGCGCAGCAAACCCGGGGGGACTGGTGCCGACCGAGAAGGAGCGGGCACTGCCGGCGGAGACCGCGGCCATGGCTGAGCGTCTGCGCGGGGAGCTGGAGGAGGTGCGTGCGCAGGTGATGCAGATCCGACCCAGCCAACAGCGGTGATCGTCCAAGGCCCTGGCTCTGTCGGCGGAAACGCGTGAACAAAGCCAAAGGTCACGTCCGCGCACCTTCTGGTCCATTTGAGTATGGGTACTCAGGCGTGCGAGTGCTGTGCTGTGCATGGTGAGGCCATGTTGAGCAGCAGGTTATGCCGTTGGTTGAAGGGCGTCGGCGTCTCGGCGGCCGCAGCCCATACAACGTACTGGGTCTGGGAGTCTGCCGAGCAGTGGGCGTGGGAGGCGCAACAGGCCAATCCGGATGGAGGCATCGGCGCAGGGTTCATCGAAAGCGCGCTGGCCGTAGTCGCTTTGGTGACGCTGGTGCCCCTGCTGCTGTGGGCAGGGATGCGGCTGCTGAGGGAGCGGGACAATCACCTGCTGGTGACCATGGGATGGGCAATGTGGATCTTGCTCAACACTCAGGTGGCCGAGAGCAGCGCCAGCAAGGTGGAAACAGAGTTGTTCTTCGCCGCGTTCGCTCTGCTTGGCGGTTTCCTGTCACTGTTTCGCCCCACAGCGCCAGAAGGGTGATCGTCACGGCGCTCCGGGCCCGGCGTGCCCAGCAGCGCGGTGACTACCCACGACGACGTCAAGAAAGCGATCGCCACCCGCAAGGGGACGCCGGCTCGTTCGATCCACATCGTCCTGCGGAACGTCTTCCGGGCCCTTCGGCGATCACGACCTGTCCCGTGAACGGCTCATCGTCCGGCGTCCCGGCAAACGACACATTATCTACCTGGACGAGCTCACCTACCGCTGCGCCTCCGCGTGGCTTCGAGAACGCCACCGCCGCTGGCCGGTGACGACCAGCCCGCACCTGCTGATCAACCGATGGACCGCAGTGGACACCACCCACTCGCCAGGGTGCCGATGGTGACGGACTCCCGGACCACGCTCTCGCCGTTGACGTGGCACCAGCCCGCCCCTGGCCCGGACACGATGTTCTGTCCGTGCAGGGCGGTGACAGTGATCACTCGTGCGCGAGCTGCCCTGCGCGGCGGTCCAGGAGGCTCGCGATCTCGCCGGCCGGCCGGCCGGTGTGCAGGCTGACCACATCGGTGATCAGGTCGCTCAGGGGCGGCCAGGGCATGGCGCCGTGATCGTTGTAGAGGCTGACGAGGCCGTGCAGCGCGGTCCAGAGCATGAGGCCGGCCTGTTCCTGCCGCTCCGCCGTGGACTGCTCGCGTTCCGGAGCGGCGGCCGCCGCGAGGGAGGCCACGACGGCGTTGAGAGGTTCGGCGCCGGCCCCGTGGGCCGAACCGGGGACCAGGTCGGCGGGCATGCGGCCGCCGAAGAGGGTGCGGTAGTGGCCGGGCTGGTCGACACCCCAGTGCACGTAGGCGGCGCAGCGGGCGGTGAGGTCGGCCAGGGGAGCGGGACCGGCGGCTCGTGCGGCCTCGTCCATCAGCCTGGTCAGCTCCTGGTAGCGCAGCCGCAGTACGTGCTGGATCAGTGCGCTCAAGTCGGTGAAGTGGCTGTAGATGCTGGCCGGTGCCACTCCGACCTCGCGTGCGACCTGTCGGAGGGTGAGTGTCTCCGGCTGGTCGAGTGTGGCCAGCAGCTTGGCTGCGGCGTCTACGAGCTGGGCCTTGAGTATCTGCCCCTGCCCCCGCGGATTGCGGCGGCGAGGAGCGGACCGCTCCTGAGACGACACCCTCGCCACCTTCCTACCAGCACGAACACCAAAACAACACACGTTCACTTTATCGCAGCTCCGCAGCTTGACGCCGCTGACCAACGGTTGTTTACTCAAGTCGCCAACACTTGTTCAGTCAAGAAGTGGGAAGATCATGCGCATCGCCATACTCGGAGCATCGGGCCGCACCGGCGGCACACTCGTCGACCAGGCACTGGAGCGTGGCCATGAGGTCGTGGCCCTGGTCCGCACGCCAACGAAGGTGACCGTGCCCGCGCCGCGGCCGGTGGAGATCCGGCGGGCGGACGTCACCGTCCCGAGCGGCTTTCCCGCCCTGGGCGACGTGGACGTGGTCGTCTCTGCCATCGGCATCGGCAAGGGCGACGGACCGGGCGCGCTGGTCGCCGGGGCCAGGCGGCTGGCCGCGGCGAACGTCCGCACGGTGTGGCTGGGAGCGCTGGGCTCGGGTGTCTCCAGCCGGTCGGGCGGACTGATCTACGCGGGGGTGATGCGGATGTTCGTCGGATCGGAACTGGCCGAGAAGGCCGAGGCCGACGAGATCGCGCTGGCGGCCGGCGCCACGGTCTTCCACGCCCCGGACGTCACCGACGGGCCCCTCAGCTCCACCCGCAGCGTCGTGCCGCTGACGGATCTGCGGCGCCCGCTGCTGCCTCCCAGGATCACCCGCACCACGCTGGCCTCGCTGCTGCTGGACGAAGCGGAGACGGGTCGGCACGGAAACGGCATCGTCGTGCCCCTGGCCTGACCACCGGCCGCGCGGCGCGGAGCGCCGTCGCGACCGGAACACGACCACGCACATCAGCCCGAGTCCTCCTGGAGGATCACCATGAGCAGCTTCACCGGAAAGGCCGGACTCGTAACGGGTGCGGGCAGCGGAATCGGCCGTGCGGCCGCCGCCGAACTGGCCCGTCAGGGCGCCTGCGTCACCGTCACCGACATCGACGAGACCACCGCCGCCGAAACCGCCGAACTGATAACGAAGAACGGCGGGAAGGCGTTGGCACTGCGCGTCGACATCGTCGACGCGGACGCGGTGCGCACGGCCGTGGAGCGCACGGTCGAGACGTTCGGCGGTCTCGACTTCGCCGTGAACAACGCCGGCCTGGATTCACACCACCGGCAACTGGACCGGATGAGCCTGGCGGAGTTCGAGCGGGTGACCCACGTCAACATGGGCGGGACCTTCCTGTGCATGAAGTACGAGCTGCCCGCGCTGCAGAGCCGCGGCGGCGGCGCGATCGTGAACGTCGCGTCCAACGGCGGTCTGTACGCGATCCCCACCGCCCCGGCCTACGTCGCCGCCAAGCACGGTGTGGTCGGCCTGACCAAGGCCGCCGCGGTGGACTACGCGCCGCGCGGTATCCGCGTCAACGCGGTCTGCCCCGGACCGACCCGCACGCCCGGGTTCGAGCGGGTGGCGGCCGGCACCGACCTGATCGCGATGCAAGAGGCGATCACCCCGCTGGGCCGCATGGCGACGCCGGAGGAGGCGGCCGCCGCGACGGTCTGGCTGTGCTCGGACGCCGCCTCGTACGTCACCGGGATCGCGCTGTCGGTGGACGGCGGACGACGGGCCTGAGCGGGCGTAACGCGCCGTGGGCGGCTTTCCGGCGCCCCGTGCCGATGGGACGCCGGACGGTTGCGGTTACTGGTGGCGGCTGTGCGCACAGCGGTGGGCGAGCCGGTCACGCCGGGTGCCCTCGACGCGGGAGACCGTCACTTTCCGGCCGCGCCGGCCGACGTGCCCGAGCGGCAGACCGAGTTGTTCGGCGTCGCGCACCACCACGTCATCTTCACCGACAGCCCCTTCGTCCTGCCCCAGGCCGAGCCGATGCTCCGCGTTCATTGGGCGAGTCGGCTGTCGGAATCAGGGGGGCCGTGTCGCTCCGGAGTGCTTGAGAGGGCTCTGGGTTCTTTCGCGTCGAGGGCCAGAACGTGTGTTGAGTGGGCTCAGGCGTCCGGGCCGGGTCCAAGAGCTCCTAACGCAATGCGGTCCGCAGGCGGCGCCAGCAGATGAGTGCGCAGCCGATCCGCATCTGGGCCTCGTGGATGTCGTCCCGGGTTTCCCAGCGGGTCCGCAAGCGGCGGAAGCCATGCAGGAGCGCGATGGTCTGCTCGATGACCCACCGCTTGGTGCCCAGGCCGGAGCCGTGCGCGATGCCCCGGCGGGCGATGACGGGCTTGATGCCTTTCGCCCAGACCTGCCTGCGGTAACAGTCGTGGTCGTAGCCACGGTCGGCGAGTACCTGTGTCGGCCGTTGCCGCGGACGGCCCCGCTTGCCGCGGATGGGCGGGATGGCTGCCGGCAGAGGCATCAGCTGGGTGACATCGTTGCGGTTGCCGCCGGTCAGTGTGGCGGCGAGCGGGATACCGGTGGCGTCGCAGATCAGGTGGTGTTTGGAGCCCGGGCGGCCTCGGTCGGCCGGGCTCCGTACGGTTTTGGGCCGCCCTTGAGCGCCCGTACGTGGGAGCTGTCGACCACCGCCCTCGACAGGTCCAGGCGGTCGGCTGCCCGCAGCTCGGCGAGGAGTACTTCGTGCAGTCGCTGCCATACTCCGGCGTTGTTCCAGTCCCGCAGCCGTCTCCAGCACGTCATGCCCGAGCCGAAGCCCAGCTCGGAGGGCAGCCACTCCCACCGGATGCCGGTGTAGAGGACGAAAACCCACCGCCACTTACCCAAGCCGTAAGCACACCTGGCCCATCTCAATCGACACCCAACTTCTCCTTGAGCTCGGCCAGCGGAAACCGGGCGTCGGCGCCGAAGGCCCGGACAGCCTCCGCCAAGGCCGCCAACGCCGCGCGGAGCGGAGTGAGCCCCAGCGCGGCGTAGAGAGTGCCCACGGCCCGGCGCAGCGAGGAGTCCTCGTCGACTCCGGCCTCCAGCATGGGCGCGAAGCGCGCCAGCACACGGGGTTCGGACTGCAACCGTTCCCAGGCCACGCCCACCAGGTGGAAGGGTGGGGGAAGCGCCTCACCCGCATCCAGGGCGTCCAGCGCGGGCGCCACCCAGTCCAGCTCGGCGATGCCGATCTCCTGGTAGGCGCGGCGCGCCAACCAGGTGGCAATCCTGCGCTGTTCGTCCAGATCCATCGCGGCGAGCGCCCTGGTCAACTCCTTCTCCGCCAGGGCCACGTCACGCGCCTCTCCGCCTATCCCCCTCATGGCCGGGCTGGGCAGCGTCCCGCCCCACGGTGCGGCCTCGGCGGCCATCTCGGCCGCAACCCGCTCTTCCTCCCTTTTCCATTCGTCCAGCTCCGCCTTCCACCGGGCCTCCTCCTCCGGGTCCGGCAGCGTCGGGGGCGGCAGCGTGCCGGCGTCACTGTGCGAGTGTCCGGCGACTTGGCCGGTCTGCTTGACCACCTGGTCCGGCTCCGGCGGACAGGGCCAGAACTGAAGCAGGTAGCGGTCGATCATCGGGTCATCGTCGCCGCGACTGTGCGCGTCGGCCGCACAGTCCATCCCGGAGGCCGAGTACCGGACCCGGTAGTCCGCATCTGCCAGACCCAGGTCCCAGGAGTTCCCGCCTCCCCACTCCACCAGCGAGGCGCCCCCGAGCGGACGGTACGGCGCCTCGACGATCTCCTCCCAGCCCTCGTCCACGTCCGGCCGTTCGTCGTGCACCTCGACCCGGAAACCGACCCGGCCGTAGAACAGTCCGGTCACCAACCACAGCATGCCCGGCCAAGCCGCACCACACAGCCCGTTGCATTGACCGCCGAACGCGTCCTTCCAGTCACCGAATCGGGACGCGTCCTCGCTTTCCACGTAGATCTGGCTGTACGACACGTCGACTTCATCATCCAGCACCGTCCGCACGTTTGATCTCCCCTCTGTTGTGAAGGCCGCCCACTCCGGGGGTGGCCCCGGTCGTCTTCGATCTTGCATCGCCTCACTGGCAGAGCTCGTCGAGAGTTTCCTTCGCAGGGCCGCACGAATATCCCGTAAACGGGCGGATTCCTTCCCGCAGGGGACACGACACCCCCGTGATCCCGTACGGCGGGCGGGCGCCACCCATGGCGAGGTTCAGCGCCGGCGCCGCCGGTTGTGCTCGTCATTCTCGGCCGTGACGCGGGCGGAGGTCTCCTCGCCGAGCCTCACGTAGCGGCCCAGCGTCCCCAGGTGCTTGTGCCGGGACTTGGCCTGGATCTCGGGGGCCGAGCGGCCTTTCTCGGCGAGGCGCTTGAGCCCGGAGTGCCGCAGCTGGTGGAGCGTGTAGCCCCTGCCGTGGGGGTCGTGCAGCTTGGACGCGGTCTTGAACAGATACGGCCCCCAGACCCTGATCAATCATTAGCGTTCAATCCAGCAGCATTACCGGCAAGACCCCTCACCCGCGCCAAGGCCACGGCTCACACTCATTGCGTCAGGAGCTCTAAGACATACAGCGCCTCACAGCGGGCGAGGTCCAAGACTGCACGTGCGTGGAGTTCTGTGACGAAGGGCCGAAGACAGCTTGCAGGTCTGTGAGGCCATCGGCGGGTGTACCCGGCCCATCAGGGCTCAGGCCGGGCCGTGCCTGTCCATCCCGATGCCCCGGTGGCGTTCGATTCGCAGCCCCCAACCCGTCCGCGAGGCCCTACGATTCACGGACTCCCGTACAGGTTCCAGCGGTCCGCCACTCAGGATTCCTGGAACCTACGCGCCTTGGCCTGCGGCGAGGGGAAGTCCTCGGCCTCCGGTGGAAGGACGTCGACCTTACGGACGGCACGATCACCATCCGCCCAACCCTCCAGCGTGTTGGCGGCGAACTGCTGATCGCCGCCCCGAAGACCCAGCGGTCGGCCCGCCGGGTCGCACTGCCCGCTGAGTGTGTGACGGCGCTCCGGGCTCGCCGTGCCCAGCAGCATGGGGACCGGCTTGCGGCAGAGGACAAGTGGAAGGACAACGGCAGCGATCTCGTCTTCACCACGAAGAACGGGACACCGATCGAGCCGCGCAACCTCAATCGTTCCTTCACCCTCCTGTGCGACAAGGCAGGCGTCCGGCGCGTCCGATTCCACGACCTTCGGCATACCTGCGCGTCGCTGCTCCACGAGCAGGGGGCCGACGCACGGATGATCATGGAAGTGCTCGGGCACAGCTCGATCAGCGTGACGATGGACATCTACACCTTCGTCCGGCTGGACTCTCAGCGCTCCGCCTTCGACCGCGTCGGCGATGCTCTGCGTGACATCAGCGGCGGCGATGACGATGACGGCCCGGACGGCGTTCCCGTTCCCGCCTGATCTCGCCCGCCCGGCGGCTGATGTCGGTTTGGATGTCAACGCACATGCAAGAGGCCCCTTCCAACGAGTGGAAGGGGCCTCTGAGCTGCTGCGCGCTCGGCAGGATTCGAACCTGCAACCTCTTGATCCGTAGTCAAGTGCTCTATCCGTTAAGCTACGAGCGCTTGGCTTCCCGGCGGTTTTTCTTGCCGGTCGGCGTTGCGGGAACAACATTACATGACCTGCGCCGTCACGCGAAATCCGTTTCCCTCACCCCCTCTGACCTGGGCAAATGCGTGTTTTGAGGTCGGCGACGCCCGTCTGGGCGACAGAGGAGAAGGCGCGCGCGGGACGGCGTGGGGCGCTCCGGCCGGATGACGCTGCGGAAGCGGTTCGTCACCCGGAGGGGGGTACACAGAAGAGCCCCGGTCGTGATCGACCGGGGCTCTCAAGAAGCGGAGGCTGAGGGATTTGAACCCTCGATGGGCTTTAGGGCCCAAACCGCATTAGCAGTGCGGCGCCATAGACCAGACTAGGCGAAGCCTCCAGCACACCGTGTCGGCTCACGCGAGCGCGATGTGGTGTGTGCAGATGATGTCACAGCCCAGCGGGATGTCACCAATCGCGGCCTACGGTACTCGGCAGGCGGGCAGGACCGCAAAGCGCTTAGGGGGCGCAATGCCCGGATGGCGGCGCAACGCGCGCGGCGGAGGCGCGTTAGCAGGGGCAGGGGCAGCGCGCCCCGGCTCTGATCACCCCAGGAGTACTCACATGCCCCTGCTGCATCGCCTCGCCGTCACCACCGCCGCCGCTGTCGCCGCCACCGTGGCCGCGCTGAGTCCCGCGGGGGCCACGCCGCTGCCGCTGCCGGTGTCGTACGACGGGGAGAGCTCCGACCGTCTCGTCATCAGGGTGAGCGAGACGGGCCGGCACCTCGACGCCGTGCGGTACGTACTGGCGTGCCACCCCACCGGCGGTACGCATCCGCGGGCGCGGGCCGCCTGCCGTCAGCTGGACGGGCAGACCGAGTGGGGGCGGGATCCGTTCGCGCCGGTGCCGCCCGGGGCCATGTGCACGGGCCAGTACGGCGGGGAGGCCATGGCGACGGTGAGGGGGCGCTGGGCGGGCCGTCCCGTGAATGCTCGCTTCACGCGAACGAACGGGTGCGAAATCGCCCGCTGGAACCGTTTCTCGATCGTTTTGCGTCTCCCTGGGAGCTGACCTGGGGATTGGGCCGGGAGTGGGCGGCGGAGGGGCCCGAGAGGTTTGTCCGGGCGTGCGCCGAGACGTGCACGTCCTGCTGCGACCTCCCTCTCATCTACCGCCGCGCCCGCCCTTGGTGCCCGTAGACTCCCCTGAGACACTCCACGGACGGGCGGCACAATGACCGCGGGTGTCAGCAAGGTGCGGTAAGTCAGGGAGGAAGCGTCGTCGTGAGCAGCAGGCCATCCCGAGGCGCTGCTCGCCTCGCAGCGATACTCGACGCCCTTCCCGACGCGCTGCTGTTGGTCAACTGCAACGGCACGATCGTCAACGCCAACCACATCGCGCTGGAGTCCTTCGAGGCGCCGGGCACCGCACTCGTGGGTCGTGGTCTGCTCGATCTTCTCCCTTCCTTCGATCCCAATCGGATCCCCGGGTCGATGCGCAGGCCCGGGGACACGGAACGGATCATCAGCACCAAGCCGACCCGGATGATCGCGCGGCGCACCGACGGGGCCCAGTTCCCCGTGGAGGTGACCAGCGCGAACGTGGAGGACGGGCGGACTCCGTACGCCGACCAGTACAGCTATACCGGCGACGAGCTGCTGATGCTCATCGTGCGGGACCTGACCGGGACGCTCGACACCGAGGCCGAACTCGCCCGCCAGCAGCGCCAGACCGAGATGATTCTGCGCGCGGCGGCGGAGGGCGTGGTCGGCGTGGACACCGAGGGCAAGGTGGTCCTCGTCAACCCGTCCGCGGCGCAGATCCTCGGCTTCCGGGCCAGTGACCTGGGCGGTCAGGAACTTCACTCTCTTGTACACCACTCGCGCGCGGATGGTTCCCCTTTCCCGTACGAGGAGTCCCCGCTCGCCGACACCCTGCGCTCCGGCCGCAAGCACCGGGTGCGAGGCCAGGTGCTGTGGGCCAAGGACGGGAGCGCGGTACCGGTCGACCTGACGACCGCGCCCGTACGGGACGGCGAGCAACTCGTCGGCGCCGTCATGACCTTCACCGACCGGCGCGCCGAGGAAGCCCTCGTCTCGACGCACGCCGAGGAGCTGGAGAGCCTCGCCACGCGGCACGGCAAGGAGCTGGAGGAGCTTCGCGACGAGCACGCCAAGGCGATGGAGGAGCTGCAGGGCCGGCTCGACCGGGAGCGGCAGACGTACGCGGAGCGGCTGGACGCCCTCGCCGCCCGCAACAGCCAGCTGCTCGCGGTGCTCGACCAGTCGCTGCGCGGTCCGCTCCAGGAGCTGCGCAGCGAGCTGGGCGTCCTGGCCGACGACCCGGCCGGGCAGCTGTGGCCCGAGGCCAACCAGATCCTGCACCACCTGGCCGCCGGGTACACCCGGATGACCACGCTCGTCGACAACGTCCTCAGCTATCAGCGGCTCGACGCGGACGGCGAGGAGCTGACCCGGTGCGCCGTCTCGATGGACGAGGTCGTCGCGGCCGGTGTGGAGGGCGCGGTCGAGCTGATCGGCCCGGGGCGCGCGCAGTTCGCCGTGCACGCCCCGCCGATCGAGGCCGAAGTGGACCCGCAGCGGGTGGCCCAGGCGCTCGCCCATCTGATCGCGGACGTGGCCGGGGTCGACTCGACCGGCAAAGCCGCCTCGGGCGGGGGCGGCGCGTCCGGGGACTCGACGATCGTGGTCGCGGCGGCGCAGCGCGGCAACGTCGTACGGTTCGAGGTCCGCGGGCCGTACGCGGGCGGCGACCCGGTGCACGAGCCGATCGTGCGCGGGATCGTGCGCCGGCACGGTGGTGTGCTGCAGACGCACGAGATGCCGGGCATGGGCGGGCACGCCTACGTCCTGGAGGTGCCGATCTCGACGGCGGCCGCGGACCAGGAGCGCGCGAAGGCCGACGCCCAGGCGGCGTCCGGGGGCGCGGACGGTACGCACGGTACGCAGGGACAGGGCACCTCGGGCGGCGGAACGGGCGCAGCCACGGACACCTCGGGCGGCGGCGCGGACGGCGATCCGAGCGGCGACCCGAACGGCGCCCCCGGCTCCGGCGATGCGCAGGGCGCCCCGGGAGCGGACACGAGCGGCGCGCAGAACCGTTCCGCATCCGTCGCGCTTCCCGCGGAGGCCGGTACGGATCCGCGCCGGCAGAATCAGCCGGGCGAGCAGGATCAGCCGCGGCCGACCGGACGGCGCCGGGCGCGCCAGCGCCCCGACGAGGACCCGTCGGCGGCCGGCGCCGGTACGGACGGCCAGGGCGCCGGTGCCGGTCCGCACGGTCCGCACGGCCCGCAGCCGGTCGGCCCCGCCGCGATGGGCGTCGTACCGCCTCAGGGCATGGCGGCTCAGCCCCAGCCCCCGGCCGCAGGTGGTCGGCGGCGCGGCTCCCCGGCGCCGGAGGCCGACGGTCCGTATCCGGCCCAGCAGGGCGGCCAGGGTGGCCAGGGCGGAGGGGCCCGCTCCCCGTTCGCGCTGCCTCCGGCGGCGGCCGACGCGAACGGCCCGGGCGCGGCCGGCCCGGGCGCGGCCGGTGCGGGCGAGTCCGGCATGCCCGCGCTCCCCGCCGCCCGTACCCCCGAGCAGCCGCAGCCCGCCTGGGGTGAAGCCCCTCACCAGGACTCCGCCGAGGGAGAGCAGGCGGGCCAGCCCACCGGACGCCGCCGCGCCCGGCGGCCCCTCTCCGAGACGCCGAACCGGTCGGCGCCGGAGCAGCCCCAGCCCCAGCCCCAGCCCCAGTCCCAGCCACAGCCACAGCGCCAGGCACAGCCGCAGGCCGCATCGCGGCCGCAGCCCGCGGGCGATGCCGGTGCGGCACGGTCTCCGTTCGCGCTGCCGCCCGCGGCGGCCGACCGGGCCCAGCCCGGCGCGCTGCCGCCCGAGCTGGGCCCGGCGGGGCCCACCGGGCTGGTCCCCGCGCAGCACGGTGGCCGGGACCCGCGCGTCGGCGCTCCACAGCCGCAGGCGCAGGGCCAGCCGCAGGGCGGTGGCCTGGCCGTACGGGGTGAGCCCGTGCCCCCGGGCGGCACCGCGCGCAACGGAGGCTGGCCGTCCGGTCCCGGTCAGGCCCCGCAGCAGGGTCGGCAGACACCGGCCCAGCAGGGCCAGTACCAGGGACAGGGCGGACCGCAGCCCCCGCGCCCGGGCACGGCCGGGGCGGGTGCCGGATCGGGCGCCGGTGCGAGCGCCGGTGCGGGCGAGTCCGCCATGCCCGCGCTCCCCGCCGCCCGCACCCCCGAGCAGCCGCAGCCCGCCTGGGGCGAGGCGCCGCAGGACTCCCTCGGCGGCCAGCAGGCGGCCCAGCCCACCGGACGCCGCCGCGCCCGGCGCCCCCTCTCCGAGGAGCAGCCGGAGCCCGCGCCCGGTGCGCAGCCCCCCGCACAGCAGCTGCCCCCGGAGGTGCCGCGCAGCGCGCCGCCCCAGAGCCCGCCCCACAACGCACGCCAGAATCCGCATCAGAACGCGCCGCAGGCACCCCAGGGCGCCTCCCAAAGCGCCCCGCACGGCGCTCCGCAGGGCGCGGACACCACCCAGGGGCGCGCGTTCAGCGTGCGCACGCTGGGCCAGGGGGTGCCGTTCGCGCAGCAGGTCAGCGAGCACCAGCGCACTCCCCAGCCACAGCAGCCCCAGACCCCCTCCGGTGGTACGGCCACCGCGGGGTCGGGCAGGCGGCGCAAGCTGGCCGCCCGACCCGATATGGCAGGGCAGAACACCTCGGCGGACCTGGAGCCCGCGGCCAACCGCGCCCAGCAGCAGTCTCCGGCGCAGGCCCCCGGCCAGGCGGGGCCCCCGCCCGGAGCACAGCCGCGCACCCAGCCCGGTCCGGGGCCGCAGCCGCCCCGCCCGGCCTCGCCGCAGAGTTCGGGGCGCGCCTTCGCGATCGGCGCGCCGGACGAGGGAGCGGAGGGGCCGGAGCCGCTGGACGGGCCCAACGGGGCCATCGAGATCGTCGACGACCGCACCCCGCCGCCCGACGACGAGCTGCCTCCGGAGCCGCTGGACAACCCGCGCCGCCTCCTGGTGTGGCCCGCGCCGGACATGTCCACGCAGCAGGCGCTGAGCGACCGTGGCTACCGCCCGGTGATCGTGAACTCCCGGGAGGAGGTGGACGCGCAGATCGCCGCGTATCCGGCGGCGCTGTTCGTCGACCCGCTGACCGGGCCGATCACCCGGACGGCGCTGCAGTCGCTGCGGACGGCGGCGGTCGCCGCCGAGGTGCCGGTGCTGGTGACGGCGGGGCTCGGCCAGGCGACGCGGGAGGCGGCGTACGGTGCCGACCCCGCCGTCCTGCTCAAGGCCCTCGCCCCGCGCGACAGCGAACAGCATCCGCCGCGCGTCCTGCTGATCGAGGAGCACGAACCGATCGCGGCGGCGCTGACGGCGGCCCTGGAGCGGCGCGGCATGCAGGTCGCCCGGGCCGCGACGGACGCGGACGCGGTGGCGCTCGCGGGACGTATGCGTCCGAACCTGGTGGTGATGGACCTGATGCAGGTACGCCGCCGCCGGGCCGGGATCGTCGACTGGCTGCGCGGCAACGGGCTGCTCAACCGCACCCCGCTGGTCGTCTACACCTCCGCGGACATCGACCCTGCGAACCTGTCGCGGCTCAGTTCGGGCGAGACAGTGCTGTTCCTCGCGGAGCGCTCGACGAGCGCGGAGGTGCAGGCCCGGATCGTCGACCTGCTGGCGAAGATCGGCACCAACTGAGGAACCGGCTGCGGGTACGGGTACGGCTGAGGGAAACGGCCTCAGCCGGGCAGTCTCGGCTCAGCGGCGTCAGTCGAGCCTGGTCACCTCCAGCTCGCCGTCCGCGTATCGCTTCCGGATGACCTTCTTGTCGAACTTCCCCACGCTCGTCTTCGGCACCTCCGGGATCAGGGCCCAACGCTCCGGCAGCTGCCAGCGCGCGACCCGCCCGGCGAGGAACTCCCGCAGCCCCGCGTAGTCCACGGTGGCGCCCTCCTTGAGCACGACCGTGGCGAGCGGGCGCTCGTCCCACTTCTCGTCGGGCACCGCCACCACCGCCGCCTCGGCGACCTCCGGATGGCCCATCAGATGGTTCTCCAGCTCGACCGACGAGATCCACTCGCCGCCCGACTTGATGACGTCCTTCGCCCGGTCGGTCAGGGTCAGGTAGCCGTCCGGGGAGATCGTGCCGACGTCGCCGGTCTTCAGCCAGCCGTCCTCGGTGAACTTGTCCTCCGGCCGCATGGGCTCGCCCGTTGCCCCTCCGTAGTACGCGTTCGCGATCCACGGCCCGCGCACCTCCAGTTCGCCGACCGCGACCCCGTCCGCGGGCACGACCGCGCCGCCGGGCGCGATCAGCCGGTACTCCACGGAGGCCGGGAACCGGCCCTGCGTCACCCGGTACGGCCATTCCTCCTCCGCCGTGAGACCGGCGGGCGGATGGGCCATGGACCCGAGCGGCGACAGCTCCGTCATGCCCCACGCGTGCACGACGCGGATGCCGTGCTGCTCCTCGAACGCCTTCATCAGGGACGGCGGGCAGGCCGATCCGCCGATGTAGACATGGGCGAGGCTGGACACGTCCCGTGGCGTGGTGCTCAGTTCGGCGAGCAGTCCCTGCCAGATGGTGGGAACGGCGGCGGCGAGGGTGGGCCGGGCGGCCTCGATCATGTCGGCGAGCGGCGCGGGCTGCAGGAAGCGGTCGGGCATCACCATCGAGGCCCCCGCCATGAAGGCGGCGTGCGGGGTGCCCCATGCGTTCGCGTGGAACATCGGCACCACGGGCAGCAGGGTGTCCTTCGCGGACATGCCGAATGCCTCGGCGCTGTTGACCTGCATCGAGTGCAGGTAGATGGAGCGATGGCTGTAGGCCACGCCCTTCGGGTCGCCGGTCGTTCCGGAGGTGTAGCACAGGGCCGCGGCTTGGCGCTCGTCGGTGACCGGCCAGGGATGGCGCTCGGGGCGGCCTTCGATCAGTTCCTCGTAGTCGTGGACACTGGCCCGGCACCCGTCCAGTGCGGAACGGTCGCCCGGCCCGGCGACGACGATGTGCTCCACGGAACCCAGCTCGGGCAGCAGCGGGGCGAGGAGCGGCAGCAGCGAACCGTTCACCACGATGACGCGGTCGGCGGCGTGGTTGATGATCCAGGTCAGCTGCCCGGTGGGCATCCGGAGATTGAGGGTGTGCAGCACAGCGCCCATGGAGGGGACCGCGAGATAGGCCTCCAGATGCTCGCAGTTGTTCCAAAGAAGCGTGCCGACCGGCTGCCCCTGTTCGACGCCCAGCTCGTCGCGCAGCGCGTTCGCCAGCCGGGTGGCGCGCAGGCCCACTTCGTGGAAGCTGCGGCGCTGCGGCTCACCGCCGCCGGTCCAGGTGACCACTTGGGCCTTGCCGTGGGCGAGCGCTCCATGCTCGAGGATGCGGGTCACGGTCAGCGGTACGTCCTGCATCGTGCTGAGCACCGTGGCCTCCAGATTTTACGGTTACGCGCGGGTAGTCCGCCGATTGTGCAAGCGACCGGCCGGTATGTCACTACCCCGCTCGACTCGGAGAACCCCTCCGCCCTGCAGCCCTTTCGGCCCGGTCCTGGGCCTCGGCCCGGGGCCTGGGCCTGGGCCTGCTCCCTGCGCTCCTTCGCCGTCGGGTCGCTCGCCGTCAGGCCGCGCGGCTCAGCTCCGGGTCCTCGCGGAGCTTGCCGAGGGCGCGTGAGACGGCGCTCTTCACCGTGCCGATGGACACCCCGAGCACCTCCGCCGTCTGGGCCTCGCTCAGGTCCTCGTAATACCTGAGGACGACCATGGCCCGCTGACGGTCCGGCAGCCGCATCACCGCGCGCCACATCATGTCGCGCAGAACCTGCTGCTCGGCGGGGTCGGGGGCGGGGACCGGGTCCGGCTCGGGCAGCTCCTCGCACACGAACTCGTCGACCTTGCGCTTGCGCCACTGGGAGGTCCGCGTATTGACCAGTGCCCGGCGCACATAGCCGTCCAGCGCCTTGTGATCCTCGATCCGCTCCCACGCGATGTACGTCTTGGTCAGCGCGGTCTGCAGCAGATCCTCGGCGTCACAGGCGTTGGGCGTCAGCGAGCGGGCGGTGCGCAGCAGCATCGGCCCCCGAGCCCGTACGTACGAGGTGAACGACGGGAACGCGGCGGCGGAAGCCCCAGTGCACACGGTCGTGGTCATGCCCCAACGCTAGGGAGCGAGCGGCTCATCGGGGATCGGCCACAAGTGCCGAAGCCGCATCAACCTGAGGTTGTAGGGGTAGGGCCGACAACACCTCCTGCGGATGGAGAGGGTGGGGTTTCCCTCAGGGTTGTGCCGGAGAGGGTCGCCCCGGTGGGTGGCCGACCGCTCAGCTGATGATCGCGACCGGTGCGTCCACCTTGTTGCGGTCGATCTGCATCGTCCGGCCGCCGTGCTTCTCGCTCACATCGCCCACGTACTGATGGATGCGGCGGTGCGGCTGCCAGGCCTTCTTGGCCAGGACCGGTTCACCGGCCAGCGCCGCCTTCCCGTTCCAGCGCGCGAACCACATCACCGAGGGAAGGTCACGGACCCCCGCCTTCCGGGACTTCTCCAGATGGCGCACCCCGGACTCGGCGCTGCTGTAGAAACCGGGGAAGAAGCCGTGCGACCGCACCTCGCGGTTCCAGCCTCGGATGAAGGACAGCGTGGTGGCCGCGCAGCCGGCCTTCCCCTGGTCGTACGCCTCCATGTCCAGATAGAGCGCACTGCGCTTCTTCATCGCCAGGGCCTTCGCGCGGGCCACCGCGTCCTTCCCCTCCTTGCGCCCCTGCGACCAGGGCGCGCCGCCGATGGGGACATGCTTCTTGTTCTTGTTGCGGACGCAGGGGGACTGGGACCCCACGAAGATGGGCAGCACATGCCACCCCATGCTCTTCACGCCGCGCATCCAGGAGGTGCTGAGGTTGGGCTGGCTGGGGCAGGCCCGGCCGCGACCCGCGTAATAGACGCCGATGGCGCGGTACCGGGAGACGTTCCACGCGCGCAGGGCGGCGAGCGAGGGGGCGTGGCAGGTGTCGAAGCCCCAGCCCTGGAAGACCTTGGCCCCCAGGGGCCGGGGGTCGGGGAGGGCTTCCGCCGAGGCGGGAGCGGGGCCGGTGATCGAGGTGGCCAGCACCGCGATCAGACTGACGGCCCAGCCCATGAACGTCCATCTGCTCTTCTTTCCTCGGTTCATATGACGAGTCAAGGTGGACACCGGACGGCCGGTGCCGCAGACACGCGCGTAGTTCAGCCGTCTGCGCCGAGGAGGAGCCCGGATGTCGGTACCCCGGTGCCCGCGGTGACCAGGGCGCGGGAGGCGTGCGGAACCTGGTTGACGGAGGTGCCGCGTATCTGGCGGACGGCCTCCGCTATCCCGTTCATCCCGTGCAGATACGCCTCGCCGAGCTGACCGCCGTGGGTGTTGAGCGGCAGCGCGCCCTCGGCGACGTATCCGGCCGCCTCGCCCCGCTCACAGAAGCCGAACTCCTCCAGCTGCATCAGCACGAACGGCGTGAAGTGGTCATAGAGGATGGCCACATCGATGTCGGCGGGGGTCAGCCCGCTGCCGCTCCACAACTGACGCGCGACCACGCCCATCTCCGGCAGACCCGAGAGATCATCCCGGTAGAAGCTCGTCATCTGCTCCTGCGCCCGGCCCGAGCCCTGCGCCGCCGCCGTGATCACGACGGGTGGGCGCGGGAGGTCGCGGGCCCGCTCGACGCTGGTGACCACGATCGCCTGGCCGCCGTCCGTCTCCTGACAGCAGTCAAGCAGTCGCAGCGGCTCCACGATCCAGCGGGAGGCGGCGTGATCGGCCAGGGTGATCGGTTTGCCGTGGAAATACGCGGCCGGGTTGGTGGCGGCATGGCGGCGGTCGGCCACGGCCACGTGGCCGAAGGCCTCGGGCGTCAGACCGTAGGTGTGCAGATAGCGCTGCGCGGCCATGGCGACCCAGGAGGCCGGGGTCAGCAGGCCGAAGGGCAGCGACCAGCCGAGCGCCGCGCCCTCGGCCGACGGCTCGCGGTGCTGCACCCCGGATCCGAAGCGGCGTCCGGAGCGCTCATTGAACGCGCGGTAGCAGACGACGACCTCCGCGACACCGGTGGCGACGGCGAGCGCGGCCTGCTGCACGGTGGCACAGGCGGCGCCCCCGCCGTAGTGCACCCGTGAGAAGAACGTCAGCTCACCGATGCCGCAGGCCTGGGCCACGGTGATCTCGGGGCTGGTGTCCATGGTGAAGGTGACCAGCCCGTCGACCTCGGCCGGAGCGATCCCCGCATCGTCGAGCGCCGCCCGGACGGCCTCGGTCGCGAGCTTCAGCTCGCTGCGGCCGGAGTCCTTGGAGAACTCGGTGGCGCCGATACCCACGACGGCGGCCCGCCCCCCGAGCCGGTCCGGACGGCGGGCGCTCATCGGACGTCTCCCGCCGGGGAGCCGGGTCCCGGTGGGGAGCCGGTGGGCAGCTCCACCGTGACCGTGCCGGTCACATGGCGGCCGATGGCGTTCTTCCCGAGCACCGCGACCTCCGCCGTGCCGTCGGCGACCGAGGTGACTTCTCCGGTCAACACCATCTCGTCCCCGGGATAGTTGGGGGCACCGAGCCGGATGGCGACCTTCCGGAGATGGGCCCGCGGCCCGAAGTGGTCGGTGATATACCGCCCGACCAGGCCATTGGTGGTCAGGATGTTCATGAAGATGTCCGGAGAGCCCTTCTCCCTGGCCGCCTCGGCGTCGTGGTGCACATCCTGGTAGTCCCGGGAGGCGAGAGCGCCGGAGACGATCAGCGTCCGGGTGATCGGGATACGCAGCGGGGGCAGCGCCTCGCCCGCGCGGACCGTGACCGTCATACGACCGTCTCCTCCGTGAGCAGGGAGCCCAGCTCGGCCAGCAGGACGGGGGCCGGGCCCAGATACCCGTCCAACTGCCGCCCCCACAGGAAGTGCCGGTGCACCGGATGCTCCACATCGGCGCCGATGCCGCCATGCAGATGCTGACCCGCGTGGACGACCCGCCTGCCCGCCTCACAGGCCCACCAGGCGGTGGTGAGCGCATGGGTGGCCGCGGGCAGCTGCTGGTCGTAGCGCCAGGCCGCCTCGTAGGCGGTCACCCTGATCGCCTCGGTGTCCATATGGGCATCCGCCGCGCGCAGCAGCACGCCCTGCTGGGCGGAGAGCGGGCGCCCGAACTGCTCGCGGACAGAGGTGTGGTGAACCACCCGCGCGACCGATCCCCGGCAGACGCCCGCCTGCAACCCGGCGAAGGCGGTACGGGCCCTGCCGAGCACGTCGGCCCAGACGCCGTCACCGCCGAGCGGCTCGGCGGGTGCGTCGTGGAGCGTGAGCCGCCCCGCCGCCCAGGGTGCGGTGGTCTCCACGGATTCGGTCCGTAGGGGCGAGGCGGCCGGGACGGAGGGGGCAGGGGTGGACGGGGCAGGGGCCGCCTGGGTCTCGATCAGGAAGCAGCGCGTGCGCCCCTCCTCCGTGAGCGCCGGGACCAGCACATGGGTCGCGGCCCGCAGCCAGGGGACCACCGGGAACGTGCCGGTCAGCGCCCACCCCGCGGTGCTCCGGCGGGCCGAGGCCGCCGGACGGGAGCCGGCCAGTCGGGAGCCGGGCCGGTATGCGGCCGTCGCCACCGCCGAACCGTCCCGCAGGGCGGGCAGCAGCCGCTCGCGCTGCTCGACCGTGCCATGGACGGCCACCGGCAGCAGGCCGTACGCACAGCTCGCCGCGAGCGGCACCTGAGCGGTGACCCGGCCCTGCTCCTCCAGCAGCAGCACCAACCCGAGCAGGCCGACCTCCTCCACGGCGGCGGGCAGCCCCGCCGCGCAGAGCGCCTTCCACAGCTCGCCGTCGACATCGGTGCCGAGGGCCGACAGCCGCTCATGGGTGGACAGATCGCCGAAGATCTCCGCCGCCAGGTCCCGGGCGGACTGCTGGTCCGCGGTGGGTGTGAAGTCCATCAGGCCACCGCCCCTCGGAAGACGGGCAGCTCCAGCTCGTCGTCGGCCCGCAGGAACTCCAGCTCGACGGGCATCCCGATGCGCACCTTGTCGTACGGCACTCCCGTGATGTCGCTGACGATGCGGACGCCCTCGGCCAGCTCGATCAGGCCCACGGCATACGGCGGGTCGAAGGCGGGGAAGGGCGGATGATGCATGACCACATAGCTGAACACCGTGCCCGTGCCGGAGGCCGCCACCGTGTCCCACTCCGGCGAACCGCAGCCGCCGCACCCCGGCAGCCAGGGGAAGCGGAGGGTGCCGCAGCCGGTGCAGCGCTGGATGAGCAGCTTGTGGGCGGCGACTCCCTCCCAGAACCCCGCGTTGTCCCGGTTGATGACGGGACGCGGGCGCATCGCCTCCCGACTCCGCTCAGGTTTCTGCTCCGGTTTCTGCTCCGGCTTCCGCTTCCGTTTCTGCCGCACCGGTGCGTACTTGAGGATGCGGAAGCGATGCGTACCGGCCAGCTCGCCGCCCGCCCGGACGTCCATCCGCGTGGTGACGAAGTGGCCTGTGCCCAGCTTGGTGGTCTTGCGCGGTGACACCGACTCGATCACCGCGTCGAAGGTGATCCGGTCCCCCGGGCGCAGCGGCCGCAGATACTCCTGCTCGCAGTCCGTGGCGACGACGGAGGTGCAGCCCGCCTCGTCGAGCAGGGCCAGCAGCTCGTCGTACGCCTCCGACCGGGCCGAGCCGGCGGGGTGCCCGCCGAGCCCGCCCATGGTCCACGCCTGGAGCATCGTCGGCGGTGCGATGCCCGGATAGGCGGGGTTGGTGTCGCCCATGGCCTCGCACCAGTGCCTGATCATGGGCTCGTTGACCGGGTCCCTGCCCTCGCCACCGCTCGCCGCCACCCGGCCCTCGTAGGCCCTCAGCCTCTCGTACAGCCCGTGCACCTCATCCGGTCCCTCCCGCCTGTTCGGACCGCCCGGCCCGCCGGGTCCGTCCGGCCCGCCTGTCCCGCCTGTCCCGCCTGTCCCGCCTGTCCCGTCCACCCCGCGCAGCTCAGCGGTCATCGTCGCCCCCGGCGCATGCCGAGCCGCATCGTCGCCACGATCTCCCTTTGCACCTCACTCGCCCCGCCCCCAAAGGTGTTGATCTGCGCGGCCCTGTTCATCCGCTCCAGCTCGCCGTCGTCCCCGAACGCTCCCGGCGACCCCGACCGGATCAGCCCCGCCTCTCCCGCGATTTCCTGACATAGGTGATACACCGCCACCGCGCTTTCGGTTCCCGCGAACTTGACGCCGCTCGCGTCACCCGGGCTCAGCGTCCCCGCCCCCACATCCCCGACCAGCCGCCAGTTGAGCAGCCGGGTCGCCGCCAGCCGGGCGTGCGCCTCCGCCAGCCGGGCCCGTACCCAGTCCTGGTCGGCGGGGCGGGCCCCGGTGTCCGGGTCGGGGGTACGGGCGTCGGCGAGGACGGCCTCGTAGAAGTCCTCGGCCTGCATGCCGATGGCGGCGAGCGCGACCCGCTCGTGGTTGAGCTGGGTGGTGATCAGCCCCCAGCCGCCGTTCTCCTCGCCGACGAGATGTCCGGCCGGGACGCGGACCGCGTCGTAGTAGGTCGCGGTCGTGGTCAGGCCCGCGACCGTTTCGATCGGCGTCCAGGAGAAGCCGGGGGCGTCGGTCGGCACCAGGATGATCGAGATGCCCTTGTGCTTGGGCGCCGCCGGGTCGGTGCGGCAGGCGAGCCAGATCCAGTCGGCGTTCTGGGCGTTGCTGGTGAAGGTCTTGGCGCCGTCGATCCGCCACGACCCGGCGGCCGCCCCGGGCTCGGTCCCGAATCCGGCTGCGCGGCGCACGTCCGCGTCGTCCCCGCTTCCCTCGCGTACGGCCTTCGTGCACAGCGAGGCGAGATCGGTCCCGGCTTCCGGTTCCGAATAGCCGATGGCGAAGACGATCTCACCGCTGAGGATGCGCGGCAGGAAGAACCGCTTCTGCTCCTCGGTGCCGTACCGCATCAGAGTCGGACCGACCGTGTTGAGCGTGACCATGGAGACCGGTGCGCCCGCCCGGTAGGCCTCGTCGAAGAACACGAACTGCTCGTCGGGGCCGCGCCCTTGGCCGCCGTACTCGACCGGCCAGCCCAGTCCGAGCAGCCCGTCGGCGCCGATCCGCCGCAGCAGCCGTCGCTGGCCTGCGGGGTCACCCGGCAGGGCCGCACGGGTCTCAGGGGTGATCAGCTCGCGGAAATAGGTGCGTAGTTCCTCGCGCAGCTGCCGCTGGCGGGGCGTGGGAGCGAGGTGCATGAGCAGCGGTCTCCCCTGGGCTCGACGGCGTCGTACAAGCGCACGGAAACAAGCGCACGGAAAGCTTTCTGACTATCCGTCAGGTAAATTGACGCTGTCAAGCGCTGCCAAGCACGGCGAGCCCTGCCGAGCACGGTCGAGGGCGGCCGGGCCCTGCCGAGCACGGCCGCGCGGCGGCACCGAAGCGCCGCCGCGTGACCGTAAACGACCTCACCCGTCCCGTTCACTCAATGAATCACCACTCGCTCACTCATCTCGGTCATGCGCGAACACCTGCCATGACGGAAAGTTGCCCATCGTCCGGCAGACGAAGCGCACCGAACGACGTATTACCACGCAAGCATGATGAACTCCGTTCAAACCTTCGACGCACCCCCGCGCCCCGGACTGCCCCGACGCGCCGCCCCCCTTCCCCTTATCGGACGCTTGTCCGAAAATGGGGGACATGGCGAACACACCACTCGCCCATGCCCTCGCCGCCGCGGCCCACGGCTTCCGCGTGATCCCGTTGACCCGCGCCAAGCTGCCAGCCGTGCGCTCCCCTCACCACCACGACCCCGTGCCCCTTCCGTGCCGCGGCGCCTGCGGGCGGCTCGGGCACGGCGTCCACGACGCGTCCGCCGACCCGGAGGCGATCCGGGCGCTCTTCGCCGCCGCCCCCTGGGCCACCGGCTACGGCATCGCCTGCGGGTGCGCCCCGCATCACCTCATCGGCGTCGACCTCGACCTCAAGCACGAAGCGCGCATCGACGGCGCCGCCGCACTCGACCGGCTGGCCCGCCGGTACGCCTTCACCGTCCCCCGCACCGTCACCGTGCTCACGCCCCGCGGCGGGCGCCACCTGTGGCTATGCGGGCCGCCCGGACTCACCGTCTCCAACTCCGCCGGCCGGATCGCCCCCGGCATCGACATCCGCGGCACGGGCGGCTATCTCGTCGGCCCCGGCTCGGCCACCTCACGCGGCCGCTACCGCCTGGCCCCCGGCTCCCCCGGCTGGCGCCCCGCCCCCGCCCCACCCGCGCTCCTCGACCTGCTGCACCCTCCGGTCCGTACGCCGCCGGGCCGGGCGACACCCCGCCCGGCCACCGGCGGAACGTCCGGGCGTGACGCCGCCCTCGTACGGTTCGTCCGCGAATCCCAGGAGGGGCGGCGCAACGACCGGCTGTTCTGGGCCGCCTGCCGGGCGTACGAGACGGGCGCGGGGGACGAACTGGCCCCGGCCCTCATCGAGGCCGCTCTCCATACTGGCCTGCCCCGGCGCGAGGCCGAGGCCACGGTCACCTCCGCGGCCCGCAGCACCGCCCGTCATCCGCTGCCGCCGGCCGCCTGACCGCCGGACCACCTGACGACCTGACCGCCGGACCGCCTGACGGCATGGCCGCCTGACGACATGGCCGCCTGACGACATGGCCGTACGACCCGGCCGCCTGACGACCTGACCGCCGTACGACACGGCCGTACGACACGGCCGCGGCCGTACGGCTATCCCGCGGTCGCTGCCTCAAGGTCGTCGAGGCACTCCCGGATGACGTCGGCCAGCGTCTGCCCGGGCGCGCCGCCTTCGCCGATCCAGCGCTCGAACGCCACCTTGAAGACCGCGACCCCGGCCTCGCCCATCAGGCTCGCCGTCGGTTCCGTGACACCACGTCGGCGTAGCGCGTCGGCCATCGCGGAAGCGAGCGAGGCGAGCTTCAGCAGCTCGCGCTCCTGGAGCCCGGCGTTCGCGTCGATCACGGTCCGGCGTCGCCGGGCGTGTTCGCGACGGTCCTGCAAACGGGCGGAGACGGCGTGCAGCGCCTCGGCCATCGCGTCGCGGGGAGCCGCGGTTCCGGGCGCACCGGTGATGGCGTTCACGCAGGCTTCGAGCAGCTCCGTCTGACCGGAGAACAGCACTTCGCGCTTGTCGGCGAAATGACGGAAGAACGTCCGTTCCGTGAGGCCCGCCCGGTTGGTGATCTCCGCGACCGTCGTCTGCTCGAATCCCCGCTCGACGTAGAGCTCCAACGCCGCCCGTTCGAGCCGCTCACGCGCGCCCGGCTCCCATCGACCCATGACCGCGATCCTACGTGATGACAGAGACTGACATCGCAGTGCTAGGCTGCCGATGACAGTGACTGACATCGCCTGTCCGAACGCGCCCTGTGTGTGCGAGGACGGGCCACCACCTGGAGATCTCACTGATGCGTTTATTCGTCACCGGCGCGTCCGGCTTCATCGGCTCCGCCGTCGTGCCCGAACTCCTCCGCGCGGGCCACCAGGTCGTCGGCCTCGCCCGCTCGGACGCCTCGGCCGAGGCCCTCGCCGCCGCCGGCGCCGAGGTGCACCGCGGCACCCTCGACGACCCCGACAGCCTGCACGCGGGCGCCTCCGCGGCCGACGGCGTCGTGCACCTGGCGTTCATCCACGACTTCTCGGACTACGAGGGCGCCGTCAAGACCGATCTGCGCGCCATCGAGACCTTCGGCGCCGCGCTCGAGGGAACCGATCGCCCGCTCGTCATCGCCTCCGGCCTGCTCGGAAGCGCCCCGGGACGGGTGGCGACCGAGCGGGACCGGCCCGCCGCCGGCGCGACGGCGCCTCCCCGGGAGGCCGCCGCGCAGGTGACGCTGGGCCTCGCCGAACGCGGCGTCCGCTCGTCCATCGTGCGTCTCGCGGCGTCGGTCCACGACGAGGGTGACCACGGCTTCGTCCCGAGGCTGATCGACATCGCCCGCGAGAAGGGCGTGTCCGGCTACGTGGGCGACGGCGCCAACTTGTGGCCGGCGGTCCACCGCCTCGATGCCGCGCGGCTGTTCCGGCTGGCCGTGGAGAAGGCACCGGCCGGATCGGTGCTGCACGGCACCGCCGAAGAAGGCGTGCCGCTCCGCACCATCGCGGAGGTGATCGGCCGTCACCTCGACCTGCCGGTGGTCTCCGTCCCCGCCGAGCAGGCGGAGGGGCACTTCGGCTGGCTGGCCCGCTTCCTCGCCGTCAGCGCCCCGGCGTCCAGCGCCCTGACCCGCGAGCTGCTGGACTGGCACCCCACCGGCCCGGACCTCATCGAGGACCTCGACCGCGGCCACTACTTCGGCACCCCGGCTGCCTGACCCGGCGCCTCCGCCACGGAGCCGGGTGGGTGGGGCTCCGGAGCTCTGGAGCCCCACCCACCCCCATGTTCATACGGGTCGGACACAGCGTTGCCGTCCTGTTCCGGTTCTGCGCACAGGTGATCCTGGCGCAATCAGCAACGCTCGAACGAGCAGATCCATCGAGCGCTGAACGAGGCCGACGAAAAACCTGGTCAGATACGCACCGACGATATGCCGCAGCCACGGAACGAGGCCCTACGGCCGGAGAGCGTACGCGCATTCGGTGGAAGACCCGAATAACCGCTGGCGCACACGGGCTGCCGTTGGGGAAGATCGGCCAAGCACACGACCTGGGTGCCCCGGCCTGCTTCCTCGCCCGTGAGCAGGCCGCCTTTGCCACGGGAACCCTGTTGTTGGCAGACGGCCGTGGAGTCGGCTGACGGAGGCGGATGTGAGCGACGAAGAATTACCGGCGACGCAAAGCGCACCAGCTGAGGATTCGGCCCGGAATACTGCCGAGGCCGCCGGCTGGGCACGCACCTTTGCGGGCGTGGCCACGGCCTTGTTCTGTACTTTCACTTCGTTCGGACTGGTCATTCCCGTCATTCCCCGGCTGGTCACCGAGGAACTGCACGGATCCGCGTTCCAAGTCGGGACGGCCTTCACCGTCTCGGGCGTTGTCGCCCTGCTGGTACGTCCGTACGCAGGACAGCTGGCCCAACGCAGGGGCAGCAGGCCGGTGATGCTGCTCGGTGCCGCCATCATCATCGTCGTCGCCGGGCTCTACGCCCTGCCGCTGGGACTGCCGGGGCTCTTCGCGGCTCGACTGGTGATGGGCGTGGGGGAAGCACTGCTCTTCACCGCGGGCTCCGTCTGGACTGTGTCCCTGACGCCGACGGAACGCCGCGGACAGATCGTCGGGTTCTACGGGCTGGCCATGTGGACCGGCCTGGCCGTCGGACCGGTGTTGGGGGAAGCGGTCTTCCGAAGCGGCTCGTTCGGCGCGGTCTGGGTCACGGCCGCGGTGTTGCCCGCTGTGTCCGTCGGTGTGCTGTCGTTCCTGCCCAACAGCGCGCGCCTGGGGACCGCCGTGTCCACCCGTCTGCTGCCGCCCTCCTCCGTGCTGCCCGGGCTCTCCCTCGGCTGCGGTGCCTTCGGCTATGCGGCAGTCGCCAGCTTCGGAGCTCTCGCCCTCGCATCGCGTGGCATCGACAACGGGTCGTTGCTGATCAGCCTGTTCAGCGCGGCGTACGTGAGCGTGCGCCTGCTCGCGGGCCGGGTTCCGGACCGTATCGGCCCACTGCCCGTGATCGTCGTCTCCGCCTCGGTGGAGGCGATCGGCATGGTGCTCATCGCTTTCGCGCCGGTCCTGTGGGTCGCGGCCGTCGGGGCGCTGATCGCGGGGGGCGGATTCACGCTGCTCTACCCGGCCCTCGCCCTCATCACCATCGACACCGCGCCGGAGGAAGAGCGAGGCGCCGCGCTCGGGGCCATCACGTCCTTCTTCGACGTCGCCGTGGGCGTCGCAGGGCTGCTCGGAGGCGCCCTCGCCGAAGTGAGCTACACGGCGACCTTCCTGCTCTCCGCCGTGGCCGTACTCGGCTCACTGCTCACCGGCACCGCCGCGGCACGCCGACGCGGCAGATACGCCGACGTCTCCGTCTCCTGACGCCTGGACCTGGTCCACCCGCGCTGGGCTCACCGCAGGACCGGTGTCACCGCAGGACCGGTGTCACAGGCACGCGGGCCTGGCTCAGGTGGAGACAGGAGTACGGGACAGGGCGGTGCGCAGCGCGAAGGCGCCGAGCAAGCCGCCTGCCATGAACCGCTGGGCCGTCATGGCGCGGGGCCGGGCGGCCAGAAACCCCGACACCCGTGCCGCCCCCAGCATGATCAGAGCGTTCACGGAGATCCCCACGATGATCTGCACACCACCGAGCTGGAGCAGCTGCCCCCAGGCCGGACCTGCCTGCGGGTCCAGGAACTGGGGCAGTAGGGCGGCATACATGAGAGCGATCTTGGGATTGAGCAGGTTGGTCAGCAGCCCCATCGAGAACAGGCGGGCGTCGGAGACCGGAGGCAGGTCCTGGGCCGGGGCGAAGGGCGAGCGCCCGCCAGGCTTGAGCATGCCCCAGGCGAGGTAGGCCAGGTAGGCGGCCCCGGCAAGCTTGACCACCGTGAACGCCACCGGCACGGCGGCGAACAACGCGGACAGGCCCGCAGCCGCAGCCAGCAGATAGCACACGAATCCCACGGCGGTCCCACCGAGGCTGACCAGGCCCGCCCTGCGGCCTTGGGTGATCGCACGGGAGGCGAGGTGAATCATGTTCGGTCCCGGAGTGAGGGCCATGCCCAGTTCGACCAGTGCCACTCCTCCGACTGCGGCCAGAGTGATCACCGGTCAACCTCCTGGTCCTTCGTCGGTACCCGGTACCCGGGTTCGGAGTGAGGAGTCGCCCGGCTGCAACGGACGGCTGCGACGCATCAGCAGCGCCTGCCTCGCCTACCGCAGGATACGGCCTTGCCGCTGGCGAGACTGCAAGTGGTCGTCCTCGACGGCCGGGGGCTGAGGCCCGAGGGAACTCACCGGGGGCGACGGGCGAAAGAGAGATGAAAGCCCAAGCCTTCAAGCGTTCCCCAGAACGAGAGGAGCCCCGATGACCGTCGAGCCAGGCGTCCGCACGGGGGCGGAAAGCGATGCCTCGGTCATTGCGCGGTCCCGGGATGAGCCCGAGGCATTCGCCGTGCTCTTCGACCGGCACGCGGATGCGGTACACCGTTATCTGGCCCGTAGGCTCGGCGGCGAGTCGGCCGACGACCTCATGGCCGAGACCTTCACCACTGCTTTCCAGCAGCGGCACCGGTACAACCCCGCGCGGGCCACGGGCAACGACGCCCGGCCCTGGCTGTTCGGCATAGCGACCAATCTGGTCGGCCGGCAGCGGCGGGCCGAGGCCCGCCGGTTCAAGGCCCTGGCCCGCGTCCCGGCTCCCGCCGACCACGAGGAGCCGCTGGCCGACCGGGCTGCGGCCCGGGTAGGGGCACAGGCCGTACGCCGCGAGCTGGCAGCGGCGCTGGCCGGACTGCCCGCGCGGCACCGGGACGTATTGCTGCTGGTGGCGTGGGGCGGTCTCGGCTACGAGGAGGTGGCCCAAGGCCCTCGGTGTCCCCATCGGCACGGTCAGATCACGGCTGCACCGGGCTCGCAGCAAGCTACGCGAAGCGTTGGGCGGATCCGATCCGACGACACTGCGAGAGGCATCCGACCATGACTGACGAACTCGAACTCCTGCGGGACTGGAACGCCGACGCGGCCCCGCTCACCGAACCGGCCCGGGCGCAGGCCCGCCACCGACTGCTCAACACGATCACGCGTACGGAGCGGCACCCCGGCCCCGCACCCAGCCGCCGCCACGCGCTGCGCCTCGCGACAGCCGCGGTGGTCACCATGGCGGTCACGGGCACGTCAGTACTGATCGCCACGGACGGCGCCGACGAGGACGGCCGCACCGACCGCGCGGGCACGAACGCCCCGCACATGCGCAACGCCGCCGCCGTGACGGTGCTGAACGGGGCCGCAACGCGGGCGAGTCGGCACGAGAAGCCCGTGGCGCCGCGCGACGACCAGTTCATCTACTGGAAGCGGATCATCAAGGAGACGGAGCGGAAGACCGGCGCGGTCAAGACCTATGTGGACGTGAACTGGGACTCGGTGGACGGCTCCAAGCGATCTCTGACCATGGAGCTCGGCCGGGTGATCTGGGAGAAGCCCTTGGGGAAGAACGAGGGCGTGTGGCCGCCTCGGGAGTGGAGCAAGCTGAAGAAGCTGCCCACCGACCCGGAAAAGCTCATCTCGCGCATCATCGGCGTCGGCACGTCCGACAAGTCGATCGACGACTTCACCGCGTGGGACTGGTACGACGCCTACTTCATGCTCGGCGAGCTCCTGAAGTGGCCGGTGCTGCCCGAGGGACTGCGTCCCGCCGCGTACGAGGCGCTGGCCCTGGTGCCCGGGGTCAAGGCGACCCCGGGGATGAAGGACTCCGCCGGGCGCACCGGGGTGGGGATCTCCTACCCCAAGCGCGCGTCCGAGAAGGGCAAATACCTTATTTTCGACCCGGAGTCCTATGAATTCCTGGGCTTCCGCGACGAGCGGACCTCGCGTTCCGGGAAGAAGACGTACATCCAGCTGTCGCACGTGGCGGACTGGGCGATCGTCGACCGCTTGAAGCAGCGCCCCTAGCCCCCTTAGTACTCCAGCAGGTGTATCGGGCTGATGGCTGGTCAGGGGCGGTCTCGTGGAGACCGCCCCTCGAGCGTGGAACAACTCCGCTCTGGCGGGGGTGCGGGGGTGCGGGGGTGTCTCAGGCGATCTGGTTCGGCCCGATGCGGCGTCGATAGGGTGGCGATGTGCCGTATCCGCCGATGCCGCTTCAACTCGAAACCACCCGGCTGACGCTGCGTCCGTGGGCCGACGCCGACGCCGACGACCATCGCGCGCTCGCTGCCGAACGGGGCGATGGGACGCCGTCAATCGAGGACAACCGGCGGGTGATCGAGGCTCAGATCGCTGCGCCGGCGCTGACGGGGCTTGGTCTGCTGGTCATCAACCGCCGCGATGTGGGCGACTTCATCGGGTATTGCGGACTCACCGTGGGGCGGGCTTCCGTCGACGAGCCTGAGATCGCGTACGAGTTGTTCCGGCGTGTGCACGGACAGGGCTATGCGACTGAGGCGGCCTCCGCGGTGCTCGACGCTGCGATCACGACCGGGCGTAAGCGGCTCTGGGCGACGGTGCGTTCCTGGAACGCGCCGTCGTTTCGCGTCCTCGAAAAGCTCGGGTTCGAGCGTGACCATGTCTCGGCAGATGACCGTGGCGAAGTGGTGTGGCTCACTCGCTCCCTGCCGTAAGGAGCACGACGAGCAGCCCCCGGCGGGCCGGATCACCTGCCCGCTCAACCGTAGCCAGGCGCCTCTAGGGTGTTCATCGCGGAAGTCCACTGACCGGCCCGGAGGTGTCATGTCCCTGCGCATGAAGCTGGTCGCCATAAATCTCGACTGCCCTGATCCGCTGGCTTTGGCGGCGTTCTATGAGCAGGCCACCGGCTTCGAACCGCACCCGAAGTCGGACGCCGACTTCGCGGGTCTCAACCGTGGGGACGGACTCCTCATCGGCTTTCAACGGGTCGACGACTACCGGGCTCCGCGCTGGCCCGACCAGACCGTACCCCAGCAGCTGCACCTCTGCTTCGACGTCGTGGACCTGGACGACGCCGAGGCCCGGCTGCTGGAGCTGGGCGCGAGCAAGCCGGATCACCAGCCCCATGATGCCGCCAAGGCACGGGTTCTCACTGATCCGGCTGGTCATCCCTTCTGCATCTGCCAAGGCTGACTGACGGGTTCTCGTCCGCCTCTTCGGGTTTGCCAGGGAGTTCGTCGGCCGGCTCGTCGGGCCGGGGCCCCGTTGGCCTATCGAGCTCCTAGACTCGCCGCTCATGACGGACCTGGATGAGCACGGCCGCCCGGAAGCCCCGCTCGCGAGCGACGAGATCACCACCCTGCTCGGCTTCTTGGACTACCAGCGCGCGACCCTGGCGTGGAAGTGCGCGGGCCTGGACGAAGCCGGTCTGAACGCCACGGTCGGCGCCTCGTCGATGACCCTGGGCGGCATGCTCAAGCACCTGGCCTTCGTCGAGGACTTGTGGTGCTCCCGGCATCTGCATGGGCGAGACTTTGAGCCGCCGTGGGACGCGGTCGACTGGAAGGCCGACCCGGAGTGGGAGTGGCACTCGGCCGCAGAGGACACTCCCGAGCAGCTCCGCACGATGTGGCAGGACGCCGTGGCCCGCTCACGCTCCCTGATCACGGAGGCGCTGGCCGACGGCGGCTTGGACCGGCCCGCCCGACGCTCGTGGCCCGACGGCCGGATACCCACCCTGCGGTGGATCCTGTTCCACCTGATCGAGGAGTACGCCCGGCACAACGGCCACGCCGATCTCCTCCGGGAGTCGGTGGACGGGCTAACGGGCGAGTAGTGCGTTCCTCGAGGATCTAGACATCGTTTGGGCCGTATCGCATGTCTCGCTCTCCGAGTTGCCGCGATGACAGGGCCTCTCCTGGTCCACACCCAGTGAGACGGCGGACATGCAGAAGGGGTGCCCCTCGACTCGGGGCACCCCTTCTGACCAGCTAGTTCGCTGACCTCGGCGGAGGCTGTGGGATTTGAACCCACGGTGACATCGCTGCCACGACGGTTTTCAAGAGGGCTGTAGACAGGACGACGGCTACAGCCCCGACCTGCGCGGACGGCCCTTCTGCCTGGCTGATGGACGAGGCGTGGTCCACCAGTGGTCCACAGTCTCCGGGCTCGGTCTGGGCTAGTCGATCTTTGCTGTCCACCGCCCTCTCGCCAGGTGGCAGACGCCATCGGGCGTGATCTTCACCCGGCTTCCGTACAGCGAAAGTCCGCCCTCCGCACTCTGCCGGTTGCGGATGCGCTCCAGCTCGTCCCACAGGCGACGCGGGCCGCCCTGGTGCACGGTGGGCGGGTCCGTCCGTTCGGCCGATGCGCGCGCCCATGATCCGTCAGCGTGGACGAGGTACGCGGTACACCAGGACCCGTGCCGTTCGTAGTCCAGCTCCACACCGGGGATGGTGATCTCCAGCATGGATCGCAGCTCCCACGCATTCTCCACGTCCACCACCGGATACCGGCCTATGGAAACCTCCTCTCCGTCCTGGTCGCGTGCCGTGGCGAGCAGCTTGGTCAGGCCCGGTTGGTAGTCGGGGCCGTGGCGCGAGGGCATGAATCCGGCCCAGTCGCGTTCGAGCTGTCCGACCGCACCGCCGTCCTCGGTCTTCCACGCGGTCAGGATCAGCGAGGTGTTCGCGATCGTGGTGACCAGGCGTCCCCCGGGGCGAAGTGCGGCGAGCCACGACGCAGGCAGGGGCCGGACGGACACCGTGGCAATGATCCGGTCGTAGACCCCTGGGAGGTCGCCCGTGGCGTCCAAGGTGTAGATCATGGGATGGAGCCCCATGGCCGCCAGACGGGCCCGTGCGGCGTCGCAGAGGTACGGGTCGACATCGACGCTCGTCACGTTGTGATCGCCGAATCGCCTGCTCGCGTACGCGGTGAGCCCCCCGGCGCCGGTGCCGATGTCCAGCAGGTCCATGCCCTCGGTGAGCCGACCATGCCGCAGCATCCGTACGACGAGTCCCGGGTGGGTCGCCGATGACGTCGGGCGCCCCTCCGTCCGGTCGCTCGGCTCCGCGTGGTCGGCGTGGAGTGCGCCCACACGGGTGATCACGGACCTATCGCTGTACGCCGTACGCATCCATGCCCCGGGGACGGAGGCGCCGTCGCGCAGGATCCACTTCCCCTCGCCGTCGCGCTCCCACCAGCGAGGCACCAGCTCATGCCGGGGCACACTCGCGATGGGCTCGCGCCAGCGTGAAACGGGGTCGGTCACCTGGTCGGCGAGCTGGACGGCATGCTGCTTCCAGTCCACGTCTCGTCCTCCCTAGTCGTCGGTGGGCTCGCATGCGTTGTTGGAGGGGTCGCACGCGTCGGAGTCGTCCGGCCCGCACGCGCCCAGACGGGGCCTGGGGATGCTGTCCACGGCAGCCTTCCACTCGGGGCTGCTGAAGATATCCGCGAGTCGCTTTTCCCGGACGTTGGCGCACGGCATGAACCGGGAGAGCACGCACAGGGAGAGACTGCCATCCGGCAGCACCGCCGCCCGGCCGTCCCCGCACCGGCCGCACAGCTCGGTGACGCTGGGGATAGTGGTCGCCGCGCGTCCGACAGCGCGTACGCGGTCGGTTCCGATCCGCTTGACGCCGAGGGAGGCCAGTTCGGCTCGTGCCTCCGCGACGCGCTGTCCCTCGTTGATGTGCACGATTCCGGCACGCAGGGGGATGCCCCGGCGTACGGCCTCGGCGATGTGGGCGCGGGTTCGGTGGTAGCTGCCCTTCCGCTGGGTGATCTCGTCGTGTTCCTCGGGACGGTCGCTGTAGTAGCTGGTCCCCAGCGAGACCCCCTCACGGGTGAACACGTCCCACCACTGGGGCTGGACGTGGAAGAGGTTGCTGTAGACCTCGACCTTGCGCCCCAGGCTCAGAGCGAGTTCCACGAGTTCGGTCCAGTGCGGGTACAGCGTCGGCTCCCCGCCGATCAGCTGGATCGTCGTGACGTCCAGGGCGGCGGCGTCGTGGATGACCGTCCGCCAGTCGTTGAGGGTCATGGCGCCGTGCGTGCCTTGCGGACTGGACGACGCCAGGCAGTGGGTGCACGTGAGCTGGCACCCACCCGTGATCTCCAGCTCCAGAAGATTGATGAGCCCTGCGAGTGCCTGAACCGGACGGTCATCGATGGCGGTCATGCTGCTGTCACTCCCTTGTTGGGATTGCGATTGCGGACACGCTCTGGATCGGATTTCGGGTTGGGCGGAAGCCCCGCCCGGCGCCACGGGGGAACGACGCACGGGCGGGGCTCGCGAGGGGCTATGCGAGAGGCCCCTCGCCTCGCTCCGGTGAAGTGGGCTCACACGAAGCGAGGGTTCTTGGGTTCAGCCGACGTCGTGCTGACAGGGGTCTTCGCAGGTGTCGTCACAGACGTGTGTGGTCTGCCTGACGTGTCGGTCGGCCAAGTAGCCCTGGCGGGCAGCCGGATCGCCGGAACCGCGGGTGTCCTTGGCCGTCTTGGCTGCGTGGATCGTGTGCCGGGCCCTGCTCATGTACTTCCTGCTCCTCGTCGTGGTCGGTGTGTGGAACCGCCCGGTCAGATGGGTTGCGCACCACTGCCGGGGGGGCTTGTGAGAGGTCTGCGGGTTCACGGGATCCACTTGGGCCAGCGGCCCCCGGAACAGACGATGCAGGCGACCCTGCCTATGTCGACGCAGGTTCGGCACCCTCCGGCGATTCCGGCGCAGTCGGGGCACCGGACGGTCGCCCATCCCGCGCAGTAGCCGCAGTACCAGCGGCGGCCCTGGTCATCGGCCCATGTCGGCTCGGACCTGGGCGGCCGTCTCGATGATGGCGCGGCGGTCACCCACGTGGCTTCCTGTGCCGTCTGAGGTCGGCCAGGTGGGCCTGAATGCCTTTGCTGAGCGTGTCGGCCTGGGACTCCAGCTCATCCAGCGTGGGCAACGCACGCTCCGCCTGGTCGGCCGACTGGGCCGTCTGATCCGTGATCTCCGGTGTCTCGTCCGGCGCGGCGCTGGACGTCATTGCAGCCTCAATTGGTCCTGGCGCTGCTGTGCCTCCGGGCACGGCACACCCGTCCGCTCCCAGCACCGGCACGGCGGGAACTGCAAGGGGTGGCGCCTTCCAGGGCCGTCCTCGCGTCGTACGAACACGCCCTTTCGACTGCTGCCGCCGATCAACACGAGCGCGCTCACGCTCGACTCCCTTCCTGATGGTCTTCGCCAGTTGGAGCAGCCGTCGCCCGGATGCCTTCAGCGCTCGGTGCCCCGCGTCCCGCTGGACGCCCCCTCATCGCCTTGGCTCCCACTGTTGGAGGGAGAAGGGCGGGACGTACGGCGGCGCTGGATCGGTGTCCCAGAAGATCGGGGGCCGGAGGTGAGCGGGAACACGCGGAAGTTCGAGAGTCGGGTGATCGATGTACGAAACAGATCTCCCGCGCCACGTAGCGATGCTGCATGCCTGGGGCGGCATCGGAACCAACGGAGGCCCAGTCGCGGCCGGTTGGCCCAGCCTCTCGGGGATGGCGGGTGTCGGTGCAGGCAGGGGCTCTATGCGTGGGGCGCCGGTAGCGAGGTAGGCGGCGCTGTGCCGTCCTGGCTGCCCGCCAACCAGGTCCAATAACGTCCGCAGCAGCCGTTTCGCCGGTCGAGTGATCCTCTTCCTCACGTTGGCGCTCCCCTCAGCGTTGACCATGACCCCGGCGGGTGCAGGTGCCGTTTCGGGCTGTCTCGCTCTCAGTAGTCAGTCAACGACGGATCGGTGAGTCGAAAGTGCACAAGAAGTGCACAAGCGCCGGGCTGCGGGTAGTCGGCCCTGAGAGACTGGCGAACAAAGCACTCTCAGCGGGAAGAGCGCAGCTCATGGAGACAGAGACCGTTAGCCCGGGCGCGAATGTCGCGCGTCTTCGCAAGGAGCGAGGTTGGGGCCAGGACCACCTGGCGCGGCGAGCTGGCATGTCCAAGTCGCAGCTTGGCAAGATCGAGCGTGGCGAACGTGCCCTCAGCCAAGTGATGGGGGCTGCCCTCGCTACGGCGTTCAGCATCACGCTGGACGAACTCCTCAAACCCGCACCCGTTCCTGCCGGGGACGAGGACAGCCTTAATTCGCTCCGCGCAGCCATTCGACGTTTCGACCTTCCTCAGGGCCCGCCATCCGAGCAAGCGGCTCTCGAACATGAGGTGGCCGAGCTACTTCAACTGCGTGATGCCGCCGACCTCACGCTTGTGACCCACAAACTCCCTGAGGTTCTGTCACGAGTGCAGGACTCCGCTCACGCAACCGGCCAGCCACAAGACTGGGGCAGGGTGGCTGATGTCTACAGCACCGTCTATTGGCTGGCTGCGCGGCACCGCTGGATGACACTGGCGGAGCTGGCCGTAGCAAGGCAAAAGCAAGCCTCGGAACGAGCCGACGCACTATCGCTGGCCATTGCCGCACGTGATGAAGCCGGTACATTCCTCAACGGTGGAGACTTCGCCGGAGGATTGGCCGTCATTGACCGCGCGGTGGTCATGGCTGAGACGACGCTGACGGGCCGGGACCGCCATATCGGCCTGGGGATCCTCCACCTCAGGGGAATGACGCTCGCCGGGCGGCTTAGGGACGTGACGACAGCTCAGCGTCACATCGAGGCTGCATGGCAAGCTGCCGAACTCGTCGGTACCGATCTGAACGTGCGCGGGATGCTCTTTGGTCCGGACAACACGGCCACCCACGTGATCGCTACTGAGACCGACACCGAGCAGTATCAGGACGCGGTGGCAACGGCTGCCGATCTGTTCAGGGAGGGCACTTCGCTGCCACCAACCCGAATCGGCCCGACTCACATGAATGTGTCGAGAGCAAAGCTAGCCCTAAAAGATCGGGATGGAGCGCTCGACTCGTTGGTCGATGCCTGGGACGTGGCCCCCCAGATGGCCAAAGTCCACCCGACGAGCCAAGAACTCGGCCGTGTTCTGACTCATCTCCACAAACGAAGCAACCCGAAGCTCAACAAGATTGCCAAGAAGGCCGGGATCAGGCTATGACCGACCCGCCGTCGGGCGGTTGTCCGCTCGGTCTGGGCTGAGGCTTGCGATGGCGAGTCCCCACTGCTTCATACCTCGGAGCGGTGGGGGCTCTTTGCATGGTGGCGCGGTGCTGGGTGGTGCACCTTGGGCACGCGGCCGGCCGGAGAGTGTTGGGGCGGTGGCCTGCCCGGTCTGGGGTCGGGCATGGCCAGGGGGCCGTACGCTCGTTGGCAACTCGGGCAGTCTTTGGACCTGCCCGCAATTAGCACGAGTGGCCCCCTGGCCTTGCCCGACGAGGGACCCGGACCGGGGAGGTGCCTCAAGACTCGGAGGCCGACCGCCACCAGCCACCGGACCCCGGCCAGTGTGATGGAGCCACCGCGGATCTTGGACTAGCGGGCCAGTTGGGCGCGTGGACCTGGTCGTGCTGCTGCGTCGGCGCGTCCGCTGCGCGGGAGGGGTGGCTCAGCGAGGCGGTTTGAGTTGCTGACTGCACCTGACGAACCGCTGCTTCGGCTTGCGCGCTGAGCGGCACGGGGGCGTCGCTGAGCGGGGCGGCAGACAGGAGCGGGCGGCGGCCACGGGCCGCCAGCGCGCGCGGCCCGCGCCAGCGGGCCGCCTTGATCCAGTAAAGAAACTCTGAACAGCAGATGCTGCGCCCCCTCCCGACCGACGCTGCGGACGCGCTGACCCTGCTGCATCGCCCGGGAGCCTCGCACCCTTTATTGCGCGCTTTGACAGCATCCGTAGTGATTCATCCTCGGCAATGCCGAAATCTATCCACAGGGTGTGTGTGGCAGCTTTTTGAGGGTGGACGAACAGCAAGGTGTGACCGACATCACGGGGGGTCGATGTCCCCAGAGCCGGTTCCCAAAGGGCTTGGAGAGGGTGAGGGCGTGGACGTACCACGGAAGTGCCGGTTACCCAAACCGGCGATCCTCCGGAGTATGGATCCGCAAGCGCTGGCTTACCGCCGTCCGCGAGGGCGCGGCAGCCTGCCACGGAATCGCGGCCTCAGGAAATTCGGAGATGCGTGGTCCGGTGATGGTCGCCCGGGCGGCCTGGATCCAGAAAGAGAGCGAGACTGATCATGAACGGCAAGACAGAGGGGACGCGGCCGCAATTTCGCTGCGTGATTCGCATCACCCCGTTCGCGTTCCGGCTGCATCCCGCTGCGTCTCATTGCGTCCGCCTGCGTCCGCCTACGTTCGTGACGGTCCACCGGCAGGCCCCTCCCCCCTTGATGTGCACGGCTACGAGGCTCAACCACTTCGTGCACTATGGAGTTTCGACGTTGCGAGGGAGCGTGACCAGGCCGTTGAGGCGCACTGATGGCGAGCGGGACACATGCGACTTGGCCAGCAAGGAGGCAGAGCGGTGCTGAGTGAGGCGGAGCGCGCATTGCTGGCCGAGATCGCGAATATGACGCGGGCCCTGAAACAGGAGGTGACCGACCTGAACAACAGGGTCTCGGCGGTCAGTTCCCGCCTGGATTCTCTAGACGGGAAACCTTCTCCTCAAGAGCGGCAATCTGCTGCTTGAGGTCTCCCACCTGACCTGTGACCTGTCGCAGTTGCTCCCGCACGACAAGGAGGATTTCCGTCAGACCGGCCGTGTGGTCGGCGCCGCTATCGCCGCGATTCGTGGCCTTGGCGTCGTCGGCCTCGACACCTTCCTTGTACGCCGTGTACCAGGCTGGAGGGGTGTAGTCGATGGTGAATTCGCCGGTCCATTCGGAGGCGAGTTCATCGATCGGGTCAACCGCTTGGCGCTTCTTCGGGTCGGCGACGTAGTTCCCCCGCCCGTGCACGGAGTAGATCAGCCCTTCCTCGCGCAGGACACGCAAGGCCGAGTGGACCGTAGCGTTCGCAATGCCAAGGGTTTCCCTCAGCTCGCGGGAAGAGGGCAAACGGTCGCCGGGCTTGAGGCGCCCTGAGGTGATCTCTGCCCGGAGCCTGTCGGCAGCCAGCAGATACGGCGGGCGCGGATCGTCGTTCGGCAGGCTCATACCCGCAGTCTAGTTCGCTCTAGACCACCCCAACCAGAAGCTCACTGATCTAGAGTGCTCCACATCACGTTGACTGATCCAGAGCGCTCTAGGTATTACTAGATCAGTCGCCGGGGCAGCCCGGCGTCAACCCGAAAGGAAGTTCGAAACACATGGCTATGACCCGGATTCGTGTCGGCCTGCTGCCCTCAACGCAGTTCATCGCTGGCACGCGGCCGATGCCGAAGGTGAAGGACCCGGAGACCGGGGTTGTCGCAACGGACCGCGACGGTGAGTCCCTGTACACGCTGACCGTGTTCCTCATGGAAGAGGGCCGCGCGGAGCAGATGAAGCTCACTGTCCCGGAAAGCGGTGTGCCGGACGGTCTCCAGCCCGGTATGCCGGTTCAGGTTGCGGAGCTGTTCGCCACTCCGTGGGCGCGGATCTTCAACGGTCAGCTGTCCGAGGGTGTGGCCTACCGCGCTGCGAAGCTGGAGCTGGTGGGGGAGGCCAAGTGACGCCGCAGGAGGTGATGGAGTTCGCCCCGGTGGTGGCCGGGGCGGCTCTGGCCCTGATCGTCATATGGGCCGTGTGGCTGCTGGTGCGCTATGTGCGTGCCGACAAGATGACGCGCGAAAGCATGCGACAGGCGGTGCGGGTGCGCCGTCGCTGGCGTCGGCTGGCTCCGATGGCCGGTCTGTCGGTGACCGACCGGACCCCTCCCGCCGTGGTGGTCTCGCCCGACGGGAAGGTGCCCAAGCCCCGAGTGCTGGTGCCCAAGATCAAGGTCAGCGCCGATCGGTACGGCGTGCTGGTCCGCGCGGGATGCCTGCCCAAGGTGGGCTTGGCCGAGTTCCAGAAGGCGGCCCCGTATCTGGCCGACGATTGGAGGTGCACGCGGGTCTCGGTGCAGCCGGACAAGCCGGGGCAGCTGATCATCCGTGGTGTCCGCGTTGACCCGCTGATCGTGCCCACCGAGCACACGCCCACCGGCTCCGCCCCGGAGACGCTGACGGCGTGGAACCTGGGCTTGGACGAGTACGCACAGCCGGTGAACGTCAGCCTGTCGGATGTGCCGGGCGTGACGGTGGCCGGTCTCCCGGGGTACGGCAAGACCTCGCTGATCAACAAGTTCATCTGCGACACCGCTCCCTCGGCGGCGATTCAGTACGCCATCGCGGATGGCAAGGTGACCGCATCCCATGAGGGCGACTATGCCGACCTGGCACAGCGGGCGTTCGCGTTCGTCGGCGATGACCTGGCCGAGGCGAATGCGTTGTTCAAGCGGCTGGTGAATCTGCGGCGGGCCCGGTCGGCGGCCATCCGTGATGTGCTCGGGGCCAAGAACATGTGGCACGTCGGCCCCTCTGCCGACTGGCCGCTGACCGTGGCGATCGTGGATGAGGCACATACCTACTTCCGCGAGTACAAGGGCGCAGACCCCCAGACCAAGAAGCTCGCGGCGCTCGCTGCCGAGAACGCCCGGTTGGTCGAGGACCTGGTAAAGAAGGGCCGCAGTGTCGGAATCCTGGTGATCATCGCGACCCAGAAGGCCACGGGAGACGCCATCCCCACCTTCATCCGGGACGTGTGCCCGGTGGGCATGTCCTTCGCGCAGAAGACCGCTGAGGCAGCCGTGGTCGCCCTGGGGGAGGACATCCGGAACTGGCCGGACGCCAACCCGACCGCACTTCAGGACCCGGTCTACGTCGGCGTGGCCTCGATGGCCCATCAGGGCCGTCCCGGCTTCGCCCGCATCCGCACCCCGTACGTGGCCGACGCGGACGCGGCCCGCATCGCCACCGACACCGCCCCCTTGACCCGAGACCCTGTCGAGCTGCTGCTTCGGCGGCTGCCCGGTGGTCACAGCGGACGAGTCCTGCTCGAAAAGGCGGCCTGAGCCCCCTGGCCGCTTTGTACGCCACAACGCTCCGAAAGGAGGTGAAACGTTTTGTCTGAGGACCGGATCACTCAGCGCACGGTGACCGTGATCATGGGCATCATCGCTGCCCTGGCGTTCGTCTTCTCCTTCGGCAACGTCTGGGCCTTGGCCCGCCGCCTCGGTGTCCCCGGACCGATCGCGCCGCTGATCGCCCCGATGGTGGACCTGTCCGTCGTCGGTCTCCTGGTGGCCCTGCGCTACCTGTCCCTGCGCGGCGTCCCCGCCGAGCACATCAAGGCCGCCACCCGGCTGATGCACCTGTCCGGGCTGCTGACACTGGCCCTCAACATCGCCGAACCCATCGTCGCCGGGCACTACGGCCGCGCCGCCGTGGATGCAGTGGCCCCGCTCCTCCTCCTGGGCTGGGGAGCAGTCGGCCCCCAACTCCTGCGCCACTTCCACGCCGTGGCTCACAGCTCCCCTGAGGCAGACCCGGGCCCGATCCCGGTGGCTCCGGCCCTGGACACGCCTGCGGATCAGTCCCCGGCGGAGCCAGAGAGGGACCCGGCGCTGGTCGCCCGGAGTGAGCCTGTCCCCGCTCCTGCACCGGTGGCCACTCCTGTCCGGCCAAAGCCGGACACGTCTCCGGCGGTCACGGTGCCCGCTCCGCTGATGAATGCGGCCCGCACCATCGCCGACACCTACCAGGCCGAACACGGCGAGCCCATTACCGCCGCCCAGCTCCGGGACCGCCTCGGCGTCGCGCTGCCGCTGGCCACCGCCGCCCACGCCCAGCTCTCCGCCTGAGTCCCCCGCCGGCCGTTCCGGCAATCCGCATCCCTGCCCACCCGGGCTTGGTCCGTCATGCCCCGAGCGGCACCCGCCCCAAGTCGAGTGCCGCTCGGGGCCCTCTCTCCCGGAAGGACGCGTCACCCGTGAAAGCCCCCCTGGACCTGCGCCACGTGGCGAGCCTGGCCCTGCGGGACCTCATCCACCTCGCCCACCACCCCAACTTCGACCGCATCCAAGACCAGATCAGCCAAGTCCGCGGCTGCACCCGACCCGTGCAACTCGTCGGCTCCACCGAAACCCGCGACGCGGCGACGGACACCGTGCTCCGCTCGTACAGCACCGCCAACGAACCCACCGGGCGCCTGCTCACCGCCTGCGGCAACCGCCGCTCATCCCGCTGCCCCTCCTGCTCCCGCCTCTACGCCGCCGATACATACCACCTGATCCGGGCCGGACTCTCCGGCGGCAAGAACGTGCCGGAGACCGTCCGCACGCACCCTCGCCTGTTCGTCACCCTCACGGCCCCCTCGTTCGGGCCGGTTCATAACCACCGCACCACCGACGCGGGCGAAAGTCGGATCTGCCGCTGCGGCGAACACCACCTCGCCGACGACCCGGTGTTGGGCACCCCGCTGTTCCCGGCCGCCTACGACTACACCGGAGCCGTGCTGTGGAACGCCCACGCCGGAGCACTGTGGGCCCGCTTCACTACCTACCTCCGCCGCGAACTGGCCGCACACCTCGGCATCACCCAGAAGGCGCTGAACGCCTCCGTGCGCGTCTCCTTCGCCAAGGTCGCCGAGTACCAGCAGCGCGGCCTGGTCCACTTCCACGCCGTGATCCGCCTCGACGGCCCAGAAGGCAGCAATCAGCCTCCACCCGCGTGGGCGACCGCTGATGCCCTCACCCTCGCGATCAAGGAAACGGTAGAGCGCGCCGTAGTCACCGTGGACTCCGACGCCGTCGGCGAACGCGAACTCAAGTGGGGCAAGCAGCTCCGAATCCGCGAGATCCCGGCCTTGGGCGACGGCGAGCTGACCGACCAGAAGGTAGCCGCCTACGTCGCCAAGTACGCCACCAAAAGCGCCGAGGACTCCGGCACCGTGGACCACTCCCTGCGCTGCGCCCACTGCACCGGACGCGGCTACCAACGCGGCCCGGACGGCTTCCGGGACCTATGCGACCAGTGCGACGGCACCGGACAGTCCGAACCCATCGCGGACCTGCGCGTGCACAGCCACGTCCGCCAGATGATCCGCACCGCCTGGGACCTCGGCCACCTGCCCGAGTTCGCCGACCTCAAGCTCTGGAAGTGGGCCCACATGCTCGGCTTCCGGGGCCACTTCTCCAGCAAATCGCGTCGCTACTCCACCACCCTCGGCGCACTGCGCGACGTCCGCCGGGCCTGGCGGACCGAGCAAGCCCGCGCCGCAGACGACGCCCCCGAGATCAGCGACGAGACCACCCTCGTCGTCTCCCACTGGCGCTACCTGGCGTCTGGCTACAGCCCTGGCGAAGAACTCCTCGCCGCCCAGGTACGCCACGACATCGCGCAAGCCCGCGACGAAGCCGAACGCCGCAAGACCGAAGGAGACCCGTGGCCGTCAACACGTCACGCCCGATCCGCTCCAACACCCTGACACTGGGGGAAGTGCTCGCCGAGATCCAGATGTCGCGAGCCGCCTTTTACCGGATGCGCGCTCGTGGTCTCGCTCCTCGGTGCCTCAAGCTGCCCAACGGGCAGATCCGCGTCCGGCGTTCGGACCTCAATCGCTGGCTGGACGACTGCGAGGTGCCCGCGTGCTGACGTACGACGTTCAGGTCTGGAGCATCCGCAAGCGAGCGAATCGAGCCAAGCCGTACCAGCTCCGGTGGCGGGTCGGATACAAGCCGCACTCCAAGAGCTACACCCTCAAGGCTCAGGCGGACGGTCGCCGTGCCGAGCTGCTGTCAGCGCTGCGGCAGCGCGAGCAGTTCGACGTGGAGACCGGGCTGCCCGCCTCGGAACTGACCGAACGGAACTCCCCGACCTGGTTCGTGCACGCCTGCGCCTACGCGGCCATGAAGTGGCCCGACGCGTCGGCTAAGCATCGTGCGGGCATAGCCGACGCGCTGGCCACGATCACGCCCAAGCTGGTGACGGACGAGCGCGGGGCTCCGGACAAGAGGGTTCTGCGACGGGCCCTGTACTCGTGGGCCTTCACCTTTCGGGGCGATGGGGACGCGCTCAAGCCCCGGAACGAGGTGGAGGAGCCGCCAGCAGAGATCACAGCGGCGCTCCGGTGGATCGCGCGGAAGTCCGTGAAGGTGACCGACCTCGACACGCCTTCGGTACTCCGCACCGCCCTGGAGGCGCTGACGCTCAAGCTGGACGGGAAGCGGGCTGCTGAGAACACCATCCATCGCAAGGAGACCGTCTTCAGCAACGCCCTGCGGTACGCGGTGGAGCGTGGCGTGCTGGGGTCGCTGCCGCTGGGCAAGGTGGACTGGAAGGCGCCGGAGACAGACGACGAGATCGACTTCCGGTTCGTACCCGGCCCACGCCTGGCCAAGAGGCTGATCACAGCCGCTGGCGAGCAGGGCGAGCGAGGGAAGCACCTGCGCGCCTTCTTCGGGTGCCTGTACTACGCGGCCATGCGGCCAGCCGAGATCACCTACCTGCGAAAGTCAGCCTGCAAGCTCCCCGAGGAAGGCTGGGGCGAACTGGTGCTGTCCGGCAGTACTCCCCGGGTCGGCTCGTCCTGGACGGACAGCGGAGAGTCCTTCGATACCAGGGGCCTCAAACGACGCGCCCGGAAGGCCACCCGCACTGTGCCCATACCTCCGGTGCTGGTGCGCATGCTGCGGGAACACATCGAGACGTACGGCACAGCGGACGACGGTCGGCTGTTCCGGGCCCACCGTGGCGGTCATATCCTGTCCAAGGAGTACGGCGAGGTCTGGCAAGCTACGCGCCTCGTCGTGCTGTCAGAGGAAGAGGCCCAGACTCCATTGGCCGAGAAGCCGTACTCGGCCAGGGCCGCTGGCGTCTCGCTCTGGCTCGAATCGGGCGTGCCTCCCGCCGAGGTCGCCCGGCGGGCCGGGCACAGTATCGCCGTCCTGTTCCGGTTCTACGCAAAGGTCATCCAGCGCAATCAGCAACGCTCGAACGAGCAGATAGAACGGTCGTTGGAAGCGGCGGAGGACGAGTAGAGAGGGCACGCTGCCGACGCTGTTCCGGCCGGGCAAGCCCAAAGGAAACCTGGGCCAGCCCGGCCGGTTTGGCGCTGCCAGACGGTGCATCCGCCCCTGGGACCACGAGGGCTCAGCGCGGCGGGGCCTCTGACGGTGGTTTTGGGGTTTTACGGCTCCGGGTCCAGAGGAATGTTCAGGGTCACGAGTACGCCTGCGCGCTTGACGACGACCGGGTAGGTGGCGCCCGACCTCTTACCGCTGAGGACCGCATCGAGGTCGTTGATGGTGGGGGTGAGGATTCCCGCGACTTCGGTGATGAGATCACCGGGCAGGAGCCCTGCGGCCTCGGTGCTGCTGCCCGGATCAACGGCGAGCACTCGTACGCCTCCGCCAGGAGGGCTGGTGTTCTTGAGGTTGCCCGCGATGATGCCCTGGATGCCGGGGGTGATGTGCACGGTGAGCGGCTGGGTCGCCCCGTTCAGGGTGAAGGTGCCGCTGAAGGTCCCCCCGGCCAGCGGAGCATCAATGTCGGCGACGAGGTGGACGGTGTAGGGCCGGAGGAAGTCCCACGTGCTGGCCGAGCCCTGAGCCGTGGCAGACCTGCCGTCGGCGGCGATCTGCACGGGACACGACATCCCCGTGCATCGCAGGTCCAGCCCGGTGATGCGGGTGTACGGCGGGGCCTGGATCTGGATGGAGCTGGGCTGGTTGTACCGCTGTCCGTCCGGCGGATAGTCGACAGTCTTCTCCGGCCCGCCTGCGTCCAGGTCGGGGACGTTCTGCTGAGGGGGCAGGGAACGCACCTGAGAGGGGGCGGACGCCGCTGCCGACGCGGAGAACGCGGTGGCGGGCACAGCCGCTCCGGCTGCGAACAGGGCGGTGCCCAGGGCGAGAACACCGCATGCTCTACGGAACTTACGGATCATCAGGAGCCTTCCTGGTCGTAGGGGCCCAAATGTCCCAGCCCGAACCAGAGCGCAACTTGAGTTTCGGGCTCGGCCCACTCAACGGAGGAGGAACCATGTCCTGAGGTCCTTGATTTGGTCCACGCCTGGTCCACACGCGCTGGTCAGCGGTGGGATTCCGGCGGCACAGGGTGAGACAGCGGACATGCAGAAGGGGTGCCCCTCGACTCGGGGCACCCCTTCTGACCAGCTAGTTCGCTGACCTGCGCGGAGGCTGAGGGATTTGAACCCTCGGTGACATCGCTGCCACGACGGTTTTCAAGACCGTTCCCTTAGGCCGCTCGGGCAAGCCTCCCCGCGCCGCCCTTGGGGGCGCGGGGATCAGCCTAGCGTGTCAGCTGTCTCCCTTGCGCTGCCCCAGGGTGACGTCGACCGTCGAGGTCTTGCCGTCGCGCTTGTAGGTGAGGGTCACCTTGTCGCCCGGCTTGTGGGTCCAGATCTCGCTGATCAGGGTCGGGCCGCTGTCGATCACGGTGTCGTCGAGCTTGGTGATCACGTCGCCGGACTTGAGGCCGGCCTTGGCGGCCGGGCCGCCGGGGACGACGGCGGGGCTGCCGCCGGCACCGTTGGCGGCGATCGTGGCGCCGGCGCCGGAGTCCTTCATGCTGACCGTGGCCTCGATCACCGGGTAGACCGGCTGGCCGGTCTTGATCAGCTGCTGGGCGACGGTCTTCGCCGTGTTGATCGGGATGGCGAAGCCGAGGCCGATGCTGCCGGACTGCTGGGACTCGCCGAGGCCGCTGCCGCTGCCCGCGGACTGGATGGCCGAGTTGATGCCGATGACGCCGCCGTCCGCGTTGAGGAGCGGGCCGCCGGAGTTGCCGGGGTTGATGGAGGCGTCGGTCTGCAGGGCGCTCATGTAGGAGGCGTTGCCGCCGCCGCCGTCGCTGGAGGCGACCGGGCGGTTCTTGGCGCTCACGATGCCGGTGGTGACGGTGCCGGAGAGGCCGAAGGGGGCGCCGATGGCGACCGTGGCGTCGCCGACGACGACCTTGTCGGAGTTGCCGAGCGGCAGCGGGTTGAGCTTGGCGCCGGAGGCGTTCTTGAGCTTGATGACGGCGACGTCGTAGCCCTGGGCCTTGCCGACGACCTCGGCGGTGTACCGCTTGCCGTTGGAGAAGGTGGCGGTGAGCTTGCCGTTGTCGGCGGCGGAGGCGACGACGTGGTTGTTGGTGAGGATGTGGCCCTGCTTGTCGTAGACGAAGCCGGTGCCGGTGCCGCCCTCACCGTTGTTGCCCTGCGCCTCGATGGTGACGACGCTGGGCAGGGTCTTGCCCGCGATGTTGGACACGGAGCCGGGGGCGCGGCTCTCCGCCTTCGGGTTGCCGGCGGCGGAGACGGTGGTGGTGTCGCCGCTGTCGTTCTCCCGGTCGGCGGCCCAGAAGCCGACGCCACCGCCGATGCCGCCCGCGACCAGGACGGCGGCCAGGACGGCGGCCACGAGCCCGCGGGGCTTGCGCTCCGGCGTCGCGGGAGGGGGCGGTACGGGGCCGGTTCCCCACGGGCCGCCCGGTCCGCCGGGCCCGCCGCCCTCGGCGCCGGAACCCGGGCCGTCCGGCTGTCCGCCGTCGGAGGGCCACGGTCCGGATCCGGAGCCGGGGGCGCCGTAGCCGGGGGCACCGCCGGGGTCGCCCGCGCCGGTCGACGCGAACGCCGCCGGGGGCTGGCTGGGGGCCGGGGGCTGGGCCGGCGGGGCGGGGGACGGCGCCGGGCCGCCCGCCTGCGCCGTCTGGTCCGGGGCCGGACCTATCGGCGCGTCCGGCGCGGCCGGCTTCGCGCCCGCGGTGGGCTCGAAGTCCGGCGCGGGCGGCACCGCGGGGTTCGGGTGCGGCGCCGGAGGGGCCGGTTGCGGCCCGGCCGCAGGCGGTACGGCAGCGCCCTCGTTCTCGGTGCTCACAGCTGTCTCCTCAGGTGCACGACAGTTTTCCATGACGGCCCACGCGTACGTATTACCGTTGTCAGCTTTTCCCACAGCGCGTCAGACCGCCGTAAGGAGCGGCGGCCGTGTGGACTACCACCCTTTATCCCGGACAATTCGCCCTATCGCCATTCCGGGCAACGACAGGAAGCGGAACCTTCCACCGATGGACACCGGGCGGTGGCACCATAACTCGGTGACCTATGCGCGTTCTGACCGGGACATCCGCCCGGGTCCGCACACCGTGTCCGTCGTGGCCCACCGCGGGGCCTCCGAGGACGCGCCGGAGCACACCCTGGCCGCGTACCGCAGGGCGCTGGAGGACGGTGCCGACGCCCTCGAATGCGACGTCCGGCTGACCGCCGACGGCCACCTCGTCTGCGTCCACGACCGGCGCATCGACCGCACGTCCAACGGCCGCGGCGCGGTTTCCGGGCTGGAGCTGGCCGATCTCGCGGCCCTCGACTTCGGGTCCTGGAAGGGTCAGGCCACCGACAAGGAGGCGCCGGACCGGAACAGCCGCGACAGCACGTCCGTCCTCACCCTCGAACGGCTGCTGGGGCTGATCGCCGACGCCGGACGCCATGTCGAACTGGCTATCGAGACCAAACACCCCACCCGGTGGGCGGGCCAGGTCGAGGACCGGCTGATCCGGCTGCTGCGCCGGTACGGGCTCGACGCGCCGCCGCCCGGCGAGCCGCCGCCAGTGCGCGTCATGAGCTTCTCGGCGCGCTCGCTGCACCGGGTGCGGCTCGCGGCGCCCGCCATCCCCACCGTCTATCTGATGCAGTTCGTCCTGCCGCGCCACCGGGACGGACAGCTCCCGCCCGGGGTACGGATCGCCGGGCCCAGCATCCGGATCGTGCGCAACCACCCGGCGTATGTGACACGGCTGCAGCGCGCGGGGCACCGAGTGCACGTGTGGACCGTCGACGAACCGGCCGATGTCGAGCTGTGCGTGCGACTGGGGGTCGACGCGCTGATCACGAATCGCCCTAAACGGGTGCTGTCCCAACTCGGGCGCTCATAGTGGGCATTACAAGGCGTGCACCGGCGCGTTCGTTACGTATTCGATCGTGACGAGTGCGTCACACGATGCCACTTGGCCGGTTTCCGCTCCAGCCCGTCGGGGCATCCATCCCCTGGCGTGGGGCTAAGGAGGTCTCGGGGGTGGCGTTGGTGGTGGCACAGAAGGTGCCGACGTCGTCGACCATGGCCGTACCCCATGGTCCTGCGGGCGTCCACGTGGCAAGACAGTGGATGCGCAGTGATCTGGGCAGGACTGGGGTATCGGATTCGGTCATAGACGACGCAGTGTTGATCCTTTCGGAACTGCTCAGCAATGCGTGGCGGCATGGCAGCCCATGGCGCTCCGACCCTGGCGGCGGGACGGTTCGCGCGGCGTGGAGCGTCGATGAAGACGATCGGGTGATGGTCGAAGTCACGGATGGCGGTGGCCCTACAAGGCCACTTCCAGCCAAACCTTCCGTCACGGCTCGCGGGGGCCGGGGGCTGAACATCATCAGATCCCTGTCCGACGACTGGGGCGTGCGCGACGGCACGGGCGAGGTCACCGTATGGGCCCTCCTGCCGGCCGACACCGGCTTCTCCGGCCGGGTCATGCTGTCCACCGATCTCGGCGCGGGCCTCGGCGCCGGTGCCGGAGCAGGCCTCGTGGCGAATCTCGACCCGCACATCGACCCGGTTATCGATACGAACATCGACACGAACATCGACACGAACATCGACACGAACATCGATCCCGACTTCGACCGCGAGCTGGGCTTCGCCGATCTGGACGAGTCGGCGTGAGCGACGCGGCGCATCTCGCCGACGAGGTTCGGCCGACGGGCTAGGCTCCCGCCCGTACGTGTAGCCGTACGACTACGACGACGTACGCGCCGATACGGGCCCGTATGCGAGCCGTACGCACAAGCCCTGAGCCGCCACGATCGGGAGACAGCCACACCATGGCCAAGAAGCGCCGCCCCCAGACGAAGGCCGCAGGAGCACGGGGCGCCACGGGCGACATCCCCGTGGTGAGTGCGCGGGAGCCCTGCCCGTGCGGTTCGGGCCGCCGCTACAAGGCCTGCCACGGCCGGGAGGCCGCCCACTCCGTCACCGAGCTGGTGCAGCGGCCCTTCGAGGGGCTTCCCAACGAGTGCGACTGGGTGGCGCTGCGCGAGCTGGTGCCCGCCGCGACCGTCCGGCTGGCCCTCGCCGAGGGCCAGCCCGAGGGCGTGCCGTCGGTCACCCTGGCGACCGTGCTGCCGATGGCCTGGCCCGCGCTGCGCCGGGACAGCGGTGCCGTGCTGGTCGGTCTGCAGAACGACACGGCCTCCGGCGACCTCAGCCGCGATCTGGCCGACACGCTGCGGCGCGCGCTGACCGCCGAGCCGGGCACGCCGGTGTCCGCCCAGCGGGTGCCCGGAGACGGTCCGCGCCTACAGGATCTGCTCGACCCGAAGGGCGCTTTCACGCCGACCCTGCACGAAGGGTTCGAGTTCTGGCTGGAGGACGCCGCGAACGCGACCGGGGAGGTCGCCGCGTCCCTGGAACGGGCCAACGCCGCCGCGATCCCCACCGCCCGGCTCACCGGTGTGGAGGCCGCCTACTGGTGCGAGACGCCGGAGAAGAACCACCTGCGCTGGGTGATGTCCCACCCGGAGGAGAAGCTGCTCGACGCGCTCGCGCGGCTGCATGCGGCGGGGGCGTCCTCACTGGGCGACAACACCCGTCTGGTGGGCTCTTTCCGGGCCCACGGGCTCACCGTGCCGGTGTGGGACCTGCCCCGCGGCATGGGCGCGGAGGAGACCGAGAAGCCCGCCGCGGAGCTGGCGGAGCGGCTGGGCGAGGCGCTCGCCTCGGACGAGCCGCTCACTCCCGAGCAGCGGCGTGCGCGGGGCGGTCTCACCAACCGTCAGGTGACGCTCAGCTGAGGGTCCGGGCGGGGCCGTCCGGGCGCCCGGACGGCGTGACCCTGCTCACAACTCGCGGGTACGGCCTGGAAATACACGTCCGGAAATCCGCGATCGAATTTGCTTAGGGCCGATCTCTTGTTACGGTTCTAAAAGCCCGGTCGCTGGTGCATCCCCCGTCGCCAGCGACCGGGCGTTTGCATGTCCGGAACCGGAACGTACGGGTCCGGTACGGGCCAACCGGCCGCGGTGCCGCGGGAGTTGCCCCCGGCCGCAAGGTACGCAGGCGGGCCTCGGGCCGACGCCACCAGGCCGCCGAAGATCACCCGAACGCACCACACGCGGCGAGGCCGGTGGCCGCGCCGCGTGCGCCGTTGTCGTATGTGGTTGACAAATTTCGCCGACGCATGTGACGAGGGCGGCGAACGCCGGGGTCAGTGGCGGCGAACGCCCGGGTCAGTAGGCGAGCCGGCTGCCCCCGTCGGGCGCGCTGCTGCTCGCCTCGACGAGCGCGTCCACCACGGTGGCCACCTCCGGCAGCCAGGGCCGCCCGCGGCGGCGCTGCGGCGCCCGCTCCCAGCGCACCCGGCCAAGACCCGTCTGCGACGGCGGCAGCGCCAGATAGCCGCCCTCGCCGTGGAACCGCAGCGAGCTGGGCACCCAGTCCTGGCGGTTGAGGAGTTCACCCAGCTCTTCGAGGGAGTACGGGGCCACCAGCAGCGACCAGCGGGTGGGCGTGGCGACCACCGGGCCGAGCCGGATGCCCGCCCGGTCGAAGGCGGCCAGCGCCCGGGCCCCGGCGACCGCGGGCAGGCTGAGCGCGCACGGGGCCGTGCTGCCGGTGGCCAGCAGGAGCGGCGCACCGGGGCGGTTGGTCCACCACCAGCGCACCATGCGCGGATCGGTGGTGGCCGCGAGGAGAACGGGGTCGAAGGGGTGCCCGCCCGGCACCGCACACTCCGGGTCGGGACAGCCGCAGACCCGCATACGTCCGCCGCCGGACTGGAGGCCGATACCCGGCAGGACGGGCCACTGCCACTCGGTGGCGCAGGTGAGCGCCGCGCGGAGCAGCGGCGAGCGTGCGCCGCGCCGCAGCGAGAACTTGCGTCGCCTTCCGAGGATCTCGCGCATGAGCGCTCGTTCCTTTCCGTTAACGCCGAGGGCTGTATCCGTTCGCACTACATGGCACTTCACATGGCACTACGTGGCGCTGTGGGGCATCGTTCGGCCACTCACAGCACATGGATCACAAGTCACTGCGCGTACAAGGCAGCGCATCACGCCGCGGGCCGAGCGTGGAACGTGGCGAGGGGTGGCGCGCGCATGGCGCTTACCGTCCTGGGTGGTGCGTTTCCTCGCCACTCGGGGAGGGGCGCGGCCGTTGTGGTCTATGACGCCTGGACCGGCCACGGGGTTCCGGGGCGGTCCGAACTGCCCCAGGCCCTCTCCGAATGTGTACCCGCCGCGATGGAGACGACGCGCTGTCGAATGACGTCAGTCGACCTCAAATTGGCTGCGTAGCGACTCTTTTTCGGCCAAGTTCAATTCCCCACAGACACTAACAAGACCACCGGGACAATGCTGGACATCGCCTCTCCCGTACGTGTACATCTGGAGACAGTAGCGGCACAGTAGCGGCGCAGCATGACAGGGGGTTTGCGATGCTATTGAGCAAGCTGGGCGCGGCGGGTGAAGGCAGTGGTCCATGAGCTCGCCCCATCCGCCGAAAGTGGCTGAAATCGATTCTTCCCTCCCCGCACCCACGCAAACTGCCGATCCCATCAGCCCACCCCTCGCCGCGCCGGAACCCGGGGTTCAGGACCGGCTCGCCGGGTGGGTGTCGGATCTCACGACGCTTCACGAACTCACCGAGCGGCTGGTCCATACCAGCACCCTCGATGACGCGCTGCGGGAGCTGCTGCGCGCGGGCGCCGCGCTGGTGGGCGCGCAGCGCGGGCTCGTCGCGCTCGAACCGGCGGACGGGCAGGGCCCGGTGACCACCGTCGGCCTCGGCCTCGGCCGCGCCGACCTCGGCCAGATCGAGACGATCCCGGGCAGCTCCGCGCCCGGCGGCCATCTCCTCGACGGGCTGCCCGAGCCGGGCGGCAAGCGGCGCGCCGAGGTCACCCACCCCGACATCGCGGGCGAGGCGGGTCTCCCTCCGCTCCATCGCGCGGTCGCCGCCCGCCTGGGGTTCGCCGCCAGCTACGCGGTCCCGCTGGACCCCTTCCCCGGCCCCGGGCCGGGACTCGCCATCGTCCCCGCCCCCGCCGCCGAGGACGCGTCCCCGGGCGCGGGCGGCCGTACGCCGCCGGGCGCGGGGCAGGGCGCCGCGCAGGGCTCCGCACCGGCCGGTGTCCCCGGCGCGGCGGGCGTGCCCGCCGGGCGGCTCGGCGCGGTCGCCTGGCTCTACGACGAACCGGCCGAGCCCGAGGAGCACCAGCGTCATCTGGTGGCGCTGTACTGCCGTTACGCCGCCGCCCACCTCATCCGGCTGATCGAGCTGACCCGGGCCCGCGCCACCGTGGCGACCGTCCGGGAGGAGCTGCTGCCCACCCGGCTGCCGCGGCTTCCCGGGGTGCGCCTGGCCGTCCGTCACCGCCCCGGCCCGCGGGGCGGCGGGGACTGGTACGACGCGCTGGCGCTGCCGGACGGCGCCCTTGGCCTCTCGGTCGGCGCGGTCACCGGTTCCGGGCCGAGCACCATCGTCGCGACGGGGCGGCTGCGGGCCTCGCTCCGCGCGTACGCCGTGATGGAGGGCGAGGATCCGGTCGCCGTGCTCTCCGATCTGGAACTGCTGCTGCGGCTCACCGAGCCCGCGCGCTCCGCGACCGCCCTGTTCGCGTACTGCGAGCCCGGGGTGCGCCGGGTGCTGCTGGCCGGGGCGGGGCACTGCCCGCCGCTGATCACCGGGGAGCGGCGTACGGAGTTCGTGGAGACCACGCTGTCCGCGCCGCTGGGCATGCTGTCCTGCTGGGAGGCGCCGAGCGTGGAGATCGAGCCCGGCTGCGGGGAAACGCTTTTGTTCTACAACGACGGGCTGCTCCACCGCACCGGTGAGCCGATGGACCGGGCCTTCGCCCGGCTGCACGCGGCGGCCGCCGGTGCCCCCAGGGCGGTGCGCGCCGACCCGGACGCCTTTGCGGACCATGTGCTGCTGGCGATGTTCCCCGGGGCCCCCGGCGACCAGGCCGAGGGGGACGCCGGCCCCGGGCCCGACGCGGGGGACGGCGCGGAGGACCTCGTCCTGCTCGTCGCCCACTTCGACTGACCGGCGGCGTCGGGGGGGCCGGCGACTGATCGGCGGCGCCCATGACGTCTCCCGGGCGTCGTACCCCGGATCTACCATGGGAGAGGTCCAGTTCGAGGAGGATGACGTGACCGAGGAGCCCACTCCTGACGCCCCGGAGACCCCGGAGGCCGAGGAGCAGCCCATCAAGCAGCGGAAGAACGGCCTCTACCCGGGCGTTTCCGACGAGCTTGCCGAGAGCATGAAGTCCGGCTGGGCGGACACCGAGCTGCACGACCTGAGCCCCATCGAACAGGCTCCGGACACGGCCCGCCGCCGTGCCGCGCTCTCCGCGCGGTTCCCCGGCGAGCGCCTGGTCATCCCCGCGGGCAACCTCCGCACCCGCTCCAACGACACGGAGTACAGCTTCCGTGCCGCGACCGAGTACGCGTACCTCACCGGCGACCAGACGGAGAACGGCGTCCTGGTGCTGGAGCCGGACGCGGGCGGGGGCCACAAGGCGACGGTGTACCTCCTTCCGCGCTCCAACCGGGAGAACGGCGAGTTCTGGCTGGACGGCCAGGGCGAGCTGTGGGTCGGGCGGCGGCACAGCCTCGGCGAGGCCGAGCAGCGCTTGGGCCTGCCCGCCAAGGACGTACGGGAGCTGGCCGACCAGCTCGGCACCGCGACCGGCCCGGTGCGCGTCGTGCGCGGGCATGACGCGGGGATCGAGGCGGCGCTGACCGACAAGGTCACCGCCGAGCGCGACGAGGAGCTGCGGGTCTTCCTCAGCGAGCAGCGCCTGGTCAAGGACGAGTTCGAGATCGGCCAGCTGCAGCGGGCCGTCGACTCGACCGTCCGGGGCTTCGAGGACGTGGTGAAGGTCCTCGACAAGGCGGAGGCGACCTCGGAGCGCTACATCGAGGGCACGTTCTTCCTGCGCGCCCGCGTCGAGGGGAACGACGTCGGCTACGGCTCGATCTGCGCCGCCGGACCGCACGCCACCACCCTCCACTGGGTGCGCAACGACGGCCCGGTCCGCTCCGGCGACCTGCTGCTCCTCGACGCCGGGGTCGAGACCACCACCCTCTACACCGCCGACGTCACCCGCACCCTGCCGGTGGGCGGCAGCTACACCCCGCTCCAGCGGAAGATCTACGACGCGGTGTACGAGGCGCAGGAGGCGGGCATCGCCGCGGTCAAGCCGGGCGCGAAGTACCGCGACTTCCACGACGCCGCCCAGCGCGTCCTGGCCACCAAGCTGGTCGAATGGGGCCTGGTCGAGGGCCCGGTCGAGCGCGTCCTGGAGCTGGGCCTGCAGCGCCGCTGGACACTGCACGGCACCGGCCACATGCTCGGCATGGATGTGCACGACTGCGCCGTGGCCCGCACCGAGACCTATGTCGCGGGCACGCTGGAGCCCGGCATGTGCCTCACCGTCGAGCCCGGCCTCTACTTCCAGCCGGACGACCTGACCGTGCCCGAGGAGTACCGGGGCATCGGTGTCCGGATCGAGGACGACATCCTGGTGACGGAGGACGGCAACCGCAATCTGTCGGCCGGGCTGCCGCGGTCCGCCGATGACGTCGAGGCGTGGATGGCCCGGATCATCGCCCAGCGGAGCTGAGGCCGAAGGCGAGGCGGGGGGAGCGGCGGGCGCCGCTCCCCCCGCTGTCATTGACCGCCGATAGAGTCCGTGCCCATGGCGGAGTCATGGGTCGATTCGGCGGAGGCCCTGGGCAGTGACCTGCATCTGGAGCTGACCGGGGCGGGCGGCCGCCGGGCCGCCCTGATGCGCGCGCTGCGGGACGCCATCCGGAGCGGGCGGCTCGCCCCTGGCACCCGGCTGCCGCCCTACCGCTCGCTCGCCGCCGACCTCGGGGTCGCCCGCAACACGGTCGCCGACGCGTACGCCGAGCTGGTCGCCGAGGGCTGGCTCACCGCCCGCCAGGGCTCGGGGACGCGCGTGGCGCCCCGGGCCGACCCGCCCGCGGCCCGGCGGACCGGCCGTCCTGCCGTACGGACCGACAGCGCCCGCGGCGTCAACCGCGCCGACGGTGGCCGGGAGACCGCCCCGCGCCCCGTCCACAGCCTGCTCCAGGGCCGGCCGGACGCGGCCGCCTTCCCGCGCACCGCCTGGCTGGCCTCGGCCCGGCGCGCGCTGACCGCCGCGCCCAGCGAGGCGTTCGGCCCCGGCGATCCGCACGGCCGCCCGGAGCTGCGCCGCGCCCTGGCCGACTACCTCTCCCGGGCCCGCGGCGTGCGCACCGCCCCGGACCGGATCGTGATCTGCTCGGGCTTCGCGCACGCCCTGCGGCTGCTGAGCGGAACCCGCGCACTGCGCCACAAGGCGGCCGTCGAGGCGTACGGCCTGGACTTTCACCGTTCGCTGCTGGCCGCCGCCGGAATCCGGACGGTGCCGCTCCCGCTGGACGAGGACGGCGCCCGCACCGAGGAGCTGGCCGCCCGCCGGGACCTGCGGGGCGTGCGGGCCGTACTGCTCACCCCGGCCCATCAGTTCCCGACCGGCGGGCCGCTGCACCCGGAGCGGCGCGCCACGGCCGTCGACTGGGCGCGGGCGGGTGGCGGGTTGATCGTGGAGGACGACTACGACGGGGAGTTCCGCTACGACCGGCGGCCGGTCGGCGCCGTCCAGGGCCTCGACCCCGACCGGGTGCTGTACGTCGGCTCGGTCAGCAAGAGCCTTTCGCCCGCCCTGCGGCTGGGCTGGATGGTCCTCCCGGACGCGCTGGTGGACGAGGTGCTGGCCGCCAAGGGCGAGCGCGAGGGGTGGGCGAGCGCCCTCGATCAGCTGACGCTCGCGGACTTCCTGGAGTCCGGCGGCTACGACCGCCACGTACGCCGGATGCGCCGGCGCTACCGGCGGCGCCGCGACCAGCTGGTGGCCGCGCTCGCCGAGCGCGCCCCGCACATCCGGGTCTCCGGCATCGCCGCCGGGCTGCACGCCGTCCTGGCGCTGCCGCCCGGAACCGAGCGCTCCACCGTGCGGGCCGCCGCCTCGCACGGGCTCGCCCTCGACGGGCTGGCCGGCTACCGCCACCCCGATGCCACAGGACCGGCCCATGACGGCCTGGTGGTGGGTTATGCGACCCCGCCCGATCACGCGTTCGCGAAGGCGCTGGACGCGCTGTGCCGGGCGCTGCCGCCCGGTGAAAACCCCCGGTGAGACCCTCGCGGACCCCGGGGAGTCCGGTGGGAACCCCCGGTGAGCCCGGTGAGGGGTGACGCGCGGCTACGACGCTCTGAGCAGAGAGTCCTCGCGCCACTTGAGGATCTTGTCGAAGCTCACCACCACCCCGCCGCGGCCCGGTCGGTCGCGATAGCGGACGTGATCGGTGAGTGCCTCGATGAGAAAGAGCCCCCGCCCGTGCTCCGCGTGTGCGGGAGCCGGACTGTGCGGGTGCTGCGGCCTCGGCGCCACTGCCGGACGCCGCTCGCTCCGAGTGCGCGCCTCACGGCGCACGGTGCCACGGCCGGAGAAGCCGGGGCCCGAGTCGGTGACCTCGATACGGCAGGTGTCGCCGTCGATGAAGGCCGTGACGCGGTAGTCCCCGCCCGTACCGTCGCTGCCACCGTGCTCCACCGCGTTCGCACACGCCTCGGAAAGGGCGACCGACAGATCGTAGGAGATTTCCGGATCGACTCCGGCCGTCTCCATGGTGCCGAGGAGCAGTCGTCGTGCGAGCGGAACGCTCGCCGCCTCGCGGGGCAAATGGAGTGACCACCAGATGCTCATGCTCCAGCCTCCCGGCCGCGGCTCGACATACCGTTACGTATTGCCTGGGTCCATGGTCCGTAAGCGTCCGATTGACGTGACTCCGCTCATTCGGCGGACGCGCGCGGTAGGCGCATCGGTGTATAGGCCTGTCCCGGTGTGCGCCGGTACGCCCTACCCGCCGTAGGGAACGCGTTTACCCGGTGGGATGATGGCGCAGCCATGGCTTCCCCTGTCGCCCGTGCGGGTGCCGATCTGCGCATGCTGCGGGCCGCGGTGTTCACCGCGGTCTGTGTCGTGCTGTCCGCGGCGGGGCATGTGCTGGCGTCCTGCGCCACCGTGCCGCTGTGGACGCTCGGCGCGGGGGCCGCGGCGATGTTCGCGGTGGCGCTGCCGCTGGCCGGGCGGGAGCGGGCGCTGCCCGGGATCGCGGCGGTGCTGGCCCTGGGGCAGCTCGCGCTGCACTCCCTCTTCGGCTACGGGCAGCAGCAGGCGGCCGCCGCCGCGGAGGCCGCCCACCGCGTGGACGCCGGTGAGGGCCGCGTCATCGGCATGGCGGCGAAGCTGCTGTGCACCACGCTCCCCGGCCGCCTCGACGCGGCCACGGCGCACCGGATCGTCGCCCGGTCGGGCATCGACCCGTCGACCCTGCACTCCGCACCCGGCACCGCGGCGCCCGGCCCCGAGCACCAGATGGGCCTGACGGCCCTGCTGCCGTCGCTGCCGATGACCCTGGGCCATCTGCTGGCCGCGCTCGCCGTCGGCTGGCTGCTGCGACGCGGCGAGATGGCCGTGTGGCGGGCGGTACGGCTGTCGCTGGACGGGGCGCGCGGGGTCGCGGAGGCCGCGCTCGTACGGTCGCTGCGCGCCGCGCTGGGCCTCGGACGGACGCTGCTCGCCGGGCTCACGGACGCCGCGTCCGGCGCCGCGCCGCCCCGCCCCCGTACGGACGGGGCCGACGAGGGCGCGACGACGGCCGTCGTCCTCCAGCACAGCGTGATCAGGCGGGGACCGCCGGCTTGCGAGCTCGCGGCCTGACGCGACACTCCTCCAGCGGGACCGGAGGGTGGCCGTGCCGGCGCCGCACGCACGCCAACCCACCGATCACTCCTCATCTGGAGCGTTTGCATGAACGCCATGCGTCTTCGCCGTCTGCCGGTTCTCGGCGGCCTCACCGCGGGCGCCCTGGTGCTGCTCGCCGCGGGCCCCGCCTTCGCGCACGTCAGCGTGCAGCCGGGGCAGGCCGAGAAGGGCGGCTACAGCACCGTGGACTTCAAGGTGCCCAACGAGCGGGACGACTCCTCGACCGTCAAGCTCGAGGTCAACCTGCCCACCGACCATCCGCTCGCCTCCGTGATGCCCCAGCCGGTGCCCGGCTGGGACGTGAAGGTCACCAAGTCCAAGCTCGCCAAGCCGATCGAGACCGACGACGGCAAGGTGACCGAGGCGGTCACCAAGATCACCTGGACCGGCGGCAAGATCGAACCGGGCATGTTCCAGCAGTTCCCGGTCTCGGTCGGCCCGCTGCCCGAGGACGCCGACCAGCTCGCCTTCAAGGCGCTCCAGACGTACGACGACAAGCAGGTCGTGCGCTGGATCGAGGAGCCCAAGGAGGGCGCGCCCGAGCCCGAGAACCCGGCGCCGGTCCTCAAGCTCACCGACGCCGCCGAGGGCTCGGACGGGCACGGCTCCGCAAGCGCGGGCGACGCCAAGGGGGCGAAGGCCACGGCGTCCGATGACACGGCGAAGACCGCCTCGGAGGCGGACGGCGACGGCACCGACACCACCGCCCGGGTGCTGGGCATCGCGGGCATCGTCATCGGCGCCGCCGGAGTCACCTTCGGTGTGCTCGCGGGCCGCCGCCGCTCCGCCTGATCCGCATGATCCGCATGATCCGCATGACGAGCCGAAACCCCGCGTGACGGCATGGCGTGACCGCGCGTCCTGACCCGGCGCCGCGGTACGCCCGGCGGCGGGCCCCCGGCCCGCCGCCATCACGCACCACCGATCCGACCATCTCTTTGGAGAACAGCTCCATGCGCACCAAGATCCTGGGCTCCGCCCTCGTCGCCGCCGCCGCACTCACCCTCACCGCCTGCGGCGGCTCCGGCGACGGCGGGGACAAGGGGGACAGCGCCGCCAGCGTCTCGGGCGGCCAGAAGACGGGACAGGCGATCGTCCTGAACAACGACGCCAAGGCCAAGCCCGACCTCGTCCTCACCGACACCGAGGGCAAGAAGTACGACCTGCTCAAGGAGACCAAGGGCCACCCGACCCTGGTCTTCTTCGGCTACACCCACTGCCCGGACGTCTGCCCGCTGACCATGAGCAACCTCGGCATCGCCGCGTCCAAGCTGTCCAAGGCCGAGCGCGAGAAGCTGCGGGTCGTGTTCGTGACCACCGACCCGGAGCGCGACACCCCGCAGCGGATGCGCAAGTGGCTGGACGCCCAGGGCGGCAAGGACTTCGTCGGGCTGACCGGCGACTTCGACACCATCCAGGCCGGGGCCAAGCCGCTCGGCATCTTCATCGAGAAGCCGAAGAAGGAGAAGGACGGCAGCATCACCGTCAACCACGGCGCCCAGGTGCTGGGCTTCTCGCCCAAGGACGACAAGGGGCACTGGATCTACACCACGTCGACCTCGCCCCAGCAGTACGCCAAGGACCTCCCGAAGATCATCAAGGGGGAGAACCCGTGACCGCCGCCCGGCACCGGGCCGCCGCCGCGGCCGCCCTCGCCCTCGGCCTGACCGGCGCCCTCACCGCCTGCGGCGGCGGGGAGGGCGGCGGGGACAGCGGCGGGGGCAGCGGGGACCGCCCCGAGCTGTCCGTCAGCGGCGCCTACATCCCGCGGCCCGCGATGGCCGACATGGCGGCGGGCTTCCTGACCGTACGGAACAAGGGGGGCGGCGCGGACAAGCTGACGTCCATCACCACCCCGCTCGCCCGCGACGTCACCCTGCACACCACCAAGGGCACCCAGATGAAGCAGGTCAGCTCGCTCGACGTGCCCGCGGGCGGCCGGCTCCGGCTGTCCAGCGGGGGCGATCATCTGATGCTGACAAAACTGGCCCACAAGCCGAAGGTCGGTGAGAAGGTCGAATTCACCCTGCACTTCGCCACGTCCGACCCCATCACGATCAAAGTCCCGGTCGAGCCGATGACGTACCGTCCCAAGGACTGACAGCCGATGCCCTCGCTGACCTCCCCGACCGCCCGGCCCCGCAGCGGTGCCCGGACCGGTGCCCGGACCTCCGTCACCGCCCGGCGGCTGCTGTCGGTCCTCGGCGCCCTGTTCGCCGCGCTGCTGTGCGCGCTGAGCTTCGGCGCCGGGCCCGCGTCCGCGCACGCCGCGCTCACCTCCACCAGCCCCGGCGAGGGCGCGGTGGTGCAGTCCGCGCCGTCGGACGTCACGCTCACCTTCTCGGAGGGCGTGCTGCTCGGCCGGGACGCGCTGCGCGTCCTCGACCCCAAGGGCAAGCGCGTGGACGCCGGGAAGGCGGCACATGCGGGCGGCAAGTCCTCGACCGCGTCGGTCGCGCTGCGCTCCGGGCTGCCCGACGGCACCTACACGGTGGCGTGGAAGGCGGTCTCGGAGGACAGCCACCCGGTGAGCGGCGCGTTCACCTTCTCCATCGGCGCCCCGTCCAAGACCTCGGTCACGGCGCCGACGGGCGGGAGCGGCGACAGCACGGTCACGGCGCTGTACGGCATCGGGCGGTACGCGGCCTACGGCGGCTTCGCGGCGCTGGTCGGCGCTTGTGTGTTCGCCGGGGTGTGCCGGTCCTCCCGCCCGGTCCGGAAGGTCGCCGTCGGCGGCTGGGCGACGCTCTTCGGGTCCACCGTGCTGCTGTTGCTGCTGCGCGAGCCGTACGCCGACTCCGAGGGGATCGGCAAGGTCTTCGACCTCGGCGGGCTCGGCGACGCCCTCGACACCAAGCCGGGCGCGGCGCTGCTGTCCCGGCTGCTGCTGCTCGGCGTGGCGGCGGTCTTCCTGGCCGTGCTCTTCGGCTCGTACACCCGCCACACCGAGGCGGAAGAAGAAGACGCGAAGCGCCGCCAGGACCTCGCCTTCGGGCTCGGCTTCGGCGGTGTCGTCGTCGCGGTGGGCCTCGCCTCGACCTGGGCGATGGCCGAGCACGCCTCGGTCGGCATCCAGCGGCAGCTGGCCATGCCGGTCGACGTGATCCACCTGGTCGCGGTCGGGGTATGGGTGGGCGGTCTGGCCTCGCTCGCGGTGACGCTCCGCGCGGGCGTGCCGATCGAGCGGGCGGCCGTGGCCCGCTTCTCCCGGCTCGCGTTCGGCTCCGTCATCGCCCTGGTCCTCACCGGGCTGTACCAGTCGTGGCGGCAGGTCGGCTCGTGGAAGGCGCTGACCGGCACCGACTACGGGCGGGTGCTGCTGGTCAAGGTGGGCCTGGTGGCGGTGCTCGTCGGCATCGCCGCCGTCTCGCGCCGCTGGACCGCCCGTCTGGCGGATGCCACGGCCTCCGCAGACGTCCCCGCAGACGTCTCCGCTGAAGCGGAAGACGAGGCCGGGAGCGCGGAGAAGGGCCGGGTGACGGCGGAGGCGGGGGCCCGGACCGGGGCCAAGGCGGTGGTGAAGGCCGGGCAGCCGGTCCGTACCGGCGCCGCCGGGGCCGGGTCCGGAGACGACTCCGGCGAGGACGCCGGGGAGGGCTCCGGTGGGGACTCCGACGAGGGCTCGGACGGGGGCTCCGTCGAGGGCTCCGGGGCCGACGACGATCCCGTACGCACCGCCCAGCTCGCCCGTCAGCGGGCGGCCAAGGACAAGACCGCCGCCCGGCGGGAGCGCGACGCCGACCCGCAGCGCAGCGGGCTGCGCCGCTCGGTGATCGCCGAGACCGTCGTGGCCGCCGTGCTGCTCGCGGTGACCACCGTGCTCAGCGGCACCCAGCCGGGCCGGGCGGAGACCGGGAAGCCCGCGGCGGCGGCCGCCGTGGACCCCGGAGGGCTGAACGTCGACCCGGTGAGCGTGGAGATCCCGTACAACACCGGCCCCAAGAGCGGCCGCGGCAAGGCCATCGTCATGCTCGACCCGGCGCTGCCCGGCGACAACGCGCTCAACGTCTTCATCAGCGACTTCGCCGACCGCCCGATCGACGTGCCGGAGGTGAAGGTCTCCCTGACCCTCAAGCAGAAGGGCCTCGGCCCGCTGTCGATGCCCCTCAAGCACCGGTCCACCGGGCACTGGAGCGCCCAGGGCGTGCAGCTCCCCATGCCCGGGAAGTGGCTCCTCTCCCTCACCGTACGTACCTCCGACATCGACCAGGTGACGGAGACCAGGAACGTGAAGATCGCACAATGAGCACTCAGCAGGCCCCGAAAGCCCCCGAAACCACGCAGGACCAGCAAGCACCCCCGTCCGGGGTGTCCCGGCGCCGTCTGCTGGGCACGGCCGGCGCCGCGGGCGCGGCCGGGCTCGTCGTCGGCGGGGCGGCCGGCGCGTACGCCGCGGAGGCGACGCGGGACACGCCCCGGCCGCTCAGCTCGGTCGGCTCGACGACCGTCCCCTTCAACGGCGAGCACCAGGCGGGGATCACCACCCCGCTGCAGGCCCACGGCCATCTCGCCGCCTTCGACCTGGCGCCCGGTGCGAACCGCCGACAGGCCGCCGCGCTGCTGCGCCGCTGGTCGAGGACGGCGCGCGAGCTGGCCGAGGGCAGGACGCCGCCGGACGATACGGGCATCGCGCTCGACGCCGGACCGTCGTCCCTCACCGTCACCTTCGGCTTCGGCCGCTCCTTCTTCGGCAAGGCCGGGCTGAAGGACCGGCTCCCGGAGGCTCTCGCTCCGCTCCCCGACTTCGCCTCGGACGCGCTCGACGCGAAGCGCAGCAACGGCGACCTGTGGATCCAGATCGGCGCCGACGACGGGCTCGTCGCCTTCCACGCGCTGCGCGCGCTGCAGCGGGAGGCCGGGGACACGGCCCGGCTGCGCTGGCAGATGAACGGCTTCAACCGCGCCCCCGGAGCCACCGGCCACCCCATGACCGTGCGCAATCTGATGGGCCAGGTCGACGGCACGAACAACCCCAAGCCGCACGAGCCGGACTTCGACCGGCGGATCTTCGTCCCCGGCAACGGGGACCCGGCCTGGATGGCGGGCGGCTCGTACGCCGTGGTGCGCCGGATCCGGATGCTGCTCGACTCCTGGGACAACCTCTCCCTGGAGCGGCAGGAGAAGGTCATCGGCCGCCGCAAGTCGGACGGGGCGCCGCTGTCCGGTGGCACCGAGACGACCCCGGTGCGGCTCGACAAGATGAACGCGGACGGGGCGCTGGCCATCGGCGGCGCCGCCCACGTACGGGTCGCGGCCCCCGAGTCCAACCAGGGCGCGGCGATGCTGCGCCGCCCGTTCTCGTACCACGACGGCTTCCGCGACGACGGGGCGCCGGACGCGGGGCTGCTGTTCGTCGCCTGGCAGGCGGATCCGATGAAGGGGTTCGTGCCGGTGCAGCGGAAGCTGGACCTCGGGGACGACCTGTCCCGGTTCCTGCGGCACGAGGCCAGCGCGCTCTTCGCGGTGCCGGGCGGCTGCGCCCCGGACGGGTACGTGGGTCAGGCACTCTTGGAAGGGTGAGCGAGGGACGAACCGCTTCGTCCCCGGCCGCCGCTGGGTATCGTGGCGGCTCTCATACGATCACAGGGAGCCACCGTGATGTCGGCCAGTCAGTATGCCTACCTCGGCCCCGAGGGCACCTTCACCGAGGCCGCGCTGCGGTCGCTGCCGGAGGCGGCCACGCGCGAGCTGGTCCCGATGGTCTCGGTGCCCGCGGCGCTGGACGCCGTGCGCAGCGGGCAGGCGGCGGCGGCCCTGGTCCCCATCGAGAACTCGGTCGAGGGCGGGGTCACCGCGACCCTCGACGAGCTGGCCACCGGCGAACCGCTGACGATCTACCGCGAGGTGCTGCTGCCGATCAGCTTCGCGCTGCTGGCGCGGCCGGGCACCACGATCTCGGACGTCAAGACCGTGACCGGGCACCCGGTGTCCCAGCCGCAGGTCCGCAACTGGCTCGCGGCGAACCTGCCGGACGCCCTGTGGGAGTCGGCGGCGTCGAACGCGGACGGCGCGCGGCTGGTGCAGGAGGGGCGCTACGACGCGGCGTTCGCGGGCGCGTTCGCGGGGCCGAAGTACGGCCTGGAGCCGCTGGTCACCGACATCCACGACGCGCAGAACGCGATGACCCGCTTCGTGCTGGCCGGCCGCCCGGCCCGGCCCGCCGCCCGGACCGGCGCGGACAAGACGTCCGTGGTGATCTGGCTGGGCGACGACCACCCGGGCGCGCTGCTGGAGCTGCTGCAGGAGTTCTCGGCGCGCGGCGTCAACATGATGCGGATCGAGTCGCGCCCGACCGGCGAGGGCATCGGCCGCTACTGCTTCTCGGTGGACTGTGAGGGGCACATCACGGACCGGCGGGTGGGGTCGGCCCTGATGGGGCTGCGGCGGATCTGCCCGAAGGTGCGCTTCCTGGGCTCGTACCCGCGTGCCGGGGTGGACGCGGCGGATCTGGCTCCGCTGCGCCACGGCACCTCGGACGAGGCGTTCGCGGAGGCGGCGGAGTGGCTGGCCCGCTGCCAGGACGGGCGGGGCTGATCCCGGCCGGAAACGATGCGCCCCGGTCCGGTCAACGCCGGGCCAGGGCCGTCACCGTGGAAAAGTTATCCACAGGCTCGGCTCCGCGCTGGGGACAAGTCGACAACGCCAATCCGGCAATGTCGACACATCACCACAGTCACCTCATCGACTTACATCACCGGACATTACACATCTGTCACCGCAATTCCCTTGATCCGCTCTTTGGAGTGAGGGATTCCTCTCTAAAAGAGTGTGTGAACGCGGTTCGACAGGGGAATCCATCGCCGAGCACTCGGCGGACTAAACGATCACCGCGACATCCACAGATCTCACACACAGGCTGTGGATAACCCGTGGGTATCCCAACAGGCCTGTGGACAACGAAACGCCAACTCACCCCGCACACAGGGGAAGACAGTCATCTCTTTGCCCCTTTTCGGGGAATGCGCACGCATTGCTTGACGTCGATCCACACAGGAATTCCCAGGTTTTCCCACAGCCCTAAATGGGGGCAAAAAGGGGCACACCGGAATATCGCGTCGAGCCCCCGAGGTCACACCGGTAACCTGGGGGGGTGATTGACCTTCGCCTGCTCCGTGAGGACCCCGACCGTGTGCGCGCCTCCCAGCGCGCCCGTGGAGAAGACGTCGACATCGTCGACGCGCTCCTGGCAGCCGACGAGCGGCGCAGGTCCTCCAGCGTCCGCTTCGACGAGCTGCGCTCCGAACAGAAGGCGCTCGGCAAGCTCATCCCCAAGGCGTCCGGGGACGAGAAGGCCGAGCTGCTGAAGAAGGCCGGTGAGCTGTCCGCCGCGGTCAAGGCGGCCGACGCCGAGCAGGACGCGGCGGCCGAGGAGACCCAGACCCTGCTGCGCCAACTGGGCAATCTGGTCCACCCGGCCGTCCCCGTGGGCGGTGAGGACGACTTCACCGTCCTGGAGACGGTCGGCACCCCGCGCGACTTCGCGGCCGAGGGCATCACCCCCAAGGACCACCTGGAGCTGGGCGAGCTGCTCGGCGCGATCGACACCGAGCGCGGGGCCAAGGTCTCCGGATCGCGCTTCTACTACCTCACCGGCATCGGCGCGCTGCTCGAGCTCGCGCTGGTGAACGCGGCGATGGCACAGGCCACAGCGGCGGGCTTCACCCCGGTGCTCACCCCGGCGCTGGTCAAGCCGAAGGCCATGGAGGGCACCGGCTTCCTGGGCCAGGCCGCGGAGGACGTCTACCACTTGGACAAGGACGACCTCTACCTGGTCGGCACCTCCGAGGTGCCGCTGGCCGCGTACCACATGGACGAGATCCTGGACGCGGAGCAGCTGCCGCGGCGCTACGCGGGCTTCTCCTCCTGCTTCCGCCGCGAGGCCGGGTCGTACGGCAAGGACACCCGGGGCATCTTCCGGGTGCACCAGTTCGACAAGGTCGAGATGTTCGTCTACACGACGCCGGAGGAGGCCGAGGCCGAGCACCAGCGGCTGCTGGAGTGGGAGAAGCAGTGGCTGACCTCGCTGGAGCTGCCGTTCCGGGTGGTCGACCTGGCCTCGGGTGACCTGGGCTCGTCCGCGACGCGGAAGTTCGACTGCGAGGCGTGGATCCCGACCCAGGAGAAGTACCGCGAGCTGACCTCGACGTCCAACACCACCGAGTTCCAGTCGCGGCGGCTGTCGATCCGGATGCGCGAGGGCAAGAAGGTGCGTCCGCTGGCGACGCTGAACGGCACGCTGTGCGCGGTCACCCGGACCATCGTCGCCATCCTGGAGAACCACCAGCAGGCCGACGGTTCGGTGCGGGTGCCCGAGGTGCTGCGGCCGTTCCTGGGCGGGCGCGAGGTTCTGGCGCCGGTCGCCCGGTGAGCGCCGGCACCCTTCCGTATCGCCTGGTCGCGACGGACCTGGACGGGACCCTGCTGCGTTCCGACCACACCGTCTCGGCCCGTACCCGCGCCGCGCTCGCCACCGCCACCGCGGCCGGGGCCGCCCATATCGTCGTCACCGGGCGCACCGTCCCGGTGGCCCGGCACATACTGGACGACCTCGGCTACGAGGGGCTCGCGGTGTGCGGCCAGGGCGCGCAGCTCTACCACGCGGGCGAGCACCGGCTGCTGACCTCCGTCACGCTGGACCGCCAGGTGGCCATGCTGGCAATGGAGAAGATCGAGGCGGAGACCGGTCCGCTGCTGCTGGCCGCGGCCCGCGACGGGCTCGACGGCGAGGTGCTGTTCGGCCCGGGGTACCGGGTCGGGCACGGGGAGATGCCGGTCACCTCCTTCAGCGACCCGGACGAGGTGTGGTCCGCGCCCATCAGCAAGCTCTACATCCAGCACGCCGAGCTGGGCGACGACGCGCTCGCGGACGCCGCGCGGATCGCCGCCGGGGGTCTGGTCGGGGTGACGATGGCGGGCGCGGGGCTGGTGGAGCTGCTGCCGCTGGGGCTGACCAAGGCCACGGGCCTCTCGCTGGCCGCCCGCAGGCTGAAGGTGACGGCCGCGGACACCATCGCGTTCGGCGACATGCCCAACGACATCCCGATGTTCGGCTGGGCGAAGCACGGGGTCGCGATGGCCAACGCGCACGACGACCTGAAGGCCGTCGCCGACGAGATCACCGCCTCCCATGACGAGGACGGCATCGCCGTGGTGCTGGAGGGGCTCTTCGGCTGAGCCTTCGGCGGATGACGCGTGACGACGGGCGGCCCCTGGCGGGCCGCCGTCGTCATTTCTCATGCGGGGTCCGGCTCAGCCCAGGTTCTTCACGGCCTGGTAGTAGGTCCACGCGGTGCCGTCACAGGCGGTCTTCTTGGAACCGGTGTAGGCGGTGCACACCCGCTTGAGGTCCTCGTAGAAGGCGCTGTCGAGACGGGCCTTGTTGGCGTCGAAGATGCCGAGCGCCTTGTGGTTGCGGTACCCGAAGTCGTGGCGGGCGCACGAGGTCTGGAAGGGGAAGCCGAAGGGGTTGTCGGGCGAGCTGCTGCAGTAGTCGGTGGACCAGTCGAACGCGTACGCGGCCCACGCGCCCTGGTTGCCGCGGGCCGCGAGCCAGGTGTTGTAGCTGGCGGCACTGGTCTGGGTCCAGCTGGCGAGCACCTGCGCCTTGTCGGCGGGGACGGCCTCGGCGGGGGCGGCCAGGGCGACGGTGGCGGCCGCGGTGACCGCGGTGGCGGCAAGACTCGTGGCGAGACGACGCATTTCGGGTTCCCTCCGTTGGTTGCTGACGGCAGCTCAAACCGCCCGTGTGGGACACGGGTTACGGACGGTGTGAGGTGGCGCACAACCAGAATTCGGCAGGTTCCTGACAAGCGTCAAGATCTAGACAGGCGTATGGATGAACAGAGTTCGACCAACGGAGGTTCGGAGGTTCCTCCAAGTGGACCGGAAAAACGGCCAGTTCACACGGCCGGTTCGGGCTTGCGCTTCGGCCTGGCGGTTCAGGAAGGAAGGCGCGACGGGTCGCGCGGCGTCGGGGGCAGCGGCCCCGGCCCCTTGATCCGGCGGATGATCGGCGAGGTCTCCATATGCCGTACCGCGGGCAGCGCGGCGATCCGCGTCGTCAGATAGGTGTACAGCGCGGAGACGCCCTCGCACACCACGGTCGCCATCAGGTTGCTGGGCCCGGTGGTCGCGCACGCGAACGCGACCTCGGGGTGGTCCGCGAGCGCCTGGCCCGTGGCGGCCAGATCGGAGGGCGGCACCGACAGCCACAGCACGGCCGTGATGTCGTACCCGAAAATGCGCTGACGCTGATCGACGTCGAAGTACAGCGTGCCGTCGGCGCGCAGCGCGGCGAGCCGGCGGCGTACCGTCGACTGCGACCAGCCGGTGGCGGCGGCGAGTTCGGCCAGCGGCGCCCGCCCGTCGCGCGCGAGGACCGCCAGCAGCTTCCGGTCCTCGGCGGTCAGGACCCCGGCGGAACCACCGGGGTGGTCCGCCCCGGGGGCGGCGAGCCGTGTCGCCTGCTCGGGGCTCAGCGCACCGGACTTGTTGACCAGACCCAGCGCACCGCCGAAGAACTGGTGCAGGACACAGTGCGCGCTCACCCCCGTCACCCGGGGCGTATGGGGCAGTTTGCGCAGCAGCAGCGCATCGCTGTCCTGGCCGGACGCCGCCCGCGTCGTCGCGACGACCTCGGTCCCGTCGGACAGCACATGCACCCAGGAGGTGTCGGTGCGGCGGGCCAGCGCCTCGGCGACCGGCACCGCGGCGTCCGGCAGGCACTGCACCCGCACCATCCACGCCACCTCGCCGACCGCCATGGGATCGGTCAGGCCCAGCACCCGGATCGCCCCCGTCGTCCGCAGCCGGGTGTAGCGGCGCGCCACGGTCTGGTCGGAGACGCCCAGCACCTCGGCGATGCGGCTGAAGGGGGCCCGGCCGTCAAGCTGGAGGGCATGCACCAGCGCCCGGTCCAGATCGTCGTACGCGTCGGATTTCACCGCTCAAAGCTAGCCGGTGTCGGATAACGCCACCAGGCCCGGGCCGGCTGGAGGTGGAACCGGCACCTTGGCGACGGTGAGGGCCGCGGGGCCACGGCGACGGGCCGGCCCCCCGGTTACCTCTCGGAGATTCCCCATGCGCAGCACATGGTGGCCACTGGCCGCCATCACACTCGGCAACTTCATGCTGCTGATCGACGTGACCATCGTGAACACCGCGCTGCCCCAGGTGGCGCACGGACTCGACGCGTCCTTCACCTCCCTGCAGTGGGTGATGGACATCTACGCGCTGGCGCTCGCCGCGCTGCTCATGGTGGCCGGTTCGGCGGCCGACCTCTTCGGACGGCGGCGGCTGTATCTGCTCGGCCTCGCCGTCTTCGCCCTCTCCTCGCTGATCTGCGGGCTCGCCCCCGACGCCGGGGTGCTGATCGCCGCCCGCGCGGTCCAGGGCGCCGGGGCGGCGGCCATGTTCGCCACCAACACCCCGCTGCTGATGGCCACCTACACCGGGCGCGCCCGCGGCATCGCCTTCGGGGTGTGGGGCGGTACGAGCGGGGCGGCCGCGGCGGTCGGCCCGGTACTGGGCGGTGTGCTCACCGAGTACGTCGACTGGCGGGCCATCTTCCTGGTCAACCTGCCGCTGACGGCGATCGCGGTGTGGATAACGGTCCGTACGGTCGGCGAATCACGCGGTGCGCCGGGGGCGCGGATCGACTGGCCGGGCGCCGCCTTCTTCACCGCGTGCGCCGGTGCGCTGACGTACGGACTGATGCGGGGCGGCGAGGAGGGCTGGTCCGACACCGGGGCGGTCGTCGCCCTGGCCGGTGCCGCGCTCGCGCTGATCGTCTTCGTCGCGGTGGAGCGCGGGACCCGGCAGCCCCTGCTCGACCTGCGGCTTCTGCGCCGCCCGCCCTTCGCGGTGCTGATGGCCGCGGCCCTGCTGCTCCAGGCGGCGGCCTTCCCGTACCTCACCTACGCCGGGCTGTGGCTGCAGTCCGTACTCGGCATGAGCCCGGTACGGGCGGGGCTCGCGGTAACACCGATGGCGGGCGTCTCGCTGGTCGTCGGAGCGGTGGGCGGGCGCCTGCTGGAGAAGGTCGCGCCGGGGCGCACGCTCGGCGGCGGACTGCTGCTCGTGGGGGCGGGCGCGCTCGTCAACGCCACGCTGGTGGACGCCACTTCGGACTGGACGGCCTTCGCCCCCGGCCTGGCGCTCGCGGGTCTCGGCATCGGCCTCGCCATGCCGGTCCTGGTGTCGGCGGCCCTCGGCGCCGCCCCGCCCGAGCGGGCGGGCATGGCCAGCGGCGCGGTGAACACCTTCCGCCAGCTGGGATACGCGCTCGGCATCGCGGTCCTGGGCACGGTCTTCTCGTCGCGGGTACGGGACGTGGTCACCGACAGCGGCACCGTCCCGCCGCAGGCATCCGGCCGGGCGGCCGACGCCATCAGCGGCGGCCACGCCGACGCCGTCATCACCGCCGCCCCGCCGGACCACGCGGCCGCGGCCCGCACGCTGGTCCACGAGTCGTTCGCCTCCGGCCTCGACCGGATCTGTGTGATCTCCGGCATCACGGCACTGACGGCGGGCCTCCTCGTCCTCGCCGTCGTCCGCGGCCGCCCGAAGCCCCCGGCCCCCGCCGGGCCACGGGCCGAACCGTCCCCGACGGAGCCGGTGGCGGCATGAGCGCTCCGGAAGATCGGCGGTAGCCACCGCCTGCTCGGTGGGCCGGCGCCCGTCCGGCCCACCGAGCAATGTAGGTGGCATAGGCATCTAGATTGTAGGATGACTGGGCAACCGGTTGAATCGAGAATGGAGCTACAGGACATGGCCTTGCGTGCCGCCGGGCGGCAGTCGCTCGTCGACACCGTCGTGGAGCAGTTGCGCGCACAGCTCGCCGAGGGCGAGTGGCGGGTCGGCGATCGCGTTCCGACCGAGCACGCGCTCGCCGAGCAGCTCCAGGTCGGCCGGAACACGGTCCGGGAGGCGGTTCGCGTCCTCGTGCACGCCGGGATGCTCCAGGCCAGGCAGGGCGAGGGCACCTTCGTGATGTCCACCACCGACCCGGCCGAGGTCATGCGGGACGTACGGCGCGCCGGGATCCGGGACGTGCTGGAGCTGCGCATCGCGCTGGAGGCCGAGGGCGCCCGGCTCGCCGCGCTCCGGCATCAGCCCGACGATCTGGCGCGGATGCGCGCGGCGCTGGCCTCGCAGGCGGCCTTCGAGGACGCCGAGGGGCAGCCGGAGTCCGGCAGCCATGAGTTGTACGCGGCGCATGACGTCGCGTTCCACACCGCCGTGGTCGACGCCGCGCACAACGCCGCGCTGAGCGCCACGTACGGCTGGTTCAGCAGTTCGGTGCGCGATGCCCTGGTGGCGTCGCTCGGCGACCGCGAGATGCCGCGCATCGAGCCCGGCGACCACCACGCCCTCATCGACGCCATCGCGTCGGGCGACCCGACGGCCGCCGAGGACGCGGCGCGGGCCCTGCTGGAGACGCCGAAGCGCGCCGTCGAGACGCTGCTCGCCAACGACTGAACCCCACCCCACCACTCCACCACCCCACACCACCACGGAACGGAGCTGTCCTTGTCACGCCCGCACACCCCCGCCCCCGAGGCCGAGGCCGAGCCGCTGCTCGTCGACGCCGAGACGGATCTGCGGCCGACCCCGGAGGTGGCCGCCGCCCGGCGCACGCTGCGCGCCCACCCGGCGCTCGTCCTGGTCGGCATCGTGCTGGCATCCCTCAACATGCGCGCCTCGCTCGCCGGGGTCTCCCCGCTGCTCGGCGAGATCAGCGGGGACTTCGGGCTGAGCGCGACCACGGGCAGCCTGGTCACCACGATTCCGCTGATCTTCATGGGGGTGGCCTCGCCGCTCGCGCCGCGGCTGGCCCGGCGCTGTGGCACCGAGACCGTGCTGCTGGCGGCGCTGGTGCTGCTGGGCGGCGGGATCCTGCTGCGCGTCGCGCCGCCGCTGGTCGCGCTGTTCGCCGGGTGCGCCCTGGTCGGCACCGGGATCGCGCTGCTGAATGTGCTGATGCCGGGCCTGATCAAGCGGGACTTCCCGGACCGGGCGGCGGCCATGACCGCCCTCTACACGACCGCGATGATCGCCGGAGCGACCGCCTCCGCCGCGGCCGCCGTCCCGCTGGAGAAGGCGCTCGGCGGCTGGCGCGGCTCCCTCGCCTCCTGGTCGCTGCTGGCCGCCGTCGCGGCGGTGCTGTGGCTCCCGCAGGCGGTGCTCGCCCGGCGCGGCACGCACCACGGCCAGGCCGCGGCGACACCGGTCCGGACCGGGGACGGCAAGGGGGACAGGGGCACGCTGTCCCGTTCGCCGCTGGCCTGGCAGGTGACGCTGTTCATGGGGCTGCAGTCGCTGATGGCGTACGTCACCATCGCCTGGATGCCGACGATCCTCACCGACCACGGCATGGACAAGGCCACCGCCGGTCTGGTCTTCGCCTTCAGCACGCTGGTGCAGATGTCCGGTTCGTTCGTGGTGCCGCTGCTGGCCGGGCGGATGCGCTCGCAGCGGCTGCCGGCGGTCGTGGTGGCCGGACTGATGGCGGCCGGGGTCACCGGGCTGCTGCTGGCCCCGGTGGCCGGGGCCTGGGCCTGGGCGACGCTGATCGGTGTGGGGCAGGGCGGCACGGTGGGGCTCGCGCTCACCTTGATGGTGCTGCGGACGAGGGATGCCCACACCTCGGCGCGGCTGTCGGGGATGGCGCAGACCTGGGGTTATCTGCTGGCCGCCGCGGGCCCGCTGGCGCTCGGCGCGGTGCACCAGGCCACGGGCGGCTGGACGCTGCCGCTCATGCTGATGCTCGCGGTGTGCGCGGCGCTGGCCCTGCTGGGGCTGGGCGCGGGGCGCGACCGCAAGATCGCGTCCTGACGCCGACACAGCGTGGCGGCGGTCGTCACGACGACCGCCGCCTCGGGGGGGTACCGGCCGCCTCGTCAACCGAAGGCGGCCGTAGGTGACGTGTCGCGCTCACTCCTCCCCGGCGAGGGTGAGGGAGCGCATCTTCTGTCCCGCATACCAGGTGGCGGCCCCGGTCACGACGATCAGCAGGATGACGCCGGTCGTGAGGCCCACGTCCGAGGTGACCGCCTCGTCCGTGATCTTCTGGGCGATCGCCAGCGACCACTGCTGGACGCTGAGGGTCTTGGCCCCGGCCACCAGGCTGCCGAAGAAGGCCTCCCAGACCAGGGCGTAGACCAGGCCGAACACGACCGCGTGCCGGGTGATCGTGCCCAGCAGCAGGAAGATCGCGCTGTAGGCGACGGACGCCACGGCGGCGGCCACGGCGTAGCCGACCGCCATGTTGTGTCCGTTGCCGTTGAGGATGAAGCCCGCCAGCAGCGTGGGCAGGGCCGAGAAGGCGACCGTGACGCCGATCGCGACGATCAGCTTGGTGACGATGATCGTGGGCCGTTTCACCGGCTTGGCCAGCAGATAGATGACCGAGCCGTCGTCGATCTCCGGGCCGATCGCCCCGGTCCCGGCGATCACGCCGATCAGCGGGACCATGGTGGCGATCGCGAAGCCGCCCAGGAGGGAGTTGGCGGTGGAGTCGTCGACTCCGGTGAGCATCCGTACGGCGAGCGAGATGACCACCAGCAGGGCGGGCAGCAGGAAGAGGATCAGCGCGCGGCGGCGGCCGAGCAGGGCTCGGTAGGTGAGCCGGGCGACGGTGGGGTGGTAGAGCGCGGGCATCGCAGGGGCTCCTTTCAGGCCGCGACGAGGTAGGAGAACACGCTCTCCAGGGACTCGTCGGAGGGCGAGACCGTGAGGAGCCTGATGCCCTGTTCACGGGCGACGCGGGGCAGCAGTTCGGTGAAGCGTGTGAAGTCGACGGCCTGGATGTGGAGTCCGCCGTCGGCGCCGTCGCTCGCGTCCACCTGGATCCCTGCGGTCGACGGGTCGGCGATGAGGGCGGCGGCGAGCGCGCGGTCGTCGCTGGACCGTACGAGATAGCGGTGCGGACGGTCCGTCATCAACCGGCGGATCTTGCGGAAGTCGCCGGAGGCGGCGTGCCGTCCCGCGACGATCACCTCGATGTGCGAGGCCAGTTGCTCGACCTCCTCCAGGATGTGCGAGGAGAACAGCACGGTGCGGCCCTCCGCGCCCATCCGCCGCAGCAGCTCCATCAGCTGCATCCGCTGGCGCGGGTCCATGCCGTTGAACGGCTCGTCGAGGAGCAGCACCGACGGCTCGTGGACCAGGGCGGAGGCCATCTTCACGCGCTGGCGCATGCCCTTGCTGTACGTGGAGATCTTGCGCGCCCCGGCGTAGTCCATCTCGACGGTGTCGAGCGCCTTGCGGGCGGCGGCGCGGGGGTCGGGCAGTCCGTGCAGTTCGGCGTTGGCGATGACGAACTCGCGGCCGGTGAGGAAGTCGTACATCCCCTCGCGCTCGGGGACGATGCCGATGTGGCGGTAGGCCTGCTCGTTGCGCCAGATCGCGGCGCCGTCGAGGGTGACGCTGCCGGTGGAGGGGGCCAGGAAGCCGCCCATCATGTTGATGAGGGTGGACTTCCCCGCGCCGTTGGGGCCGAGGAGCCCGGTGACCCCGGGGCCGATCGTCATGGTCACGTCGTTGACGGCCACGACGTTCCCGAACCAGCGCGAGACGTTGTCGATGGCGATCGTGGTCACAGCCCGACCTTTCGGTAGCGGCGCAGCAGCAGCCCGAACGAGCCGGCGATCAGGCCGAGGAGGACGAGGACGTAGACGGCGCCGGGTCCGGCACCCGGGCCGAAGCCGCCGGGGAACGAGGAGCTGGCGCCGAGGAACGCGGTCTGCACCCCGTCGATGATCGTGATCGGCGAGAACAGTCCGAGCCAGCGCACCGGTCCGGTGGCGTCCTGGGCGAACGCGATGGCCTGGACGGTGGACACCGCGCCGTAGGAGATGGTCAGCACGGCGATGACGGCCGCGACGCCGAAGCCGCGCCGCGGGGTGGCCGCGGCGATGACCAGGCTGATGCCGGCGAAGAGGAGCGAGAGCAGACCCACGGAGACCAGTCCTTGCGCGAAGCCCTTCGTCTGGTCGGCGAAGTCGAGCTTGGCGAGCAGGGCCCCGGCGTACAGGATCACCAGGGGCGAGGCGGTGAGCAGGAAGAGGGCGGAGGCCATGGCGCCGAACTTGGCCACCACGTAGTCCACCGTCTCGATCGGGCGCGAGAAGTAGAGCGGGATGGTCTTGAACCGCAGATCGCGGGAGACGGCCTGCGGCGCCTGGGCGGCGATGTACAGGCCGATGACCGCCTGGAGCATGATCGCGTAACGGGTGTACTCGACCGGGAGCTTTTTGAGGTCGGTGGCGATGGCGACCGAGACGATGATCGCCGCGGGCACGCACATGACGGCGAACAGCAGCATCGGCGCGACCTTGGACTTCGCCGAGCGGCCGAGGCCGTAGGCGCCGCGCAGGCTCTGCGAGAAGAGCGAGCGGCGGGCGTACGCACGGCCGAGCCGGGGGCCGTCGTAGTGGCGGTAGCCGATGTTGTGAATGACGTCGGCGCGCTGCTGGGGCACGGTCTCAGACGGCATCGACGGCACCTCCGTTTCCCTTGCTGGTCGCGTGTCCGGTGCCTTCGGTCCCGCCGCCGCTCTCGCCGTCGCTTTCGGAGCTGAAGATCTCCGCGATGCGGTGGCGGCGCTGTTCCATGCGGATCAGGCCGAGGCCGAGACCGGCGATGGCGTCCCGGACCGTGTCGTACGTCTCCTCGCCCGCGACGTCCACGAGCAGCAGATGGTCGGAGGCCGGTGCCCCGTCCGCGCCGCGGCGCGCGGGCGAGGCGGTGAGCCCGGCCCGGTCCAGGGCGGCGCGCAGCGCGGCGGTGCCGTCCGGGTGCTCGTCGGTGTCGGTCACCTCGACCGCGAGGGAGGCCGTCACCTGGGTGAAGTCGCTGGTGGAGCTGGAGCGCAGCAGCTTGCCGCCGTCGATGACGACCACGTGGTCGCAGGTGCGCTCCAGTTCACCGAGCAGATGCGAGGTGACCAGGACCGAGATGCCGAAGTCGGTGTGGATACGGCGGATCAGGCCGAGCATGTCGTCGCGGCCGACCGGGTCGAGGCCGTTGGTCGGCTCGTCCAGCAGGACCAGCTTCGGGTCATGCACCAGCGCCTGGGCGAGCTTGACGCGCTGCTTCATACCGGTCGAGTAGCCGCCGATGGGGCGATATCGCTCCTCGTACAGCCCGACGTGGCGCAGCGTGTCGGCGGTGCGCTCGCGGGCGGCGGACGGCGGCAGCCCGGACATGCGCGCCATGTGGACGACGAACTCCGTCGCCGACACATCCGGCGGCAGGCAGTCGTGCTCGGGCATATAGCCCACGCTCTCGCGGATGGCGCTGCCCTCGGTGGCGACGTCGAGGCCGAGGACGGCGGCGCGGCCCTCGCTGGCGGGGGACAGCCCGAGCAGGATCTTGATCAGGGTCGACTTGCCGGCGCCGTTGGCACCCACCAGGCCCGTGACGCCCGGTGTGATGTCGACGGACAGCCGGTCGAGCGCGGTGACCCTGGGGAACCGCTTGCTCAGGCTTTCGGTGGCGATCACAGTCACGTGTTCGACGGTAGTGGTGTGAGCCACAGTCCACGTCACCCCAGACGGCTGGATTTCCCTACTCCTCGGGTCTGACACCCCCGTAGGGGGGAGGGGGTGCCGTTACGGCGGCGTCCTGGGGCTTCACGCCCGGGCGGCGTCCGGGGCGAGACGGGCCCGGGCGCGCTCCGGGTAGCGAGCGGTGAACAGGACCGGCAGGACGAACCCGGCGGCCTGCACCACCAGCGGCACCCAGCTGGCCAGACCGGCGGCCACCGAGGCGGCCAGCGCCGCGGCGGTCAGGGTGAAGGCGACCGCCCAGACCGAGGAGATCACCACGTTGATCCGCCGGAACACGGCGGTGTGCCACACCTCGCGGGGCGCCTGCCGCCGGGCGATACCGGTGGTGAAGGGGTGCCCGACCGCAAGCGTCGCCCAGGCGGTGACGGCCAGCCAGCCCATCGACAGCCCTCCGCCGTACTCCTTCAGACCGCTGTCGGGGCGGGCGAAGGCCCAGACGGTCAGCGCCGCGAAGAACAACACCGTGCTGGCCTCCAGGATCAGGGCGTCCGCGGCCACCCCCTCCCTGCGGTACTGGACCAGCAGCCAGCCGCCCAGCACCAGCCCGGCCAGCGCGCCCCACTGCCAGCCCAGCGTCGACACGACGGCGAAGGCGATCCATGGGGCAAAGCCGCGCAGGTAGGTCAAGTCCGCTCCCCGTTGGTCGCTCGTGAGTCCCGCCGACGAGGCCCTGACGAGCCGCGGCGCCGGCCCTGTTGACTCAGCGCGTGCCCCCGGCGGCCATGGGGAAACCCCCCGCGGGCGTCAGAGCCCGGGCGCGCCCCACACCGGGAACCATCGGCTCAGGTCCTGCTCGATCCGCAGATCGTCCCCCAGCAGCGCCCGGGCCTGGAGTTCCAGGGCGTTGTCCCGCTTCTCGGCGGCGCCCGGCAGCGGGGCGAAGGGATAGAACGTGCCGCGCTTGTACAGATAGACCAGCGCGAGCGAACGCCCCGCCGCCTCGTGGAACCCGAGCAGCGAACACAGCAGCTGCGGGCCGAACCCGCCGTCCTGGAGCAGCGTGTTGACCGCGTGCAGGTCGTTCACCAGGGCCGCCACGTCGTCCGGCGGCTGCCGGGCCAGCAGCCAGGTGTAGCCGTATCCGTCCTGGCTGAACTCCACGGGCACCCCGCCCCGGTCGGTGTCCGCGTCCAGCAGCTCCCGTACGTCCTGCTGGAGTCGGCCGAAGGCGCCGCCCTCGACGCTCGCGAAGCAGACCGACCCGAGTCCGGTCGGGGTGAACCCGGCCCCCGCCTCCAGGGTGACGGCGGCCGACGGCAGCCCGAAGAGCTGGTCGAGGTCGGGCCGTACGGGCTTGCTGCGGCCGAGGATGATGTCGAGGAGTCCCACGCGCCCTCAGCTCCTCCCCGGCTGGCCCAGCTGGGCGGCGATGCGCCCGAGCTGCCCGAGCCGCTGTTCCAGCGTCGGGTGCGAGGACAGCAGCCGGCTGAGGCTCTCCCCGGAGAGGGCGGGGGCGAAGAAGAAAGCGTTGAACGGCTCGGCCTTGCGCAGATCGCGGGTCGGGATGCGGGCCATCTGCCCGGTCACCTTGGTGAGGGCGGCGGCCAGCGCCGAGGGGCGGCCGGTCAGCAGGGCACCGGCCCGGTCGGCGGACAGCTCGCGGTAGCGGGACAGCAGCCGGGTCAGCAGAAAGCTGATCGCGTACACGACGGCGCTGACCAGCGGGATCAGCAGGACCGCGATGCCCACGTTGTTGTTGCGGCTGCTGCGGGACAGCCCGCCCCACAGGGCCGCCCGGGTCATGATGCCCGCCAGCACGCCGAGGAACGACGCGATGGTCATGACCGCCACATCGCGGTGCGCGACATGGGACAGCTCGTGGGCGAGAACGCCTTCGAGCTCGTCCGGCTCCAGCCTCCGCAGCAGCCCCGTCGTCGCGCACACCAGCGCGTTCTTCTGGCTGCGGCCGGTCGCGAACGCGTTCGGCACATCCGTGTCGGCGATCGCCACCCGCGGCTTCGGCATGTCGGCCAGCGCGCACAGCCGGTCCACCGCGCCGTGCAGCTCGGGCGCCTGCTGCGGGGTGACCTCCCGGGCGCCCATGCTGAACGCCGCGATCCGGTCGCTGAACCAGAACTGCGCGATGAACAGCCCGCCCGCGATGAGCAGGATCAGCGGCCAGGCACCGCGCAGCAGCGCGATCAGCACACCGACGAAGACCACGTAGAGCAGGCCGATGAAGAACATGGTCACGACCATGCGGGTGGTCAGCCCACGGTCGGGGGCATAGCGGGTACGCGGCATGGGTGCCTCCACAGTCACTGCGGCAGCGGGAGCCTCTACACCCGATTCTGCTCCTCATTCCGGCCTTCGCCGCATTCGCGGCGTCCACGGAATTCCCGGCATACCCGCCGGAACCCGGTGTCAGAGGGCGGCGACCCGCTCCGCGCCCTCCGTGGCGATCTTCTCGAAGACCCCGGGGTCGGCCGCGAAGACCGAATCGGCGATCGGCCAGTGCAGCACGATCTCGTCGATGCCCAGCCGCGCGTGCTCGCCCGCGAAGTCGACGAAGGCGTCCACCGAGCTGAGCGGACGGGTGCCGTCCGGGGTGAAGCCGGTGAGCAGGATCTTGTGCGGCTCGTCCGCGTCCCGCCCGGCGTCGGCGCACGCCTTGCCGAGCCGCTCGATCTGGCGGCCGATGGCGGCCAGCGAATCGGCGGGCGTGCCCGTCTCGAAGAGCTTCGGGTCGCCCGTGGTCACCCACGCCTGCCCGTACCGCGCCGCCAGCCGCATCCCGCGCGGACCGGTGGCCGCGACCGCGAACGGCAGCCGGGGGCGCTGCGCGCAGCCGGGGATGTTGCGGACCTCGCGCGCGCTGTAGTGCTCGCCCTCGTAGCTCACCACGTCGTGCGTCAGCAGCCGGTCGAGCAGCTCGACGAACTCGCCGAACCGGTCCGCCCGCTCCCGCGGCGTCCACGCCTCCTCCGTGCCGCGCAGCAGCGCCGTCGCGTCGAAGCCCGAGCCGCCCGCGCCGATGCCGAGCGTGACGCGCCCGCCGGAGATGTCGTCCAGCGAGATCAGCTCCTTGGCGAGCGTCACCGGGTGCCGGAAGTTGGGGGAGGTGACCAGCGTGCCCAGCCGCAGCCGGGAGGTCGCCGCGGCGGCCGCCGTCAGCGTCGGCACCGCCCCGAACCAGGGCCCGTCGCGGAAGCTGCGCCAGGACAGGTGGTCGTAGGTGTACGCCGCGTGGAAACCCAGCTCCTCGGCGCGCCGCCATAGCTCCCTGCCGCCGTCGGCCCAGCGGTGGACGGGCAGGATCACGGTGCTCACTCGCATGGCGTCGAGCCTAAGCGGTGCCGGTGACAGCGGCGCACGGCCCGGCCCCCGGAGGGCCGCTCATGGGTGCGGTCGAGCGCCCTTCCCGCACCCATGAGCGGCCCATGCGGGAGGATGGTTGCCGTGACTCCAGCGATCGAGCAGCCCGAGAACCCGGCCCCCGGCCGTTCCGCCTCCGCCCCGCCCCGGCCCCGGCTGATCGCCACCGACCTCGACGGCACGCTGCTGCGGGACGACAAGACGGTCTCCGACCGCACCGTCGCGGCGCTCGACGCGGCCGAGCGGGCGGGCATCGAGGTGTTCTTCGTCACCGGCCGCCCGTCCCGCTGGATGGACGTGGTCAGCGCCCATGTGCACGGGCACGGCCTGGCGATCTGCGCGAACGGCGCCGCCGTGGTCGACCTGCACCAGGGCGGGCTGCTGGTCGAGGTCCGCCCGCTGGCCGCCGACCGGGCGCTCGCCGTCGTGGAGGCGCTGCGCCGGGCCGCCCCCGGCACGTCCTTCGCGGTCGAGCGCAGCGGCGGCATCTTCTACGAGCCGGAGTACCCGCCCTTCCACCTCGACCCCGGCGCGATCATCGCCCCCGCCGAGAAGCTGCTCGACGACGGCTTCCAGCACGCCGACACCCCGGTCCTCAAGCTGCTCGCGCACCACAAGGAGCTGGCCCCCGACGCCTTCCTCCGGCTCGCCCGCACCGTCGCGGGCGACCACGGCGACTTCACCCGCTCCAGCCCCTCCGCCCTGCTGGAGGTCAGCGGGCTGGGGGTCAGCAAGGCCTCCACCCTGGCCATGTGCTGCGCCGAGCGCGGCATCGCCGCGGAGGAGGTCGTGGCGTTCGGCGACATGCCCAACGACCTGGAGATGCTGACCTGGGCGGGTACCTCGTACGCGATGGCCAACGCCCACCCGGAGGTGCTCGCCGCGACCACGCACCGCACCGGCGCCAACACCGAGGACGGCGTCGCCGCGGTCATCGAGCGGATTCTGTCCCTGTGAGAACCGGAACCGCCCCCGGCGCCGTGCGGCCGGGGGCGGTCGTGTCCGACCGGGGTCGGTTCACCAGAAGATGACGGCGTACCCGTTGCCGCCCGTGGTGCCGTTGTCGCCCGCGGTGCCCGGGGCGGTGCTGGCGCTGGCGTCGCCGCCGGCGCCGCCATTGCCGCCCGCGCTGGTGTTCGTCAGGGGGAGCCCCACGATGCCGTCGACCGCGTCGCCGCCCTCGCCGCCGGTGAGTCCGGACTCACCGCTCTCACCGGTCCGGTTGACCACGTAGATGCTGTTGCAGGCACCGGTGCCCCCGGTGCCCCCGGTGCCCGGCGTACCCGGGGTCGCACCGGTCGCTCCACCGCCGGCGCCGCCACCGAGACCGCCGCCGGCGATGAGCTGGGTACCGCTGAGGGAGGCCAGGCTCGTCGCGCCGCCGTTACCACCGGCCGTACCCGTGCTGCCGCTCGCGGTACCACCGGCACCGCCGGGACCGGCGGTGCCGCCCGTACCCAGGTCGACCGTGTAGGTGGCGAACGGCGTGACCGGGATGACGCACCAGGTGAAACCGCCGGCCCCGCCGCCACCGCCGGTGCCGCCCGCGGCGGCGCTGCTGGCGCCGCCACCGCCGCCACCGCCGCCGCCCGCACCCCAGGCCTGGATGTGCACCGAGGTGACCCCCGGGGGCGGCGTGAAGGTGCCGTCCGCGGTGAACTCCTGCACCCCGTGAATGATGGTCGGCGGCTTGGGGTGGCCTCCGCCGGTCATCGGGCTGTCACTCGCCTGGGCGGGCGCCATGGTCAGCAGCTGGCTGGAAATGGCCGCCGCGGTCGCGACGGAGGCGAAGAAGACCCGACGGCGCGTCCGGGAGCGCTGAGGAGTAGGACTCTGGCTGTTCACGTGATGACTTCCTTCCCCGCAAGAAGCTGTCGCGGAGTGTGGAGGGATACGGAGGACCGAGCGGCCCGCGAGGCTCATCCCATCCGCGGTTCCGGAAGCCCGCATTCTGACGGACCGATAGTTGGACCGCGTAGGTGAGGAGTTGGGCCGCCCGGGCGATGTACGCCCTACAACGGCACCTGCCAGACCACCGTCGTGCCGCCCCCGCCGGACCCGCTCTCCGCTCCGAGGCCCGGCCCGTAGGTACTCGACCCGCCCAGCGCCTCCGCCCGCCGGGCCAGGTTCGCGAGCCCGCTGCGCCGCCCGCCCGCCGGAACGCCCACCCCGTCGTCCGCGACCGTCAGCCGCACCGCCGGGCGCCCGTCGGCGAGCCGCGCCGTCACGTCCACGACCACCTCGATGCGCGTCGCCCGGGCGTGCCGGAAGGCGTTGGACAACGCCTCGCGCAGCGCCGCGACGAGACTGCTCCCGGCCGGTTCGCCGACCTTCGTGTCGACCGGGCCGATGAAGCTGAGCGACGGCTGGAAACCGAGCGGCACCGCGGCCGCCCCCACCTCCCGCAGCACCCGGGTACGCAGCCCGGACGGCGCGCTCTCCGGGCCCTGCTGCAGCGCGAAGATCGCCGTCCGTATCTCCCGGATGGTGGCGCCCAGTTCCCCGGCGGCCCGCTCGACCTGTTCCCCCACCTCCGGCGCCGGCGCGTGGCGCCGCACGCTCTCCAGCAGCATCCCCGTGGCGAACAGCCGCTGGATGACCAGATCGTGCAGATCGCGGGCGATCCGGTCCCGCTCCTCCAGCACCGCCAGCCGCTCCCGGTCGCGCTGCGCCTCGGCGAGCACCAGCGCGACCGCGGCCTGCGCCGCGAACTGGAGGGCGAGCCTGCGCTCGGTGGCGGTGAACGGCCGGGCGCCGGGGTCGCGCGGGGTCGCGAGCACGCCCAGCACCCGGTCGCCGCCGCTCAGCGGCAGCATCATGTTCGGCCCGTAGCGGCCCAGGACACCGGCGACCGGGCGGGGTTCGGCGGCCGGGTCGTCGATGAACACCGGCTCCCCGGCCAGCAGCCGCGGCACGGCCGGGGACCGGGCCGGGACGACCGTGCCGAGCAGCGCGGCCCCCCGCGGCGGGTCCGCGGCGTCCACCGCCACGATCTCCAGCCCGCCGGCCGCCTCCGGCACCAGCACGATGCCCGCCGCCGAAGCGGCCAGATGACGCGCCTTCTCCGCCACCACCACCAGGGCGTCCTCGGCGTCGCCGGACAGCAGGGAGTGGGTGACGGCCACCGAACCGTCGATCCACCGCTCCCGCTGCCGGGTCGCCTCGTGGAAGCGGGCGTTGCCGATGGCGATCCCCGCCTCCGTCGCCAGCACCTTGACCAGGTGCAGATCGGGCACGCTGAACTCCCCGCCGTCCCGCTTCTCGGCGAGGCACAGATGGCCGAAGGCCTCGTCCCCGACCCGGATCGGCACCCCGAGGAAGGACCGCGGCAACGGATCGGCCGGCAGCACCCCCGCCCCCGCGGACCGCCCGGCGAGCAGCGAGCGGCAGCGCGCCCGGTCCGCCTCGGTCACCCCGTAGGTGATGACATCGGCGAGCCCCTGACCCGCCGCGTCGTTCACGCCGATCGCCGCGCACCGCGCGCCCGCCAGCTCGGCCGCGGTCTCGGCGATCCGGTCGAGGACCACGCGCAGCTCCAGGCCGGTGCCGATGGAGCGCATCGCCTCCAGCAGCCGCGGTACGCGCGCGGTCAGCTCGGTGGACAGCCCCTGGAGCCCACGCGTCGCCTCCGCGGCGATGTCCAGGGGGTCCGGTGAGGGTGCCGAGGCCGCCATGGTCCGAGCCTATTTTTTCCCCGCCCGATCCGCCTCCGGGGCAGTGGCTCGCCCGTCAGGCGAGCGCCACGCGGGGTGGTCCGGCCTCCGCGGCCTCGCGCTCCAGCATGCGGCGGAACGGCCCGTCCGCCGCGGCCAGTTCCGCGTACCGGCCGCGCTGCACCGCACGGCCGCCGTCGAGCACGATCACCTCGTCGACCGCCTCCAGGCCCGCGAGCCGGTGGGTGATCAGCACGGTCGTACGTCCCCGGGTCGCCGTCAGCAGGTCGGCGGTCAGGGCGTCGGCGGTCGGCAGGTCCAGGTGCTCGGCGGGTTCGTCCAGCACCAGCACCGGGAAGTCCGCCAGCAGCGCGCGGGCCAGCGCGAGCCGCTGCCGCTGGCCGCCGGAGAGCCGGGCGCCCAGCTCGCCGACGTGGGTGCCGAGACCGTCCGGCAGCCCGTCCACCCACTCCAGCAGCCGCGCGGCGGCCAGCGCCGCGCGCAGCTCGTCGTCGCTCGCGCCGGGGCGGGCGAGCCGCAGGTTCTCCCGCAGCGAACTGTCGAAGATGTGCGCGTCCTGGGCGCACAGCCCGACCAGCCGCCGCACCGCGTCCCCGTCCACGGCCGCCGCGTCCCGGCCCGCCAGGGTGTACGTACCGTCCTCGGCGTCCAGGAAGCGCAGCAGCACCTGGGCCAGCGTGGTCTTGCCGGAGCCGGACGGGCCGACGACCGCGACCCGGCGGCCCGGGCGCAGCTCCAGGTCGAACCCGTCCAGCGCGCGGGTGCGCTGCCCCGCGTGGCGCGCCGACAGCCCGCGCACCACCAGCGGGAAGGCCGACCGGGGCGGTTCCTCGGTGCCGCCGTCCCGTACCGGAAGCGGCGCGTCGATCACCTCGTACACCCGCTCGGCGGCCCGCCGCACCCGCTGCCGGTGCTGCACCGCGAGCGGCAGCCCGGCGACCGCCTCGAAGGCGGCCAGCGGCGTCAGCACCACGACGGCCAGCCACACCCCGTGGATCCGCCCGTCGGCCACCGCCCCGACCCCGGCCCACGCCGCGACGGCCACGGTCAGACCGCAGACGAGGGCGGACAGCCCGGCGCCCGCGCCGGTGGCGGCGGCGCCCCGCCGCGCGATCCGGGTGAGCACCCCGTCGGCCCGCCGCACCGCGTCCAGCCGGCGCGGCAGCGCACCCGCCACCGTCAGCTCGGCGGTTCCGGCCAGCAGATCCACCACCTGCGCCGACAGCGCGCCGCGCGCGGGCGACAGGCGGCGCTCCGCGCGCCGGGCGAGCGCGCCCGACACGGCGGGCACCACGGCCCCTGCCACCAGCAGCCCGACCGCGAGCACGGCCCCGGCCCCGGGCAGCACCCAGGCGGTGAACGCGACCGAGGCGGCGCTCACGACCAGCGCCGCGCCGACCGGCAGCAGCCAGCGCAGGAAGTAGTCCTGGACGGCGTCCACATCGGCCACCAGCCGGGAGAGCAGATCCCCGCGCCGGGTCTCCCTGAGCCCCGCGGGCGCCAGCCGCTCCAGCCGCCGGTAGACGGCGACCCGCAGCTCGGCCAGCACCCGGAGCACGGCGTCGTGCGAGACCAGCCGCTCGGCGTAGCGGAAGACGGCCCGGCCGATCCCGAACGCCCGCGTCGCGGTGACCGCCACCATCAGGTACAACACCGGAGGCTGCTGCGACGCCCGCGCGATCAGCCACCCGGATACGGCCATCAGCCCGACGGCGCTCAGGAGCGCGAGGCTCCCGAGCAGCAGCGCGAGCCCGAACCGCCCCCGCCCGCCCCGCGCGGCGCCCCGCACCCGCCGTAGCGCACTGGACGCGGCGGTCGGCTCCGCCGAGGTGTCCGGGCTGCCCGCCGCCGCCTCGTACGGCACGGCGGGCGCGGCCGCGTTCGCCGCCTCCGGGCGCGCCTCGGCACGCGCGGGAGCAGCCGTCCGCGCGGCGGCCGTGCCGCTCCCGCCCTCGGCCGGGCCCGCGGCCCCCGGCAGGGCGATGACGCGGTCGGCCAGCGGCAGCAGCGCCGGGCGGTGGACGACCAGGAGGACCGTGCGGCCCTCGGCCAGCCGCCGCACCGCGTCGACGACCGCCGCCTCCGTCGCGCCGTCGAGGTTCGCGGTGGGCTCGTCCAGCAGCAGCACCGGACGGTCGGCCAGGAAGGCGCGGGCCAGGGCGATCCGCTGGCGCTGGCCCGCGGACAGGCCCGCGCCCATCTCGCCGAGCCGGGTCCCGGCGCCCTCCGGCAGCGCGGAGACGAAGCCGAGGGCGTCGGCCTGCCGCAGGGCGTCACGCACCGCGGCGTCGTCGGCGTCGGGCCGCGCCAGCCGTACGTTCTCCGCGATGGTCCCGGCGAACAGATACGGACGCTGCGGCACCCAGGCGATCTGGCGGCGCCAGCTCTCGGGGTCGAGCGACGCGAGGTCGCGGCCGCCTGCCAGCACCCGGCCCCCGGACGGTTCGGCGAAGCCCAGCACGGCGTTCAGCAGGGTCGTCTTGCCCGCGCCGCTGGGGCCGGTGATCGCCACCGTCTCGCCGGGGCGTACCTCGAACGAGACCGGGGCCAGGGAGGCCGCGGCGCGCCCGGGGTGACGGACGGTCAGCCCGTCGACCGTGAGCGCGGCACCCCGGGCGTCGGACGCGGGGAGCGTACCGGCGGCGGCCGGTTCCCGCTCCAGCACGGCGAACGCCTCGTCCGCCGCCGCCAGGCCCTCGGCCGCCGCGTGGTACTGCGCGCCCACCTGCCGCAGCGGCAGATACGCCTCGGGCGCGAGGACGAGCACCATCAGCCCGGTGTACAGGTCCAGTTCGCCGTGGACGAGCCGCATGCCGATGCCGACCGCGACCAGCGCGACGGACAGCGTGGACAGCAGCTCCAGGGCGAAGGAGGACAGGAAGGCGAGCCGCAGCGTCTTCAGCGTGGCCCGCCGGTAGTCGGCGGTGATCGACCGGATCGCAGCGGCCTGGGCCTTGGCGCGGCCGAAGACCTTGAGGGTCGGCAGTCCGGCGACGACGTCGAGGAAGTGGCCGGACAGCCGGGACAGCAGCCGCCACTGGCGGTCCATCCGGGACTGGGTGGCCCAGCCGATGAGCACCATGAACAGCGGGATCAGCGGCAGGGTGGCGACGATGACCACCGCCGAGACCCAGTCGGCGGTGACGATCCGGGCGAGCACCGCCGCCGGGACCACCACCGCGAGACCGAGCTGGGGCAGATAGCGGGCGAAGTAGTCGTCCAGCGCGTCGATGCCACGGGTGGCGAGGGTGGTGAGTTCGCCGGTGCGCTGGGAGTCCAGCCAGCCGGGGCCCAGCCGCACGGCCCGCTCCAGCAGCCTCAGCCGCAGCTCCGACTTGACCGCGGCGCTCGCCCGGTGCGCGGCCAGCTCGGTCAGCCAGGAGACGGCCGCCCGGCCCCCGGCGATCAGCGCGAGCCAGATCAGCGGCGTGGTCAGGGCGCCGGTGCCCTCGCCCCGCTGGAACGCGCCCACCACGATCTCGGCGATCAGCATGGCCTGCGCGATGACGAGCCCGGCCCCGGCGAGCCCCAGCGCCACGGACGCCGCCAGGAAGAACCGGGTCGCCCGCGCGTACCGGAGCAGCCGGGGGTCGATTGGTTTCACGTGAAACACACCACCTGAAGCATCGAGTGCGTCAGTGCGCGGCGGGGATGTGCTGGGTGCCGATGCGCTTGCGGAAGACCCAGTACGTCCACGCCTGGTAGGCCATGATCAGCGGCATCATGATGACCCCGACCCACGTCATGATCTTCAGCGGATAGGCGCTGGCGGCCGCGTTCGCCGCCGTCAGGCTCCACTTCGGATCCAGCGACGAGGGCATGACGTCCGGGAAGAGCGCCAGGAAGAGCATCGCGACCGATGCCGCGATGGCCACCCCGGACAGGCCGAACGCCCAGCCCTCGCGCCCCCGCGCGTTCATCACCAGGGCCGCGGCCAGCGCCGCCACCACGACGGCCACCGCGACCAGGCTGCGCCCGTTGCCGCTGTCGGCCTGGGTCCAGCCCAGGAACGGCAGCGCGGCGACGGCCGCGACGGGGCCGAGCCAGGCCGCGTACCGGCGCGACCGCGCCCGGATGTCCCCGGCCGTCTTGAGCGCGGCGAAGACCGCGCCGTGGAAGGTGAACAGCAGCAGTGTGACGAGTCCGCCGAGCAGGGCGTACGGGGTGATCAGGTCGCCCAGGCCGCCCACGTAGTTCTTGTCCGGGCCGATCGGCACCCCGTGCACCAGGTTGGCGAAGATCGCGCCCCACAGGAACGCGGGGAGCAGCGAGCACCAGAAGATCGTGTGCTCCCAGTTGCGCTGCCAGCGGTCCTCGGCGCGCTTGTGCCGGTACTCGAAGGCGACGCCGCGCAGGATCAGACAGACCAGGATGGCCAGCAGCGGCAGATAGAAGCCGCTGAAGAGGGTCGCGTACCAGTCGGGGAAGGCGGCGAAGGTGGCACCGGCGGCCGTGATCAGCCAGACCTCGTTGCCGTCCCACACCGGCCCGATGGTGTTGATCAGCACACGGCGCTCGGTGCGGTCCCGGGCGAGCAGCTTGGTCAGCACGCCGATGCCGAAGTCGAAGCCCTCGAGGAAGAAGTAGCCGGTCCACAGGAAGGCGATCAGCAGGAACCAGAAGTCGTGAAGGTGCATGAGTCTCTCCGGCCGTCAGTACGCGCTCAGTACGCGAAGGTCAGCGGCTTGTCGGCGTCGTCCTCCGCGGCGGACCCGCCGCCCGGGCCGCCCGAGGGCAGCCGCAGCTTGGGGTCCTCGGCGGGCGGCTTCTCGTCGGTGTCCGGCCCGGCCTTGGCGTACTTGGCCAGCAGCCGCACCTCGATCACGGCGAGCACGCCGTACAGCAGCGTGAAGACGCCGAGCGAGATGAGGACCTCGGTCTGGCTCACCCCGGGGGAGACCGCGTCGGAGGTCTTCATCAGCCCGTACACCGCCCAGGGCTGGCGGCCCATCTCGGTGAAGATCCAGCCGAAGGAGTTGGCGATCAGCGGGAAACCCATGGTGAGGATCCCGATCCGCCAGGACCACCGGGTCAGCAGCGGGCTCATCTCGCGCGTCCTGGTGAGCATGAGCCGGGGGACCTCGTCCTCGGCGGTGCGGAAGGCGGGGTCGAGCCAGCGCTTCTTCCGGGTCGTCCACAGCCCGATGACTCCGGCGGCGAACGAGGTCATGCCGAAGCCGATCATCAGCCGGAAGCCCCAGAAGGTCATGAAGATGCTGGGGATGTAGTCCCGGGGCTCACCGCCGTAGGCGGCGGCCTCCTTCTGGGCGACGTCGTTGATGCCGGGGACGGCGTCGGTGAAGTTGCTGTGCGCGAGGAAGGACAGCGCCGCCGGGACCTCCAGCTCGACGCTGTTGTGCCCCTCGCTGACGTCGCCCACCGCGAAGACGGAGAAGGGCGCGGGCGCCTGGGTGTCCCACAGCGCCTCCGCCGAGGCCATCTTCATCGGCTGCTGCTCGAACATCACCTTGCCGAGCGAGTCACCGCTGATCGCCGTGCCCAGCCCGGCGATGACGGCCACGATCAGACCGACCCGCAGGCTGGCCCGCATCGCCCCGATCTGCTTCTTCTCCTTCGTCCCCGGTTCCTCGCCGCGGAGCTGCTTGCGCTTGGCCCGCCACAGGTGCAGGGAGGCGATGCCGACGACGAAGGCACCACCGGTGAGGAAGGCGGCGGTGAGGGTGTGGAAGACCACGACCAGGGTGGTGTCCTGGGTCAGCACCGCCCAGATGTCGGTCAGCCGGGCCTTCCCGGTGGCCTTGTCGATGGCGTAGCCGGTCGGGTGCTGCATCCAGGAGTTGGCGGCGAGGATGAAGTACGACGACAGGACGGTGCCGAGCGAGACGATCCAGATGCAGGCGCAGTGGATCTTCTTCGGCAGCTTGTCCCAGCCGAAGATCCACAGGCCGATGAAGGTCGACTCGAAGAAGAAGGCGAGCAGCGCCTCCATCGCGAGCGGGGCCCCGAAGACGTCTCCGACGAAGCGCGAGTAGTCGGACCAGTTCATGCCGAACTGGAACTCCTGGACGATGCCGGTGACGACGCCCATCGCGATGTTGATCAGGAAGAGCTTGCCCCAGAACTTGGTGGCGTGGAAGTACTTCTCCTTGCCCGTGCGGACCCAGGCGGTTTCCAGCCCGGCGGTGATCGCCGCGAGAGAGATCGTCAGGGGAACGAAGAGGAAGTGGTAGACGGTGGTGATCCCGAACTGCCATCGCGCCAGCGTCTCCGGCGCCAGAGCCAGCTCCACGTGAATCTCTCCTTACGGTCTTGCTGTGCTGCTCCCCCGAGGCGAGCTTGTGAACGTATTCACATTCACAAGCAATGATACGCACACGCCTTCGCCCCCTCCCACCTGGGGGTGGGAGGGGGCGAATGGGACAGGCTTGGGTATCCTTCGGGGTTCAGGGAGAGCCCGCCCGGCCCCTTGACCGGCGGGCCGATCAGCTCCCTGACCAGCCCCTCGGCCAGTCTCCTGACCAGTCTCTTGACAGGACAGCGTCAGCAGCGCCCGGGCACCGCGCTCACAGCTCCTTGCGGAACTCCTCGGCGGCCCGCAGGAAGAGATCGTTCGCCTCCCGCTCGCCGATCGTCACGCGCGTCCCCTCGCCCGGGAACGGCCGCACGACCACGCCCGCCGCCTCGCACGCCGCCGCGAAGTCGGCCGTACGCTCCCCCAGCCGCAGCCAGACGAAGTTCGCGTGCGCCTCCGGCACCGTCCAGCCCTGCCCGGTCAGCGCCCCGGCCACCCGCGCCCGCTCGGTCACCAGCGCCTCCACCCGCTCGCGCAGCGCGTCCTCGCTGTGCAGCGAGGCGACCGCGGCGTCCTGGGCGAGCTGGCTGACACCGAAGGGAACCGCGGTCTTCCGCAGCGCCGCGGCGACCGGCTCATGGGCGATCGCGAAGCCGACCCGCAGCCCGGCCAGGCCGTACGCCTTGGAGAAGGTGCGCAGGACGCAGACGTTCGGCCGCTCGCGGTAGAGGTCGATGCCATTGGGGACCTGATCATCCCGGATGAACTCGATGTACGCCTCGTCCAGCACCACCAGCACATCGGACGGCACCCGGTCCAGGAACCGCTCCAGCTCCGCCCGGCGCACCACGGTGCTGGTCGGATTGTTGGGGTTACAGACGAAAATCAGCCGGGTGCGGTCGGTGATCGCGTCCGCCATCGCGTCCAGGTCGTGGACCTCCGCGTCGGTCAGCGGGACCCGCACCGAGGTCGCGCCCGCGATCTGAGTGATGATCGGATATGCCTCGAAGGACCGCCAGGCGTAGATCACCTCGTCGCCCGGCCCGGCCGTCGACTGGACGATCTGCTGAGCCAGCCCGACCGAACCGGTCCCGGTGGCCAGGTGCTCCAGCGGTACGTCGAACCGGCTCGCCAGCTCGGCGATCAGCGCGGTGCAGGCGAGGTCGGGGTAGCGGTTGAAGGACGCGGCGCTGTTCGCGACCGTCTCCAGCACCCCGGCCAGCGGCGGATACGGGTTCTCGTTGGAGGACAGCTTGAAGGACCGGGGGCCGTCCCCGGCAGCCGGCTTACCGGGCTTGTACGTAGGAATCCCGTCCAGCGCGGCGCGCAGCTTGGGGCTCTTCTCACTCACCGGCAGTCCTCCTCGGCCCTTCCCTACGGCTCCGTGCGCAGGCTTCGCACACGGCAATACTGCACACCTTATGAGGATTGCCCCGCCCCGCGTACCCGCCCCGGGACGCCCGCGTATCCGCCGGAGGCGCCCGCGTACCCGCCGGGGGGAGCGCCCCGCTCAACCGCGCGCGCCGGTGGCGAGCGCCGTGGCGCGCATCCCTCGTGCAGGTGAGTTGAGACCTCTTCGAGACATCGAACAATCGCCAGGCATGGATATGCCAGAGGCGACCAGACCCCTCCCCGGCACCCCAACTGGCTTCCATTCCAAGGGAATTGACCGGAGCGCTCATGCAGAAACGTGCCTTCCGAATACCGATGGCGGAATCGCGCAGACCGGGCACTCGGGCCCTACTATCGGCTGGCCATGACAGCAGCAGGGAAGCACCAGGTGAGCCGGTCGGCCGGCCGCCGGTTAGGCAGGGCGGGCATCCGGGACGTGGCCGCCGCCGCCGGGGTCTCGATCACGACCGTCTCCGACGCGCTCAACGGCAAGGGACGGCTCCCGGATGCCACCCGCCGCCACGTCCGCGAGGTCGCCGAGCGGCTGGGCTATCGCCCGTCCGCCGCGGCCCGTACCCTCCGTACCGGCAAGTCCGGCCTCATCGGCCTGACCGTGACCACGTACGGGGATGAACCTTTCACCTTCACCGAGTTCGCCTACTTCGCCGAGATGGCGCGAGCCGCGACCTCCGCCGCGCTGGCCCGCGGCTACGCCCTCGTCATCCTCCCGGCCACCTCACGCCACGACGTGTGGTCCAACGTCGCTCTCGACGGCACCATCGTGGTCGACCCGTCCGACCACGATCCGGTGGTCACCGAACTGCTCCGCCAGGGCCTCCCCGTGGTCAGCGACGGCCGCCCGGCCGGCACCCTCCCCGTGACCGCCTGGGTCGACAACGACCACGAGGCGGCCGTGCTCGGCCTCCTGGACCACCTCGCCGAGGCCGGCGCCCGCCGCATCGGACTGCTCACCGGCACCACCACCGACACCTACACCCGGCTGTCGACCGAGGCGTATCTGCACTGGTGCGAGCGGGTGGGCCAGGACCCGGTCTACGAGGCGTACCCGGCCCACGACCCCTGTGCCGGGGCCGTCGCCGCCGACCGGCTGCTCGCCCGCCCCGACCGCCCCGACGCGGTCTACGGGCTCTTCGACCCCAACGGCACCGATCTGCTCGCCGCCGCCCGCCGCTACGGGCTGCGCGTCCCGGAGGACCTGCTGCTGGTGTGCTGCAGCGAGTCCACGGTCTACCGGACCACCGAACCGCCCATCACGACGCTCTCGCTCAAACCGCGCCGGATCGGCACCGCCGTGGTCCAGTTGCTCATCGACGCCATCGAGGGGCTCGACAGCGACCGCCCCGTCGAGCAGGTGATACCCACCGAACTGATCGTGCGGACGTCGTCCCAGCGCCGTCCGCCGCGTACGACCGTCAGCCCGCCGCGCAGCCGCGCCGGAGGATGATCTGAGAGCGACTCAAGGATGACCCGAGAAGGACCTGAGCCCCTTGGGCTTCCCCTACCAGGCCAATCCGGGATAAAAGACCGTCCAAGCGAGACCGAGTACCGATTGACGGCACCCTGGTGCGTCACAAGCCCTCACGGTCATTCCTATGATGGGCGGACGACACCGCGGACCGCCGTCGACCAGGCAAGGTCCACAAGGTGGCACGGCGGCGCGATGGTGGAGGGGTCGATGACTCAGGGGGCCGGTCTGGAAGCCACGGCAGGGACCATGGCGGCGGTGCCGCCCGTGCCCGCGTACGGGGCGTCCACGCCGCCCGGCCCGGTGCCTCCCGCACCCGCGCCCGCGCCCCTGCCGGACGGGTACACCCCGACCGAGAAGCTGCCGGTCGTGGGCCCGGGGCACACCATCGCCGACACCCGGCTGGTGCCCCCGCAGGACCGCCCGACGATCGCCCTCACCTCGGTCACCGACCCCGACGCCGACCCGCTCGCCGACGGCGAAGGACCCGGCCCGCTCTACGTCGTGGGCGACGTCCACGGCTACCACGACGAGCTGCGCCAGGCGCTCGCCGCCCAGGGCCTGATCGACGACAAGGGCAGCTGGGCGGCCGGGAACGCCCGGCTGTGGTTCCTCGGCGACTTCACCGACCGCGGCCCGGACGGCATCGGCGTCATCGACCTGGTGATGCAGCTCTCCGCCGAGGCCGCCGCCGCGGGCGGCTACTGCAAGGCGCTGATGGGCAATCACGAACTGCTCCTCATCGGCGCCAAGCGGTTCGGCGACACCCCCGTCAACTCCGGGGCGGGCACCGCCTCCTTCCAGGCCGCCTGGCTGCTCAACGGCGGCCAGCGCACCGACATGGAGCGGCTGGAGGACCATCACCTCCAGTGGATGTCACGGCTGGACGCGATGGCCGAGGAGGACGGGCATCTGCTCGTGCACTCCGACACCACCGCCTATCTGGAGTACGGCGACTCGATCGAGGCCGTCAACGACACCGTCACCGAGACGCTGCAGCGCAGTGACGCGGACGAGTGCTGGGACCTGTTCCGCAAATTCACCAAGCGCTTCGCGTTCCGCGACGAGGACGCCGGGCCGACGGCCGTGCGCGAATTGCTCGGCACCTACGGTGGGGAGCGCATCGTCCACGGCCACAGCCCGATCCCGTATCTGCTGGGCGAAGTCGGCTCGGAGGACGGCGAGGACGATGGCGCGCCCGCGGTCGAGGGCCCGCACGTCTACGCGGACAATCTGGCGGTCGCGATGGACGGCGGCGTCACCATGGCCGGGAAACTGCTGGTCGTACAACTGCCGCTCGACACCTGAGGGTGATACGGACGCCCATGGGAAAGGCCGGACGGCGCCACCGGGGTTGAGCAAATCACGAAACTTGCTGTCACCTCGCGCCGGATCGGCTCTACCATCGGTTTATCCGTCGCAGGCTCTCCTCCGTTTCCGCCCGACCGCCCGGTGAAAGCCGGCACCGAGGCCCTACGGAGTATCGGGGGATGCACCATGAAAAGCGCTCCGCACCTGTTCGCCGAAGACCGCCCGGAGTTCGAGCGGGTTCTCGACGAGGTGCTGCGTACCGCGGACCACCGACCGGACCTGAAGGGCATAGGACAGCGGCTCACCGCCGAGCAGCTGCGCACCATGGCGCTCAGCGCCTCGGCCGCCATCACCGCGTGCGCGGCCGCCGAATACCAGGATTACGTCCTCGCCCGCACCAAGCTGCGCGAGCCCGCCCCACCGAGGCCGATGGCCCAGGGCCCGGAGGACGACGGCGAGCACGCGCACTCCGCCGGGCTCACCGGCGCCGTCCTGGACGCCTCCGGCGCGGGGCTGGTCCCCATGCTCGCCGTCCTGGCCCCGGTGCTCGCCGGGACCGCCGCGATCATCTTCCTGCTCGTCGGTTATGTGCTGCACGTCCTGGATCCCGCCCCCTCCATCGCCCAGCCGATGATCACCGCGGGCTGGTTCTTCGCCACGCTCACCGCCGCGGGCATCCTGCTCGCCGCCGTCGGCCTCCTCATCACCGCCCTGCGCAACGGCTCCAGCGCGATCCGCGGCGAGGCCCTGGCCGAGCAGCTGGAAGAGGTGGACCGCGCCAGAGAGGCATGGCGGCAGGCCCTGTTGGAGCGGGGCGTGCTGCCCTTTCTGCGCGAGGCGCTGAGCAACCCGTCGGCCCCCGCGCCCTGGACCGCGCCGACGCGTTCGTCCTCGGCCTACGTCCCCGGGCACTCCGAGGCGGCGGGCCGCACCCCCCACCTCGGTTACAGCCGCCCGGGCTTCAGCACCGACGACGAGGGCCCCAGGGCCCGCCCCCGCTACAGCAGCCCGGACTACACCAGCCCCGAGTACGGCGGCCCGGAGAACCAACCGGACTAGCCCCTCCCGGTGAGCGCCAGCACCCGCGTGAACGGATCGGCCCCGGCCCCCGGGTCGGTGCCGGCCGCGAACGCCCCCGTGGCACTGAGCCCCGGCCCCGCCGGGACCAGCCACTCCAGCGCCGCCTCGGTCAGCTCCTGATCCGGCGTGAACTCCGCGCCCCGCGCCCGCGCCAGGTCCCAGGCGTGCAGATAGACGTCGCTCCACCGGATCCGCACCGCCGCCTCCCCGCTCAGCTCGCCGACGACCGGATTCCGCACGGCCCGCTCGGCCACCCCCGGTAACCCGGCGGCCCGCTCCGCCCGCGCGGCCCACTCCGCGAAGGTGTCCCCGGCTCCGGGGGTGACCTGGCCGCCCGTCAGGACGGACACCAGATGCGCATGCCCCAGGAGGACGTGCCCCACCAGCTCCCGCACCGTCCACTCACTGCACGGAGTGGCCAGCGCCCATTCGTCGTCCCCGATGCCGTCAAGGTGTGCGGCGAAGGCTTCGTTGGCGATACGCAGTGCGCGCAGGTTGTCCATGGGCTGCTCCGGAGGGCTCGTACGGGTGTTTCAGTGACAGCCCACCCAAGCACGGGCCCGCCGCCGCGACGAGGGGTCACGGCGGCGGGCCCGGGTCTCCGGCCGGCCGGTCGGGGTCAGTCGGCGATCGGCAGATAGACCCGGTTGCCCGCGGCGGCGAACTCGCGGGACTTCTCCGCCATCCCGGCCTCCGCCTCCGCCTCGTCCATCGCGTCGCCGTGCTCGCGCCGGATGTCGTGGCTGATCTTCATGGAGCAGAACTTGGGCCCGCACATGGAGCAGAAGTGCGCCGTCTTCGCGGGCTCCGCCGGAAGCGTCTCGTCGTGGAACGAGCGCGCCGTGTCCGGGTCGAGGGCCAGGTTGAACTGGTCCTCCCAGCGGAACTCGAAGCGCGCGTCGGAGAGCGCGTCGTCCCAGGCCTGGGCGTCGGGGCGGCCCTTGGCCAGATCGGCGGCGTGGGCGGCGATCTTGTAGGTGATCACGCCGGTCTTCACGTCGTCGCGGTCCGGCAGCCCCAGGTGCTCCTTGGGGGTGACATAGCAGAGCATCGCCGTGCCCCACCAAGCGATCATCGCGGCGCCGATGCCCGAGGTGATGTGGTCGTAGGCGGGCGCGACATCCGTGGTGAGGGGGCCCAGGGTGTAGAAGGGGGCCTCCTCGCAGATCTCCTGCTGGAGGTCGACGTTCTCCTTGATCTTGTGCATCGGGACATGGCCCGGTCCCTCGATCATGGTCTGGACGCCGTGCTCCTTGGCGGTCCGGTTGAGTTCGCCGAGCGTGCGCAGCTCCGCGAACTGGGCCTCGTCGTTGGCGTCGGCGATGGATCCGGGGCGCAGTCCGTCACCGAGCGAGTAGGTGACGTCGTACGCCGCGAGGATCTCGCACAGCTCCTCGAAGTGGGTGTAGAGGAACGACTCCTGATGGTGGGCCAGGCACCAGGCGGCCATGATCGAGCCGCCGCGGGAGACGATGCCGGTCTTGCGGCGGGCGGTCAGGGGGACGTACGGCAGCCGCACGCCCGCGTGCACCGTCATGTAGTCGACGCCCTGCTCGGCCTGTTCGATGACGGTGTCCTTGTAGACCTCCCAGGTCAGCTCCTCGGCCTTGCCGTCGACCTTCTCCAGCGCCTGGTAGAGCGGCACGGTGCCGATCGGCACCGGGGAGTTGCGCAGCACCCACTCGCGGGTGGTGTGGATGTTGCGGCCGGTCGAGAGGTCCATGACCGTGTCGGCGCCCCAGCGGGTCGCCCAGGTCATCTTCTCGACCTCTTCCTCGATGGACGAGGTGACGGCGGAGTTGCCGATGTTGGCGTTGACCTTCACCAGGAACCGCTTGCCGATGATCATCGGCTCGATCTCCGGGTGGTTGACGTTGGCGGGCAGTACGGCCCGGCCCGCCGCGATCTCCTCGCGGACCACCTCGGGGGAGACGTTCTCGCGGAGCGCCACGTACTCCATCTCCGCGGTGACCTCGCCCCGGCGGGCGTACGCGAGTTGGGTGACGGCGGCGCCGTCACGGGACCGGCGGGGCTGGCGCGGCCGTCCGGGGAAGACCGCGTCGAGGTTGCGCAGGCCGCCGCGGGGCGAGGTGTGTTTGACCCCGTCGTCCTCCGGCCTGGCCGGGCGGCCGGAGTACTCCTCGGTGTCGCCGCGGGCGATGATCCAGTTCTGCCGCAGCGGCGCGAGGCCACGGCGGACGTCGGTGTCGATGTGGGGGTCGGTGTACGGGCCGGAGGTGTCGTACAGCGTCACGTCCTGGCCATTGGTGAGGTGCACGCGACGCACCGGGACCTGGATGTCCGGGCGGGAACCCGTGACATATCCCTTGTGCCAGCCGAAATCGCCGGCGTTTTCGCGCATGTGTGCATCCTGCTGAGTCATGAGACCCACTCCCTACGCCGGCATTACCCGGTAACAGGTTCAGCGGTCGGCGCAGCTGTCGCGTCAGCGCCCTCTCAGCCCGGTGCTCCGAGCTCCCGCGATTGCAAAGGTGCCCCCACGCTAACGGTTTCCCCGCATCCCTGAACAGGGGGCCTCGCTCTCTTGCGATGATGCGACGGTGACCGCGACACAGCAGGACCATCCGCCCGAGCAGCCCCACGTGCCCGGCCAGGCCCACTCCCACGGCCACAGCCATGCCCATGCGCACGGCCCGGCCGCCCCCGTCTCCGCACGCCTCCGCAAGGTCATCGCGGTGGTGCTCATCCCCTTCGCCGTCGCCGTCCTCGCCGGGCTGGTCGCGCTGTGGCCGGGCAGCCCCGAGCACACCACGCACGGCCGCAGCGGGCTCGGCTTCGACCAGGAGACGGCCGCCGGACGGGTGGTGAAGGTGGAGGAGGTCGACTGCGCCGACGTCAACGCGCAGCCGCAGGCACCCACCGAGCCGGGTCAGCAGGGCGGCGCCCCGGCGCCCGGCGGCGGGACGGGCGGCGGCGCGACCGGCGGAAGCGGCGGCGGGGCCACCGGCGGCGGGAAGAGCGTCTGCGAGCGGGCCACCATCGAGGTCACCTCGGGCAAGGACAAGGGCCGTACGTTCCCCGAGATCGTCCAGCCGAACGCCTCACGGAAGTTCAGCGCCGGGCAGGAGCTGAAGCTGAGTTACGCGCCCAAGGCGCCGAAGAACCTCCAGTACTCGGTCTCGGACGTGGACCGCTCGTTCCCGATGGCGCTGCTCGCCGGGCTGTTCGCGCTCGTGGTCGTGGCCGTCGGCCGGCTGCGCGGCGTCTTCGCGCTGGTGGCGCTGGCCATCAGCTTCGGGGTGCTGACGCTGTTCATCCTCCCGGCGATACTGCAGGGCTCCAATCCGCTGGTGGTCGCGGTCATCGGGGGCAGCGCGATCATGCTGCTCGCGCTCTACATGTGCCATGGGCTGAGCGCCCGGACCTCGGTCGCCGTGCTCGGCACCCTGGTCTCGCTGCTGCTGATCGGGGTGCTCGGCTCGCTGTTCATCGGCTGGGCGGCGCTGACCGGCAACACCGACGACCAGACCGGTCTGGTGCACGGCCTCTATCCGGGCATCGAGATCAAGGGACTGCTGCTGGCAGGGGTGATCATCGGTTCGCTGGGGGTGCTGGACGATGTGACGGTCACCCAGACCTCGGCGGTGTGGGAGCTGCGGGAGGCGGACCCCACGACGAGCCGCCGCAAGCTCTACGCGGCCGCGATGCGCATCGGGCGGGACCACATCGCGTCCGTCGTGAACACCCTGGTGCTGGCGTACGCGGGCGCCTCGCTTCCGCTGCTGCTCCTCTTCTCGATCGCGGACAGCGGGGTGGGAACGGTGGCCACGAGCGAGATCGTCGCGGAGGAGATCGTCCGCACGCTGGTGGGCAGCATCGGGCTGGTCGCCTCGGTGCCGGTGACCACGGCGCTGGCCGTGCTGGTGGTCTCCGCGGACCACGCGCCGGACGGCGGCGGGGCGGGCGGGGGCGCGCCGAGCGGGAGTGCGGCGGGCGGGAGTGCGGCGAGCGGGAACGCTGCGAACAAGGGGGCGGCGAGCGGGGGCGGACGGGGGCGCGGGCGGCGCCGCCGGGCGCGCGCACGCTGACCGGCGCTACGCGAAGCGGTCCTCGGCCAGGATGCGGTCCAGTTCGGCGTCGAGGTCGCCGACCGGATCGCAGGCCGCGGGCTCCTCGCCGAACGGGACGAGCCGGTCCGTACGGTCCAGGAAGGCCACCAGCGGCGCCGCCCCGGCCCGGAACAGCGCTCTCTCGGACCCCACCTGCAGTCTGATGAACACGTCCGAGAGCCCTTCGGGCGCGGCCGGCGCGATCCGCACATCGCCCTCGCCGGAGGGTTTGCTGAGCCCGTCCAGCAGCAGCTCACGGGCGAAGGCCCAGCTCACCGGCGCGTCGCCGGGCAAGTGGAAGGTGATCTCGACCGCGTAGGGGTCGCCGCTGTCGTACGACAGCTCGACCGGGATCCGGAAGGACAGTTCCTGCGAGACCAGAAAGGTCATCGTCACTTCCGCCTGGACTGTGTCACGCATGTCACGCATCGTTCGCCGCCCCGGGTAGTTCAGACTTGGCCGACTCTGGAGCGTAGCGACTCGACTGCGGGGCGGAGTCGCTTTGCCCCATGTGAGGGAACGGAAATGGCCAGTGTTGCCGTGGTGGAACCCACGGGGCCGGGCGACGCCGGCCCGGTGCGCGGGCGATCAGGGCCGGTCCAGCGGCCGTGTCGATGTTCGCTGTCGTCAACAGGCACCCCCGGGGTGTTGTTGCGAGGCAGACGCCGAGATGGGGAACGTCGCGGACTCGCACTCTAACCACAGTGGTGCCGTGGGGCCGATGTTTGGCTCCGCGGTATCCCTCGCGCGGCGTACCCGCCGCGCGAGGTCGCGGGGTCACCGGCGGCGGCTCACCAGTCGTTGCGCGACGAGGACGAGGTGAACTTCCGTACGACGTAGATCAGACCGCCGACCAGCGCCACCAGCAGCAGCGCCTTGAAGAGCAGGCCGATCACGAAGCCGACCACGCTCGTGATCAGCCCGCCGAAGACGGCGAGGACGAGAACCGGCACTGCGATCCATGTCACCCACCACGGCAAGCCCTGGAATATCCCCTTCGCGGCCACGTGCGCTCCTTGCTTCGTCCTGGCTGGCGGGGACGGCCTCACGGCTCCGGTCCCCCTGCCCTCGATGCTAGGGCGGGCAGGAAGCGGACGGAGAGCTTCCATCCCCCGTCCGTCCCTGACCGTACCCGTAGGGGATGCGGAGCGCTCCCGTCAGCTTTCCGGGGGAGAGAACACCACCATGACCCGCAGGTCCTCGGTGATGTGGTGGAACTTGTGCGCCACACCCGCCGGTACGTACACCACACTGCCGCGCGCCACCTGCGTCGTCTCCATGCCGACCGTGATCGACGCCCGGCCGCTCATCACCAGGTACACCTCGTCCTGGCCGTGCGGCGCCTGCGGATCGGTCTGGCCCGCGTCCAGCGCGTACAGCCCGACCGACATGTTCCGCTCGCGCAGGAACTGCAGATACGCGCCTTCGTTCGCGGCCCGCTCCGCCTCCAGCTCGTCCAGCCGGAACGCCTTCATTCGCCTCTCCACCCCTGCCTGCACTGCCCCTGCCCGTCGTCGGGCCTGTCTGCGACGATCTCAACCATGAAGAATTTGCTCGTCAAGACGCTCGCCAACGCCGGCGCCCTCGGCGTCGCCATCTGGCTGCTCAAGGACATCACGCTGACCGGTGAGAACACCGGACGTAAGACGATCACCCTCATTCTCGTCGCCCTGCTCTTCGGCGTGGTGAACGTGGTGGTGAAGCCGATCGTCAAACTGCTGGCATTTCCGCTGTTCATCCTCACCCTCGGGCTGATCACCCTGGTGATCAATGCCCTGATGCTGCTGCTGACGTCCTGGCTGGCCGGGAAATTCGATCTCAGCTTCCATGTCGACGGCTTCGGAACGGCCGTCCTCGGTGGCCTGATCGTTTCCATAGTCGCCTGGGCGCTGCACGTCGTCCTTCCCGATGACAAGGACTGACGGCGGCCGGGGATGATGACAGGTATGAGAGCCCCGTCGCCTTTTCGTGTCTGCTTCGTCTGCACCGGCAACATATGCCGCTCGCCGATGGCCGAATCCATCGTCCGCGCCCATGCCGCGGAAGCCGGATGGGACGGCCTCGTCGAACTGGACAGTGCGGGCACCGGCCCCTGGCACGAGGGCGACGGGGCCGACCGCCGCGCGATCGCCGTGCTCACCGACCACGGCTATGAGCAGGATCACATCGCGCGGCAGTTCCAGCCCGCGTGGTTCGATCACCTCGATCTGGTGATCGCGCTGGACAGCGGCCATCTGCGGGAGCTGCGCGCCCTGGCGCCGACCCCGCGGGACGCCGCGAAGGTGCGGCTGCTGCGCGACTACGACCCGGACGCCGACCGGGACGCGCCGGGCGGTCTGGACGTACCGGACCCGTACTTCGGCGGGACGGACGACTTCGAAGAGGTCCTGGAGATGGTCGAGGCCGCGAGCGGCGGACTGCTGGACGCGATCGCCGAGGCCCTCGACGCCGGCGACAGGACGGGGGCGGGCGTCGGGTCTCCGGCGTCCGACGCGTCCGACGCGTCCGCGGCTTCCGGCGAGGAGCGCGTATGACCGGCGACGGCACCCGGGCCGTACGTGCCGGACTGCCCGAGGCGGAGGCGTACGAACCGGCGCTGCCCGGGCCCGTCTTCGCCGCGCACTACCACCTCCCCGGCGACGCCACCGGGCCCTTCACCTACGGCCGCGACACCAACCCCACCTGGTCCCGGCTGGAGCGGGCGATCAGCGAGCTGGAGTCCCCGGACGCCGACGCCGAGACCGTCGTCTTCGCGTCCGGCATGGGAGCGATCGCCGCCGTCCTCCTGTCCCAGCTGCGGAAGGGCGACACCGCCGTCCTGCCGTCCGACGGCTACCAGCTGCTCCCGGCGCTCGGCGAGCGGCTGCGGAGCTTCGGCGTCCGGGTGCGCACCGCCCCGACCGCCGGGGACGCCCAGCTGGCGGCCCTGGACGACACCACCGGGCTGCTGTGGCTGGAGACCCCGTCCAACCCCGGGCTCGACGTGTGCGACATCCGCGCGCTCGCCGAGGCCGCGCATGCGCGCGGCGCGCTGGTCGCCGTCGACAACACCCTCGCCACCCCGATCGGCCAGCGCCCCCTGGACCTGGGCGCGGACTTCTCCGTGGCCAGCGGCACCAAGGCGCTCATCGGCCACGGCGACGTCCTGCTCGGCTACGTCACCTGCCGCGATCCGCGGCTGGCCGCCGCCGTGCGGGACTGGCGCAAGACCGTCGGCGCGATCGCCGGCCCCATGGAGGCCTGGCTCGCCCACCGCTCCCTTGCCACCCTCCCGCTGCGCGTCGACCGGCAGGCCAGGACCGCCCTCGCGCTCGCCGAGGCGCTGCGCGACCGGCCCGAGGTCACCGGCCTGCGCCACCCCGGGCTGCCGGACGATCCGGCGCACCCGGTCGCGGCCGGGCAGATGCGCGGCGGGCGCTTCGGCTGTGTGGTCTCCTTCACCCTGCCCGGCAAGGAGCACGCGGAGCGCTTCCTCACCGCGCTGCGGCTGGTCGACGACGCCACCAGCTTCGGCGGCGTACGCTCCACCGCCGAGCGGCGCGGCCGGTGGGGCGGCGACGCGGTGGCCGAGGGCTTCATCCGCTTCTCGGTGGGCGCCGAGGATCCGGACGATCTGATCGCGGACGTGCGGCGCGCGCTCGACGCGGCGCGCGACGGCGGCTGAAGGCGATCAAGTGCGCGCGAAGGCGGCCGAAACTCGCCGTACGGGGTGCGCGCGGGTACGCCTGACGGGCGTCTCAAGCCTCCCCCCTCGTGGCTTGAGACGCCCCGGTTCTTCTCGTGGAGAACCGCTTGAACAAGGCTAGTTGACTCAGCGTCAGTGTCCAATCACAGTAGCGACATGAACCTATCGGCATATTTATAGTTGGCATGCGGCGGGGGTGCGCCGAGGCGAGGGGAACCGCATGGATCTGGCCCTCTTACGCACGTTTGTCACGGTGCACCGCGCCGGGTCCTTCACCCGTGCCGCCGCGCTGCTCGGCCTCTCCCAGCCCGCCGTCACCGGCCAGATCCGCACCCTGGAGCGGCAGGTGGGACGGCCGCTGTTCCTCCGTACGGCGCGCGGGGTCATCCCCACCACCGTCGGGGAGGAGCTGGCCCACAAGACCGCACCGCACCTCGACGCGCTCGCGGAGATCACCGAGGCCGGCCTTGACGACCACTCCGCACTGCGCACCCTGCACCTCGCCGGTCCCCCGGAGTTCACCGCGCTGCGCGCGCTGCCCGCGCTCACCACGCTCGTCACCCAGGGGCTCGCGCTGCGGTGCGCCTTCGGCGCCTCCGAGGAGCTGTTCAAGGGGCTCGGGGCGGGCCACCACGACCTGGCCATCAGCACCGCCCGGCCGCGCGGGCGGCTGCTGGCCGCCACCCCGCTGTGCGACGAGGAGCACGTGCTGATCGCGTCCCCGCGCTGGGCGGCCCGGCTCGGCGGCTCCGCGGTGCTCCAGGTCAAGGGCGCGAGCGCGCTGGAGGCGCTGCCCGTGGTCGAGGTCCACGAGAGCCTGCCGCTGGTCAGCCGCTACTGGTCGGCCGTCTTCGACGCCCGCCCGGTCACCTCCGGCACGGTCATCGCCCCCGATCTGCGGGCGGTGCTGGCGTGCGTCGCGGAGGGCGCGGGGCTCGGCGTGCTGCCGCGCTATCTGTGCATGGACGCGCTCGACGCCGGTGAGGTGGTGGCGCTGCTCAACCCGCCGGTGCCGCCGCTGCGCACCTACTTCCTGGTGGTGCGGACCGGTGGGCTCGCGGTGCCGCATGTCGCCCGGGCGCACGAGTGGCTGCTGCGCGCCGCCGTCGACTGGTGAGCCCTGTCCACTGGTGAACCCCTGTCCACTGGTGAGCATGGGGTTTCAGCCGGGGACGGCTGCGGCAGATGTCCTGCATGACCGAACGACCCGTGGTCAAACGCACCGCCCGCGCCATCCTGCTCGACGGCGACACCGACCCGCGCATGATCCTGATCAAGCGGACCAAGCCCGGTCAGCAGCCGTACTGGATCACTCCCGGCGGCGGTGTGGAGCCCGAGGACGGCACCGTCGTCGAGGCCCTGCACCGCGAGGTGGACGAGGAGCTGGGCGCGAAGGTGACGGACGTGGTCCCCGCCTTCGTCGACACCGTTCCGCACCCGGAGGGGGGCGCCCCGGACGGGGTCAAGGTGCAGCACTTCTTCGTCTGCAGACTCGCCTCGATGGACCTCAGCCGGCGGCACGGCCCGGAGGTGGAGGAGCCCTGCGGGGAGTACGAGGTGGTGCGGATCCCGTTCACCCGGGAGGGGATCGCCTCCGTCGGCATGGTGCCGCCGTCGCTGCGCGCCTATCTCGACGCCAACGTCGAGGGCGTGCGCGCACTGCTCGCGGACGACCTCGGCTGATCAGCGGAACCAGCCGCTGAACGGCTGCGGTCCCTTCTCGGCCGCCCGTCGGCGTGCGTCGGCGAGCACCCGCTCGGCCTCCTCCAGCCACTCCTCGGGACGCGCCGCCGGCAGCTCGGGCGCCGAGACCCACTCGGTGGGAGCCGGGGCCTGGGGAGCGGGCGTCTGGGGAGCGGGCGTCTGGGCAGCCGGTGCCGGGGCAGCCGGCGCGGCGGGGGGCTCGGCGGGAGGCTCGGCAGGGGGCGTACGGCGCCGCTCGCGCGCCTCCGCGGCGGCGCCGAAGAAGTCGCCGCCCTTGCGCTTGGCGTCGTCCGTCCCCCAGGCCCGGCCCTGCTGCGGGTCACGGGGCCGGTCGGTCGCCGGCCCGTCCTCGGCGCGGGCGCGCCGCCGCGTGGGCACCTTCTGCAGATGGGGGATGTGCTTGGCGCAGTGGATGTACGCCTCCTCGACGGTCACCTCGACCCATACGACCGCGCGGCGGCCGGGTACCGGGTCGACCGGCAGGCCGGGGTGGCGGGCGCGCATCTCGTCGTCCTGGACCACCCGGGCCCAGCCGTTGACGTGCAGTCCGATGCGGTCGCGGAAGAAGTCGACCATCAGGATGCCGACGTGCGGGTTCTCCTCGATGTTGCCGAGGCTGGCCAGCACACCGTTCCCCCGGTATTCGGGATAGGCGAGGGTGCGTCCGTCGAGCACGCTCAGAAAGCCGGGCGGTCCGGCCCGGAAGGTACTGTCGCACTCCCCGTGCCGGTCGGCGGTGGCCAGGAAGAACATCTCCTGGCGCGCGATGAACTCCCGCATCCGGACGTTGAGGTGGTCCAGCACCTGCTGGTCGTAGAAGCGGTCGGCGCGGTCGGCCGTGCCCAGGCGCTGCTGGAGGAGGTGCTCACCGTCGCTCCCCGGACGGTCCGCGCGGTCCGCGCGCTCCAGGCGCTCCGCACGGTGGCCGGGTGCCGGCGCGGCCGCCCTCTCGTGCCCGACGTCGTCCACAGTCCCTCGTCCCCGTTCTGACATCGCCGTCTGTCTACCGCCGCGTTTCCTGACCGCTCCGCCGCCCTGCCCCGCGCTACTCCGCCGCCGCCATCAGCTCTTCGATGGAGTCGTGCCGGATGCGATGGGACGGGACGCCGACGCCCATCAGGGCGTCCACACCGCTGCGGATCATGCCGGGCGGGCCGGAGAGATACGCGTCGAACGCGTTCCACGGGCCGTACTGCCGCACGGCGTCCGGAAGTCTGCCGCTGAGTCCGCTCGTCGGACCGTCGGAGACCACCGGACGGACCGAGAGCCAGGGGTGCCGCTGGGCGAGCCGCAGCATGGTGTCGATGTCGTAGAGGTCGTGGTCGCTGCGGGCGCCGTAGAAGACCTCGACCGCCCGCTGGCGGCCGTGCTCGGCGACGTCCTCGACCAGCGCCTTGATCGGTGCGATACCGGTGCCGCCGCCCAGGCACAGCAGCCCGTTGTCGGACGCGTGGTCGACCGTCATCGAACCGGCGGGCGGCCCGAGGCGGATCACATCGCCGGGGCGGGCCCGGTGCACCAGCGCGGAGGAGACCCAGCCGGCCGGTATCGCCTTCACGTGGAAGGACAGCAGCCCGTCGGCGCGGGGCGCGGAGGCGAAGGAGTAGTGCCGCCACACCCGCGGCCACCAGGGGGTCTCCACCGAGGTGTACTGGCCCGCGAGGAAGGGGTACGGCTGGTCCGGGCGGACGGTGATGACGGCGATGTCGGCCGTGCGCGATTCGTGCCCGACGACCTCGGCCTGCCACCACGCGGGCGCGCGCAGCTCGTCCTCGGCCGCCGCGTCGATCATGATCTGGGAGATCGAGGTGTAGGCCCGGACCCAGGCCGCCTCGGCCTCGTCGCTCCAGGTGCTGGTCGCGTACCGGGTCAGCGCGGCGATCAGGCACTCGCCGACGGCCGGATAGTGCTCGGGCTGAGTGCCGTACTTGCGGTGCCCGCGGCCGAGCCGGGACAGGAAGTCGCTGAGGATGTCGTGATCGTCGATGAGCCGGGCGGCCGTGAGGATCGCCTTGAACAGCCGGTCGCGCTGGGCGTCCATGGCGGCCGGGAAGAGCGGCCGCAGTTCGGGGTGCTGGACGAAGAGCAGCGCGTAGAAGTACGAGGTGACCTTGTCGCTCACCGGCTCGATCTCGGCCATGGTGCGGCGCAGCAGGATCGCGTCGGGCGAGGCGGTCTCCGGCGCGGTGAAGACGGACTCGGCGGCCGGGCGCGCGCTGTGCGGGGCCGGCGCCTCGTCGGGGCGCTGATGCTCCTCGCGCCCGGCCTCGCGCCCCGCCTCGGGCGGCACCGCGGACGCGGGCGGCACGGCGGACGCGGGCGGCACGGCGGACGCGGGGGCGATGGGGGAGGCGGGGGCCGGTACGGGCGGCGCCGCGCGGCGCTCGGCCTCCGTACCGGCCGGGCGTATCGGGCTCACCCGGCGGCCGGCCGCCCGGTCCTCGGACGCGCCGTCCGTTTCGGGGGAACGGGGCTGGTCATCGGCCTGTTTCCTGCTCGGGGTGAACCAACCCCAGTCGCCACTGTTTCCCCCGCCGTCGTTACCGGCCGACGATGTGGTGGTCGGAGCGTCCATGGTTGCCTCGCCTCGAACATCTTTCTGTCGGTCTTCGCACTTCCGCTGGCGGAATGTGCCCGCAATTCCCCGCTCTGGTCGACTGGTTCACGTGAGATTGGTCCTGTCGGCCCGCTCAGTACTCTGTATCCGGGCAGCATGCCACGCTCCTTCCGCACCCGAGAACTTCGCCCGAAGTCCGGGTAACAGGGGCTGTGTTCCCGATATGCTGGTTGGAGCGGGTTGCCCGGTTGTGGTCCCGCCACGGCTTTGCCGGGACGGAACTGCCCCGACCCTACCGGGCCCGGATGAATTCACAAGCCCTATGGATGCCGCATCCGTTACACCTGGCAACTCGCGTAATTACCCGTAGTTACGTGCAGTTACCCGCTATTTCGTAAGCCTCTCGGAGGTCGTTGCCGCGATACCAGCCGGATGCGATTTCGCTCACATGGTGATCCGCGTTCACCGCAACCGAGAAGGGCACCACCGCGAACAGCTCGGCATCCGACATCGAATCCCCGTAGGCGACGCAGTCCGCCCTGGTCAACCCGAACTTCCCACAGAGTTCATCCGCGATCCGCACCTTAGCGGCCGGGTCCAGAATGCCCGCGGGATCCAGCCGCTCCCGGAACGGCACCGACGGCCACGCCGACCCGTGCGCCGCGTCCGCGCCCCAGTCGAGCAGCCGCTCCACGAAGAACCCGGGCGAGAGCGAGATCACGGCACACCGCTCACCGCGCGCCCGGATGTCCGCCCACACCTCCCGAATCCCCGTCAGCCAGGGCGCCCCCTCGAACGCCGCCGCCACCTGCGCCTGCGTCAGCTCCCCCCACAGCGCACAGGCCCGCTCGGCGAACCGCGCCGGGGCCAGCCCGCCCGCCGCGAACTCCCGCTCCAGCTCCCCGATCTCCCGCTCCACACCGAGCTGACGCGATATCTCGATGGCCGCGGCCGAACCACGGATCAGCGTCCCGTCCAGATCGAACAGATGCAGTCTGGTCATGGAGACAGAGCGTAGGGCGTGTCCTGCGCGGGACATCCCTGGATTCCGGGAGTAGCCGCGGATACTCCCGCCGTCAGACGCGGCGGGCGGCCCGGGCGGGTCACGGTGAGCGCATGCAACAGCTGAAACGGCCCGCGCGCCGGGCCCTCCTCGTCGTGCATGTGGTCGTCTCCGTCGGCTGGCTCGGACTGACGCTCGGCGTGCTGGCCCTGGGCATCACCGGGGCCACGGCCGGGTCGGCCGAGGCCGCCGAAGGGGCGTACCGGTCGATGAACGTCCTCGGGGACTGGCTGCTCATCCCGGTCAGCCTGCTCTCCCTCCTCAGCGGAGTGGTGCTCTCCCTCGGCACGCCCTGGGGCCTGGCCCGCCACCGCTGGGTGTACGTGAAGTTCTGGCTGACGCTGGCGACCACCGCCGCCACCGCCTTCGCGCTGCGCGCCCGGATCGACGCGGCCATGGCCGACGTCTCGGCGGGCCGGGCGGTCGGCGCCACGACGGATCTGGTCCTGGCGCCGTCGGTCAGCCTGGGCGTCTATGTCTTCCTCACCGCCATCTCGGTGATCAAGCCGTGGGGCATGACGGCGCGAGGGCGGCGGCTGCGCGGGAACGGTCGCCTACGCGGGGCCGGGAGCGGCCGCGTAGGCTCGCGGGCGTGACCGACTTCGAGATCCGGCGCGCGACCGCCGAGGACATATCCGCGATCGTCGCCATGCTCGCCGACGATCACCTGGGCACCCGGCGGGAGTCGCCGGAGGACCTGGCTCCGTACCGGGCCGCGTTCGAGCGGCTGGACCGGGACCCGAACCAGCACCTGGTCGTCGCGGTCCGGGACGGGCGTACGGTCGGCACCCTCCAGCTCACCGTGGTGCCCGGGCTCTCCCGGCGCGGCGCCACGCGCTCGATCATCGAGGCCGTACGGATCCACGCCGACGAGCGCGGCAACGGCCTGGGCACCGAGCTGATCGCGTGGGCGGTCGAGGAGTCGCGCCGCCAGGGCTGTGCGCTGGTGCAGCTCACCTCGGACGCGACCCGCATCGACGCCCACCGCTTCTACGAGCGGCTCGGCTTCGAGGCCAGCCACATCGGCTTCAAGCTGCCGCTCGCCTGACCACACCGGGCGAACGGCCCCCGGCGAACGGCCTCCCGCCGAACGGGCCACCCGGCCAACGGGCCACCCGGCGAACGGCTATCGCGGACGCCAGCCGTCCGGGTCGACGCCCCCGGGCACCGCGTCCCCCGGGGCGTACGGCTCCCGCGTCAACACGAAGGTGCCGAGGTCGAGATGGCCGGGCGCGCCGTCCTCGCGCCCCGCGACCACGCGCAGCGTCTCCCCCGCGTAGTAGCCGTCGAGGCCGGTCCAGGTGCCGTCCGGCTCGGCCCGGAAGCGCGAGCTGCGGCCCACTCCGCCGACCGGCGACAGCTCCAGGCCGCGGTCGGCGCGCAGCCGCAGCAGGAAGGGCGTGGGCCCCCAGTACCAGGGCCCGGTCAGCGCCAGCAGCTCCGGATCGGCCTCGGGCAGCGGCCGCCAGGGGGCGGGGATCCGCGGCTCGTGCTCCGCGGTGATCCGTACGAGGTCGGCGGCGATGGAGGCGACGGACGGCCCCGAGGTGACGTTGGCCAGCGCGATCCCGGCCAGCCGGTCGTCCTCGCTGACCCACAGGGTGGCGAGGAAGCCGGGCATGGAGCCGACATGGCCGTACAGGAACCGGCCCTCGCGGTGTGCCAGCTGCACCCCGAGGCCGTAGCCGCCGTCCCGGTCCCGGCCCTCGGGCGGGGCGGCGGGCCTGCGCATCTCGGCGAGCGTCGCGGCGCCGAGCACCCGCTCGTCCCCGTCCAGCAGGAAGGCGGCGAAGCGGGCCAGGTCGGCGGCGGTCGACCACAGCTGTCCGGCGGGCGCCATCCGCCCGGTGTCCTCGGCGGGCTCCGGCAGCAGCACATCGGCCCAGGGATGGACGGCCCAGCCCCCGGCGTGCGGGGCGCGCGGCTCCGGGGACGTACGCGTCATCCCCAGCGGCTCCAGCACCTCGCGGGCGAGGACATCGCCCCAGGCCGCGCCGCGCAGCCGCTCGACGAGCGCGCCGAGCAGGGCGAAGCCGGTGTTGGAGTAGTGGTGGCGGCGTCCGGCGGGGTGGACGAGGGGGCGCTCGCCGAAGAGATCCGCCGTCTCGGGGCGCAGTGCGCCCGGTGTGCGCTCCCACCACGGGCCGGGCGCCTCGGCGGCCAGTCCCGAGGTGTGGGCGAGGAGCTGGGCGACGGTGGCGCCCTCCGCCTCGGGCGCCTCCAGATGCTTGGTCAGCGGATCCCCGAGGTCCAGCAGCCCCTCGTCGCGCAGCCGCATCACCAGCACCGCGGTGAACGTCTTGGTCAGCGAACCGATCCGGTACTGGGTGTCGGCGTCGGGCACCTGCCCGTCCGTACCGCCCCGCGCCCCCGCCCACACCAGCCGCCCCTCCCGCACCACGGCCCCCACCAGGGAGGGCGCCCGGCCCTCGGACTGGCCGACGGCGACGCGGTGGAGCAGGGCGCGGCGGGTGGCGGGCAGCAGCTCCGCGCAATCCTCGGATGGGGTCATGCCCGCACCCTACGGGCCGGATTCCGCGCCGTCAGGGGCGACGGGAAAGGCCTGGCCTTGACGTCGGCGGCAAGGTCTACCGTCGAGCCATGCGGATCGGAGAGCTGGCCGAACGGGCGGGTACCACCACCCGCACCCTGCGCTATTACGAGTCGATCGGACTGCTGCCCGCGCGGCGTTCCGGCAACGGGTACCGGGCGTACGACGAGGACGACCTCCGGCTGGTCCGCCAGATCCGCACGCTGCAGGACTTCGGCTTCGGCCTGGAGGAGACCCGGCCGTTCGTGGAGTGCCTGCGCTCCGGCCACCCGGCCGGTGACTCCTGCCCGGCGTCGCTTGAGGTCTACCGGCGCAAGCTGGCCGAACTGGACGACTGCATCGCGCGGCTGAGCGCCGTACGGCGGCAGGTCGGGGCGCAGCTCGTCCAGGCGGAGCGGGCCCGCGCGGCGCTGGAGGCGGCGGCGACGGCGCCCGGCGGGGCGCCGGATCCACGCTGCGAGCTGACGCCGTACGACCCGCCCGTGAGCGGCGGGAACCCAAGACAATGAATGAGGGGAATGAGCGAGATGACACGGACTCGCACCGGGGAAGTGCCCGCGGTCACGGACGCCACCTTCGCCGAGGAGGTGCTGACGGCCGGGCTGCCGGTGCTCGTGGACTTCACCGCCTCCTGGTGCCCGCCGTGCCACATGATCGCGCCGGTGCTGGCGGAGATCGCCCGGGAGGAGGGGCACCGGCTGAAGGTGGTGCAGCTGGACGTGGACACCAACCCGGAGACGACGGCGGCGTACGGAGTGCTGTCGATGCCGACCCTGATGCTGTTCCGGGCGGGCGAACCGGTGCGGTCGATGGTCGGCGCCCGGCCCAAGCGGCGGCTGGTGCAGGAGCTGGAGGACGTGCTCTGAGCCGCCGCCGGGCGGGGCCCGGGCCTACCTCCGCGCGGCTTCCGGCTTACGGGCCAGGAGGAAGGCCTGCGGAACCACCTCCCTGCCCTCGGGCTCACGCACCTGCCGGGCCCGTACGGCGAACCCGGCCCCGCCGAGCAGCCCGGCGATCCCGTCGGGCGGCAGCCTGCGGACGTCGAGCGACACGGGATGGCCGAACGGCTCGGCCACCCGCAGCTGTTCGTCACCGACCTGGAAGGCGACCAGCAGATGGCCGCCCGGGGCCAGCAGCCGGTGGAACTCGGCCAGCACCGCGGGCAGCCGCTCGGTGGGGGTGTGGATGAGGGAGTAGTAGGCGACGATGCCGCCGAGGGCGCCGTCCGGCAGGCCCAGCTCGGTCATCGTTCCCTCGTCGAACCGCAGCTCCGGATGCTCCCGCCGGGCCACCGCGAGCATCTTCGGGGACAGATCGACACCGAAGGCGTCCATGCCGAGGCCGTGCAGATACGCCGTCACCCGCCCGGGACCGCAACCGAGATCGGCGACCGGCCCGGCCTTCTCGCCGCCCTGCCGCACGAGGTCCGCGAACGCGCCGAGCATGGCCCGGTCCAGCGGCTTGTCGTCCAGCGGGGACTTGAACAGCTCCGCGTAATCTTCGGCGATGGTGTCGTAGAAGGTCCGGGTGGTCAGCAGGTCACTCGGCTCGGTCATGGACGGGGAGGCTAGCGCCCTCGCGGGATGGCCATTGCCGGATGGCCGAAAGCGGATCGCTGCAGGGCGGATCGCTGCAGGCGGGTTACCGAAGGCGCCGCGCTCGCAGGACGGTGTCGTGGGCGTGGTGGGTGCCGGGCGGGGCGGGAGCGGTGCGCGGGCGGGTCTCGTTGATCTCGACGGTCCAGTCGCTGCCGAGGAGCCCCGTGACGTCGTCGGGCTGGTAATAGGCGTCGGGGTCGAAGTCGAGCTCCTCGCGCGGGGGCAGATCGGCGAGGTCGTGACCGACGAAGAGCAGGGTGCCGCCGGGGGCGACGGCGTCCAGCAGGCCACGCAGCGCGGTGTGCTCCGGCTGGCGCGGGAGCGGGAAGTACTGGGCGGAGACCAGGTCGAACGCCGCGGCCGGGGGCGGCGTGACGGTCAGGTCGGTCCGGGTCCACGCCACCCGGCCGGAGAGGTCCCCGGCTGTGGCGGCGGCGCGGTCCAGGGCGGTCCGGGAGATGTCGAACGCGGTGACCCGCCAGCCGTGCCGGGCCAGCCAGAGGGCGTCGGCGCCTTCCCCGCAGCCGACGTCGAGCGCCTTCCCCGGCGCCAGATCGGTGACCTCGGTGACGAGCACCCCATTGGGGTTGCCGCTGTGGAGCTGGTCGGCGCTGCGATACATGTCGTCCCAGAACTGCGCGTCCATCGGCTCTGCCTTCGCTAGGGGGCCCGCGGCGCCGGTCGCCCACGGCCTGTGCGCACACCGTGGCCGCACCCGCGCCCCCACGCCAAGATTCCTTGCCGGAACGGCAAAGGCCGGGACGCGCCTCCTCAGTCCTGGTCCGCGTCGTCCGGGGAGTGGGGCAGAAGGGGGAAGAGCCGGGTGATGAGGGCCACCGGCCGAGCGCCCTCGGGCCGGGCCAGGGGGCGCTGCTCGCGGTCCTGGTAGGGCGCGAGCGCCCGCCGGATGGCGTCCGCGACCCGGCTCATCTCCTCGGGCGTCAGATAGGCGACGGCGCTGAAGGCTTCGTCGTGGCGCCATGCCGGCGGCGCTTCGTCCCGCTGGGTCAGCCATCGCCGCCAGCTCTCGTCCTCCAGGCCACGGGCCAGTTCGCCGAATTCCTCCGCCGCGGCCCCGCGGGCCGCCGTTTCGGGGGTGCGCCGCCTCAGACGCCAGGGGCGTGCCCGGCCCCCGCTGTGGGGTGCCTCTTCGATGTATCCGTGGCGTGCGAGCTGCCGCAGATGGAACGAGCAGAGCCCGGAGCTGTATCCCAGCCGGGAGGCGGCTTCGGTCGCCGTGACGGCGCCGACTTCGGCGAGCAGGTCGAGCAGGTCGGTGCGGACGTGATGCGCGGGCAGCTCTTCGCCTGCGCCGGCTCTCCGGTCGTGCGCGGCGTGGACGTCGTCTTCAGTCACTTTGCAAAGCCTGCTACTTTGCAAAGTACTTGGCAAGCAGGAGCCCTTGGGGGGACACCATGTCTGTGCGTCATGAGCAGCCCGGCCCCGTCGACCGGCGGGTCCGCGTGCAGGGCCTCCCCGTCGACACCTTCCCGGCTCTGCCGCCGGAGGCGGAGCGGGGTTCGGTCCGCAGGATCACGGTGGTGGGCGAGGAGGCCCTGAGCCGTCCGTGCCGGGAGGTGACCGCGTTCGGAACGCCGGAGCTTTCGGCGCTGATCGACGACATGTTCCTGACCATGTACGTCGCCGACGGGGCCGGGCTGGCCGCCAACCAGGTGGGCGTCTCCTTGAGGCTGTTCGTGTACGACTGCCCGGACGAGGACGGGATCCGGCATGTCGGCCACATCGTCAACCCGGTTCTGGAGCTGCCCGATCCGGGCGACCGCCGCCTCGTCGAGGATGCCGAGGGCTGCCTCTCCGTGCCGGGCGCCGCCATGGAGGTCCCCCGCACCGATCGTGCCGTCGTCCGCGGGTTCGACAAGGACGGCGGCCCGCTCGTCATCGAGGGAACGGGGTACTTCGCCCGGTGTCTGCAGCATGAGGCCGACCACCTCGTCGGCCATACGTACCTCGACCGGCTCTCCAAACGGGACCGCAAGGACGCCATGCGGCAGATGGAAGAGCGTCGCGAGGACGTCTTCGCGCGCCGCGCGCTCAAGGCCGCCCAGCTGAATCCGTAGGTCCCGGTGAGCCGTGTCCTCGGCGGAGTGGGCCGCGGCGGGCGGGGTTCAGACAGAGGCGTGGAGGGCCTTCCGCAGCAGCTCGCCGAACTCTGCGGGGTGCGTGGTCACTCCGATGTGCCCGCCGGGGAAGTGCTGAAGCTCCGTGCCGAGACGCTGGGCCAGGAAGGCGGCCGAGCGGTAGGGCAACTCGCCGCGTGAGTCCTGGCCGCCGGCGAGCACAAGCCGGTCCGACAGCCCCTCCAGCCGATGGATGTCCGGGGCGTAGGACATGAAGCCGGGCACGATGCGACTGACGAAGTACGGCAAGTTGCCCATCGTCTGCTCGGCCCGCGCCGCTGCTCGGGGCGGAAGCTTGAGCTCGGCCTTCGGCTCGGCGGCGTCGCCCTCCTTCTTGAGCCCCGCGGCGAACACGGCCATCGCCGGCATGACCCCTTGGGTACGGAACGTGTCCCGCACGCGTGCGATGAGTGCGCGGTGTTCAGCCGCGTCCGGCAGGACCTCCACGACTGGCGGCTCGTGCGCCACCACGCGTGCGATGCGTTCGGGATGGGCGGTGAGCAGGTGCAGGGCGGCGATCGCGCCCGAACTGACGCCGCATACTCGGGCGGGCTCAGCGGGCGACAGCAGTTCCAGCATCCGGAACGCGTCATCGGCGTGCTCGGCCACTTGCTGCTCGGCGTCGGGGTCGTCCAGCGTGCTGCGGGACATGCCGCGCGGGTCGTAGGCCGCGACTGTGTATTCGGCGGCCAGGTCGGCGGCGATGCCGTCGAAGGATGCCGCGCCGCCCGTCCCTCCGGGGATCAGCAGCAGGATCGGGCCCTGGCCTCGCACTTCATAGTGCAGGGTCGCGCCGTTCACCCGCAGGCTGCCGATGGTCGGGTCGGTCATGAGGACTCTCCTTCGCGGGACGGCGGCCAGTGCTCCAGGAGGGCGTGCAGGGCGTCGAGGGCGCGGATCCAGGACTGCCGCGGCGAACGCTCGTGCGCGAAGCCGCCCGCCGCCTCCAGGGCGACGAACCCGTGGAACGTGCTGCGCAGCAAGCGGACCGCGTCGGTCAGGTCGGGTTCGGCCAGTCCGTAGCCGAGCAGCATGCCGTAGGTCAGCTCGACCGCGCGCCGTGGTCCGGGCGCTTTCGCGGCCAGCTCGGGGTCGATCTGGATCGGGGTCTGCGTCGCCATGTAGCGGCCCGGGTGCTCGTGGGCGTACTCCCGCCAGGCGTTCGCGAAGGCGACCAGCGCGTCCTTGCCTGCTCGCCCGGCGGTCGCCTCCGCGATGCGGATGGTCTTCTCGTCCGCCGCCAGCAGCGCGATCCGACCGCGCAGATCCTCCAGGTTGCGGACGTGCGCGTAGAGGCTCGCGTCCTTCACGCCCAGCCGCCGCGCCACCTGCGACATGGTCACCTGGTCGAGCCCGACGTCATCCGCCAGCTCTGCGCCCGCGATCGTCACCCGCTCCGCTGTCAGCCCGGCCCGCACCATGCGCCCTCCTACAATCCTAGGAGCCCTAGTTTTAGCCTAGGGCCCCTAGGAAAGCAATCGGGAGCGCGATCAACAAGGACGCCGCCTGACTGAAGTGATGCCGCTGCCACTGTAGGCCCGCATTCGGAATGTCCCTCTCCGTTGTGGTGACCTGGGCCTTCCCAGCCTGTCTCATCTGGGGCCACGACGCTTTTGTCTCACGATCTTGTCCCTTGGGCGCAGTGTCGCCGAGCGTGCCATGCTCCGCCGCCGGTGTAGTGAGATCCGCGCTCGGCCGAGGTGAGGTGCGCCTCCTGCGAGCAGCGGTCGCGATGCCTTTCAGATGGCGGGCTCAGCTGTATCGCTGGGGGATGGTGACCAGAGTGCGGCCGCGGCCGCCGGCATCGACGCGGTCGTGCGCCTTGGCGATCTCCGCCAGCGGGAAACGGTCGCCGATGTCCACCGTGAGGGCGCCGACGCCGGCCGCGGCTGTGAGGTCGCGGGCTGCCTGCCGCCTGGCCTCGGCGGGGAAGTCGTCGCTGCCGAGCAGGCGAAGGGTGACGTTGTTGAACAACAGCGGCCAGAAGGGGATTTCGGTCCGGTCGGCGCGGGTGGCGTAGGCGGCGATGACCGCGTCGTTCGCGGCGACGGCGCAGTCCAGGTCCGCGTTGTCGGACAGGGCCACCTCGACGATGCGGTGGACCCCCTTCGGCGCGTATGTGCGGATCTCCGCTGCCGGGTCGCCGGAGTCGAGGGCGACGGCATGAGACACCACGGAGGGGTCGACGCGGTCCAGGTCCTCCCCGCGCCGGACCGTGGCGAGCACGGTGGCCCCGGCCCAGTGGGCGAGCTGGGCGGCCAGGGAGCCGACCCCGCCGAGCACACCGTGCACCAGGACGATTCTGCCGTCGACCGGGCCGTCGGCGAAGACGGTGCGGTGGGCGGTGATCCCGGGGATGCCCAGGCTCGCCCCGAGCTCGTCGCCGAGGTGGTCGGGCAGGGGAGCGGCCAGGTCGGCGGGGACGACGGTGTACTGAGCGGCGGTGCCGAAGGGCCGGTAAGACTGCGCGCCGTACACCCACACCCGCTGCCCGATGCGGCGCGCGTCGACGCCGTCCCCGACGGCGTCGATGACCCCGGCGGCGTCGCTGTGCGGGATCACGCGGGGAAAGGGCATCGTCGAGCCGAGCCAGCCGCGCCGCTTCTTGGTGTCGCCGGGGTTGACGCCCGAGACGGTCACACGGACGCGTACCTCGCCGGAGCCGGGCTGGGGGTCGGGCAGCTCACCGACGTGCAGCACGTCGGTGGCGGGACCCTGTGCGTCGTACCAGGAGGCAAGCATGCGGGGACCTCCGTTGCCATTCAGTCTGCGGGTTCTTCGAGCGTAGGGGGATCGTTGCGGGTGCGCGCGGGGTCGGGCTCCGGCTCGTCCTCGCCGAGGAGGTCACGGAGCCAGGCTCGCTCGGCGCGGCTGGCGGCGCGGGCGGTGAGCAGCATGCCGCGCCGGTAGGGGTCGGTGACCTGCTCGGCGCGCAGCGGCTGGTCGCCGTCGTAGAAGAAGCTCGCCGGCGCCTGGAGGAAGTCCAGTCGCCTGCGCAGCACCGCGTGCTGGTCGGCGATGTCGGGCAGGAGCGAGAGGAACGCCAGAATCGTGCAGAACCGGCTGAAGTCGGTGATCTCGTGGTCGGCCGGCTTGCGCAGGCGCTCTAGCATCTCGGCCCGCCCGGCGTCGGTCAGGCTCAGTACATACCGTGCGGCACCCGCACCCGGGTCGGTGCGCCGCTCCAGCAGGCCCGCCTTGGCGAGGCGGTTGATCGCGGGGTACAGGGTGCCGTCGCTCACCGGCCGGGCGTACCCGGTCAGCTGTGCGACGCGGCGGCGCAGCTCGTGGCCGCGCAGGGCGCCTTCGGCCAGGAAGCCGAGTATCGCTAGTTCCAGCATGGCTTCATTGTCGCACAGCTACATCGAATCGATGTGTACATCGATTCGATGTTAAGCTCCAAGGCATCCATCAACGTCTCTTGAGAGGCAGGGCAAGATGCCACCGCAGTCCACCGAGTCAGTGATGAACCGCTTCGTCGAGTTCATCAACACAGCCAACGAGGACCTTGCCCGCGAGGTCATTTCTCCGGATGCGGTGTTCCACGCACCAAGTCACCCGGAACCGCTGCGGGGGCCCGATGGGTACATGGAAGTCATCGGGATGATGCGCAGCGGCTTCCCGGACGTCCGGTGGACGCTGGAGGAGACGGTCGCCGAAGGCGACACGGTGGCCGCGCGGTTCACCATGCGAGGCACCCACGACGGCGAATTCTTCGGGATTCCGGCGAGTGGCAACAAGATCTCGGTGCAAGCCATGAACTTCTACTATCTGACCGACGGCCGGATTGTCGGCGAACGGGGCCAACCCGACCTCCTCGGGGTGATGCAGCAGATCGGCGCTGTACCGACGCCGTAAAGCGAGCGTGCGCTCAACCAGAACCTGCGCCCGGCCCATCAAGTCGAGTGGCAGCAGTCCACCGAGGTTTCAGACTGCTGAACTACTCGACCTTGCTGATGTACCGCTGAGATACGGCACGATTCCATGTCGCGGTCGTCCGGCTCATGATGGCGGCTGGGCCGTCATGGCCGTCCTGGCGGCCTCCGCGACCTTGGTGCCGAACGGAGTCGGTCTCATCCCGCGGCCGCGCTCAGCTCGCTCGATCAGGGTGTGGCCCAGGTCCCGTTCGAGCTGGTTGACCTTCGTGATCAGCGTGGAGGGATGGATGCCGAGGGCTTTGGCCGCTTTCCTCATCGTGGCGTAGGGCAGCGCGGCGACGAAGAGCTCCACCCGTTTCCAGGCATAGGGGGCAGCCAGAGCGTCCTGCAGGAATGCCGGGACGCGGGTGGCCCAGTCAGGTGTGCGGTAGGCCGCGGCGTGGCCTGCTCCGCCCCGGCGACGTGGGATCTCGTGGCGATGCGCCCAGCGGATCATGTTCGTTGTGCTCATGCCCCTCTCGCGGGCGAGGTCGGTCAAGGGCCGTCGGTGAACGACGTACTGCTCGAAGAGCCAGTCTCGTTCGACAGTTCCGCAGTTCGCGTAGTCCTCGCGTCTGCGCATCGGGATGCCGTACTCGCGGGCGAGACGGGCCAGCGCCTTGAGGGAGAAGCCGGTGGTCTCGGCGATCTGTGGGAGAGAGCGGTGCTCGTCGAGATAGAGCCGGGCCAGTCCTTCCCTCGGCAGGATCCGCATGGCCTTGGCGTAGTTCGCCCTGGCTGTTGCCTGGGCTGTAGTCGGCGGGGGCAGAGGGGCGGGGTGTTCCCCAAGGATGTATCGGACGGCTTCGACGGTAGTGCCGAGGACGTCGGCTGCGTACTGGACGACGTGCTTGCGCTGACGGACGAGGCGATGCAGATGGGAGATGTCGACCTGGTCGGGGTCAGGACCGGGAAGGGCAAGCCCGTCCAGAAGAGACTTGGGCGGCTGCCAGGTGACCGGCTCGTCGGCGATGTGCCGTGTGGCAAGGAAGGCCCGTGCCTCGGCGTCGAGTGCCTGCGCCAGCTGCGGGCTCTGCAGGGCGATGAAGCGGAAGTATTCCGTACGGAACAACGCCTCACCAAGGTTCGGGGCACCGGGTGCGGATTCGGGCGGGAGTCCGGGATGCGCTGGAAGAGGTGGCAGCGGATGATCTGTTCGCGGCGGTCACCGCCTGGGTGTGTGCCGGTGCGGCGGCAGATCTCACCCCAGCGTCCGGTCGGTAGCAGGCCGGTGTAGTCGAGTTTCCGGCGCCGGCCGTAGTCGATGGGAACTTCAGTGGCATCCAGGTGGTCGGCCAGCCTGGTCAGGGCGGTGGCGATGCGGGTCCACTGTGGCTGGTCGTCCAACCGCTGCAAGGCGTGGGAGACGTCCATACGATCGACCACCGATCCCAGGAGGTCGGCGGCGGTGTCGAAGTCGGTGCGGCTGTCGACGGTCAGCAGAGCGGCGGCCAGGGCGGGAGCCAGGATGCGCGGGACGGTTCCGTCGGGAGGGGCAAGCCGGAGGGTCCACAGGTTCCAGAACGTGCTGGGGATCTTCCGGCTCCGCCGTGTGATGTCCTCGCTCTTCGTCGTCGGCCGCCTCGGGACCGGCGACGTCAGGCGGTGCCGTAGGTAGTCGGCGGGGCGGAGAACGGGTGCCGCTGCTGCCAGTTGCACGCCGGTGAAGACAGAGGTCACTCGGTTACCCCAGCTCTTGATCTGGCCGATGCTGGCCTCGGAAAGGTCGGTGTGCATGGCTACGAGCAGGTCGCGCATCGCCTCGCCGGCCTGGTGGATGTCCGGCTGGTCCAGGATGCTCAGCGCGACGGTGACGGCGGTCGCCGCACTGACGGCTCTGGGTGGGGCCATGAAGCCGGGCCGATCGCCGGCCGCAGCGAGCGTGCCACCGGGGTCGGGGCGGAGGTGGGCGTCGGTGATGTCAGGTGGGGCCCATCGGGTGAGGTCCTTGGCGGAGAGGTCGGACAGTACGCGACCACAGATGGCACGGATGTCGCTCAGCGCGCCCACCGCTGGCTGTGGTACCAGTGCGTAGGCGCCGAAAGTGGCTGTGCCGCTCTCGATGATGTTCATCACGAGCGCCTGCGCGGCCGTAGCCGGGTGTCCGACGGGCAGGCGGAGGGTGGGCGTCTGTGTGAGGTCGAGACCGCAGCCGCTGGTGAAGGGACCGCTCGGGGCGGAGGGAGCGTTTCCGCAGTACCGGGGCCTGGGAATAGCTCGCGGGCTTCGGGGCCGCCGACGGGGGACACGCCCACAACTCGGACAGCAGTCGGCCAGCAGCCGGTGGTGTTGCAGACAGGCGAAGGACCAGCCCAGCCGCCAGGACAGCGTCCATCGGCCGTCGGATTCCACCAGACAGTCCGGGCAGAAGCGGGAGCCGGCGCCCCGCCCCCAGAGCACCCATCGGTTGACGAAGCGACGCTCGTGATTGATCTCCAGGGCCCGCTGGTCGTAGTGCCGCAGCGTCATTGCATGGAGGCGGTCCTCACCCAGCCCCGTCGTCGCGGACAGAGCGGCAGCCTGTCGCGGCCCCAGCAGGATCGTCCAGTCCGGCGGGATGCCGAGTAGGTGGTTGCCGGCCTTCTGCAGAGGTGGCAGTCCGATGCTCCCCATCACCTCGCCCAGGGGCGCCCGAAGCAACTGCGCGAGGGCCTCCAGCCAGGAGTCCAGGGCCTCGCCGGGGAGCGGGGCCTGGCGGAGCGGCAGTGTACGGGCCTGGCTCATGCCACGGTCTTCGCCGAGACGGCGGCCTTCGCGGTGCGGGAACGGGGCTTGGTCGTCATGCGCTTGCGGGCGAACTTCTTCTCCAGCGCCTTGCGCGCCCGCTCCGCCCCCGCATCGAGTTTCACCTGGTTCATCAGGTCCTCGTCGAGAAGTTCGACGCCGGTGCGGGCAGCGCGCTGGCAACCCCGGTTGATGAGCGTCATCAGCGAGCCGATGTGGCCGGTGGTGCGGATGTAGAGGTAGTCGGACAGGTCATCGGCGAGCATGCCAGGGTATTTCTGCGCGAGGACGAGCCGCTGTTCGAGCCCCAGCATCAGCTTGCGCCACTGGCGCCGCTCCTTGTCGTTGTTCACCGAGTAGGCGTCCATGGTCAGTGGGGTGGTGCGGCGCGCTGTCTGAGCGAGAGTGATGTCGCCACGGGAGTCGGACTCGGAGTACAGGCCACGATTGCCCAGCTCGACGCCGATGAAGATGAGGGTGACCGGGAACTCGTTCGCGATGTACTTGAAGTGGTTGCTGACCTCCTTGCCGTTCTTGTCCTGCCACTTGAGGAAGTGCAGGTCGTCGATGATCAGCAGTTTCGTCTCGCATTCCAGGACGCAGTCCAGGGCGCGCTGGACGAACAGCGCGGCCGTGCCGCTCGTGCGGCCGGGGTGTGCGTAGAACTCCAGCAGGGCCCGGTTGAAATCTTTCATCCCGATGTTGCTGGTGAGCCCGACCCGGCAGACGGGCCACCGTTCGTGCCCGGAGGCGGTGAAGGCCCCGGCCCGAGCGATCTCCTGCTGGTGGTACTTCAGCGCAAAGTCGAGTACGGCGGTGGTCTTCCCCAGCCCGGGAAACGCGTCCACAGCGACGGCTCCCTTGGCCTTGTCACCGTCCTGCTGGTTGCTGGCGATGATGTCCCCCAAGTCCTCGTGCAGAGCTTCGAGCTGGAACGTCTTGAGCGGACCGAGATTGGCGTGCCGGACGCTGCGGAGGTGCTCGTACTCCAGCCGCGCCGCCTCGTCCAGGGCGGCGAGCTGCTTGAGCGTCAAGGTGTCCGGTCGCATGCGGCGGGGTGCCTCGGCCAGGGCCCGCAACCCCTCCTTGCGGGAGAGCGTGAGGTTGTCCAGTTGCGGGCGCGTGTTCTCGGGCAGATCGGCTGGGCGGGGCGGCATCATGCGTCCTCCAGGGCGTCGGCATAGAAGTCGTCGGCCGCGTCCTGGCCGTCGAGTTCGTCGTCCTCGTCGTCATCGCCGGGTACCTGGCCCGCGTAGGGCTCTGTCTCGTCTTCGTCCGGCTCCTCCACGTCCTCGCCACCGTCGTTGGCCAGGATCCGGGCGACCGACGGGAGCGCGCGAATGTCGTCCTCTTCGGTGTCAGGCAGGTCGAAGGCCGACTGCTCACGGGCTTGGCGCAGGGCGATACGCCGCTCGGCCATGGTCAGTCCGAGGCCGAGATGCCAGCGTTCCAGCAGTTCGGCGACCGCGGTCTCATCGTCGGGGAAGCGGTACTTCTTGCCCGCGACCTGCCGTGCGAGCTCCAGGGCCTGCCCCGCTGATCGGGAACTTCATCGCCGGGGCGTGCTCCCACTCCAGGGTGTGCCAGCTCCGGGTGTCCAGGCGGCGGAAGTAGACGTAGTTGATGTTGTCGGGGTCGACGTGGATGGGCCACATTCCCTTGGCCTTCGGCCCGATGTACGGGCTCGTCTCGTTGCGGTAGCCGTCCAATCCGCGCCCGTTGTAGCGGCACTTGCGGATCTCGACGCCGTAGTGGTGAGCCGGCTTCCACTCCGTCTTCAGGAACTCGAAACCGAGCGCTGGATCGCGGGGAACCTCGATGTATCCGGCGCGGGCGATCCCGTGCTCGAACATCACCGCGGGCGACAGGCGGAGCCCGGGTACGTGCGGATCGACCAGCCCGTCATGCGCCCTGCGGTGATACACGCAGGCCACCCACTCGCGGATGATCGCCTCCAACTCGTGGAGGAAGAAGAACGCCTGATCCTCCGGCCGCTCGCCCCGCGAGAACACGTCCGGGCCCTTGTAGCCGGGCAGCGACTCCAGCAGCCCCTGACGCAGGGTCTTGAAAAATCTTTCGATCGGCCCCTTGTCCCGGCCCGTCCGCAGGCGAGCCGGCTGGATGGACAGGCCGAGCCGCTGGCAGACAGAGGTGATGTGTTCGCTGATGAAGGGCTTGCCGTGGTCGACCACGATGGTCTCCGGCACCAGGGCCGGGCCCGCGACGCCCCGCTCCGATGCCTCTCCCTCTATGAGCGCCTCGCGTTCCACGAAGACGGTGCGCGGGATGCCGTGGTCGGGCCAGACCGCCCCGAAGGGCCAGTCCTTGCCCGCGGGGCGAGGCCGGTATGTCTGGAACATCACCGCCGCGACGTCGATGGACTGCGTGGACACCGGGGTCACCCTGATCCCCGTGATGCACCGGGTGTACCAGGCCATCGCCACCGTCAGTTCGGCCTGCACCCACTTCAGCGTGATCGGGTCCAGCGCGAAGACGTCCAAGCGCGTGGTGTCCATCAGCAGGTACTCGCCCGGCCGCGTCGGACGCAACTTCCCGTACGCACCTGGCGGCCGGGCGGCGATGTCCCGGTTACGTTTCGTACTCAGCCGGAACGTCGGCAGCCGCCGCTCCAGCTCCTGAAGCCAGCGGTAAGCGGTCGCGCGGGTCGGCACCCTCACCTCGTCCTCGCCGTAGCGGGCCACCAGGCGCGGACCAACAGTTCGGATCACCTCGGCCCGGGTCGGCTGCGATTCCTTCCCGTGCTCGGCCATGATCTCCAGAGCCATCTCCACCCACCGCGGATCGGCCCAGCCCGCCCATGTCTCCGTCTCCGCGATCAGGGCCGCCGTGCACCAGCCCGGCCTCCCGGTCGAGTAAGAAGGCCCGGACCCACCGCTTGACGGTGCGCAGACTCACCCCCAACTCCAGGGCCTTGGCCTCGTACCGCTGCAGCTTGGGAACCGTTGTCGCGTACTGAGCCCGTGGCTCGCTCTCGGCGGGCAACTCGGCGCTACCGGACCGGAATCCGTAGAGGACCTCGTTGATGTGGGCGGCCCGCTCGCGGACCGCCTCCAACTCCTCATCGCTGAGCTGGGCGAGCACCACCGATGCCGTCTCCCGGTCATCGTCGGAGGCCGGGCCCTGGCCTTCCGCGATGACCGCAGCCCGGCCGGACGCGAGCACCTCCCGCAACGAAAGCCGAACCCGGCGTCCCTGACCGTCACGGACCAGGAGTTCGTTGCCGGCGGCCGAGCCGAACATCTCCTCCACCACGACGACTTCGCCGTCGTACCTCAGCCGCGTGCCGACGCCGACACGTACCGCAGAATCGTTCACTTGTCCTCCCGTGCGAGACGTCCTCACTCGGAGAGCCGGTTCTCCGACGACATCGAGGTCCTGTCCTCGCTCGTCGACCGGTCGGGGCAGATCACGCCTGGCGGCGCCGGTCACGGTGGCCGGCCCCCGCCGGAGCTCATGCCGCTCGGACAGCGGCACGGACAGGTCAGTCACAAAGTGTTGGCACCACAACAGCCGCAGTACAGCGGCCCGTACCCTCCACTCCGGATGGTGCGGAAAGGCGCGGAACGCCTCGCCCAGCGACTCCCCGTACAGGTCCACCTCCCGGATCTCCGCAAGGAGGTTCTCGTCGAGGAGCCAGTCGCGGCGGTAGCCGGCGAGGAAGCGCAGGTTCTCAAGTTCCGCTTCCGGCGGCTCGCACCACACCTGGAAGTCCCAGCCGCGCGAGAGGACGATCTCGCGTGCCCAGCCAAGGGCGTAGTTCACCTTGGGCCGGGTGAGCAGGTGCCGGGGCTTCACGTCGACGACCAGCGGCACGTCCTTCTCGCGCAGCACGAGGAAGTCTGGGACGTGACGCCGTAGTTGCCCGTCCACGGTGGTGGACAGGAGAAACGGCTGGGCGAAGACCGCGGTCACGTCCTGGTCGAAGTCGGCGTAGAGCAGGCGTGTCAGCTCGAGCCGCGATTCGTAGACGACGTGGTCGCGCATGGTGGAGGACCAGTACGTGCCCGAGTAGTGCTTCTGGCCGTGCCGCCAGCGGAACGTGCGCCACGGCACCGAGGGCTCGAAGACGTCGACACCCGTCGTCGGCCAGTCCCGCCCCTCGGTGATCTGGCCGTCCGTACGGCGCAGGCTCATCGAGACCTCGCCGACCACATACGGCATACCCCACCCCCCGAGCAGCAAGAACAGGGGGTGAAGCCCCCAGTCCCGACCAGCAGAGACACTTCCACGATCAGGTCAGGGAACGCCGCTGCATAGGTCGAGACCGGGATCAGCACTACTACGGGCGAACGATCAGACAGGAGTTCGTCTCACTGCCCTGTCCCTTGGGCCAGAAAAAGGCCACCCTCAATGAGAAAGGGACATCAGAAATGCGAACCTACAGCCACGCGGATCAGGTCTGGGCCATGTCCACGAAGCGGGAGTAGTGGCCCTGGAAGGCGACGGTGATGGTGGCCGTCGGACCGTTACGGTGCTTGGCCACGATCAGGTCGGCCTCACCCGCGCGCGGGGACTCCTTCTCGTACGCGTCCTCGCGGTGCAGCAGGATGACCATGTCGGCGTCCTGCTCGATGGAGCCACTTTCGCGCAGGTCCGAGACCATCGGCTTCTTGTCGGTGCGCTGCTCGGGGCCACGGTTCAGCTGGGAGAGCGCGATCACCGGCACCTCCAGCTCCTTGGCCAGCAGCTTCAGGTTTCGCGACATGTCCGAGACCTCCTGCTGACGGCTCTCGGGGCGCCGGGCGCCGCCGGACTGCATCAGCTGGAGGTAGTCGATGACGACCAGCTGCAGATCGTTGCGCTGCTTGAGCCGACGGCACTTGGCCCGGATCTCCATCATCGACAGGTTCGGCGAGTCGTCGATGTACAGCGGGGCCTGGGACACATCCGGCATCCGCCGGGCGAGCCGGGTCCAGTCCTCGTCGGTCATGCTGCCGGAACGCATATGGTGCAGCGCCACCCGGGCCTCGGCGGACAGCAGACGCATCGCGATCTCGTTGCGCCCCATCTCCAGGGAGAAGATGACGCTCGGCATGTTGTTCTTGATCGAGCAGGCGCGGGCGAAGTCGAGGGCCAGGGTGGACTTACCCATGGCGGGCCGGGCGGCGATGACGATCATCTGGCCGGGGTGGAGGCCGTTGGTCAGCGAATCCAGGTCGGTGAAGCCGGTGGGCACCCCGGACATCTGGCCGCTGCGCGAACCGATCGCCTCGATCTCGTCGAGCGCGCCCTCCATGATGTCGCCGAGCGGCAGATAGTCCTCGCTGGTCCGCTGCTCGGTGACGGCGTAGATCTCTGCCTGGGCGTTGTTGACGATCTCATCGACGTCCCCGTCCGCCGCGTATCCCATCTGGGTGATACGGGTGCCCGCCTCGACCAGGCGGCGCAGCACGGCGCGCTCGTGGACGATCTCGGCGTAGTACTCGGCGTTGGCCGCGGTGGGGACCGACTGGACGAGGGTGTGCAGATACGAGGCGCCGCCGACCCGGGCGATCTCGCCGCGCTTGGTCAGCTCGGCCGCGACCGTGATCGGGTCGGCCGGCTCGCCCTTCGCGTACAGGTCCAGGATGGCCTGGTAGACGGTCTCGTGGGCGGGCCGGTAGAAGTCGTTGCCCTGGAGGACCTCCACCACATCGGCGATGGCGTCCTTGGAGAGCAGCATGCCGCCGAGCACGGACTGCTCGGCGTCGAGGTCCTGCGGGGGGACGCGCTCGAAGCCGGACCCTTCCCAGGAGCCGCCGTCACGGCCGCGGTCATGCTGATCGTCGCGGCCCCGGCCGCCCTCACCGCGGCCGCCGCCCTCGCCGCGGCGGAAGCGGGGGGCCGGGAACTCGGCCGGACCGGAGTCCGCCCATGGGTCGTCCATGGGCTCGGGCACGCTCACCCCGCCACCTCCTCCCGTCCGCGGTACGGATCTCGCCGCGACGCCTCAAGTCTTACGACACGGCTATGACAAACAGGGCGCCCGGCTTCCGCTCACGACGCGTCGAGTTCTGGTGGGTTCGAGGCCGGAACAGATGGCGGGCGCCGGATAACGGTAGGCCCGTCAGGGCCACCGGCCAACTCGGTTATCCACAGGCCATGTGGATGATGCGATCCATCCTGTGGAGAAGTCGCGCGAACCTGTGCACGGGCCGGGGGACAGCGCTGTGGACAAACACACAATCACTCCAGGACTACCGCCCTGACCTGCAACTTCTCTATCCAGGGGCTGTGCAGGAGAAAAACTTCCACACCCGATGCAAGATCACGACAAACGGCGCAGAGGAGAGCGTCGCGAGCGCCGCCATGTAAGAACTGCCTTGGGCTTGTGCCTCTTACCTGTGGAAGATTAGATTGCCTCCATGACACAGGCCCCCACGAGCGCGCGGAGCACGGTCCGCCGGCACGACCGCGAGATCATCGCCCTCGCCGTACCCGCCTTCGGCGCACTCGTGGCGGAACCCCTCTTCGTCATGGTCGACAGCGCCATCGTCGGCCATCTCGGCACCCCGCAGCTCGCCGGTCTGGGCGTCGCCGCCGCCCTGCTGACCAGCGCGGTGAACATCTTCGTCTTCCTCGCCTACGCCACCACCGCCGCCGTGGCCCGCCGGGTCGGCGCCGGCGACGTCCCCGGCGCGATCCGGCAGGGCATGGACGGCGTCTGGCTGGCCCTGCTGCTCGGCGCCGCCGTCATCACCGCCGCGCTGCCCACCGCACCCGGCCTGGTCGACCTTTTCGGCGCCTCCGGCACCGCCGCCCCGTACGCCATCACCTATCTGCGCGTCAGCACCCTGGGCATCCCCGCGATGCTCGTGGTGCTCGCCGCCACCGGTGTGCTCCGAGGCCTCCAGGACACCCGCACCCCGCTCTACGTGGCCATCGGCGGCTTCACGGCCAACGCCGCGCTGAACGCGGGCCTCGTCTACGGCGCCGGGCTCGGCATCGCGGGCTCCGCCTGGGGCACGGTGATCGCCCAGTGGGCCATGGCCGCCGTCTACCTCGCGGTGGTCATCCGGGGAGCCCGGCGCCACGGCGCCTCGCTGCGTCCTGACGCCGCCGGGATCCGGGCCTGCGCCCACGCCGGGGCACCGCTGCTGGTCCGTACGCTCTCGCTGCGCGCCGTGATGCTGATCGCGACGGCGGTGGCGGCCCGCCTCGGGGACACGGAGGTCGCGGCCCACCAGATCGTGCTGACCTTGTGGACGCTGCTGGCGTTCGCGCTGGACGCCATCGCCATCGCGGGTCAGGCCATCATCGGGCGCTACCTGGGAGCGGAGGACGCCGAGGGGGCTCGCGCCGCCTGCCGCCGCATGGTGCAGTGGGGCATCGTCGCGGGCATCGTGCTCGGCCTGCTGGTGATCGCCTCCCGTCCGCTGTTCATCCCCCTGTTCACCACGGACCCCGGGGTGAAGGACGCCCTGCTGCCCGTGCTGCTGGTGACGGCCGCCATCCAGCCGGTCTCGGGTGTGGTCTTCGTCCTCGACGGGGTGCTCATGGGCGCAGGCGACGGTCCGTATCTCGCCGGGGCCATGATCGTCACCCTCGCGGTCTTCGCCCCGGTCGCGCTGCTCGTCCCCACCTGGGGCGGGGGACTGACCGCCCTGTGGTGGACCATGGCGCTGATGATGTCGCTCCGGCTGGCGACCCTCTGGCTGCGCGCCCGCTCCGGGCGATGGGTCGTCACCGGCGCGACCCGGGCCTGAGCTCCGCACCAGCGGCACCACGGCGAGGCGGCAGCCCCCGGCGAGGGCCCGACGCGAAGGGCCGCACCCCACACGGGGATGCGGCCCTCTCACATGCTCAGCTGAGCCGAGCGCTGCGTTACGCGGCGACGACCTCGACGCCGACCTTCGCGGCAACCTCGGAGTGCAGCCGCACCGACACCTGGTGCGCGCCCAGGGTCTTGATCGGCTGCTGCACCTCGATACGGCGCTTGTCGACGTCCGGGCCACCCGCGTCCTTGATCGCCGAGGCGATGTCGGCCGGGGTGACGGAGCCGAACAGCCGGCCGGCGTCGCCGGCGCGGGTCTTCAGCTGCACCTTGACGCCCTCGAGCCGGGCCTTGACCTCGTTGGCCTGCTCGATCGTGGCGATCTCGCGGATGCGACGACCGCGGCGGATCTGCTCGACGTCCTTCTCGCCACCCTTGGTCCAGCGGATCGCGAGACCACGCGGAACCAGGTAGTTACGGGCGTATCCGTCCCGGACGTCCACGACGTCACCGGCGGCGCCGAGGCCGGAGACCTCGTGGGTGAGGATGATCTTCATGACTCGGTCACCCTTCCCTTATCGCGCGGTGGACGTGTAGGGCAGCAGCGCCATCTCACGGCTGTTCTTCACGGCCGTGGCGACATCGCGCTGGTGCTGAGTGCAGTTGCCGGTGACCCGGCGGGCACGGATCTTGCCGCGGTCGGAAATGAACTTCCGCAGCAGGTTCGTGTCCTTGTAGTCGACGTAGGAGATCTTCTCCTTGCAGAACACGCAAACCTTCTTCTTAGGCTTGCGAGCAGGCGGCTTCGCCATTGTCTCTCTCCAGTGTGATCAAGAAGTTTGTGCTGGTCGCCCAGACCAGGCCGCGCGATGTTTCACGTGAAACCGCGTGAAACAGCGCATCCGGACCTAGAAGGGCGGCTCGTCCGAGTAGCCGCCGCCGCTGCCGGAGCCACCGCCCCAGCCGCCGCCACCGCCGCCGCCCTGGCCGCCACCGGCCGGTGCGCCGGTCGCCCAGGGGTCGTCGGCCGGAGCGCCGCCACCCTGCTGCTGACCGCCGCCGGGGCCACCGCCCCAGCCGCCGCCACCGCCGCCCTGGCCGCCACCGCCGCCGTAGCCACCCTGGCCACCGCGTCCGGTGGTCTTGGTGACCTTGGCCGTGGCGTTGCGCAGGCTGGCACCGACCTCGTCGACATCCAGCTCGTAGACCGTGCGCTTGATCCCCTCACGGTCCTCATACGACCGCTGCTTCAGCCGGCCCTGCACGATGACGCGCATACCGCGCTGAAGCGACTCGGCCACGTTCTCCGCGGCCTGCCGCCATACCGAGCACGTGAGGAAGAGGCTCTCGCCGTCCTTCCACTCGTTGGTCTGGCGGTCGAACGTACGAGGAGTGGACGCGACACGGAACTTCGCGACCGCCGCACCGGAGGGGGTGAAGCGCAGCTCGGGGTCGTCGACGAGATTGCCGACGACCGTGATGACGGTCTCGCCTGCCATTGGGGAACCTCTCGGCGGGTACTGCTGGGCTGCTTGCTACTCGTTGCGATACGGCCCGGTGACCGCTGAACGCTTACGCGGTCAGTGGGTCTCGGGACGGAGGACCTTGGTCCGGAGGACCGACTCGTTCAGGTTCAGCTGGCGGTCGAGCTCCTTGACGACCCCCGGCTCGGCCTGCAGGTCGATGACCGAGTAGATGCCCTCGGGCTTCTTGTTGATCTCGTACGAGAGACGACGACGCCCCCAGGTGTCGACCTTCTCGACCTTGCCGTTGCCCTCGCGGATAACGGAAAGGAAGTTCTCGATCAGCGGGGAGACAGCACGCTCCTCGAGATCGGGGTCGAGGATGACCATCACCTCGTAGTGACGCATGTGGAACCCACCTCCTTTGGACTCAGCGGCCACGGTCGTTCCGTGGCAGGAGGGTCGTGATGCGTTGTGCCGTGGCGTCTGTACAGACACCACCGCAGACCGTACACAGTACCCGCCTCGTGCCTCCCGCTTGAAATCCGGGCGTCTTGGCCCGCAATCTGTACACATCGGGTGTGAGCGGCGTTACAGTTCGCCGCCCTGCCTTTATGTGCCTACCTGGAGGTGCCCCATGGCACAGGCAGCACGACCGCAGCACGGACTGCTCTCCTTCCTGGACACCGATGGCAAGTCTCATCCCGTCGAGAACACCATCGCCGTGGCGACGCTGATGATCGGCTTGATCTCCTTCGTCACGGCTCATTTCCCCGGCCTCCACCTGGTCAGCTCGTGGACCGGACTGATCGGCATGCTCGGCGGGGCATGGGGTCAGCTGATCTCCGCGACCACCGGAGAGCGGTTCCTGCTGATCATCGGACTCGGTGCGTCGGGCGTCGGTTTCTACCTCGGCATGGCGCACGGCGGGCTCTTCGGCGGGCTGCTGGGCTGACTCCCCGAGGGCGGGTTGGCCCCAGGCCCAAACGGGGCGAGCCCCGGTCGCAGTAGGCTTCGGCGCGAGAGCCGGAGCCCCGACCCTGGGGACAAACCTGCCGAGGAGCGCCCCGCAATGAGCTTGACCCTGAGGACGATCAGCCGAGAGCAGCATCTGGCCTACATCCAGAGCCTGCCCGCGGCAAGCCACATGCAGGTCCCGGCATGGGCTGACGTCAAGTCGGAGTGGCGCTCGGAGAACCTCGGCTGGTTCGACGCCACCGGCCAGCTGGTCGGCGTCGGCCTCGTCCTCTACCGCCAACTGCCCAAGATCAAGCGGTATCTGGCCTACCTCCCCGAGGGCCCGGTCATCAACTGGTACGCGCCCAACCTGGAGGAGTGGCTGCGCCCGATGCTCGCGCATCTCAAGCAGCAGGGCGCCTTCTCCGTGAAGATGGGCCCGCCGGTCATCATCCGCCGCTGGGATGCCTCCGCGATCAAGTCCGGTATCCAGAACCCGGATGTGAAGCGGCTGCGCGACATCGAGGCCACCCACATCGAGCCGCGGGCCTTCGAGGTCTCCGACCGGCTGCGGCGGATGGGCTGGCAGCAGGGCGAGGACGGCGGCGCGGGCTTCGGTGACGTCCAGCCGCGCTACGTCTTCCAGGTGCCCCTGGAGAACCGCTCCCTGGAGGACGTGCACAAGAGCTTCAACCAGCTGTGGCGCCGCAACATCAAGAAGGCCGACAAGGCAGGCGTCGAGGTCGTCCAGGGCGGCTACGAGCACCTGGGCGAGTGGCAGCGTCTCTACGAGATCACCGCGGAGCGCGACCACTTCCGGCCCCGCCCGCTCAGCTACTTCCAGCGCATGTGGACGGCCCTCAACACCGAGGACCCCAACCGGATGCGGCTGTACTTCGCCATGCACGAGGGCGAGGCGGTGGCCGCCGCCACGATGCTGGTCGTCGGCGGCCACGTCTGGTACTCCTACGGCGCCTCCGCCAACCACAAGCGCGAGGTCCGGCCCTCGAACGCGATGCAGTGGCGGATGCTCCGCGACGCGTACGCGCTCGGCGCGACCGTCTACGACCTTCGCGGCATCTCCGACTCGCTCGACGAGACCGACCATCTCTTCGGCCTGATCCAGTTCAAGGTCGGCACCGGCGGGCAGGCTGCCGAGTACCTCGGCGAGTGGGACTTCCCCCTCAACAAGCTGCTCCACAAGGCACTCGACATCTACATGTCCCGCCGCTGACCCTGATTTCCTGCTCCCCCGAAAACGCTGCATATCTCGAATACACCGCGGCAACGAGAAAGGTTCCGGGACCGGCCAATGGCGCTCACCCTCTACGTCGACACCGCGCGCTGGCGGGCGCACCAGCAGATGGTGATCCAGCAGTTCCCGGGGATAGTCCCGGTCTGCAAAGGCAACGGATACGGCTTCGGCCATGAACGGCTGGCCGAGGAAGCCGCCCGTATCGGCTCCGACGTCCTCGCCGTGGGGACCACGTACGAGGCCGCCCGGATGAAGGACTTCTTCAGCGGCGACCTGCTCGTGCTCACCCCGTTCCGCCGCGGCGAGGAGCCGGTGCCGCTGCCGGACCGGGTGATCCGGTCGGTCTCGTCCGTCGACGGCGTCTACGGCCTGGTGAACGCGCGCGTCGTGATCGAGGTCATGAGCAGCATGAAGCGGCACGGGGTCACCGAGGAGGACCTGCCCAAGCTGCACGCCGCCATAGAGAACGTCCGGCTGGAGGGGTTCGCCATCCACCTCCCGCTCGACCGGACCGACGGCATCGACGCGGTCGAGGAGGTCATCGGGTGGATGGACCGGCTGCGCGCGGCGCGGCTGCCGCTGCACACCATGTTCGTCAGCCACCTCAAGGCGGACGAACTGGCGCGGCTGCAGCAGCAGTTCCCGCAGACCCGGTTCCGCGCCCGCATCGGCACCCGGCTGTGGCTGGGCGACCACGAGTCGACCGAGTACCGGGGCTCGGTGCTCGACGTCACCCGGGTCGCCAAGGGCGAACGCTTCGGCTACCGCCAGCAGAAGGCCGCCTCCGACGGCTTCCTGGTGGTCGTCGCGGGCGGCACGTCCCACGGCGTCGGCCTGGAGGCCCCCAAGGCGCTGCACGGGGTGATGCCCCGGGCCAAGGGGGTCGCCCGCGCCGGTCTCGCCACCGTCAACCGCAACCTCTCGCCCTTCGTCTGGGCGGGCAAGCAGCGGTGGTTCGCCGAACCGCCGCACATGCAGGTGTCCATCCTGTTCGTGCCGGGCGATGTCACGGCACCGCAGGTGGGGGACGAGCTGGTGGCGCATCTGCGCCACACCACGACGCAGTTCGACCGCCTGCTCGACCGCTGAGCCCCGTCGCCGGGGTGGGCGCCCGCGGGCAGCTCACCCCCGGCCGGCGCCCCAGTCCGCCAGCGCCGCGTCCTCGTACTGCGCCGTGCGCCGCGCCCCTCCCAGCACGAACATGTCCGGCGCCTGGTCGAGCACGCCGCCGGACGGGTCGTCCGAGCCGTCCCGGCGCACCGGATCGCGGTCCGGCACCAGTGCGTCCCGCACGACCATCGCGCACAGGAAGAGCGTCCCCGCGAAGTGCAGCGCGGTCGCGAGCTGGTAGCCCTCGGGCGGCAGGCCCCGGTGCTGATCGCCGCTGTTGGTGTACGCGAGGTACATCCAGATCCCGAGGAAATACATCACCTCGCACGCCTGCCACACCAGGAAGTCCCGCCACCGCGGCCGCGCCAGCGCCGCGAGCGGGATCAGCCACAGCACGTACTGCGGTGAGTAGACCTTGTTGGTGAGCACGAAGGCCGCGATGACCAGGAAGGCGAGCTGGGCGAAACGCGGCCGGCGCGGGGCGCACAGGGCGAGGGCCGCCACTCCGGCGCAGGCCAGCGCCATGAGGATCATGGCGTAGGTGTTGACGTCGTCCATGGGGTTGCCGGTGCGCTGCGAGATGATCAGCCAGAGCGACCCGAAGTCGACCGGGCGTTCCTGGCTGAACGTGTAGAACTGCTTCCAGCCCTCGCGGATGTGCAGCCCGCCCTGCGTAGTGATCATCACGGGGACGTTCACCACCAGCCAGGCGGCCGCCGTGCCGCCCGTCGCCGCCCAGAACGCACGCCACCGGCCCGCGCGCAGGCACAGCACCAGCAGCGGCCCGAGCAGCAGCACCGGGTAGAGCTTCGCGGCCGTCGCGAGGCCGAGCAGCACACCGGCGGCCAGCGGGCGGCTGCGGGACCACATGAGCATGGCGGCGGCGGTGAGGGCGACCGCGAGCAGGTCCCAGTTGATCGTGGCGGTGAGCGCGAAGGCGGGGGCCAGGGCGAGGAGCAGCGCGTCCCAGGGGCGGCGGCGGTGCGTACGGGATACGCAGACCGCGATGACCGCGGTGCACGCCATGAGCATGGCCGCGTTGGCCAGCCAGTAGACCTGTTCGCGGGTCTGCAGGTCGCCGCCGTGCGGGGTGAGCCAGGAGGCGACCTCCATCAGGAGACCGGTGAGGACCGGGTACTCCAGGTACTCCATCCCGCCGGAGACGCTGTCCGGTATGCGGTTGAAGTACGGGACGAGGTCGTCGGCGAAGCCGCGGCCGTTGTAGAGGTGCGGTATGTCCGAGTAGCAGGCGTGGGTGTACTGGGTGGTGGCGCCGTAGAACCAGCCGCCGTCGTAGCAGGGCAGCTTCTGCACCATGCCCAGGGCGAACATCCCGATGGCGACGAGCGCGATGATCCGCACCGGGGTCCACCAGCTCGTGCCCAGCAGCGCCCGGCGCCCGACCGGGCCGCCGATCAGCTCGCTGCCCGCCGCGGCCACCGAGTCCTCCGTGGTCGGCCGTACGGGCTGGGCCTGTGGGTCCTCGCGCACGCTCATGGGGCCCATCCTGCCGTACGAGCCGGACGCGAGGGGCGAGGACCGCCTCAGCGGCCCGCTGAGCGCCTCGTAACGCCCTGGCCGCCCCCGGGCCGCTCGCGGGCCCGCAAGACGCCCAGAGAGCCGTAGGGGCCCTCGAACGGCGGCGGGGGGGGCGCGGGGGGGGGGGCGGGGGGGGCGGCCCCCGCCGGGGGGGGGGGGGGGGGGGGAGTTGGGGTGGGGGGGGGCGGCGGGCCCCCCGCAGA